>DAIUFT010000035.1:0-28956 GCA_036844425.1 Prevotella sp. | reverse complement strand
CGTCATTACATCAATTAAGTTTTACATAACGGTGGTAATTTATAGAACCACCCTAAACTATTATGAAACACATAAGGAACTGTTCTATAATGTATCGTTATTATTAAAACGATACAATAGTAATAAAAAATGAAAAAGAGGGTGTATAACTGGAAATACCAATGTATTCCAGATATACACCCTCTTTTATTTTGGTATAAAATGTACAGAATTATTTTTACGTACTTATTTACGCCTTTATTATCCAATCTGCAACGTTTCCCTTTGCGGTATCAAAATTCACGCCAACCTTAGTCACAGGTTTGCCACAGAGGGCGAAACGCTGGCGATAGTCTTTTAGTTCTATCTGCGACATAGCGGCATTGGCATCCTTGTCAAGTTTTATCTCTATAATATAAAGGTCTGTATCAGTTAGCAATACAATATCTACCCTACCGTGTGGGGTATGCACTTCTACATCTACCAGGTAGTCGGTCAACAATGAGAAGATGATGAAAAGCACCTGTTGATAATGTCCCTCATAGTTGGTATTGTTACAATATGGCACGGTACCAAGGAATGTCTGAAGTAAACGCAACGCCCCCTCCATGTCACGATTATCAAGGGCCTGCGCTATACGGCGTGCGGTGTTGTTTGTTGACAACGTATTACGAGTAACGTATGACGGTATGAGAGCCTTTGTCAGCCCTACTTTTACCTCTTTGTTGGGCACGTCAAGCGTGAAATACTTATACTTTTTATTATACGCCTTTATTGTTATATATCCACTTTGATACAGCAGAGGCATAATGGTCGTCATGTTTTCTGTTGGAGCGTCAAAGTCACTGGCACTGGCCTCTACACGGGTTATATCCGTAGGCAGAACGTCATACTTCTTCATCATATTAATAAGGTATGTCGGCGTGCCAGAAGCAAACCAATAAGCGTCAAGTTTTTTCCAGGCAAAACAGTTAAGCAGGCTGAACGGATTAAATATATCTGGGGAACAAGGGGAGAAATGATAACCGTCGTAATACGCCTTTAACTGGTTTACTGTTTCCTCTTCTGTCAACTCTAAATCCTTGGATAGCACTTTTATATCCTCTAACATTTTGCCGAGTAACTCTTCCTTCGTGATGCCGCATATACCTGCATAGTTGTCGTCCATTGACAGGTTGGTTATATTATTCAGCTCACTGAATATGCTGAGTTGTGAGAACTTGGTAATGCCCGTAAGGAATACAAAACGCAGCTTGGACTCACGCATCTTCAAAGGGCTATAGAAGTTACGCATAACGTTACGTAACACGTCAAGCTGCTCCTCTTCATGCGCTACGTCAAGCATTGGGGCATCATACTCATCTATTAGCACTACTACCTGCCTTCCTGTCTTTTCGTATGCTATGTCTATAAGGTCTATAAGGCGATTGTTTGCACCTCTTGAAGGACTGTCAACTCCCCACTTTCTTTCTTCTTCTTCAAGACGATAACCAAGATACTCTTCTAACTGCTCTTTCTCCATGTGTTTGCCACCACTCATGTCAAAGTGAAGCACTGGATATTCTGTCCATTCAGTCTCCAATCGCTCAATATCAAGTCCCTTGAAGAGTTCTTTCTTGCCTTCGAAATAACTCCCCAAAGTTGATACTAACAGTGATTTGCCGAAACGTCGCGGACGACTTAAAAAGAAATACTTACCGTTGGTATGCGCCATACGATAGATGTATTCCGTCTTATCCATATAAAAGAAATCCTTATTACGAATCTCCTCAAAGGTCTGTATGCCGATAGGATATAGTTTTTGAGCCATAAAATGATACTTCTTATATTAACATTGCAAAATTAGTTATTTATTTTTACATTACCAAAGAATAGCCCTCAATTTATATTTATCACGACATTAGCCATGGGGACAAAAAAAATCTGTAAGCAAGACTACTGTTTTCGTCTCACTTACAGATTATTTTGTGGGTGGTGATATACTCTCCCCTACTCTATCCTATCCAGTTAAGGAAGGCGGTAATGATACCGGTATTAAACAAGTCAACGAACATTGCGCCTACTATCGGGACTATCAAGAACGGCTTCAGCGCATAATGATATTTATAACATACGGCACTCATGTTTGCCATGGCGTTAGGCGTTGCACCAAGTCCGAAACCGCAGATGCCTGCCACGAGGACTGCAGCATCATAATCACGACCTAACAGGCGGAAAGCAATGAAGTATGTTATCAGCGCCATCATCACTACCTGCGACGTCAGCATCAGTATCAGTGGTAAGGCGAGGCTCTGCAACTCCCATAACTTTAGCGATATCATCGCCATACCGAGGAACAACGACAGACTGATGTTGCCCACACTGACTATCTTCTCCATCTCGAGACACTTGCTGTAAGGCGTTGCTTCAACAACTACTCTTACTATCGCTGCCGTTATCAGCGCACCGAAATACGTTGGGAACGTTATGCCTGTGCTCTGCAACAGACGGCTCATCATCACTCCAAGTGCCATGACGATAAGTATATAATACGTGGCACGCGCATACTGCTGGAACTCCAACTCACTGGTACTCATACGCTGTGTACGTCCTGCTGGCGATGCCTCGTCACTCTCTATACCCGCCATCGCTGGGTCAATGTCATAATCCTTCGGTTCGAGTGCCTCAGCCTTGAGTTTCTTGCGTATAAGTCGTTCCGCCACAGGACCGCCAATCATTGAACCTGAGATAAGGCCGAACGTTGCCGCTGCCATCGATATCGTGAGCGCACCATGCAAGCCCATGCCCTCAAGCACCGAACTGAAACCGCCTGCCGTGCCATGACCGCCTGCCATAGAGATGGAACCTGCCGCCATGCCTACAAGTGGATTAACGCCTAACAACTTCGCTATGCCGAGAGGCATTATGTTCTGAAGCGTAATGACGAAAATAAGCATTATCAACATCAACACCAGGGCCTTGCCACCTTGTTTCAACACTTTAGGGTTTGACTGAAAACCAACCGACGTATAGAACGCAAGCATAAAGACGTCCTTCAGCGTACCGTCAAAGGTTATCTCTACGTTACAAAATGAATATATGGCGAGCGTTATAAGAGAGAATATCAATCCACCTGAAACTGGAGAAGGAATACAGAATTTTTGCAACACTGCTACATTCCTTGTTAACACCATACCTAATACTAATGCTAAAGCCCCCACGCCTGTTGACTGTAGCATATCAAGAGATACTATATTGCTCATAACCTTATGTAAATATTTAAAAACTGTGCAAAGTTAGTCATTTATTTTCACAAAACGACAACTTTTCTTCATTTTTACTTACAATATGTTCAACAAAGCGGTTCTTTTAGTATTTTACCCACTTTATAGCCTTCATTGTAAGCGGCTATGCGCAATTGGCTTTCAAAATGAAAGGCTATGCTACCGACGAAGGAGCACGCCAGGTCGGGACGATGATAATGCGCCACGTTGCGACGAAAGAACAGTCGAAACGCATCTATTACCATCCCTGACACCCACTCCTTCCCTATGTTCTTTTTTATGAAAGGAGCCAACGAAGCAAGAAAACGGTTAGGTGTCGGCTCACGATACACGCGTTGTATAATGTCAGCCGCTGTCAGTCCTGTCTCCTTCTCAAACGCCTCACGCTCATCATCATGACCACCTTTATATAACAGATTAATGTATGTCCTGCCAAGCACGGCCCCACTACCCTCGTCGCCCAGAATAAAGCCCATTGGCGACACGTTGGCTGCGATGTCATGTCCATCATAAAGACACGAGTTAGCACCCGTTCCCAATATGCACGCTATGCCCTCTTCGTTGCCCAACAACGCCTTGGCGGCACCAAGCATATCGCTACCCACCTCCACAGTGGTTGCCGAGGTAAAGAGTGACTGGAGCACCGCCTGCAAGAGAGGGGCTTTCTCCTTGGTGCATCCCGCACCATAAAAACAAACCCTCTGTATCTTGGTAGAGTCTGGAAAATTCTCCTGCCGTATCAGTTCCTGGCTGATAATGCCTTGCATCTCAGCCTCTGTCATATAAAAAGGATTCAGTCCTTGCGTATGGAACAGCGTTTTCTCTCCATCATGTTCCACCATCCATGTAGTCTTCGTACTACCACTATCTGCTGTCAGTATCATACTGCAAAGGTACTGCTTTTCCGTGAAACACGCAACCCTTTGGCTTATTGGTTTAGGGTGTTCTATAAATTACCACCCCTTATATATAGCGATACGAAAAAGGCGAGCAGCAACACTATGAGCACCACTACCCTAACGTTATCATACGTTTTTTGTATTCTCTCCGCTTTCTTATTATCCATAACCTTTGTCTTTATATTATTACGCCACAAAGTAAATTTGGGAAATGGCGTAAAAGCGCCCTAATTGCAGTGTAATCACTATGCTTTTACACTGTAATCACATAGAGATTACACAGTAAAAGCATAGTGATTACTGAGCAAAATGATACATATCAGAAAACAAACCATTATACTTTTGATTATCAAGAAGATACAAAAAACAAGATATTAGACAATCAAAATGGTAAATTTGGGAAATGTTAAAAAAGAGCAACCTTGATTATGGAACCTTACAGCCGTGTTGCTTTGTTGGAAAACAAATGTAAAACACAATAAATTTACTAATTAAAAAAGCAGTCCCGCTCGTCTATTTGGAATTATGATTTACAGTTTAATCAAACTTCTAATTCTTTCCTGCACATTGGTTATCTTAAAATATACCGTCCTTTATCTTGGACTTATTCGGTTTTGAAGAGCCGTTTGGACTTGGGTATTTACAAAAGTAAGGCTACAAAGCAACTATAGTGTTGACACGCAATAGAATAAATGTTTCTTCATAAGTTCTTATATCTGTATATTTTCTTTATAAATTCCTGATACTCATCGCCTTTATATTCTTTTCTTTTAAGGATATTGAGGACAACTTTGTCAGGGAAATCCAAACGAAGATTGGCCGTTTCTGGATATTTGGCATTTGAACTCCAGAAAGTGAAGTTATATTTTTCTCCAGGATAGAGTTCCTTACTAATGCTTCCATCATCCTGAGCCATAAACTTACCGCTACGGTCATAATAGTTGATATGGTATTTGATGCCCTCAATGGGATATTCCATATTGTTGACTACACGTCCCTCGCCATGCGCATCACCACTATAACTTGTTTCCCACGACCAGTTCTGCAATTTTACTTTTTCAGACAACTCCATTTGCGTGTTTATATATTCATAGTAAATCATTGCACGAACGGTTTCAATTCTTTTGGCTAATTCCAAATCGTTGAGTACCCTATTGGGGAATGCACCCGTTGCTTTGCCAAAATACTGAGTATCCTTATCCGTTTCCACTAACCCATGCGAGTCAAAGATGCGCAGTTTCCCTGCTTTGTCCTTATTGATAAAGAGAGTTACGCTGTCTTGTTTGAATGTGCCAGACGCATCTGTATAACTGTTGTAACATCTGACGGTGAATGTGTCGTTCTTAACCGTCACGTCGGACTCATCTATATCAACAGCATCTGACTTACCTTCAATGCCAAGGTTCGTATATTGCGGATAGTAATCTTTTGGCTTGCCATTTGTTGTGTCAGACAAAGAAGCAAAGAATCTATTTGCCAGTTGTATTGCCTCGGATTTTCCATTATGGCATCCGGACAATACAACTGTTAGCAATAATAATATGTAAATTCTTGCCTGCTTCATTTCTTTTCCTTTTTGGCAGTCTCGTCCTTGCCATCACTATGACGTTTGAACACAAAGTTCACAACGCACGTTCTGTGATTGTCGCGGATGCCTGTTACATATTCGGAATTACCGAAATTAGGGAATGCTGTACCAACCTCAGTATATGTACTTACGAGTTCCCATCCTTCTTTGCCCATTTTGTTGAGCATGGAAGTTTGGTTTGCAAACACCATGGTACCATAGTCAGGTTGCCAATCCGCTTCCTTTCCTGCAACTTTCACCACTTTATACTCCCAAGGCTTGTTGTCGTTGCATGAAACCAGCATTGCAGCCATGCAACCCATTAAGATGATTTTTTTCATATTGTTGAATTTTTGTATTGTTTTTAGTCTGTATCTTTCTTCATATTCATCGTCACAACATCCATAACCGTTGTCTGCTTCACAGTCGCAATATCATTTTTGAGCATGACTTATGCGTTTCTGTTGCAAATTTAGTCACCATGAGTGCAGCCTTTTTGCACACATTCTTGCACTTTTCGTAGAAATATCACTACAAATCGATAAGTTTTCCCTGCTTTATTCTTTAATTAAAAATAAATCATTTATTTTTGCGTTTGAATCATTAAAAAGAATAGTGATGGCAAAGAAAATCAATCGCATCAAGGTGGTGCTCGTAGAGAAAGGAGTCACAAGCAAATGGCTTGCGGAGCAACTTGGCAAGAATGTCACTACGGTGTCAAAATGGTGTACCAACGACAACCAGCCCAATCTGGAAACGTTGCTTTTGATAGCGCGGCTGCTGAACGTGGAAGTGCAGGACTTGATAGCCAAGGATGCTGAGATATAACAAGTTTTTACGACTTGTGCAGAAACAATGCACTCGTTACAACTATTTTTGCTCACACTCATTTATGAATGGTATAAAGAATCTTGATACATAACAATGGCAAACGACGTTGACATCAGTGAGAATGACCTTCTCCGCTCGCATCCCGAAGTGCTCAGGAAGCTGCTTCTCGATCACACTACCCAAAAGAATATCTTTTGGGCCACTGACTCGTATGCGTATCTTGGCGAGGGCTTCGGCTTCGATGACGAGATTACTGTGGAGCATATCACGGGGGAGAACGGTCTGGTGATACAGCCTCGTGCCGTAAAGGCTGCCGAGGTGCAGACGCAGCGAGCCAAAGACATGGCAGAGGTGTTCACCCCTTCGTGGATATGCAACGCACAGAACAATTTGGTGGACAGTGAGTGGTTTGGGCGCACCGACGTGTTCAACCATGAGAACAACGACCGTTCGTGGACTCCCACCGAGGGCAAGATTGCCTTTCCCAAGGGGAAAACATGGCGAGACTACATCCTCGACAACCGTCTGGAGGTGACGTGCGGCGAGGCTCCCTACCTCGTCAGCCGCTACGACTCGGTGACAGGATTGCCCATCAATCCGCTTAACCACCGCATAGGAATACTCGACCGAAAGTTGCGCATCGTGAGCGAAAACACGGAGACTTCTGGCGAGTGGATCAAAGCTGCCAAGGAAGCCTTGTGCTCCACATACGGCTTTGAGTGGCAGGGCGACAACCTGCTGTTGGCTCGTGAGGCGGTGTTCTATACCTTCTGCGACTACTATGAGGCGAAGTTCCACAAGCCTGTGCCAGAGAAATCTCTTGAAGGCATGGCTTACATCATCTCGTGGAACCTCTGGCAGATGGACGGCTTGCGGCTTGTCATCCCAGGCTCGTGCGACAAGGTGTTCCAGCCCAGCATGTTCGGCGAACCCGAAAAGACTGAGTGTCCTGGCTGCAAACGCGGTTCCATGGACGGACACATCGGCATACGCTGCCGCATACGCGACTGGCGATACAGCGGAAAGGACAAGGAGAAAGAGCGACCTTATTTCTCTACTTTTGTATTAAACAACAAGAAAAAGTGACACATAAATATATATAGGCTTATGGCGGTATATACTACTATTGAGGCGGTGAAGCCCAAGCCGCACACAGGACTCTCCGACGAGGGCGGCATCGAGCTGCGCGATGAGCAGGAGCAGGCTGTTGGCGAGGCGATGAAATACTTTAAGCGGCACAAGAAGCACGCCCGTTTCCTCTGGAACGCCAAGATGCGTTTCGGAAAGACCATCTGCGCCCTTGAACTCGCCAAGCGCATGGGCGCGCTGCAGGGCGACGACGGGGTGAGCCGCACCATCATCGTCACCCACCGCCCCGTGGTGAACGACTCGTGGAAGGAGGACTTTCAAAAGGTGTTTGGCGAGGACTGCACATCGTGCCACTACGGCACCAAGTTTGACGACACTGCCGAGGGCGACTTCTATGCCCTCGACCGTGCAGTGGCTGACGGCAAGCATTTCGTGTTCTTCGCCTCCATGCAGTACCTTCGCCGCTCCAAGCTTGTGGGCGGCGACAACGACGAGCAGCTAAAAGCCGACATTCTCTCCGCTGACTGGGATCTCGTGGTGGTGGACGAGGCTCACGAGGGCACACGCACCGAACTGGGACAGCGGGTCATCGACTTGCTCACACAGCACGACCACACCCGTGCGCTCCATCTCTCGGGCACTCCGTTCAACCTTTATGAGGACTTTGCCGACGACCAGATCTACACCTGGGACTACATCAAGGAACAGACCGCCAAGCGACAATGGCCATCCCTCCATCCGCAGGAACCAGCTGAGGACAACCCCTACCGCGAACTGCCCGACATGGAGATACGCACCTACGAGCTGGGCCGCCTCGTGAAGGCAGACCTCGGCGAGGATGCCACCTTCCAGTTCAAGGAGTTTTTCCGCACCAAGCAGGGCAATGACGTTCCCAAAGAGGAGCGCGGACGCTTTGTGCATGAGGATGCCGTCAGGGAGTTTCTCGACCTGATGTGTACCGAGGACGAGAAGAGCCACTACCCCTTCTCTACCGACGAATACCGCACCTCGTTCAACCATACGCTTTGGGTGGTGCCTGGCGTAAAGGAGGCGAAGGCTCTGGAACGGTTGCTGCGCGACCACGAGGTGTTTGGCGGCTTCGATGCCATCGTCAATGTGGCTGGCAACAGCGAGGACGACGAGATGCGGCAGGATGCGCTCGACAGGGTGAAGAAGGCCATCGGCGCCGTGCCCGAGCAGACCTACACCATCACCATTTCCTGTGGCCGACTGACCACGGGTGTAACCGTGCGCCCATGGACTGCCGTGTTCTATCTGAAGGGTTCGGAGAACACCTCCGCCGCCACCTATATGCAGACCATCTTCCGTGTGCAGTCGCCTTACACCTATAAGGATGAAAACGGCGAGACGAGGATGAAGACCAAGTGCTACGTCTTCGACTTCGCCCCCGACCGTTCGCTGAAGATGGTGGCAGAGACCGCCAAGTTTGCCACGCTCACGCAGAAGCAGAAGCAGTATGCCTCGGCTGCCACTACCCGTGAGAAGGACATCGAAAACATGGAGCAGTTTCTATCCTTCTGCCCTGTCATCGCCATGCAGGGTGGCAAGATGGTGGAGTTTCGTGCCGACAGACTCTTCGAGCAGTTGGAGCATGTGTATGTGGACCGTGTGGTGCGCAATGGCTTCAACGACAACTCGCTCTACGACATACGCCAGCTGATGCAGCTCGACCCTGAGGAAATCAAGGAACTTGACTCCCTCGGCGTGGAGATTGGCAAGACCACCAATATGGAAAAGCCCAAGCGCGCCAAGACCATCGACATGGCGAAGAACCAACTCTCCAACACGCAGAGGGATGCCCTGAAGCGTGCCAAGGAGAAACAGCGCGAGGGCAAGCAACTCACACAGGAGGAGTTGGAAGCAATTGAAGCGGAGAAGAAGCGTCGTGCTGAGGAGCGCAAGGAGCGCGACAACCGCATCACCATTCTCCGTGGCATCTCGCTGCGCATACCGCTGATGATGTATGGTGCGAAGATTGACGATGAGGACGAGGGCATCACGCTCGAGAACTTCACTCGCATCATCGATGCCGACTCATGGGCGGAGTTCATGCCCAAGGGGGTGACCAAGGCCGACTTCAACAAATTCCGCAAGTGCTACAACGCCACGGTGTTTGTGGCTGCCGGCAAACGCTACCGCCAGTTGGCTCGCGAGGCCGACCGTATGCATGTGGATGAGCGTGTGCGCCGCATCAGCGACATCTTTTCTTATTTCCACAACCCTGATAAGGAGACGGTGCTCACACCGTGGCGTGTGGTGAACATGCACATGAGCGACACTTTGGGCGGCTACACTTTCTTCAATGAGCGGTTCGACGGACCTTGCGAGCGTGAGGTGCCAGCCACCAACGGCCAACTCTCCGAGTGGGTAACTACCGACGAGCCTCGCTTCGTGGATCGTGGCGAGGTGACACGCACAGTGTTTGCCAGCGACTCGAAGATATTGGAAATCAACTCCAAGACGGGTCTCTATCCGCTCTATGTGGCTTACTCGCTCTACCGCCAGCGTAAGAAGGACTTTGAGGCGACGGGCGGTCTCATCGACGACCCCGACAACTATAGTGTGGAGGAGGAACAGGTAATCTGGGACGACATCCTCGCCAACAATGTCTATGTCATCTGCAACACCCCCATGGCGCGCCGCATCACCGAGCGCACCTTGCTCGGCTTCCGCAAGCTCAACATTCGTGAGGGCAACGAGCGTCTTAACATCAAATCAGAAAAACTCATCCGCCGTGCCACCGAAGACCGCGAGGCTCTCATCAGCGACCTCCTCTCAGAGGGATTCTGGCGTGGCGACAAACGAAATAAGAAAATCATGAAATTTGGAGCTGTGGTGGGGAACCCGCCGTATCAAGTAGAAGGTCTCAGCACTCGTAAAGCACCTATATACCATATATTCTATGATTTGGCTTTTGCCTTGTCCCCCAAAGTAACCTTGATTACCCCAGGACGCTTTCTTTACAAAGCTGGACAAACACCAAGCGAATGGATGGATAAAATACTTGAAGACCCACACTTCAAAGTGGTAAGGTATTTCCAAAAGACTTCTGATGTATTTCCTTCTGTTGATATAAAAGGAGGTGTGGTTATTACTTATAGAGACAGCAATAAAAACTTTGGGAAAATTGGATTCTTCTCGGAGTTTAAGGAACTTGCGTCCATAATGGAGAAAATTAAGGGACTTAGTAATTTATCAGAGGCAAACATGTCAGATTTGGTTTCTTCACAAGGAATTTACAAATTCTCAGATAAAGCTTTTAATGATTATCCACAGATTTTAGAAATTCAAGGTAAAGGGACTGCAGCCAAAATAACATCTAAAGTTTTTGAAAATATTCAAAGTCTTTTTTGTTCCAAACAGACAAACGATGGTGCAGAATATATAAAGATATTCGGACTTTGCAAAGGTAAAAGAGAATACCGTTGGATTAAGAAAGAATATGTTCAACCCAATGATTATCTGATGACCTATAACGTCTTCGTACCCGAAGCCAATGGCACTGGTGCCATTGGCGAGGTGCTCAGCACGCCGGTAATCGGCGTGCCGGTAATCGGCGTGCCGGTAATCGGACATACGGATACCTTCCTAAGCATCGGCAAGTTTGCCGATGCTCAGGAGGCATCCGCATGTTTGAATTACGTCAAGACCAAATTTGCCAGATGTTTATTAGGCACCCTCAAAGCCACCCAACACAATCCAAGAGACACTTGGGCTAATGTCCCTCTCCAAGATTTCACGTCTCACAGCGACATCAATTGGAGTGCCAGCGTTGCAGACATCGACCAGCAGCTCTACCGCAAGTATGGTTTGTCGGCTGACGAGATAGCCTTCATAGAGAAGATGATCAAGCCGATGGAGTAAGCGTTGGCAGAGAGCATATATAATATAAGGTGTTAGATTCATAACCGCCAATAGAGAATAGATATGACGCAAGAAGAGATAAAAGATCTACCGCAGACTTAGTTCGGGCATCAAGCGTGTGGTGCGCGAGAATGTCCGCATCAACTTCGACAACGAAGAGTCGGCAAACCAGTTTAAGGTCACAGTCTGGAGCACTGCCCCTGAAGAAGGTTTAAAAGACGGTAATACTACCCAGAAACCATTTGAAAGTACCCAGAATAGTACCCAGATAACCGCTAATAGTACCCTGATAGCTTCAAATGATACCCAGAAAAGTACCCAGAAAACATCTGACAGTACCCAGAAACGAATTCTTGAAATAATAGCAGAAACCCCTCGTGCAAGCAGGAAAGACATCGCTGAAAGGATTGGCATATCGGAAGATGGAGTAAAGAAGCAATTGGCCAATCTTAAAAGAATGGGACTCATAGAACGCGTGGGAGCAGCCAGAGGCGGCTATTGGAAAATCATTCAAGATTGAGTGAGAAATATAATGAAGTAAACTCTAAAAAAACGACATGGCACAATTTAAGATAGGAGACCCAGTGGTCAAGATAGATAGCGACGCTCACGGCACGGTGATAAATGTGAGGAGCGGCAGAGGAAGAGTGAGGCTTGTCAGAAATATGCAAAGACAAAGTTAGCAAGAACTTTACTTGGTGCGATAAAAGTGACACAAGACAATTCCAGAGATTTGTGGACAAACGTCCCACTCCAGGACTTCACATCCTCTTCCGACATCAATTGGAGTGCCAGCGTTGCAGACATCGACCAGCAGCTCTACCGCAAGTACGGCTTATCGGCAGACGAGATATCCTTCATAGAGAAGATGATCAAGCCGATGGAGTAGTATTAATTTAAAGACAAAACGAAATGAAGAAGCGTACAAAACTTAGCATACAATGGTTCTACAATTTGCTTGAACGAGGCGAATGTGACATCATGGACTTCAAGGAGCAGTTGGAGGACAAAATGTCTTTTGGAAAGTCATTGAAGAATTTTGCTCCTAAATATGATGAAACAGCAAGAGATGTGGTTGCTTTTGCTAATAATAAAGGTGGTTTCTTGTTTATTGGTATAGTCGATGACAGCAAAGAAATAAATAAGGACTTCGTTTACGATGACAAAAAGGTATTTGACCTTATCCATCAAGTACAAGACCGAACAGAACCTACCATAACGCTTATTCCACATAAGATAAATGTGGAAGGGAAGAACCTGCTTGTGTTGGAAATTCCATTTTCGTCGCAACTGCATCGTACAAGTCGTGGAGAGTTTCTGATACGCAGTAATGACGGAAACCGACCAATTGAACCCTACGAAATGTCTACCATCATGTCTGAAAAAGGTCTGATTGTATATGACCAAAAGACATGGCATATATCAGGCGAATGGCTTGACGAAAGACGCTTGTCAAATTTGCTTGACATGATAGAGGCAAAGAACGCAGACAGTCCCTATTTGGATAAGTCACGCGAGGACTTGCTCGACTCGCTTGGTATGTCCAAAGAGGAAGATGGCGTTACTTTGCCAACAACCACGGGATTGCTTTTTGTTGGAAATCAGACAGCATTGAGAGAGCTGCCTTTCTATGAAGTGAAGTATATCCACTATTTTGCTGACGGAACATACAAGCCCTATGAATACAAGGGAAACATTGTAGAGGTGGCAAAGGAATGCTTTGCGCAGCTGAAAGCAGAAATCAAGCAGAAAGAGTATGTTTTTGGCTTGTTTCGAGAATACGTGGAGGACTATTCTGAAATCGTCATCCGAGAATTGCTTGTCAATGCCTTGGCTCATCGTAGCCTGAGTAGGCAGCAAATCGTAGAGATACGGAAATATGATGACGGCAGATACTTGGAGATTGAAAGTCCTGGTACATTTCCAGAAGGCATTACTATTGACAACTATCTTAGAAAAACCAACCCACGTAATCCTAACGTGATGGATATTCTGCGTGAGATAGGACTTGCGGAAAAAGCCGGTAGCGGATTTGACAAGATATTCACTGATTTGCTAAAGAAAGGAAAGTCCCTGCCTGAACCCGAAGAAACCGACAACTCCATCATATTCCGCATAAAAGCTGATGTTGTATCAGAAAAGCTCATAGAATTATCGTTGCTCTATGAAAGTCAGGTGGGAAAAGCCATGAAACTCGACGAACTTTTGGTATTGTCTGATGTCGTGAAGCACAAGCAAGTAAAATTTACAGAACTGTCGAATATGCCCAATATAGGTCATTATCGTTTGCAAACAATTTTGGATAAATTATGTGAGTTGAAATTCATAGAATCGTCTGGCAAAACATCTGGCACATCGTATATTCTGCATATTAGCAAACGAAAAGGTTTGGATGAAAAGATAGAATATGTAAACTCTAAGAAGCAGGAGAAAGCAAGGCAGAAAGAAGCTATACTTCGTTATCTGGATTCTATCCCAACAATCAATAATACAGAAGCCCGACAACTGCTAAACCTACCAGACAAGGATAGGTCAAAGGTATCAAGACTGTTTGCAGATTTACAAAGAGAAAACGAAATTTTGCAAACGGAGGATAGCGTTGCAAACAACGTGAAATATAGGCGATTAAAGAAATAGACGTTCGCCGTTCCGTTTGCGAAAAACAATATAAGAAACGAAACTGCAAACGGAAACTGCAAACAGGAACAAGTTCATGACAACAAAAAACAAGCTGAAGACCTTCCTTCTCCGCACGAGACGGAAGACGGAGGTACAAGGCGAGGCGGCAATCCGCTTTGCAGAGGATGTCTTGCCTCTTTTCATCCGCAAATATCTTGACGCAGACTTTGTGGACATTTACTCCCAGACGAGACACGAGGTATATGCCAACTGGAGAGAGAGCATTTTCGACATTTCTGAGGCAAACAAAGAAAATGTGGCTGCCGATGACCAATATACAGAGACGTTGAAGCTGCTTGCCGACTTCTATGACTCTACTACATTCAAAGGCAAACAGAAAGCCATACTAACTGAGTTTGAAAAGACAAGCAAGAAGGCCATTGCAAAGAAACAACCTAAGAAAGACATACCGCAACCTGACCCTCTGCTGCCTGAACAAGACGGTCAGGAAGAACTGACGGAGGGAAAAATAAGACAGGTGAACGTGACAAGGCACGAACGCAACCAACGATTGCGACAACTGTGCCTGGCGCATTACGGCTATGTATGCCAAGTGTGTGGAATGGACTTCGAGTCGCGCTATGGGGCGATAGGCAAAGACTTCATAGAGGTTCATCATCTCAACCCGATAGCAGACACCGACGGCGAACATGCCCTTGACCCCGAGCAAGGTCTGGTGCCGCTCTGTAGCAACTGCCACTCCATGATACATCGCGGAGGAAAAGACGGCAAGCCCATGACCCTTCGGGAACTCAAAGAGATTTATCAAACGCATAACGACAAAAAAGATGGCCAATGAACTAAGAAATATACTGGAGCGATTCAACCCCAACGAACCTTATGTCTGGCGGTTGCGCATCGGCGATGAGACCTACCAATTGTTGGAAGCCTACATCGCCGAGAAAAGTGCGTTCATGAACAAGGACATCACGGAAAGCGACGCACGTCTTGTTATCGTTTACTTGGCGGAATGGTACAGGCGCATATACAAAGGTTCGGAAACGGGACAGACCAACGCTGCCGATGATATAGATCTGAAAAGAGTGTGGGAGGCATCTGGCATCCGAACCGACCGCTATGTCTATCAGACCGAGGCTGGCACACGGCTTTGGAAATACTCCATCTATGTGTTGGGCGGACTTGCCGTGCGCCACGAATTGGGAAGGCACGACAACGGACGCTTCTTGAAAGCACTCTGCCGCCTGTTTCACGGTGAGGCCTACACACTCGAAAATCTGGACGATGAAAGCCGTGCCATGGCCTTTCGACAGTCGATAGCCAGAGAACATAGCTTGTATGAGTTTCTGAAAGAAATACTTGACGGTACGGGTGAGCAACACCGTGACAAGGAGACATTAGCTCTGATGGATGCCATCCGCACCGCCAACGACGAGGTGTTGCGCAAGAAATTCACTTTGGAATGGATTGTGGTAAACCAACCCGCTTCACCCTGTATGAAGCGGATGCTTCGGGTAGCTCTGAAGCCCGAACAAATAGGAGGCGGACTGCACCAATATCTACGGTTCGACCGTCTTCGTGTTTGGGGAGTCCCAAAACCTGAAAGGTTGCACAACATCTTCATTGGCATCCGATGGAGAAACGGCAATAAATGCGTACAGGATTTGGACAAGCAAAATCCACTCCTTGTATTATCCAACACCACCAATGGCTTTGTGACCTGGGGCGCAGAGGAAAGAGTTGCTACGGAACGCAACATCCCTGTAGAGACATTCACCCATCTCGATATTATGGCATACGACAATCAGGGCAACGAGTGGATTGCACAGACGGAAGAGGCGGCATCGTATATGCAATTGTGGCGCATGACTGACAGCTACGACCGTTGGACCAGCAAGCAACAATCACAGCATGCAACCGCCGTGGTGTTTACTAACGATTGGCATAGCACGACTCCTGCTGATATACAAAAAGTATTCAAAGACAAAACAGGAAATACAGGAGCCTCATGGAACTGGTGCTACATCCAAAGTGACATTACACTTACCGACAGCAAGGGGCTGTCTATAACGCTCTACAACAGAAACGGATACGACCAGGTGTTTGCCGTACTGCACAAAGACACGATATGCTATAAGGATGGTGGACTTGTGACGATATGGCAAGAGGACGAAGAGGAAGGCCAGACTGAAGAACGTTATCCGCTTATATTCGGACGGGACGACCTACATGTGCGCCACTTCCGCACAAAGGATGCCATTACAGAGGCAGAGATGGAATTGGAAGAGACGTGCCACGATGTGCAGTTCAAGCATAACGGACGGTATGAGGATTGGACAGAAGTCAATCAGCCGCACTACGGATTGGTACAACTGCGCATCACGGAAAAGAATATAGTCTATCGCATGACTGCCTACTATCTGAACGGTCCCATCCGTCGATGCTTCGACACCACCACCATATTATATAAGGACTTGGACGGAAAGGAACATGTTTACCAAGACCATATAGAAACAGGTGGGCAACCAATAGAGCCTACTGTGACATTGCGCATAGGCAACTGCGAAGTGGAAGTTTACCGACCTACCTTGACAAAGGAACTCTATCTTGATGGAAAGGTTTGGAAATACATCGAAGATGGCGAAGAGTTTACGTTACCTTGGATATACAAAGACAGCATACGGATAGCGGATTTCAACGCACAAGGCTTCCGCCAGTATGAGTGCAGCAATATGGTTTCACCATTCGCAACCTTTGACAAATCGGAAGACAACCAAGCCTTGTATCATCTGATCAACCGAACCCATTGGGATGCCATGACGTTTGATGCTAACGCACCACAATGGTTGAGGATATGCTTGGCTAAGGATTCATCAAAGCCAAGGACTGAGTTGCCCTTGTTGAAGTGGAACATCTATCAAGACAAAGACCCACAACCTTTTGTCTATGAGGATGGTTATCAGAAGCAGAAAGGCGAAGTGATATTCATGGATGCACACAAGCCAGATGCAGACCTCGACTTTTTCTATACCGAACCTGTACGGCCGGATGTGTTCGGCGGAAAGAAGACAAAGGGTATCGAGCTGAAATGCTTTGAGACGGCTGTAAAGTTTCAAACGTATTTCTCTGGCTATCACCCTATCAGGCTGATGGCACAAAGAGGAGAGACAAACCAAAAGCTCATCAGCCAACTGAAGGAGCGTTATGGTGAGACATTGTCCGAAGACCTTCGACAGGGACTGACGAGATTGGCTGACGAATTTCAGTTGGATATAGAAAAATTAGACATCAACTTATAATACGACATCAATATGAAGTTTGCAAAACTTTATCACGATAACCACGAAAGTGTGGAACGCGCCCTTGCTGCTATGTGGTGCGGAGAGGCAGGCAATGCCAGTCAGGCAGAATATGCCAAGAAACTACAAGAGGAGATAAACAACGTGTTTGCTCCAGATGATGCCATGCCAGTGGTACAGTGCATGAACTCATATGAGGCTGTACACTCAGTATCGTCAGAGGAGGCGAAAGCATTGGTTGGAGGCTTGTGGAAAGCTACAAAATATGCCCCCTACGAGCACCAGTATCAGTGCTGGAAAACCTTGTTGAAAGGCAAGACCGCAGACGGTTTGCCAATGTCTGTCTGTGTGACCACTGGCACAGGCTCAGGTAAGACAGAGTGTTTTATGATGCCATTGGTAAAGGATTTGGTGGACAACGGAAAGCAGGACCAAGTACAAGCTTTGTTCCTCTATCCGCTCAACGCACTGATGGAAGACCAGAAGCAGCGACTGGAAGAACTGTTGGACGGCACAAACCTTACCTACACCGTGTTCAACGGTGACCTGCCTGAGCAAGAGCCTGCTGCCGACGACCATTCTACCAATGCCGAACATACAAGAAAACGCATACAGCAGATACGTGGATGGGACGAAAAGACGAAGGACTACCGATTCAAACACCTGCTCTACACCAGAGCACAGGTAAGAAAGAATCCGCCGAACATACTGCTTACCAATCCCACGATGCTGGAATACATCCTACTGCGTGCCAAGGATGCAGTACTGACCAATCCTGCATTGAAAAGTCTGAGGTGGGTGGCAATCGACGAGACGCACACCTACACAGGAGCTGGGGCAGCCGAACTCGCCATGTTGCTGCGCCGTGTGTTGCTTGCCTTTGGCGTATCGGCAAGCAACGTTCGCTTTGCTACCTCGTCAGCGACATTCGGTAACGGTGCAAATCCCGAGGAGGAAATGAAACAATTACAGAAATTCATCGGCGGCATTACTGGTTTGCGCACCGACCAAGTGAATGTTGTCGGCGGTAAGCGAATAGGTGAAGACTTCATACCAGACAATGCCGACGGAAAGAAGTGGCGTATGCTTTTCAACAGGGAATATGTGCCCCTGAACGAAATGATAACGGATGGCAAAACCATCGAGGATAAACTCGCCCTGCTGGATGAACTGTGCGACCGTGTGCCCATGAACGACGGCATACCGATGCTCAAGGCAAAAGTGCATTATTTCTATCGTGTGCCCAACAATGGCCTGTATGTTAGACTGACCGAACACGAGAACGGAGCTTTCAAACTCTACACCATGAACAATGCCAAGGAGGATGAAAAGAATGACCCCTTGCTGGAGTTGAGCCGCTGCAAACATTGTGGCGAGTATGTGGCATTGGCACAAATCAACAACCAACCGGGTGATGACTTTGGCAAATACAAGGCTGTGGAGCGTGAGGACAGCGATATGTTTGACCTTGCGGATGAAAGTGACGAGGAACAACAGCAGCCATTGGCCATCATCGGACTCTCAGACAAGGACAACGAGAACGGCGACAACAACGTTTCTATGGAAGTGATGGACGGCAAATTGCTTTCCTCTGTTTCAAGACAGACTTTGAACGGTGGTTGGCATCTTGTGGTGAACACCAAGTGCCGCTGCCCACACTGCAACAGCAAACTGACAAAACGCCGAAACAGTGACGAGGATCTGGACAAGGACATGGAAGAGACAGCAGATAGTGCCTATCTTATGAAGTTCAGGACATCGCCGGAATTTATATCCCGACTGATGGCTCCGTCTGTACTCGACAACCTTGACAAAGTGAACACAGAGGACGGCGAAAAGATTGTACTGCACGACGGACAGCAATATATCAGCTTTGCAGATAGCCGCCAAATGGCAGCTAAGGCTACGATGAAGCAGAACCTGGAACAGGAGCGCGACTGGGTGTATAGCCGCATCTTCCACGAACTTTGCCGCAGAGCTGAAAGACTAAAAAAGGTGGATGCAGAAATTGCCAAGTTGCAGGCTGAATTGCCCAACTGTGCAACAGATGTAACGAAGTTGGTGGAGATAGCTGGCAAAATCCAGAAACTCCAAAAGTCGAAGAAGCCGTATTTGACATGGATGGAAATAGCCAACTTGCTAAAGAACGACACACTCAGCAAGGTGTTCTGTGTGCAGTTTGTGAAGCGAAGCGGCGACAGCGAGGAACTTGATATGAACGGGAACATTCGCAACGAAGTGATGGACAAATACATACAAAGCATCATGGTTATGTATCTGTCTTCACGCCCCGTATCAGCCGCTGCTCCTGAAACGTTGGGACTTTTCTGTTCTTGCTATCCTCAGACGGAGCGCATCGAGTTGCCAATGGCAGTGGAACGATTCAATGCGAATATACACAACGAGGAAAACAAAATCAGCAAGGAAGATTGGCATCATCTCATACAGATTTTCATGGACTACACGGTGCGTTCCAACCAATCACTGTATCTGAAGATTGCTGACACCAATCCGATAGACATCTTTGCCTGTGAACGTTTTGCCACAGAAAAGCCTCGCCGTCGTCCTGTCAAGAAACCATTTCTCGACCCGAAAAAAATGTCGAATGCCCGTACGGTGCGTTTCATCACCGAATTGTTGAAACAGGACAAGGGCGGCAACGCCACAGAAGCCTACCGTGAGAATTTCGGCATTATCAATGATGTATTGGAAGCCCTGTGGGAAGACGTAACCCGTGAAGGCAGTGAACTACTACAACTGTCGCAGTCGTGGGATAAGGATGCACAATGCTATGTAACTGACAAGCAAAAGGATGGCAATCCACCTTATCGTTTGAACTTGAAGAACTTGTGTTTCAAACTCTACGATGACGTGTATCTGTGCGACACCAATACTGATTCTTCTCTGCACCACACGGTATGCTTGCGTCCGATAGAGAACCACTTCAAGAATTTCGCTCCCTATCTTGGCGGCAACAAGGTATGCTCGCTCAAAGAAGAATGGCACGAGAAATGGACGGTGTTCCCAACGGAGGCTCACTTGTCGAAAGAAGAAGTGCGCGCATGGGCCAAAGACAACAGAAAGATACTCTGGAACAACCATATTTGGGGAGAGAACGGTGTTTTTGAAAATCGCCTGACAGACATTTATGCGATGCCTAATCTTTTTATTCAGGCTGAGCACACGGCGCAAGTTGACAAGGATGTGTCACGAACCTTGCAGTTGGACTTCAAGGAGCATACCATCAACATCCTCGCTTGCTCAACTACCATGGAGATGGGTGTGGACTTGGGTAATCTGGAGGTGGTGATGCTAACCAGTGTGCCACCCATGCCGTCCAACTACAAGCAACGAGCAGGAAGAAGTGGTCGTAACAACAAGGTGAAGAGTGCCTGTATCACACTGTGTGGAAGTGATGCCATCGGATTGAGAACGTTGTTTGCCCCGATACCAACCATCATCAGCCGTCCTGTATGTGTGCCTATGGTCGATTTGATGAGTCCACAGGTGGTGCAGCGTCATGTCAACTCTTATCTCATCCGCTCGTTTGGTGTGTTCAAGGACGGCGACTGCGGTGGACGACTCACGCAAGCCGTTTATAATTATTATTCCAACTTCATTGGAAGAAAGGATGGCAACCATGCGATTGTGGTGCGGCCAGAGGACAATGCTGAGTGCTCACCAAACGATAAGTTGGGCGAACAGGCTGGTTCTATGTATGAGGTGTTCAACCAAAAATGCATGAATGCCCTCGATGACAACATTCGTGAAGGATTGGAACAATTACTGCGTGGAACAGTCTATGACGGAATGGTGCCAGAAGCGGTTGATAATGCCCTGAAAGAAAACAAGCGATGCTATAAAGAACTCAACCAAAAACTGGAAGACTTGAAGTTTGCTTTCAAGGATGCCACAAACGACAAGTTCCGTACGTTGCTGAAAATGCAATATTATGAGGTGTTGCTTGAACGTTTGCTCAATTTTTGGGCAACCCATCGTTTCACACCCAATGCCAATATGCCAGTTGAGGTATTGTCTCTTGATCTCAATAGTTTGGGGTCATCTGCCGCTTACAGAACTACGTTGTCTTCCAACCCTTCTTACGGCTTGCGAGAGGCAATAGCACAATATGCGCCTGGCAACAGCATCGTTGTGGATGGAGTGGTCTATGCGGTAAGAGGCGTGCAGTTTGCCAATATGTATCAGGGCGCACGCTCGTTCAAGCAGATATATAGAAATTCCGAGAAATGCGTAATCAACGATTCGACCTCCCTCGACAAAAAACAGCGGTGGAGCGTGAATGGGAAGGAAGGATTGGAACTTGTGCAGCCCGTTGGCTTTGTACCCGACATGAACGAGGATAAAAGTCGTGTGATAGACAACAATAGATATACACACGTCAATGCCCAGTTGATAGGCACCGCAGACTGGGCAGACCTCGTGACCGAGCCACACTTGTTCTCAGTGAGGAGCAATCGTGACTCAGGCTATGCCAATATTCTTTATTATAACGAGGGTATTGGCTATGGATATTGTATGTGCGCCAAATGTGGGCGGACTGTCCTTGAAAATGACGTGGCAGACCCAGACGACACGCTTGGCAGTTTGCCATACGACATGAACACTCGTATGCATAAGAAGAAAAATCCTGATGACCCAGACAAACCGCTCTATCATTTTGCAGTATCAGGCAAGGATGCAAGAAAGTACTGTGTCGGTTCGCATGATGCTACGTCCATCAGACGTAATGTGATTATAGGTGGCCTGATACAGACTGATTTCTCAGAAATAAGAATACGTCACAAAGGGCAGAAGAAATGGATGAATAGCAGAGCGGAAGACAACCTGTTGTTCACCTTGGGTATCGTACTTACACAGGCCTTGCTCGACACGTTGGGCAAGGAGCGTGGTGCCGTGGATTTCACAGTGATGCCCAACGGTCATCTTTGCTTATTCGACACCAATCCGGGTGGTGCAGGATATTCCAACCAGCTGGCCAACATTCCGTTGATGAAAGACGTGATCAATGCTGCTAAGACAATGCTGCTTGAAGCCAAGAGTAGAAATTCAAAAGACTTCTTGCTCAACAAGTTTACGCTCCGCTACATCGACCAAGTGGACATAGATGCAGCTTTGAACTGGATAAAGGAAGAGGAGGAAGCTCGCGGTGTCCTTCCAACAGAAGTGGCTGCCGTATCAGCAGAAGCTTCGGAAACCAGCAATGTCAGTATGGCGGAAGCTTATGGAAATGAAGTGCAGGAAACAGTATTCTTTGTACGAGATAACTTCGAGAAGTGGAATTATGAAGGAGACCACGGTTGGAGAACACATTTCTTCAACAAACTGGGTATCAAGGACAAGAAGACAACACTCTGTGTGCTTCGCAACAATGACAGTTCCATACCGGAGCCTTGTGTCAACATGTTGCGCTCCGTCAAGGAGGGCTGGGCAAAATCTGTGGTCGAAATGTCCATGGCAACTTTGAATAAGTCTATTTATCCGATAGCTTACATCGGCAAGACGCTCTATTTTACAAACAACGCAGAGAACGCCAACTTAAATGACGCTTGGAGCAACCAGACTCTCTACTGCGCCCGAGTAGATAACATCTGCCAAGGGGCAGCCCCTGTGGATCTCGCCTACAAGCCAGACACAAAGATTGTCATACTGGACGATGCCACCACTGAGCTGATTAAAACAAACGACCTGTTCTCTATATTAAGAAACTCCTCCGACGGCATTGTGGACAAGTTTATCAGCCATTGTAAGCAACATGGTAAACCGTTGACCATCAGTTATCAGGATGAACATCTGAAGAGCGTGATGGGAATGGTGCTGACTCTCCAAACCATCGGCGGTTTCGTCAAAGAGATTGGACAGGACTTTACTTTGAAGTACCTAATGGAGATGTATAGCGACCCCAACTACAGAGGAACTATCACGGCCAATCTTCAGGACAATGCCCAGCGTGACACCATTCTGACAGACCTGACAGAAGGATGGCTGAACGATTTGAAAAATGACAATGACTTGAATGGCACGCTTGTGCCGATACATTCCCAGCAATACAACAAGCTTCCACACTGGCGTGTACTCATCATGGAATGTGCTGGTAAACGCCTTTGCATCTACCCTGACGGTGGTTTTGCCAATGGATGGGACTTGTTGCGTGACTGGACTGTGAATAGCAAGCGTTTCACCATAGAGAATACCGACACACGGGATGTTATTGTGCTGAAACGACGTCAAGATATCAAATTTGACATCTCATTACAAGACTGTTAAGACGAGAAGACTATGCCTATCAACAAGAATGCAATGATAAGATATCAGGCACTCGACAGATGCCTGCAAAATAAACAAAAGAGGTTTTACATCAATGACTTGATTGATGCCTGTAACCGTGCCCTTGCCGAAGTGAATGGTATTCACGGAAGCAAGGGGGCGGAGGGCGTGCAGCGACGTCAGATATTCAACGACCTCAACTTCATGGAAGACTCTCTCGGCTTCGGAGTGGAGATAGAGCGTGTCAAGGATGGCAGGAGTACTTACTATCGCTATGCGCCTGGATCGAAGACGCTGAAAGACCAACCTATCAAGCAGGAAGAGGTGGACATGCTGCATGATGCGCTCATCCTATTGAAGCGTTTTGACGGTGTACCTCAGTTTGAGTGGATTTCAGATATAGAGTCTGGTCTTTACACTACCAGTCGATTGGGAGAGAACAATGAGTCTGTGGTGAGTTTTCAGCACAATCCGTATCTGCGTGGCATGAAGTGGTATAGGATTATCTTCGACATGATCGTAAACAAGCGTGTCATTGATATCGAGTATCATCCCTTTGGCAAAGAGGCTCGCACGGTTCGCGTCAGTCCGTATTATCTAAAACAATACAACAACCGTTGGTTCTTGATAGCCAAACACGATGACTGTCCTTATTTCTCCAACTATGCCATAGACCGTATAGAAAACATCACTGAAAGGACGGATGAATATCAACCACTGTCCGAAGACTTCGATTTCAACGAGTATTTCAGCGACGTGATTGGCGTGTCGGTAACGAGCGAGCCTGTGGAGGATGTGGAGTTGCATGTGACAGACAATGCACTGGGGTATATCATCACCAAGCCCTTGCACGAATCACAATGTACACGCCCGGAACGGCTGGGCAACGGCAAATGGAAGATAACACTCAAAGTGCAACCCAACTATGAGTTCTTCTCTCTCATCCGCTCGTTTGGCGACGGCATTGAAATTGCCAAGCCAGAGACAATGAGGATGAAAATGAAAGAAATGGTGGAGAAGATAGCTGCCATGTATAAATGACTTGACTACAAGGCTTTTTACCATTCAGATTATTTTAAAGAGACTTATGCATAAGGGTTGCACAAGTCTCTTTATAGTTTTGTAAGCAGATTGTTGAACCTCTAAAATGATTTTTTTTAGGTTGGTAATTAGGATTATTTTTAGGCGTATAGGTCATTTTGCTGGATTTTTCCACATTTTCTTTTTGATTATCCAAAATTGTTGTTACCTTTGTAGTCAAAGAAAAAACGCATTGAGATAGAGGCGGAGAAACTTCATAATTTCTCGTCTAACTAATAGGATAAAAACAAATTGATTACGACAACAAAGAAAATTGATAAAAAGTCGCTGTTAGATATTACTAAATTTTAAATCATTACTATATCTATGACAAAAAACATACTTAGCCTTAATCATACAGAGGCAATGAATTTCTTTTTGAAATCAGAACAATACCATGGATTCGAATTACCTGAATATTTCGTATTCGATGAATTACTTCAAAATGTTAGGAATGCAGTTGACGATACCCCATTTGAGAAGTGCTTAAAAAAAGGAGTGTCGCCAGAGTTATTACCGGGTGTAAACCTTGATATTTTACTAAATAAGGATGGACGTTATGCTGTTCGTCCTATTATCTTGGCAAATCCATTCCTTTATTATTTCCTTGTCAGGGAAATTTGTAATGAGCAGTCATGGACTGTCGTTAAGCAACTCTTTGAGAAGTTCAATGTGCCACATATCACATCTTGTGCCTTGCCCGTAATACCCAAAGAAAAAGAGCCATTTCATAACTCTACAACTATACTCAACTGGTGGAGCACAATGGAACAGCGAAGTATAGAACTTTCCTTGGAATACCGGTACATGTTCGTCACTGACATCACCAACTGTTATGGTTCGGTAAATCCGCAAGCATTTGATTGGGCTTTTTCATTTCAAGGAACAGAATACGAGCAGAAAAAAGAGAATCCGATAGCCAAGAACATCCAAAAGTATCTTCGTGCACTCCAGCAAGGACGCAACATTGGCATCCCACAGGGAAGTGCTATATTTGACTTTATTGGCGAAATTATCCTTGGCTATTCTGACCTGTTACTCCATGAAGCGATAAAGAAAGAAGGCATCACCGCATCATACGAGATAATCCGTTATCGTGATGACTATCGTATCTTCTGCAACGACAAGGATGAACTTGAAAAGATTTCATATACACTGCAACACGTGCTGGAGAGTCTTAACTTCCGCATGAACAGCAAGAAAACCAAGATTAGTGAGAGTATCGTAACCGATGCAATCAAATCCGATAAACTTGCATACATCTACAACACACCGATATTTAATAAGAAGGGTTGTGACTTCGACAGTTTCGAGAAACACCTACTCTACATCCTTATGTTTGCTCGCCAATATCCCGATAGTGGGTCCATCAAGACCATGCTCTCGGATATTGACAAACGTATTGAGGACTGGCTAAAGCCTTATGAAGAAAAGACAACAACCATACCTATTCTTGAAGGTGGTGAGCCAAAGACAGAAAAAACAACCAAGCAACGCCGTCTTGTCGGTGGCAGTGTTCGAGCCATGGCGGCGGTGTGTGCCCAGATAGCGTTAGAGAATGTTGGCTGTTGTCATTATGCTTTACGGGTTCTCAGTAGAATGGTCGATTCTCTAAAAGACGAAAAGGAGAAGAGTGCAATCATAAGTCTCGTATATTCCAAACTCTGCAATCAACCGAACTCCGACTACAATCAACTATGGCTGCAGAATATGACATATCAGAAGGACAAGAAGAATGACTCTTCGCCATACAAGATGCGCTTGTGCCGTGTTGTTGCTGGAGATACGGATGTAGAGTTGTGGAATAATGAGTGGTTGAAGCCCGAGTTCTTGTCTGACTTGCATGTAAATGATATTATTGACACCGAGACCTTGAAGAAGGTAACACCTGTGATTACGTTTAGGGAGACGAGGGCATACGACGAATTGGTTACTTACTGATTACAAATCAACAATAGTTCATATTCATGCCATTCCCTATAACCACGTGGAAGTGTCGGAAAAGGTAAATGAATGCTGACCATGTGCCACCATGGAGCAAAGGCAGTGAGACCGATGAGAGCAACTGCCAAATGCTCTGCAAGACTCACAACCGTGCGAAGGGCAATAGATATATAATTCAAATATTTTCAAGATATAATTCTTTAATCTCAACAACTTTTTTTATCTTTGTAGTCAATATTCGACAATTCTATCAAGAAAAAGTCTATGGTTTAATCTAACCTCTGAATACAACATTGGAAGATAATACCAAACAGCCTCCAACGGCTGACGCTTCATTGTATAATGGGCAACCTACTGACACAGGTTCATCGTGTCCAAGTGCAAGATTTACCTCTTGTACGCCCTCCACCCAAGAGAACAAAGGTGGGGTGTCGGTAGAGAATGTGCTTTCTGAAAACAAGCAATGGTTTGTACTGCGAGTTACATATGGACGTATTATCAAGGCAAAAGCTTTCGTCGAAGCTAAAGGATTGGAATGTTATGTTCCTTTACGCTACAAAGAGGTTTGGAAGCAAGGGAAAAGAAGAATCATAACAGAGCCTCTTATCCCCTCCTTTATATTTGTTCATGCCTCTGCAGAACAAGTTGACTCACTTTTGCAAGATAAGAGTATCAAGGCTCTTGAAAATAGAGCTTTGTTGAGTTACTATTATGACCACACCTCACATTGTGAAAATGCGCCAACCAAGAATCCACCTCTTGTCATTTCTGATGCAGCTATGGATAATTTCATACGCTTAACCTCCATCCGTAATCCTCATATCATCCCAGTTACTTCGGAAAATGTCAAATATAAGTTAGGTGATGAAGTAGTGATTACTGATGGAGATTTTAAGGATATACGTGGTAGAGTGGCAAGAATTGCTGGACAGCAGAGGGTTTTGGTAGAACTCTTTGATGGGTGTTTGGTGGCAACGGCGTATGTGCCAAAGAATGCGATGATACCATATGTAGAACATTAAATCATCATAATATCTATGACCGAAAAAACGAAAAATATACTTAGTCTTAATCATACAGAGGCAATGGATTTCTTTTTGAAATCAGAACAATATCATGGATTTGAGTTGCCAGAATACTTTGTATTCGATGATTTGCTTCAAAACCTTCGAACCTTCCAACAAGGGCGCAACATTGGCATCCACCAAGGAGTGCTATATTTGACTTTATTGCTGAGACAAGTCTGTGATTACGTTTATGGAGACGAGGATGTACTTAGAGTATATAAAATACTCATATGAATTGGTTCACCTAATAAACTATATTTCAGAATATGGTTACTTCAATATGGTTAGTGAAAAAGTTTGCAATTAGTATAACATCAAGTAAAAATATAACAAAATGAAAAATTTCGTATTTTCCACCAATCGTTATGATGAGGAAGCAAAAAAGCATGGGAAAGCAAAAGCTTTGGACATGTTTCGCGTCAAGACATCTAGTGAAGAATATAAACATCCAAGGGAAATGGAATACACAAAATTCCCTGGCAATTATATAAAAATTAAGCATGAAAATTTTCGCTCAGTATTAACAACCAAACAGTTTACTATTGAAGGGCAGCAAATTTGTGTTTATATCGCATTACGAATGTTTGCTAGAGGTGATTCTGAATATGATAAGTTCAAATTGAGCACCAAGTCCGAGAAAGAAAGAGATACAATTACTGGCAAAGTCTCACTGGACTGGACATATTATGAAAAAGAGGTAAAAGAACTTCTTAAAGAGCCGACAGTAATAAGTAACAAACCGGAACTGACAAATTCCGAAACCCTTTTCATCTCTACTCAACTCAATATTAATCACGAATTATTCGAGACAACAATTTTTGAGACCAAAGAGTGGATAAACTGTGTCAACGACAACTTTACCGGCTCAACAAACGCAGAAGGAGAATTTACCGATTTTACTAATGCTGCAAACGAGATATACAATTGTCTATATAACAATCTAACAAATTCTTCAGGATGGTACCCTATAGAGTTCAAAGAATATGCAATATTGGCATACAAGCGCGAGGACGAGAACTGGATTTTAGCAAAGTTAGTTGAGCGCAATCCCAACAGCGACTATTCAACAGAATTTCCAGGCGCAGCCGACAAACCCTGTGGGGAAGCTGTACGGACGCTAACCCAAAACTG
>DAIUFT010000034.1:0-31400 GCA_036844425.1 Prevotella sp. | reverse complement strand
AATGTTTTGCGAATTATTTTTCGTTTTTATGCGCTTTTCTGTGATTTTTGATTGACGGGCGGTGGTTTGGGCTTTCATTGGGCGTTATAATCCTTGTTTTTGGTGAAAGGGAACGGCGGCGTAGAAAAGCCGCCGCACAAGGAGACTGGGACACGTGGGGACAGGAAGAAAGGAAGGAAGGAAGGACAGGAAGGAAGGAGGAACTGGAAGGACGGGGGAATGCTGATTGGGGATGGAGAGGGTAAACGAGTGGTTGGTATTCTATTGGTTTTCTATTTTGCGCAATTCCTTACGGAAGCGCAGCCAGTATAATATGCCTGCTACTGTTAATCCCACAGGGAATGCCATCCATATTCCAAGGATATGCAACTCCATTATGAAACTTAGGAAATAACCTAAAGGCAGACTTATTACGAAATATGCTATGAATGCATACAACACCATTGGTCTTACACAGGCTATACCTCGCAGCGCATTGGCGAAGGTATATTGCAAGCCATCACCAAACTGATATACTATAAGAACTATTACGAGCATTGCCACTATCTGCTGCACCTCTACGCTATCGGAAAAGAGCATTCCTATATAGTTGCGACACAGCAACACTGGCACAGACATTACTGCGGCAATGAAGAGGACAAGTCTAAATCCGTCCGCTGCATTTGCCTTTACCGCCTCGTAATCCTTCTGACCCACGAAATGACTAATACGTATAGACATTGCTGATGCTAAGCCTGACAGAACAAGATAGAACAACTGCGATACTGTTATCATTACCTGATGTGCAGCCAAAGATACCGTTCCGAGCCATCCTGCCATAACTGCGCTGAGACTAAATGCTGCTGTCTCCATGCCGAGTTGTAATGCTACTGGCCATCCTAAACGGTTCAGTTCTATGAAATCATCTTTATCTACCTTTCCCTCCATTATGCCAACACGGTATTGCTCAAACCTTTGTCCTACTAAAAGTATCGCTACAAGCGCCAGCGCCATGAATATTCTGGAACCAAGCGTAGAGATACCCGCGCCCAACAATCCCAGTTCCGGGAACGGTCCCACTCCGTATATCAACATCCAGTTAAAAAAGATATTAATTACGTTGCCCAACAGCATTACCCACATCGCCACTTTCGTACGCGCTATTCCGTCAAAGAATTGTTTTAAAGTATTGAACAGTCCCACGAAAAGTACACTGATAAGGTTTACCATAAAGTAAGGTTTTATCAGCGGCAACAGTTCTTCAGGCTGCCCTATGCTTCCGATATTTACGTAAAGTACCACCATCAGCAGCACTAACAACAGTCCTACCAGAAGGTTCGCAAGGATTGAATTCTTAACCTTTTGTCCTATCTCTTCTTTTCTTCCCATGCCATAGAGTTTCCCTACTATCGGTGTCAAACCATACGAGAAGCCCAGATAGAACAGCAACAACAGTCCGTACACTCCATTTACAAATCCCGCAGCCGCCAGTTCGGCCGTACCGTGACGTCCTATCATCAATGTATCAGCAAAACCAAGAATAATAGTTCCCAACTGTCCTATAATGACAGGCACGCCAATAAACAACAACTCCTTATAATAATGTGTTTTATTCTTTTCCATCCTTATCAGTTTCTTTTACACTAAGCACACCCCTTACAATATTATTTATATAAATAAGGTATAATGCGCTTTCTATTAACAATCAGAATACAAAGTTAGCAAAAAATTCTTATATACAAAAATATAAAGGTGGTTCTATAAATTACCACCCTTAACTTTTACAGTATGCCTAAGTTGTGGAAGAAGCAAACGTCAGAGGAAGTACTTTCCATACACATCGTACACCCCACCACACGACTCCCACACATACTCATCCTTGCTGAGCGCAAGAGCACACAGTCCTTGGAAAGCAGCGTATGCCACGTTCTCATACCCCTTACGCACCTTACCATTAAGGATGCAACAGCGCATAATGAGTTCATAGTACTTCATCGCACTACGGTCCAGTTGCCAACGGTAATACGCCTGTGCCAGACTCAGATAGCCACCCATGATGTCGGGAGACATTGGCATACTACACTGCAGTTCCTCCACATACTCATCCGTAGCCTCATCAAACGCCCTTGTCTCTATCCACGACGCTGCCCAAGGGGTACAATGCGCAACTGGCTGACAGTCTTTGCCGTCAGGCGAAACCTTAACAGGATTGTTGTAAAAAAAATCTTCGTAAGTCATAATAACAGTTACATTAAAATAAAACCTTGGCAACGGATAATAATCCGTGCCCTACCAATACTTTACCATAAGACTCGTCCCACCGTCTCCATCCCTTCTTTACAGGCGGTTGCTACCGGCGTTACGCGATTCACAATTGTTTGATAACTGTTATTATTTTTTCTGACGCAATTCCCCGCTTTTGCTAACACGAGAATTGCGGTGCAAATATACTAATTTTTCTTTGTTTTCACATACACTTCACTCCACAATTAACATTATTTTACAAATAGACAATTTCCCAAATTTACCATTTTTGCCCAAAAGAAGTTCCGTCACCATATCTCCCTATAAATCAAAGTATTACAAATGTGCACCTGTATATCTATCTTTTTACCGTGTAATCACTATGCTTTTACCTTGTAATCACTATCAAATTACGCTGTAAAAGCATAGAGATTACAACGCAATTAGATAGCTTTTACCCGATTTCCCAAATTTACCATTTTTACCATCGTTTTCTGTCACTAAAACGTCACCATTCTCATGATGTCGGCAAAAGGAAGCAAAGTATACAGTGGTACACGCATTATTATAATGTGTAACTATTGTGTATTTGAGAAATATTTAGTAATTTTGCGCAGAAAAACAATTTATAACAACATACATGGAACAGAAGAATTATAAGAGAACGACAGTCACTGCCGCTCTGCCATACGCCAACGGTGGCGTGCACATAGGTCACTTGGCAGGCGTATATGTGCCTGCCGACATTTACGTGCGCTATCTTCGATTAAAGAAACGCGACGTAGTGTTCATCGGTGGCTCTGACGAACACGGTGTGCCTGTAACCATACGTGCCCGCAAGGAGGGCATCACGGTTCAGGAGGTTGTTGACCGTTATCACGAGATGATTAAGAAGTCATTTGAGGACTTCGGCATCTCTTTCGATATTTACAGCCGTACTACGTCGAAGATTCACCATAAATTCGCCTCAGACTTCTTCCGCACTCTCTACGACAAGGGCGAACTGGAGGAGATAACAGAAGAGCAGTACTGCGACGAGGTAACTGGCGAGTTCCTTACCGACCGTAACATCGTGGGCACTTGTCCTCGTTGTGGCGCAGAGGGAGCATACGGCGACCAGTGCGAGAAGTGCGGTGCCACACTGTCTCCTGAGGAACTTATCAATCCAACAAACAAGAATAACCCCGGTCACGGACTCATCAAGAAGCCTACCAAGAACTGGTATCTGCCACTTGGCAAGTATCAAGACTGGCTGAAGAAGTGGATTCTTGAAGGACACAAGGAGTGGCGTTCTAACGTTTACGGACAGTGTAAGTCATGGCTCGACATGGACCTTCAGCCACGCGCAATGACACGTGACCTCGATTGGGGTATCCCCGTTCCCGTTGAAGGCGCCGAGGGTAAGGTGCTCTACGTTTGGTTCGACGCACCTATCGGCTATATCTCTAACACCAAGGAACTGTGTGAGAAAGACCCTGAGAAGTGGGGCACATGGCAGAAGTGGTGGCAGGACCCTGAGACACGCCTTATCCACTTCATTGGTAAGGACAACATCGTGTTCCACTGCCTTATCTTCCCTGTTATGATGAAGGCTCACGGTGGCTACATTATGCCAGACAACGTACCAGCAAACGAGTTTCTCAACCTTGAGAACGATAAGATTTCCACTTCACGTAACTGGGCAGTATGGCTCCACGAATATCTCGTTGATATGCCAGGCAAGCAGGATGTGCTTCGCTATGTGCTCACAGCCAATGCGCCAGAGACAAAGGATAACAACTTCACATGGAAGGACTTCCAGGAGCGTAACAACTCCGAACTCGTAGCGATATACGGTAACTTCGTTAACCGCGCCCTGCAGTTGACCAAGAAATACTTTGAGGGCAAGGTGCCTGAGTGTGGCGAACTGCTCGATGTAGATACTCAGGCTATCGAGGAGTTTAAGGATGTGAAGGGTAACGTAGAGGCACTGCTTGAGCAGTTTAAGTTCCGTGAGGCACAGAAGGAGGCGATGAACCTTGCCCGCATCGGCAACCGTTACATCACAGAGTGTGAGCCTTGGAAGGTGTGGAAGACAGACCCTGAGCGTGTGAAGACCATACTCCACGTATGTCTGCAACTCACCGCCAACCTCGCCATTGCCTTCGAACCATTCCTTCCGTTCTCAAGCAAGAAACTGCGCGGTATGCTGAACATCGACAGTTTTGAGTGGGAGCAACTCGGTCGCACCGACATCCTTAAAGCAGGCCATCAACTGGCAGAGCCAGAGCTGCTGTTCGAGAAGATTGAAGACAGCGTGATAGAGGCACAACTACAGAAGTTGGAGGACACTAAGAAGGCTAACGAGGCTGCATCATTCGAGCCTGAGCCAGTGAAGGAGAACGTAGATTTCGAGACATTCGAGAAACTCGACATACGTGTAGGTCTCGTAACGTCATGCGAGAAGGTGAAGAAGTCAAAGAAACTCCTTAAGTTCCACATCGATGACGGTACACCAGAGGGACGCACTATTCTCTCAGGCATCGCGGCATATTACCAAGACCCACAGGAGTTGGTAGGCAAGCAGGTGCTCTTCGTGGCTAACTTCGCACCACGCAAGATGATGGGCGAGGAGTCACAAGGCATGATTCTCTCTGCCGTAAACTTCGACGGAAGCCTATCAGTAACTACCACTTCAAAGGACGTAAAACCTGGTTGCCAGGTGGGATAGAATATTAGTAAATTAGCAGATTAGTAGATTAGTAAATTGGCAGATTGGTTTACCAAACGACTAATCTACCAATGTCCTAATCTACCAACAAACCAACCAACTTCAATGGAAAAAACAATAAGCACCGCGGTCATCACCGCGATAAAGGAACTCTACGGACAGGACATCACAGAGAAGATGGCTACGCTGCAGAAGACACGTAGCGAGTTTGAAGGAAATCTCACACTTGTGGTCTTCCCTTTCCTCAAAATGTCACACAAAAAGCCGGAAGAAACTGCAACAGAGATAGGCGAATGGCTCGTAAAGAACTGTAGCGCCGTAAGTGCATACAATGTTGTTAAGGGATTCCTCAACCTCTCTATCGCCACCAACACCTGGCTCGACCTCCTCAAGAAGATCGACGCCGACCCACACTTTGGCGAGAAACAGGCTACGGAAGAGTCACCACTCGTAATGATAGAGTACTCTTCACCTAACACCAACAAGCCACTTCACCTCGGACACGTGCGTAACAACCTCCTCGGATGGTCACTCGCGCAGATTATGCAAGCCAACGGCAACAAGGTTGTGAAGACAAACATCGTCAACGACCGTGGCATACATATCTGTAAGTCAATGCTCGCATGGCTGAAATATGGTAACGGTGAGACACCAGAGACATCAGGCAAGAAGGGCGACCACCTCATCGGCGACTACTATGTAGCCTTCGATAAGCACTACAAGGCAGAATGTGAGGAACTCACCAAGCAGTATATCGCCGAAGGAATGGCGGAAGATGCCGCCAAGGAGAAGGCTAAGCAAGAGGCTCCTCTCATAAAGGAAGCACACGAGATGCTCGTAAAATGGGAGAACAACGACCCTGATGTACGTGCACTGTGGGCAAAGATGAACCAGTGGGTATATGCTGGCTTCGACGAAACATACAAGGCGCTTGGCGTTAGTTTCGACAAGATATACTACGAGTCAAACACATACCTCGAAGGTAAAGAGAAGGTAGAGGAAGGTCTCGAAAAAGGATTCTTCTATCGTCGCCCTGACAACTCTGTATGGGCAGACCTCACCAAGGAGGGACTCGACGAGAAGTTGTTGCTGCGTTCTGACGGTACATCAGTCTATATGACGCAGGATATCGGTACCGCAAAACTGCGCTTCCAGGACTACCCTATCGACCAGATGATATACGTAGTGGGCAACGAGCAGAACTATCACTTCCAGGTGCTCTCTATCCTGCTCGACAAACTCGGCTTTAAGTGGGGAAAGAGCCTCGTACACTTCTCTTACGGCATGGTAGAACTGCCTAACGGAAAGATGAAGTCACGCGAGGGAACCGTCGTTGACGCTGACGATTTGATAGCTTCCATGATTGCCGATGCCCGCAAGACAAGCGATGAATTGGGCAAAAACAGCGATATGACCGAGGAAGAGAAGCAGGAGATAGCACGCATCGTGGGCATGGGAGCCTTGAAATACTTTATCCTCAAGGTCGATGCTCGTAAGAACATGCTCTTCAATCCAGCAGAATCTATCGATTTCAACGGTAACACTGGTCCATTCATACAGTACACCTACGCTCGTATCCGTAGCATACTGCGCAAGGCGGAGGCAGAAGGCATACTGCCAACACTCCCAGCCAACGTGGAGATGAACGCTAAGGAGATAGAACTCGTACAGAAGATTAACGAGTATGGCGCAGTCGTTGCACAGGCAGGCAAGGACTACAGTCCTTCAGGCATTGCCAACTACTGCTTCGAACTCACCAAGACCTTCAACCAGTTCTATCACGACTACTCTGTGCTTGGTGCCGACACCATGGAGCAGAAGCAGTTGCGCCTTACCCTGGCGGCTAACGTTGCCAAGACGATTAAGAACGGTATGGCACTCCTCGGCATTGAGGTTCCTGAGAGAATGTAAACCGACACCTTATATATAATAATGGGTAACGACGGCAAGACCTTAGCGTGGGCGGTAGATGCAGCATGCTCTGGCAACCCAGGACCGATGGAATACCGAGGCGTTGACCTCACCACGGGGCAACAAGTATTCCACTTTGGACCAATCAAGGGCACGAACAACATTGGCGAGTTCCTCGCCATTGTCCACGCCCTTGCACTCATGGAGCAGCGCGGCATGAAGGGATATACCATATACAGCGACTCGGTGAACGCACAACTGTGGGTGAAGAAGATGCAGTGTAAGACAAAACTGGTCGTTGATGCCGACACACAGAAGGCGCATGAGTTGATAACAAGAGCCGAGAATTGGCTAAAGACACACCAGTTCCGAGTGCCCATCATTAAGTGGGACACCAAGAACTGGGGTGAGATACCAGCCGACTTCGGGCGAAAATAACGCCATTTCATCGCTGTCAAAGGAATTCTTAACACGAAAAGGAATACACAAAAGACACATTTGTTAAAGAAAGTAAAACAGAGAAAAATAGTTGATATAAGTCAAACTTATATCAACTATTTTTTATAACTTTGCAATCAAATCCGGTGGAAAACCCAATCTTAATCCTTTCTCATAATACTATTTGATAAATACACCTTAAAATCATACCACATTCACACTAAGATATAAGCCTAAACAACTAAACACATCGGATAAACAAATATAACGTCTCCGCACTCCCGAAAGGGTTGTGTGGAGATTTTTTATTAAGGAACACAGAAAAATAGGAAAAAACATAGGCTCTATAACAAACATAGAAATAGTTAAAAAGGACCTTACAGGCGGGGGAAGACAAGAAATCATTAACCAATATAACACATCATATTATCACAGAAACACAACTTTACGGTGAATAAAAACGCAAAATAGGTAGAAAATATGCGCAAAAGTAAATTTTTACGATTAACTTATTATAATAATTGCATAAAAATTATTAATTTTGCACCAATAGCGTCATACAGATGTATGACTTTCTATCTATTGTTCAACTAACTACAAAAAACTAAAATGAGGCAAACTTTTAGAACTTACGTAACGCTGTTGTTGCTCTTGTTGAGTACAACCGTGTCGTGGGCTGGCTTCAAAAACTTCAGTGCCGTGCTGAATAATCAGACCGGAACACTGTTGTCGGCTGAAGAACAAGTCCAAGGTACTGCCGTGAACTTCGGTGTCGCGGTGGATGATGCCGGCAATGTCACGCGCGTAGCAGCCGACGATGCCAGCACCGTTGCAACCATCAGCGGCAAGTATCACAGTGACCACGGTATGACGGGACTCAATGTTACCGTTCCCGTAGAGGGCAATGTGAAAATCACTGTAGGACAGTGTACCTACTCAGGAAGTGACATCACCGTAAAGAACGCTGCAGGAGATGTCGTAGTAACGAAAACTCCAAGCAAGGCTTGTTGGAAAAACGACCGTTCCAACGTGACCGAAGTCTATTACACTGGCGATGCAACTACGCTGACGATAAGTGGCATGGGATATTGCCCTTACATAGCAGTAGAGAAGTCGGAGAAGGTTGTAACGAAGTACAACATCGCTTATTCTCTCGGCACAGAGACCGCTGAGGGCGTTGTTCCTGCCACAACCACATGGACAGAGGGCGACACATACAACGTGCCTGGCAACTTCACCTTATATAAAGAAGGTTACACACTGACAGGATGGAACGACGGTAACGCCACAGTAAAGTTGGGCGAGGCATACACTCCTGCCGCTGACGTAACACTGACACCGGTCTTCACCCAAAACACCAAGACACTTGCCGACCGCAAGGAGGCTGTGACACTGAAGTGGGACTTCCAAAGAAAGAATGGCGCACCGTTCATTGCAGCACAGGGAAGCAACAATGGCGTTGGCGTATGGGTAACACAGGCAACTGTTGACGGCGAACTCATTGACGTAAAACTGGACTATGACGCTACATCAGGAAAGATAGCAAACGCTAACTGGACTGACTGGTGCCAGATGAATAATGGCACAAAACTCACCATTCCATCGGCAAAGGGCGCAGTTGTAAGCATCGAGGCATACTCTGCTCCTAAAACAACGACCATCGACGGTCAGACTGATTACACTGCCAACGGTAACGTTATAACATATAATGTAGCAAACAAGGCAGAGGCTATCGACATCATTATCGGCGATGGCTCATACTATCGTTACGTTCAGACCGTGCTCCCAGTAGTAGAGAACGAGGGCGGCAAGACATACACCAACGAGCCTACAAGTGTTGTGTTCGCTATGAGCGACCAGACAAACACTGGGGCTTACGTCGCTGCACCTACAGATGCGTTCAGCACAGTAGCCTTTGACAGTGGCGACTGCACACTAAACGGTACAACTTCTATAACAAATCCTGGCGGCAGCAACACAGGAATAACAGGTATTAAATTCAGACCTGCTGGCACAACAAAAGACCTTAACTGGTTCGTTCGCCCTGCTGCAGGACTCACATTCACACCAACTAAGGTTTCTGGCTATGTAAACCGTTGTGGAACAGACGTCGGTAACGGTATCGTTATCACCGCTCATAAGGAGAATGGTGAGACAGTAGCACTCGGAACATACACTGCATGGCGTCAGGGTAAGTCTTCATCAAGCAAGGACTACGACAAGACTGCCATCGCGAAATATGAGATTACTCTCACCGCAGAGCAGCAAGCGCAACTCGCTGGCACCGATGGCTTCTACCTCACATCAGCCGTTGGCGTTGGCAGCGCTAAGGATGGTGCCTTCGGTGAGGTTACTATCGAGGGTACAGTGAGCGGCACTTTGGTTGACGTTAACAAGTACACTCTCAGCGCTGTCGCTGCTCCAGAAGATGGCGGTGCAGTGTCTGTATATCCTAACTCTGACGAATACTTAGAGAACGACGAAGTAACACTGACAGCAACAGAGAACTTCGGCTACGACTTCGTAAACTGGACTGACAAGGACGGTAACGAGGTTTCAAAGGAAGCTAAGTTTAAGTACACCGTTACAGCGGACAACGTGCTGACAGCAAACTTCAAGAAGGTTAAGACATACGCTCTCAACATCAACGTAGAGGGTGGTGCTAACGACTATATGGTATCTCTCTCGCCTGCAGCTACCGTTGTTGACGGCAAGAACATGTATGAGGAAGGTACTAAGGTAACTATCACAGCGTCTTCTAACGCTATCCTCACCTTCACCAACTGGGACAACGGTGAGACTGCCTCAGAGATGCCTGTTACGATGAATGAGGATAAGAGTTTCACGGCTTCTTACTCTGCTGTAGATTACATCGTAGGTTGGGACTTCATCAAGCGTGGCTCTGCCGGCAGAGCAGCCGACTTCGCTGCCGCTGACAACGATGCCGTTTCACTCGTTATGCGCAACGCTGATGGTGACGAACAGGCTTGGCTCGACAAGAGCGAAGAGGCAGCAGGTGGTTATGAAGGTCGCCCAGCAGCCGTAAACTGGCGCACAGGTAGCAGCAACGGCGACGTAGGTAACTACTACTGGCAGACCGCTATCAACGCTGCAGCATTTACAGATGTGAAGATTATCACATCTATGGTATATAACTACAACGCATACCAGAAGCAACTCGTACAGTACTCTCTCGACGGTGAGAACTGGACTACCGCAGGAACTCTTGACCTGCAGGGTGCAAAGAACTGGGCTGACGCTACCGTTAGTCTCCCTGCAGAGGTTAACAACAAGGAGAAGGTTTACATCCGTTGGATAAGCGACAAGACTTCTAACGTTGACGGTACTGCATCGGCTAACGATGGTATCACTCTCGGTGCTACATTCATCGTAGGTACAGCGAAACTCATTGACGACGGTACTGCACCAAAACTTGTAAGCAGTGTGCCTGCAGACAACGCTACAGGTGTTTCTGCCAACGGTAAGGTGGTTCTTACATTCGACGAGAAGGTGAAACTGACCGATAAGGCTAAGGCTACCATCGGCAACATGGTACTTAACCCTGTAGCAAGCGGCAAGACCGTTATCTGCGAGTATAAGGGACTTGACTACTCTTCTGACGTACAGTTCGTGCTTAACGCAGGTTCTGTGGCTGACCTTACTGACAACGCTATCGCTGAGGACATCGTTATCAACTTCCAGACCAAGGTTAAGCCTGCTGTAGAGAAGGCAATGTACGACTTCATCGTGCCTATCGACGGTTCTATCTCTGACGCTCTTGCAGCGGCTAACAAGCGCGGTGCATCTGCAACCAACCGCTTCCGTGTGTTCATTATGGACGGTAAGTATGTATTCGATTGTAAGGGCACTACTACTGGCGGTGACGGCAATACATACGATGACCCACGTTCTTACCTGACTGCACCTTACGTTTCGTTCATCGGACAGTCTATGGACGGTGTCGTTATAACCAACAAGACTCCTGAGGCTACTTGGGATAATGGTTTCGGTGCTGCATGTCCACTTGAGGGTATCGGCAACGGCGATGTGCTCATCATTCAGAAGGATGGTCACGACGCATACTTCCAGAACCTGACTATCAAGACTTCTATGGGTGATGCTCACGGACGTGACATCGCACTTCAGGACAAGTCTAACCGCACCATATTCAAGGACGCTTGCCTCTGGGGTTATCAGGATACTTATGTATCAAACAGCGACAACGGTAAGTATTACTTCGAAGGTGGCGTGATACGTGGACGTACCGACTACCTCTGTGGTAAGGGTGACGTATATTATAATGAGGTAACACTGCAGCAGTGTGGTGGTGGCGGTTACCTTGCCGTTCCTTCTAAGCCAAAGAAGTTTGGTTACGTGTTCAACAACTGCTATATTAAGAAGGAGACTTCTGACGTAACGTTCTACCTTGGTCGTCCTTGGGGCAGCGGCACACCAACGGCTTGCTTCATCAATACTAAGATGGACGCTAACGCCCTCGGCAACGGTTGGGCAGACATGAGCGGAGGTTGGCCAAAGCGTTTCGCAGAGTACAACTCTTACCTCACCTCTGGCACAAGCATCGACCTTTCTGGTCGTCGTACTTCTTGGACCGACAAGGAAGGCAATACACACGCCAACGACCCAATACTTACACTTGACGATGTTCAGAGCATGAGCCTCGCAAACGTAATGGGTCAGGACGACGATTGGGATCCTACAGCACTCACAGAGCAGGCTTCAGCTCCTACGAACGTAGTACTTGACGCTGACGCAAAGACCATTACATGGGACGACAACAACTACGTTCTCTGTTGGGCAATATTCAAGGATGGCAAGTTTGTTGCCGCTTCCACAACACCTTCTTACACTGTTGACGACGCCACCGCTACATGGACGGTACGTGCAGCCAACGAGATGGGTGGTCTTGGCGAGGCTACAAAGGCAACCATCGCTACTGGTGTGAACAGCGTAAAGGCTGACGTGAACGCTGCTGACGGTGCTATCTATAACATCGCAGGTCAGAGCGTAAGCAAGTCATACAAGGGTATTGTTGTGAAGAACAACGCTAAGTATGTAAAGTAAAATATTGTTCCCTGCATAGGGAAAGACTGTGATATTAAGACCATATCAGTGCCCACCGCGGCATTGGTATGGTCTTTTTCTGTACAAAAAAGTTTCATATTGACATTTTTCTCGTTAAAAATTTGCAACTTACGTATTTTTATATTAACTTTACCCCATATTCTTTCCTCCATTAACTATCCTAATAATAGAAGAAAGCAACACCACACCTACCAAGCAATATAATTTAATATTCTTAATAAACTAACTAAAAACAAAACTTAAACCACATGACTAAAAAGTTATTCCCCCCCCTATTGATTTTATTAGGGTTACTGTTGTCGATTAATGCGATGGCGGCAGAGTATTCTCTGAAATGTGACAACTCTAAAAATTTTGAAAACCACACTTTCTTTACGATTATTGGTAAAGACAATAAAACTCCTAGTCCAAATTCCAATTATAAAGGAACATATAACGGGTATACATACAGCAAAGGACTAAAGATGGAAACCGCTACAACGGTTAGTTTTAGTACCACCACAAGTGCTACATTAACCATTGTACAGGGACTCACCAAAAATAAGGATAAATATATAAAACTAGATAATGTTCTGCTAAACGATAAAAGAACAGACGATACACCAAACACCGTTGGTATTTATACCATGAATATTAAAAGCGGTGAACATACAATCACAAGAGGTGACGGTGAAACAGGCATCCTGTACATTTCAGTAAAAGAGTTAGATGCTAACACCGTTGTGCAGCCAATAATCAATTATAAATGGAGTGATTCATACAATGAACCCACTACTGTAACAATTACCTCAGCCACAAACGGTGCAAGCATCTATTATACCACAGACGGCAGTACACCTACAAGTTCTTCTACTTTATATGAAGACGCATTTACAGTAAAAGAAGCCTGCACCATTAAGGCTATTGCCATAAAAGAAGGCATGACAAACTCTGAAGTAGCGTCTGCCAATGTTACTATTAACAATCAAAGACAGGTATCTTTCGACTTCTCTAGTTACGATATAACAGGTAAAAAACTGGAGGACACCAAGATTGTAAATGGAAACCAATATACTCTTCCAAGTGGAAGAAGTTACTTTATCGCCAACAAAACACAGACTGGTTGGAAAGACACTAACGGCCAAGAGTACAAACTTGGAGCACAGGTTACAATAGACAATGACTTCACATTCACTCCTGTATTCACAGACAACACCGTAGCACTCGGTGACGCTGAGACCACTATCGACTGGACATTCGCTACATCCAAAGGCGCACCATCAGTAGGATATGAAGGTAACATAGGTTATTACACACAGCAGGCGAAGATAAACAACGTTGTTGTTGATGTTCCCATGACTATAGACACAAGGCAGGACGCAGGTGTATTAGGAAAACATGGTAAATTCAACACTACTTCTGCAGACAACCGTGCCCAGGTAAACGCTGGTACTGTATTCATTATTCCTGCCATCAATGGAATGACTGTAACTTACACAGGAACAAATGGCAAAATGACAGATGCTGATGTTACTTTCAACGGAGAAAAAGGTACAGCCAACGATAAGGGAAGTAGCATCTCATATACCTACAATGGCAATGACGCTACACTGAAGATTATTGACATAACTGCCAATTTCTACCCATCAGGTCTTAAAGTTACATATCCTGCTGTATCTTCTTATAACGTAACAGTTAACCAGACCATCGGTTACAGCACCATGTACTACGAGAAGGAACTTTCAGTTCCTTCTGACACTAAGGCTTACACTGCAGAACTGAAAGACGACAAACTCATACTGACAGAACTCGCTGACGGCATAATCCCTGCCAAGACCGCAGTGCTCATCTCTGGCGAAGGCGGTGTGTTCGAGGCAAGCAACACTGGCGCAACATTCACTGGCACTAACGACCTCAAGGGTTCTGCTACAACAATAGAGACTTCTTCTGTTACTGGCGGCATCGTTTGTACTCTCGCTAACGAGAATGGCAAAACAGCGTTCTATAAGTACAATGGCACCACTCTCGCTGCTAACAAGGCATACCTCGTTGTTCCTACAACAGCGGAAGGAAACGCAAAGGCTATCAGCATTGTATTTAACGACAATGTTACTGGCATCAACAACATCGCTAACGCAGAGAACAACGCTGACGCCACAATATACAACATCGCTGGGCAGCGCGTGACAAAGAACGCAAAGGGTATCGTGATTGTTAACGGTAAGAAGTTCATTAAGTAAAGCATAAATACAATTTAAAGAAACAATGAAAAAGAATTATATAGCACCAAGCATCAACGTGGTTAAGATACAGAGCACTCTTCTCACAGGCTCTGGAAACGAAGTAAGTGTTGACCCTAATACAGGAACAACTACACAGGGTTCTCGTTTCAACACCATCGACTTTACCGATGATGATGACGACTACGCAGGAAATTGGTAAAGAAGACTACACACTGTAGTTTGATTATACATTAACAAATCACCATCACTCTGACACGAACGGACGCGTTACGCCAGACTGATGGTGATTATTGTTTTTAATGACATTGGCTTCTTTTTCAAAGAATTCCTTTGCCGTTTGAAATAAAAGACGTAAATTTGCGGAAACAATACTTATAACAACATATTAGAGAGGAGACATTTTATGAAAATATACTTAGCCAACCCGTTATACGATGCCGTCTTCAAATACCTCATGGACGATGAGCGTATATGCAAGACCATACTATCGGCACTTCTGAAGAAAGAGGTGCTACAGGTAGAGATGCGCCGACACGAATATCCAAACATCGCACGAGACACCATCTCCATGTTTCGTGTAGATTTTGCAGCGAAGGTGCAGGAACCTGACGGCAGTCAGCGACTGATACTGATAGAACTGCAGAAGACATGGCTCGAGACGGAGACGCTACGCTTCCGCCAGTACCTCGCTGTGCAGTACAACAACAAGGAAAACATGATAAAGGATACGAACGGCAAGTATGCCTTGCCAACCGTAGCCGTGTACATGTTAGGACACAAAGTGGGCAACATAAAGGAGCCAGTGGTATATGTGGAGCACAACACTTATGATTATAATGGCAACATAGTAACCGAAGGTGTGCCCGACCCATTCGTAGAGAGTCTGCAACACAACAGCATCATAGTCCAGATACCCTTACTGCGCGGACACGTAAACAACCGTCTGGACAAGATACTTAGCGTGTTTGACCAAACTAACATTACGCCCGATGATACTCGCACCATAGCACTGGACGAAGCAGAGTTTGCCGATGATGCAGAGATGCAGCGCATTCTCCACCGCCTACAGGCAGCAGCATCCAACCCCGAGATACGCAACAGGATGAATGCCGAGGACGAATTCTTCAAGGCGTTGGAAGACCGCGATACCGCCATTATGCAGCGCGAGAAAGAACTTAAAGAAAAGGATACCCAGATTAAAGAAAAGGATACCCAGATTAAAGAGAAGGACACTCAGATTAAAGAGAAGGATACCCAGATTAAAGAGAAGGACACTCAGATTAAAGAGAAGGACACTCAGATTAAAGAAAAGGATACCCAGATTAAAGAACAAAGGTTAACTTTGCGTAAAATAGTTCTCGCTATGCTTGAGAAAGGAATGACAAAAGAGGCTATTGCAGAAATGATGGGTAAATCTATAGATGAGATATCACAAATATGCGAAGAATAAAAACAATAAGAGCACTTCCGATACAAGGAAGTGCTCTTATTATTTTTATTCTGCTTTACCTAATTCAAAATAGAACTCTGTACCAAAACCTTCTTCTGACTTAAACCACACGCGACCTTTTAGATAGTTCTCACCGATGAGTTTCATACTATAGGTACCGAGTCCACGTCCTGTTCCCTTGGTAGAATTGCCATAGATAAACACCTTACTCTTAACATCAGAAGGCATCACAGCATCGTTATGCACAGAGAAGACAACATTGTCGGCTGACGGATACGCCCTTACTGTTATAGTGGTATTAGGGCTTGCTTCACAGGCATTCTTTACCATATTATGAATCACTCTGTTGACAAGCGTAATATCCGAATCTAACATTTCATCTGTAAGGGAAGATTCTATCTTTAAATTCACCGCCCACATATCAAGAGCAACAGAGAGAAGACTCTCATTAATAAAATCAAGTGCTTCCGCTGCTTTAAACTTTTTATGCTTCGGCTCAAGAATACCGTTTTGGGCATAGATTAAATCACGCTGCGCCATTATCTCATTCATCAACTGACCAGAGATACCCTTCACGATATCGACCATCTCCTCCGTATCGTCACTCTGCATACATTCGAGTATGCCATTAAGGGCGCCAGAAAGGTTTAAGACATCATGGAAGAATATACGTTCCATCATCAATTGGTGATGGTGGTCGGTCTTATCAATCAGGAGAACTACGGTATAAACTTTTCCATCATGCATAAAAGGCGTAGAGACAGCATGCACATTATAATCTTCATTTGTGGCAACAAGAAGTTCAGCATCGGTTTCACACTTTGACTTTGTTTGTAACGACTCTTCAACCATGCGACGAAAGTTACATAACTTACAGTTCTCGTGAGTGCCACATCCACCTTCTGCTGCTATGGCATTTGAACACTTGATAAGATCACCTGGATTCATTTTCTTCTTATCATCGTTCGCAGTATAGTTAACATACAACACCTGAAGTTTCTCGTCAAGCACAACAAAGGTTGCACCTGTCTCACTCAGTACTTTATTATCAAGTATTATGGAATCGAGTTCACTCTTGGTAAATATCCCCATAGTATTTATTTTATATGCGTAAACAATTATACCACAAAGGTAATTGTTTTTTGTGAAAAAATTCACACCATTGTTTTCTATACATGTTAACATTGGTTAAATACTTGTTTTCACTTCTTTTTTGTTGTAACTTTGTGCCGTATTTGCATAATAGTGCACATATCGGCAAGCCCTTTTAGTAAACAGAGGGGCTATATAATACGTATATATATGTCTAAGAAAAAGAAAAGCAAGAAGAAAAGCAAGGGAGGATTGCAGGTAGTTACACTGTGTATCAGCACATCCCTGGTACTGATACTACTGGGACTGGTAGTATTCACTGGACTTACGGCACATAACCTTTCAGCATACGTAAAGGAGAATCTTACAGTCACGGTGATGTTCAACGATGCGGTGTCAAACAGAGAGGCAACCGTCGTTTGCAACAAAATCAAGACAAAGCACTACGTAACGAAACTGGAATACATATCACGAGAGCAAGCGTTAAAGGAACAGACCAAAGAACTGGGTACTGATCCATCTGAGTTCTTGGGGATGAATCCATTCGTTCCTTCAGCCGAGGTACACCTGAAGGCTGATTGTGCTAACGCAGACTCAATGGCATGGATTACAAAGGATATTAAACAATATAAACAGGTAGAAGAGGTCAGTTATCAGAAAGACCTCATGGACAGTGTGAACAAAAATTTGAGAAAGATCACACTGGTAATGTTGGTGCTCGCTGCTCTGCTGACATTCATATCATTCTCCTTGATAAACAACATGGTGCGACTCGGTGTATATGCACGCCGCATAAGCATCAACACCATGAAACTGGTAGGAGCGTCATGGTCGTTCATACGCCGTCCATTTATCTGCATGGCGGTGATAGAAGGACTCATAGCCTCATTCGTGGCAGATGCAGTACTTGCAGGTATCGTTTACGCTCTTTACGACTATGAACCTGACATCGTTGAGGTAGTGACATGGGAAGTGCTTGCCATAACGGGTGCATCGGTACTGTGTTTCGGTATTCTGATTTCTACACTATGCGTATTTTTCTCAGTAAACCGATACTTACGCATGCCAACAAGGAAACTGTACCGCGCAGGCATATAATATATATTAAAGGTATAAAGGCAAAAATAAGTACTAAAGATAATGGATAAGAAAGATTTTGCATTTGGCAAGATGAACTTCATACTGATCGGCATCAGTATGGTGGTAGTAATCATCGGATTCCTCCTCATGACAGGAGCGAGTTCTAACAGCGAAGTGTTTGACAGCGAGATTTTCTCTTCTTTAAGAGTTAAAGTTGCGCCAATTATATGCTTGATAGGATTTCTTTCTATCATTGCAGGTATAATGTATAAGCCAAAGGAGAAATGAATACAATAGAAGCACTAGTCCTCGGCATACTTCAAGGACTTACGGAATATCTGCCAGTTAGTAGTAGTGGTCACCTAACTATAGGTTCTTACCTCTTCGGACTAAACGGGGAAGAAAACCTTGCATTTACTGTAGCTGTACATGTAGCAACAGTACTCAGTACTTTTGTCATACTGTGGAGCGAGATTGCATGGATACTGAAGGGATTTTTCAAGTTTGAAATGAACGATGAGACACGCTACGTGTTAAATATCCTCGTTTCAATGATACCTGTTGGAATAGTAGGAGTATTCTTTAAGGATACAGTAGAGGAAATTTTCGGTTCTGGACTTCTGATAGTGGGATTAATGTTATTGGTTACCGCTGCATTACTGACATTCTCTTACTATGCTAAACCACGTCAGAAAGACAATATTAGTCTTAAGGACGCATTCATCATTGGACTTGCACAAGCGGTAGCGGTAATGCCAGGTCTGAGCCGCTCGGGTTCCACTATCGCCACTGGTCTGCTACTTGGCAACAAGAAGGACAAATTAGCGCAATTCTCATTTCTCATGGTGATTCCTCCAATATTGGGCGAAGCACTGCTTGACGTAATAAAAGCAATAAAGGGCGAAGAAGCGTTTGGCGGTATTGATGCCATGCCACTTGCTGTAGGCTTCATCGCTGCATTTATAAGCGGATGTCTTGCCTGCAAATGGATGATAAACGTGGTGAAGAAAGGAAAACTGGTTTACTTCGCCATATACTGTGCCATCGCTGGTGCAGTGACTATAGCATGCAGCATTTTCTAAACCACAACATACTTTATGAATTTTCAAGAAGGAGAGATACTTCATATTAACAAACCGTATGGCATGTCAAGTTTCGGTGCTTTGGCATTCGTACGCACAAGGATATCACGAGCAGTAGGTGTAAAACGTGTGAAGACGGGACATGCCGGAACACTTGACCCACTGGCAACAGGAGTGCTGATACTATGTACTGGTAAATGCACCAAGATGATACCGAACCTGCAATATCACTCAAAGGAATATACAGCGACACTGCAGTTTGGCGCAACTACAGCAAGTTACGACAAAGAGCATCCCGTAAACCAGACATACCCCACAGAGCACATCACTGAAGAGTTGATACTGGAGACACTTAAGAAGTTTGAAGGAGACATCATGCAGGTGCCACCGACATACAGTGCTGTAAAGGTTAACGGTACAAGGGCTTACGAATACAGACGTAACGATGAGGAGGTTACACTGCAAGCAAAACCTGTTCACGTGGACTGCATAGAGTTGTTGAACTTTGACAAAGAGAAGATGCAAGCAGAAATTCGAGTGGAATGTGGGAAAGGCACTTACATTCGCTCACTTGCAAGAGATATAGGCAGAGCAATAGGCAGCGGTGCTTACCTTACTTCCTTATGCCGCACAAGGTTAGGCGATGTAAGGATTGAAGACTGCATAACACTGGATGACTTTCCTGCATGGCTTGAACAACAGGACATTGAGAAGGCAACAACAGCAGGAAATAAAAAGAAAAAGAACATATCATAACCCACTTAACGAAATATTAGAATAATGAAACTGTCACAGTTTGACTTCAACCTGCCAGATTCGCAGGTGGCACTATATCCACACAGCATAGAACGTAAGGTAACAAATGAGGCTGGCGAAACAACGACTTTCTCTCTGAAAAGACCGGACGAGTGCCGAATGGTTGTAGTACACAAAAAGTCTGAGACTATAGAGTTCTACAAGAAGGACGAAGATGGAAAGCCATTAAAAGGGCAATTCCTAACTCTGCTCGACATATTCAATTACTTCGAAGAACACGATACATTTATATTTAACAACACAAAGGTATTCCCTGCACGCCTTTATGGTACCAAAGAAAAAACTGACGCACAGATAGAGGTTTTCCTTCTTAGGGAACTGAATCAAGAAATGCGTCTGTGGGACGTGCTGGTGGAACCTGCAAGAAAGATAAGAATAGGCAACAAACTGTTCTTTGACGAAAGTGGTTCACTCGTTGCGGAGGTTATAGACAATACTACATCACGCGGACGTACTCTGCGTTTCCTTTATGATTGTCCACACGACGACTTCAAACGCGACCTGTTTGCTATAGGTCAAGCACCATTGCCACGTTACATCATTGACCATAAGTGTAAGGACGGCAAACTGGATCGTCCTGTTACAGATGACGACTTTGAAGATTTCCAGTGCGTATTCGCAGAACACGAGGGCGCCGTTACTGCACCATCAACAGGTCTGCACTTCACACGACAGATGATGAAAAGAATGGAAATACATGGTATCAACAGTGCTTTCATCACCATACACACTGGTCTCGGTAACTTTAACCCTATTGAAGTAGAAGATCTCTCTAAGCACAAAATGGACTCTGAGGAGATGCATATCAACAAGGAAACATGTGATTTGGTCAACAACACCAAGAAGGCTGGACACCACGTGTGCGCTATCGGAGCAAGTGTGGTAAAGGCAACGGAAAGTAGCGTGGGCACAGACGGTTTACTTAAGGAATATGATGGATGGACAAACAAATTCATATTCCCTCCATACGATTTCGGACTCGCTGACTGCATGCTTGTGAACCTGTATCACCCAATGTCAACAATGCTCATGTCAACATGTGCATTCGGTGGCTTTGAGACTGTGATGGAGGCTTATCGCCAGGCTTCTAAGAACGGCTATATGTTCGGTTGCTTCGGTGACGTGATGCTGATAATGAACGACTAACTTCGGAATGGAGCACACTCTATACCTTGCATTAGGCACCAACCTTGGCAACAAGGAAGAAAACATTTGCAACGCATACGCTAAAATAGAGGACCAAGTGGGGAACATAATAAAACGTTCCTCACTATATCAGTCTAAACCATGGGGGTTTACGTCGAACAATGACTTTATTAACACTGTTATTTGCTGTGAAACGAACCTTACGCCACACGAGGTTCTTGATACAATAAAGGCAATAGAAAGGGAGATGGGACGAACGATAAAATCAGAAAATGGTGTATATCATGACAGAATCATTGACATTGACATACTCTTTTACGATGACATCACCGTCGAAGAGAACGATTTGCACATTCCCCACCCGTTGATGAAAGAACGTGATTTCGTTATGGTACCACTAAAGGAAGTACTCGACAACGACCATAGCACTCTACTAAAACTGAAAGGAAAGTGATGATTAAACTGTTGAACACAATGTTGGCACTAATGTGTGCCATTGCTACCACAGCGGCAACTAAGACAGTTACCGTAACAGTTACGAATCCTACGTCAACAGCACGTAAGGCTGTACCTGTGGTATTAGAGGTAGATGACGATGTAAAGTCTGCACTTGTTACACTTGATGGCAAGGAGATTCCATGTCAATTGGACGACCTTGACGATGACGGGGAGTACGAGGAACTTGCTTTTCTCACCGACATGCAAAAGAAAGAAAGGCAAACTTTCAAAGTGGAACTGAGTACAACAGGCGAACCACGTACTTACAATGCTGTAACATACGGTTACCTCGGCATTAGAGACCGCGACAAGTCCGCGAAAAAACAGAAGCATCAGCAGATCAAATCGGTTACATTCCCTAAGGAAACAAACCCATATAACTATATTTTCCCTCACGGAGCAGTGATGGAAAACGACATGGTTGGCTTCCGCGTGTACTGCGATCACCGACAGTCTATAGACTATTACGGTCACAAAGAGTTGAAAGCAGACATTGCTGAGACTGGCTTCTACCCAACAAAGGAGCAAGTAGCAGCCGGTTCAGGCGATGATGTGCTCTATACTGGTAGCACTTATGGTTGCGGAGCGTTGCACGGATGGGACGGGAAGAACGCCATTATGTTTCAGAATGTAAGGAACAGAACGCAGACTGTAGTGACAGACGGTCCTATAAGAACTATTCTTGACATTACGAACAAGGGTTGGGAGCCTGTAAAAGGCAAAAAGCCCGTTGACATTACTACTCGTTATATCCTTTATGCTGGCCACAGAGACGTGGCTGTTGAGGTAGAGTTCTCACGTGACTTGGCTGACATTCCATTGTCAACAGGTATCGTTGACATTGTGGAAGGCTCAGAAGAACTGACTGATAAGGCTGGTCTCAGAGGATGTTGGGGCACCGCGTGCGCTGGTAACAATCCGAAGGTGTACGACACTCACACCGTAGGACTGGGCATTTGCGTTCCTAAGAAATACTACAAGGGCGACAGTCACTTCACCGATGGTAAGGAGAAGTTACCAAACCAAGCATATGTAGAGATCGTAGGAACGAAAGACAATGAACTGAACTATTGGTTTACCGCTACTTGCGACATGGAGTCTTTTGGTTTCAAAGACAAGGAAGCATGGTTCAACTACCTTAAAGACTGGAAGAAAGAATTAGAAAACTCTGTCAAGGTGACTGTGAAATAACAAAGAAAATACTAACGACCAGCTTTTTATAATCTCACCATTATTAAGAGTTGGACTAATACTAATAACAATACTCTAAACAAAACAACAACTAATGGAAGCGGTATTCTCATACATTATCGGCCTTGGAGCCGCCGTGATGATGCCAATCATCTTCACCATCCTTGGTGTCTGCATCGGTATCAAGTTCTCTAAATCACTAAAAAGCGGTCTATACGTAGGCGTAGGCTTCGTTGGACTCGGTGTTATTACAGGTCTTTTAACATCAAGCCTTGGTCCTGCACTGGCACAAGTAGTCGAGATTTACGGTCTTGAACTTAACGTATTCGATATGGGTTGGCCTGCTGCCGCATCCGTGGCATACAATACTACTGTTGGTGCTTTCATCATACCAGTGTGTCTTGGCATTAACCTTCTTCTTTTGCTTGCAGGCTGCACACGCACAGTTAACATTGACCTTTGGAACTATTGGCACTTTGCTTTCATCGGTGCCGTAGTATATTTCCTCACTGGCAACAACATCGCCTGGGGTTTCTTCGCAGCAATAATCTGCTATATCATAACACTTGTAATGGCAGACCTTACAGCAAAAAAGTTCCAAGAGTTCTATCCTAACATGGAAGGCATATCCATTCCACAGCCTTTCTGTCAGGGCTTCACCCCATTTGCTATCGTAATAGGCAAGTTGTTGGACAAGATTCCCGGCTTCGACAAACTGAATATTGACGCTGAAGGCATGAAGAAAAAGTTCGGACTCTTCGGCGAACCACTCTTCCTCGGTGTTATTATCGGCATCATCATCGGCTGTTTGGCTTGTAAAGACTCTAATGAACTGGTAGCGAACATCCCTGCAACTCTCGGTCTCGGCATCAAGATGGGAGCTGTAATGGAACTCATTCCACGTATCACCAGTCTCTTTATTGAAGGTCTTAAGCCAATCTCAGAGGCCACACGCGAACTCATAGCCAAGAAGTTTGGCGAGGACAAGGAGTTCTATATCGGTATGTCACCAGCCTTGGTGATAGGTCATCCAACTACACTTATTGTCAGTTTGCTACTCATTCCGGTAACACTCGTATTAGCAGTAGTACTCCCTGGCAACCAGTTCTTGCCTCTCGCATCGCTTGCTGGCATGTTTTACGTATTCGTAATGGTACTGCCTTATACAAATGGTAACGTCGTTAAGTCATTCATTGTAGGTTTAGTAGTAATGGCAATAGGTCTCTATTTCGTTACGCTCATGGCAGACAACTTCACCTCTGCAGCACATGAAGTATCAGCAGCACATCCTGACGATAAAGCAGTACAGGTGCCAGAAGGCTTCAGCGCTGGCGCACTTGACTTTGCATCATCACCACTTGCCTTCGCTATATATGCTGGCATGAAATATCTTCAGTACATAGGCGCAGGCCTGCTCACCATCCTTACCATCACTCTCGTAGCATGGAACAGAATGCGTATCAACAAAAAATAATAACAAAAACAATTTAAATAAACAATGAAGAAAATCATAGCCCTTGCTGCTTTTGCCGTTGCTTCACTCGGCGTATCAGCGCAACAGAATGTAACTTTTAGGACTGCATGTCACCCTGACGATGTGAAGCACTATGACACCAAGACACTACGCGACCGTTTCGTGATGGAGAAGGTGATGGTTGCCGACGAAATAAATCTTACTTATTCACAGTATGACCGCTTTATCTTTGGTGGTGCAATGCCCGTTAACAAGGACTTGAAACTAGAGAATTTCCCTGGTCTCGGCCTTTCTGTTGACAAAACCATCAAGGAACCATACTTCCTCTACAACCGTGAGATGGGCATCATCAACTGCGGACAGGGCACAGGTTCAGTAATCGTTGACGGTAAGGAATACGTTCTCGGTCCTAAAGAAGCCCTTTATGTAGGTCGTGGCCACTTAGACAAGGACAAGGACGTTAATAAAGAAGTTATTTTCCGTTCAAAGGACAGCAATAACCCTGCTAAGTTCTACATCAACTCTGCAACAGCTCATAAGCATTACAAGACTCAATGGGTAACCCTCGATGGACGTAAGGGCTCACTCAAGGCTGCTATCTGGGGACCTGTAGGAACAAAAGAAGAAGCTAACGGACGCACAATATACAAACTTATCGTTCGCGATGCACTACAAGAAGGACCTTGTCAACTACAGATGGGACTCACTCAACTTGAGCCCGGTGCCGTATGGAACACCATGCCACCTCACACACACGGTCGTCGTATTGAGGCATATTATTACTTTAACCTTCCTGAAGGTCAGACCATATCTCACGTAATGGGCGAACCTCAGGAGACTCGCAACATCTGGTTGCACAACGAACAGGCTATTATGTCACCAGAATGGTCTATTCACGCAGCATGCGGCACCTATTACTATACCTTTATTTGGGGTATGGCTGGTGAAAACCTTGAATACAATGACAAGGACGTTATACCTGTTATTGACATCAAGTAAATTCTGAAGGCCAAGGGAAACATCACGTCATAAACAATCAAGAATTAGGACTTCTTTCGTAACTCTTGATACCAAGATGCTATGTAACACCTTTGATTATTCTAAAATACAAAAGAGATTATGGTGGCTGAATAATATCCATCAGCCACCATAATCCATTGTCCAAACCAATCATTTATCAACTGCCCAGTGAAGACTTCTGAATTCATGCGTAAACTGGTGTGCAAGTCACTATGGCTGAACCTTGCCGCTATGGCTGCTGTCATCGTTTTCCTTATCTTAGGAACAGGATTGGCGATGAACATCTACACACACCATGGTGAGTCTATTACCGTGCCCGACGTTAAAAAGCATTCTTACGAAGCATCACTGAAGGTATTGGAAGACCTTGGATTTGAGGTTGTCATCAATGATACTGGTTACGTCAAGAACCTTCCACCAGGAACAATACTCGACCAACTCCCGGCTCCTGGCACGAAAGTAAAGAGCGGACGTACCATTTACCTTACCGTAAACGCCACAGACTCCCCTACTCTCATCATGCCAGACATCATTGACAACTGCTCTCTTCGAGAAGCAATGGCACGTCTGACAGCTCTCGGTTTCAAGTTAGGCCAAACTCAATTCGTGCCAGGCGAGAAAGACTGGGTCTATGGTATCTTGGTCAACGGCAAGAACATATCCGCTGGTGACAGGATATCCATCGAAAGCACACTCATCATACAGGCAGGCAACGGACAACGTGACGCTGCTGACTCCATATATATGACGGACAAACCTGATGAGTACAATGGAACCGAGGAGTACAACGAAGGATACGATAACGTAGATGCTACCAACTCACACGACAACGGTGACGACTTTGAAATCGTTGAATAATGCAACAGTAACACTGCTCCATGATTTTAAGGTGGTGACACATCACTGCCACCGTAAAGTAACATGAAAGAAGAATACGACATAGAAGATTTTAACGAACTGGAACTTGGCGAGGAAACTCCTACTTCAGCTGACGAGAATGCTCTTTACGAGCATTTCAGATGCGAAGTGGACCCTGGTCAGGTTCCTGTTCGTATAGATAAGTACCTCTTTGAGAGGATGCAACACTCATCTCGCAACCGCATTCAAGCGGCTGCCGAGGCAGGATACATACATGTTAACGACCGCCCCGTAAAGTCGAACTACAAGGTTAGGCCTGGCGACATCATCACGCTTATGCTGCATCAGCCCAAACACGACACCACTATTTACCCTGAAAACATACCGCTCAACATCGTTTATGAGGACGACGTACTGATGGTTATCAACAAACCCGCGGGCATGGTGGTGCATCCTGGTGCAGGAAACTTCCACGGAACTCTCATCAACGCCGTGGCTTGGCACATGAAAGATGTGCCCGACTTCGACCCCAACTCCCCCGAAGTAGGACTTGTTCACCGCATAGACAAAGACACGAGCGGACTGCTTGTGGTGGCAAAGACCCCAGACGCCAAGTCTAACCTTGGCAAACAGTTCTTCCATCACAACACACACCGCTCCTACAACTGCCTCGTTTGGGGACACTTCACGGAAGACAACGGACGCATAGAGGGCAACATTACACGCGACCCAAAGGACCGTCTGCGTATGACCGTGGCACCACCAGACTCTGGCATCGGCAAACCTGCCGTAACCCACTGGCGCGTGCTTGAGAAATACGGATACGTAACACTCGTAGAATGTATACTTGAGACAGGCAGAACCCATCAGATTCGTGCCCACATGAAGCACATCGGGCATCCACTCTTCGGTGATGAGCGATACGGAGGCATGGAGATACTGCGCGGACAGCGTTCGTCTTCCTACAAGGCGTTCATACAAAACTGCTTCAATCTCTGCCCACGTCAGGCACTCCACGCTCGCACCCTCGGCTTCGTTCACCCCGTAACAGGCCAGCAGATGGACTTCACCAGCGAATGGCCAGAGGACTTTGCCGCACTCATAGACAAATGGAGAAAACTAACACAAAATACAAACATACAATAAAAAGAGTACTATGAAACGTACAATAGCAGTAATCTGCGGTGGCGACTCATCAGAACATGACGTCTCCCTGCGTTCTGGAGCAGGCATCTACTCATTCTTCAACAAAGACAACTACGATGTCTTCATCGTTGACATCAAAGGTCTCGACTGGCACGTCAACCTCCCCGACGGCACCACATCGCCAATCGACCGCAACGACTTCTCATTCCTTATGAATGGCGAGAAGAAGACTTTTGACTACGCATACATCACCATTCACGGCACACCTGGCGAGAACGGCATGCTGCAAGGCTACTTCGACCTTATGCGCATCCCCTACTCTACCAGCGGAGTACTCGTTGAAGCGATGACGTCCGATAAGTTTGTTCTGAACAACTACCTGCGTCAGTTCGGCGTAAGTGTAGCCGACAGCATCCTTGTTCGTCGTGGCGAAGAGAAGAACATCACCGACCAGAGCATTAAAGACACCGTGGGCTACCCATGTTTCGTAAAGCCTGCGGCAGACGGTTCCAGCTTCGGCGTCAGCAAGGTTAAGTCATACGCTGACCTCGCTCCTGCCCTCGAAAAGGCTTTCCATGAGAGCGACACCGTGATGATTGAAGGCTTTCTCGACGGAACGGAGATTTCACAAGGTGTGTATAAGACCAAGAACAAGAGCGTAGTGCTACCAGCCACAGAGGTTGTGACAAGCAACGAGTTCTTCGACTACGACGCTAAGTACAACGGACAGGTACAAGAAATTACCCCGGCACGCCTCTCCCCTGATACTGCCGAGCGTGTGGCTAAGATAACATCCGCCATCTACGACATTCTGCACGCCAACGGAATAATACGTATCGACTACATCATCAGCAAGCAAGCCGACGGCAAAGACAAGATTAACATGCTTGAGATTAACACCACTCCGGGCATGACCGCCACTTCTTTCATTCCACAACAGGCTCGCGCCGCAGGACTGGACATGGGAGATATACTTGCAGAAATTGTTGAAAACCAGTTTTAAGGTATTTAGTGGTATGGTGGTTTAGTTGTTTAGTGGTTTGGTGTTTTAGTTGTTTAGTGGTTTAGTGGTTTGGTGGTTAGGGAGATTAGTCGTTTAGTTAGTGATTGGGGAGATTAGTCATTTAGTGGTTTAGGAGAATGCAAACAACCAAACAACCAAACAACTAAACAACCACTAAACCACTAATCTCCCTAACCACCAAACCACTAAACCACTAAACAACCAAACGACCAAACAACAAAACAACCAAACATGACCCTACACGATTTTGACGAGATACGCCCTTTCTCCGACGAAGAGATGCGTGGCGCCTTCAACAGTCTTCTTAACGACCGACAGTTCAACCACCTCATGAAAGCCGTGGCACCGTGGTTTCCACGCGGACTACGTAACGCCCTGCTACGCCTCTTCTACCGAGGAGTAAAGTCCTCGCAAGACTTCCAGGTGCGCTTCATGAAGCCAATAGTCAACTTCATCATACGCACACGCACCAAGGGGCTCACCTTCGGTTACGACAAGACGTTGTCACAACACGGACGCTACATCTTCCTCTCTAACCACCGCGACATAGTTCTCGACTCCGCCTTCCTCGACGTACTGCTCTTCAATAACAACTTCGACCGCACAGTAGAGATTGGCATCGGTGACAACCTGCTCATCTATCCATGGATAAAGACACTGGTAAAGTTGAACAAATCGTTCACCGTGCGTCGCGGACTGACTACCCACGAGATGATGCGCTCCTCTGTAATGATGAGCCAGTACATCCACTTCGCCGTCAACGAGAAGCAGGAGAACATCTGGATAGCACAGCGAGAGGGACGCGCCAAGGACTCCGACGACCGCACACAAGACTCCGTGCTCAAAATGTTCTGCCTCGGAGCACCCAACGAACTCGTTAAGGGCGAGGGCATAACACAAGGGGCTGCCGTGATAAACGCACTACGCCACCTCCACATCGTGCCCCTTACCATATCCTACGAGTACGACCCCTGCGACTATCTCAAGGCTGAAGAGTTTCAGTTTAAGCGCGACATCAAAGGCTGGAAGAAGTCAAAACAAGACGACCTCGACAACATGAAGACCGGCATCCTCGGCAAGAAAGGACACGTACACTACGAGGCGGCACCGTGCATAGACGCATGGCTCGACACCCTCGCCCCCACCTTGCCAAAGAAAGAAATCTTCCGCTTAGTGGCAGAGCACATAGACCGTGAGATACACTCACGCTACCGCCTCTACCCCTGCAACTGGATTGCAATGGACGAACTTGACGGTACCGATAACTCCGACAAGTACACCAAAAAGGACAAACAGACATTCGAGAAGTATCTAAGCGCACAGATGGCGAAGATAAAGGTGCCTAACCCTGACAACGCCTTCCTGCGCGAGCGTATGCTGACCATGTACGCCAACCCTACACGCAACTATCTCGCCGCTACCCAGACTAACCCCCTTTAAAGCTATGTTAAGAAACATACTCTCCATGACCATCATGGCAGGCACTATCGCCATCATCTCGGCTTGTGAGCACGACGCTTACGAGACGGGTGATGGCGATTTGTCGTATATGCACGCTGACTATGCCGACTTCACCATCAGCAACCACACCGTGACATCTGCCATAACCGACGACAACATCTCGCTGCCACTCCCATCTTCACTCTCCGTCAGCAGCGACCTGCCTAACGATACTATGCTGCGCCGCCTTGTTCATTATAACATGAAGGACGCCTCCGCACCAATAGAGATACTGCGCCTCACGCCCGTCAGCATCATCACCCCCCACTCTCCCGACGAAGACGGCACGCTGCGCACCGACCCCGTGAAACTCACCGCCGCATGGCTATCGCCCAACAAGCGATACCTGAACCTACAGTTAGGCGTCATGACTGGCAACAACAACAATCCCGATGCCGTGCGCCAACTCCGCATAGTCTGTGACTCCACGCACACCGAAGGTAAGGGAGCCACATTCCTCTCCCTAAGGTACGATAACGCCAACACACCCGAATACTACACCCAGGACCTGTACCTCAGCATACCATGCAGTACTCTCACCACCTCAACAGGAATGCAAGTCGACACCATCAGCATAACTGTCAACACGTATTCAGGGAGAGTAACGAAGGAAATATTCTAAATGAAGAATATTCTAAATGAAGAATATAGATTACACATAACAGATTAAACGACAAAACGACAAAACAACAAAACAACTAAACAACTAAACCAGCAAACAACAAAACCACCAAACAACAAAACAACTAAACAACTAAACCACCAAACTACAAAACAACCCAACAACCAAACAACTATGGAAAAAATTTCAACCCCTAACGCCCCTGCCGCTATAGGACCATACAGCCAGGGCATCAAATGTAACGGAATGTTCTACGCCTCAGGTCAGATTCCACTCGACCCAAACACTGGCACACTCGTAGAGGGCGGCATAGAGGCACAGGCACACCAAGCCTTCCTGAACGTGAAAGCACTCGTAGAGGCTGCCGGCACCAGCATGGCAAACGTAGTAAAGGTAACCGTCTTCATGGCAGACATGAACGACTTTGCCACCGTCAACACCATCTACGCCCAGTACTTCAGCGAACCCTACCCCGCACGCTCCGCCGTAGCAGTAAAGTCATTGCCTAAGGGCGCAATGCTCGAAGTGGAAGTTGTAGCAGCACTGTAAGAGCATGAATTTGTTCATCTCTCCAATTCACGGTAATCCAATATGGCTTTACCATGTAACATGGGCTTAATCAACACAGTAAAAGGTGCTTAATCACAATGTGACTAAGCACCTTTTACTATAAATAATATGGAGCCGAAGTTTTCGACTTCGTTTTAGCATGACGAGAAAAATGCACGATTATAAACACCAAAAAGACTTCACAAGCTAACCTGTGAAGTCTTTTGTGTGGTGCCACCAGGAAT
>DAIUFT010000033.1:0-31909 GCA_036844425.1 Prevotella sp. | reverse complement strand
CCTCGAAAATAACCTCGAAATATAACAAAGGTAATTTATAGAACCACCCATAAATTATTTTGTTGATTAAACTAATTGTTAAGAATTTTGTCAAAAGTATAAAACTAACTAAACGGTACTATAAAATGAGAAAAATTCTATCTTTAGCCGTAGGCATGCTTTTCTCTTTGGCTGTGAATGCGCAGACTTACGTAGAGCGTTTGTCACGTGGCGTAGTTGCTTTGCCGTCAGAAAAAGGCATGTTTGTCAGTTGGAGACTACTGTCAACTGATGCTCCTGGCACAACGTTTAATTTGCTTCGTGATGGTGAGACCATTGCTTCAGCTTTGTCATCTGCTACCTGTTATGTTGATGCTGATGGCTCTTCTTCCAGTCATTATGCAGTGCAGACACTTGTAAATGGTGTGGTAAGCGAGACAAGTGATGAGGTTCAACCATGGGATAAGCCGTATCTGTCGGTGCCTTTGATACGTCCTCTCGAACAAACCATGCCCGATGGTCAAACTTGTACGTACACTCCCAACGACTGTTCCGCTGCAGATGTGGATGGAGATGGTGAATATGAGATAATACTAAAATGGGATCCGAGTAACGCTCACGACAATTCGCATTCTGGTTACACTGGCGAAGTATATTTAGATTGTTATAAGACCTCTGGAATCCTTATGTGGCGTGTCAGTCTTGGCAAGAATATTCGTGCAGGGGCACATTATACTCAGTTTATGGTCTATGACCTTGACGGTGACGGAAAGGCAGAGTTAGTGTGTAAGACAGCTCCTGGTTCTAAGGATGGCAATGGCGATTATGTTACTAATGCCGCTACAGATGCTTCAATAAAGAATGCTGATAATGAGGCGGACTATCGTAACGAAGGCGGTCATGTGATAGCCGGTCCAGAGTATCTTACAGTATTTAGTGGAAAAGATGGTCACGCCATTCATACCATCTATTATAACCCGAACCGTGCTTTCGGTGTAGGAGGTGCACAGACACCTGCTCCTGAGTGGGGAGATACAAGAGGAAACCGCAGCGAGCGTTATCTTGCTTGTGTGGCATTCCTTGGTGGTAAGACGCAGAATCCGTCGGTTGTGATGTGCCGTGGATATTATACTCGTTCGTATCTTTGGGCTGTGGACTTCGATGGTAAGCAACTCTCTACACGCTGGTTACACGCAAGTACTTCGCCGTCAGAATGGACTCTTACTGATGCACAAGGCAAAACCGTTGCAAGTGCGAATGGATTAAAGGCTACAGCCTATGGACAAGGAGCGCATAGCGTTGCTGTTGCTGATGTGGATGGTGACGGTTACGACGAGATAACATACGGTTCTGCGGCTATAAACAATGATGGTACGTTGCTTTACAGTACAGGTCTTGGTCATGGCGATGCCCAACATCTTGGCGACCTCGACCCAGATAGACCCGGACTTGAATACTATATGGTGCATGAGGCGAAGCCGTATGGCTCCGACTTGCGTGACGCTCGTACAGGAGAGATTCTCTTCCGTGAGACGGATAATGATGATACTGGTCGCGGAATGGCAGCCGATATAGACCCTAATCATCGTGGCAGTGAGTTCTGGTGTTCCGCTTCGAAGAAGGTTCATGCCATAGACGGCAGCGTAATAAGAGAAACAGAAGGTTGGGTGCCGCAGAATTTCCGTATCTATTGGGATGGAGATTTGCAGGACGAACTACTCGGTAATGGTGGCAGAGGAATGAAACCTGGTGGCTCTATGCAAGACTTTCAGCGCCCTAACGGTCCACGTGGGGACAGAAGACGTGGCGAGTGGCGCGGTCAACGTCCTGCTAATATGCCGCAAGACAGTCTGCGTCAGCGCATGATGTCAAGGCCTTCGTTCCGTCAGAGTTACTATGTAGCGAAGTGGAACGGTAGCGAAGTGGAGCATGTTAAGGTTAACGGCAAGGACCTTAGCGACTGGGGAAACTCTTCATCATGCAATGGTACCAAGGCGACCCCATGCCTTCAGGCAGATCTCTTCGGTGATTGGAGGGAAGAGATAGTGCTCTTTGACGCCAGTGATAACTCGCATCTCAACATCTTTACCACCAATATTCCGACACAATATCGTGTGCCAACGCTGATGCACGACCATGTTTACCGTATGGGTGTTGTGTGGCAGAACGTTGCTTATAACCAACCGCCACACCTTGGTTACTACCTCCCTGACCTTCTAAAGGATAAGAAATAAAGCGAAAAGGCTGTTTACGCAATGTGTAAACAGCCTTTTTGCTTTATTATATTGATAGGACGAAGGCGTAGAAACGTCTCCGCCCAAGGATGCTAACTTCCTTTTATAATTCTATTTTTAGTGCAACGGGGCAGTGGTCTGACCCCATTATCTCGGTATGTATTGATGCTTCTGTTACGTTTTGCATGATGCGGTCAGAGACAACGAAGTAGTCTATGCGCCACCCAGCGTTCTTCTCCCTTGCCTTGAAGCGGTATGACCACCATGAGTATGTAGGGTCTTCAGGGTGAAGAGTGCGGAATGTGTCCTTAAAACCACTGTTAAGCAGTTGTGTGAACTTATCTCTCTCCTCGTCGGTAAATCCTGCGTTGCGCCTGTTAGTCTTCGGGTTCTTGAGGTCTATCTCCTCGTGTGCCACGTTAAGGTCGCCACAGAAGATGACGGGCTTTTTCTTGTCGAGTGCCATAACGTATGCTCTGAAGTCGTCTTCCCACTTCATGCGGTAGTCAAGTCGCTTCAGTCCGTCTTGCGAGTTAGGCACGTATGCTGTGATAACGTAGCATTTTTCGTATTCAAGTGTAATGATGCGTCCCTCGTGGTTGTGCTCGCTCTCGTTGTTGTAGGATATAGTTCCGTCGCTGTTTATGCTTCCTAATCCATAGAAAACAGCCTTTGGCGTATGTTTAGTATATATGGCTGTGCCAGAATACCCCTTTTTCTCGGCATAGTTCCAGTAGGATTCATAGCCAGGAAAAGCCAGATCCAGTTGTCCCGCTTGCATCTTTGTCTCTTGCAGGCAGAAGAAGTCTGCGTCCAATTGCGTAAATATGTCGGCAAAACCCTTGCCAGCGCAGGCTCTAAGCCCATTTACATTCCATGAAATAAGAAGCATTGTCAGTAAATTAATAATTAAAAGTTAACAATTAAAAATTATGCTTTGTGTAAATTAAAAGTTAAAAATTAGAAATTAAAAATTATGATTACGTTTTTTTGTCTGTATTTTAAATGTTGTGTACTTAGGTTTATTAAGTAATGTTTAAAAAATAACTTAATCAATTTTATTATAGTTAGAGTAATGTTTTCTTACGCATTTTTTATCTCATCTTGTTGGCTATTTTGTGGCTATTCATCAGTCACGATGCTCGCATCGCTCCTTCTTCATGTCTCCAAACTATCTCAAAAATCTATGACATAAGTTATACCAATTTACTTTTTCACCGTCACTAAGCGTGTAAAGTAATCATAATTTTTAATTGTTAATTATTAATTTTTAATTAAAATGCTATGCATTTAGTATTGTACAGATATTGTTCCCTTCACGATACACGCCTGTCTGTAGCCTAATTTCTTTACCTGTGCTAACAGTCTGCGTGCCTCCTCCAGTGATTTGTAGTTGCCCATACGGCATTTCCATGATGGAGAATAAAAATGAACGTATATAGGTTCAGAGGGGAAGTTGGCCTTCATGATAGTACCAGCCGTCTCCGCCTTTTGTCTGTCCGCGCGTGAGTTACCGCCCGAGAACACCTGAATGCGGTATCCTTGCGTCTTGTAACTGTTGCGCATAATTTTCTTTCGTGTGTCGATTACTGGCTCCTCTGTGGTTGTAGGTGTTGTAGTAGTAGCCGAGTTTTCGTGTTGTGTGCTATTGGCATGAGTAGTTTCGTGCTTCTCGTGCTCGTGTTGCTGCGTAGCATTATTATGCTGTTGCGTAGCATTATTATGCGTTTGCGCTGCGTTGTTATGTGGTTGTGCGTTAGCAGGATGTTCAGCAGTCGCATTGCTTTCGGGTTTTTTCTCTGAGCCGTTGACCAGTTTGTCTATCTCCTGCGACTGTGTCACTGTGACGGAGCCTTGTCCTGGTTCACTTTTTCTTAGTGAATCAAGAAATTTTTGTGCGTGGACCGATACGGTACAGAGTGCTATGATAATAGAAAATGTTAGGCGTTTCATAATAATAAAATGAGAATAAGCCCCTTTAGTGACATGTATTTATTCACCTAAGAGATGAAAAGCGGGAAATAAAATCCCTGTCGCCGTTATGCTGTCATGGCTTTTATTTCCCGCGTTAACTATGTGTTCAATAGAGTTTACTTGTTCCAAGCGTCGATGATACCCTTGAAGTCAGCAGCCTTCAGTGATGCGCCACCGATGAGTCCACCGTCGATGTCAGGCTTAGCGAAGAGTTCAGGAGCATTGCTTGCCTTGCAAGAACCACCATAAAGGATAGTAGTGTCGTCAGCAACTTCCTGTCCGTAAACCTCAGCAACGCAAGAACGGATGTAAGCGTGGATTTCCTCTGCCTGCTCAGCGGTAGCAGTCTTACCAGTACCGATAGCCCAGATTGGCTCGTAAGCGATAACGATGTTCTTCCACTCCTCAGCGGTAAGGTTGAATACAGAACCAGCGAGTTCAGCCTTTACAACCTCGTTCTGCTTGTTAGCCTCACGCTGCTCGAGAGACTCACCGATGCAGAAGAGAACCTTAAGACCGTTAGCGAGTGCGAGTTGTACCTTCTCCTTCAGGATTTCAGGAGTCTCCTTGTAGTACTCACGACGCTCTGAGTGGCCGAGGATAACCCACTGTGCACCAGTAGATTTAACCATCTCAGCAGAAACCTCACCAGTGTAAGCACCGCTTACCTTGTCTGCGCAGTTCTCAGCACCGAGTTCGATAGGGCTATCCTTAACGATGTCGGCAACGCTTGCGAGGTGAATGAAAGGAGTGCAGATGATAACACCGCAGTTAGGATTCTTTACTACCTCTGTAAGTTCCTTTGCAAGGGCAACGCCCTCCTGCAGGTTCTTGTTCATCTTCCAGTTACCTGCTACAATTTTCTTTCTCATTTTTTTGTTTCTTTTAAACAGTTTGAATAATTTATCTGAGTGTTTTGTCTCTTTATTCTTTATCCATTTACTCCACATCCACAGTCTGTCTGCCATGACAAGCAGCGCCAGTGGCAATACGAACCACATAAAGACATAAGCCAATTTCTTACCTGCTTCGTCCTTCTGTGGCAGGATGGGCGACTTAGGTGTGAGTTTTCCGCCCTCCAAGAGTTGTTCGGCAGGCAGTTCGTTATGGCTCCATTTGCCTATCACCACACCGTTTTTCAGCAACACCAGTCCAGGGTTGCTTCGTATGATAGTTTTCAGCGTAGTCTCATCGGTGTTACAGAAGGGATATTCCGCCCCCGTAACATCTTTCCATTGCGCTATGGCGTCACTTCCGCTTGCCGTAAGGCAGAAGAAGTTGTAGCCGTTATCGCAGGCATATTCATATATCTGGTCAATGTTACCAAACATGGAATCGTCAGCCTGTTCAAGGTGAGGCGATATCAACAGAAACGTGTAACTGGTGTCACTCAGCACGATATCCGTTATGTCCTCCGCCATGTCCTCTCCCTCGTTTTCCTCTTCCGCCTTTGGCAGCAACATTAACGAGAAGTCGTGTATTGGTGGAACGTATCCCTCTTTCAGTACCTTTGTTTTCGTGTCGATTAACGTCCATGTGGAGTCAGGATAGTTTTCAAGCGAGAAAGTCTTCCTCTCTCCATTCTTTTCCATTATGAACGTGGTCTCAAATTCTGGTTGCTCCGCATCATCAGGAATCTCCATTCCCTTCTTAATGTCCGCCCCGATATGGTATGGTCTGAAGTCAAACATTGGCAACAGGTACAGGCTATATGCCTGGATTGCCAGTATGAAGACTATCGTATAGTGGTAAACAATCCATTGGTTGCTTCTGCTCACCATTCTTGGCATGTCCGTTGGTTTCCATACCAATAGTATTGCCATAGCCAGGAGTGCGATGTTCTTCAGCAGAGTCTCGCCGTTAGTCAGTTTTATAGCATCGCCGAAACATCCGCAGTCGCTTACGGGGTTGTCTATATATATCCACACCGTGATGATGGTCATCACGCTAATGAACAATAGCATGAGCCTTGTTACGAGTCGTCTGCGTATGGCAAACAACAGCAGTATGCCGAGAACGAATTCCGTACCAGCCAGCATTATGGATGCACCAAGTGTCATCCAGTCAGGGATGGCATCTGCCAGTCCCACAGCAGCGGCATAGTCATGTATTTTATATTGCGTACCTATTGGGTCAACTGCTTTTACAAATCCCGACACTATGAAGACGATGGCGGTGACTATGCGACAAACGTTGACGGCAATATATTTCAGATAATTCATTTGTTGAGTTTTATTACTCCGAAGATGGCGTAGTTAATGATGTCCATATAGTTAGCGCCAATACCTTCGCTGACGGTTGTTAAGCCGTTTTTGTCCTCAATCTCCTTTATCCTTTCCAGTTTCGTCAGTATCAAGTCAGTATATGAACTAACGCGCATGTCGCGCCACGCCTCACCATAGTCATGGTTTTTCTTAAGCATAAGTTCCATGCATTGTTTGGCATAGTCATCATATAGCGCCATGGCTTCATCGTTGCTCATGTCCACCTTATCAGCATAACCTTTCTCCAGTTGTATCAGTCCAACTATGCCGTAGTTGATAAGAGCCATGAATTCTGGCAGGATTCCTTCGCCGACGAGTGATTTCCCCGTCACCTCCAGAGTGCGTATGCGTTTGGCTTTGATAAAGAGTTGGTCCGTTAGCGAAGATGGTCTTAACATTCTCCACGACGGTTTGTAGTCATAGAGTTTCTTTGAGAAAATGTCGCGACACATGGACAGCGCTTCTTTGAACTGTTCTTTAGTATCTTGTTTCGTTATAGACATAATGTGATTCTTGGTTGCTGATAATTGTCTTACGGTTGCAAAATTACTAAAATTCTGCCATATAACGATGGAATTTCATATAATTCTTTTGCCATTAGGGAAAAAATGGGTAACTTTGCACCATAATTGTAATTAGGTAGAAGACAACCCTAACAAAAAAACTTTACGTAATGTATTATATTTCAAAGACTATGGAGATAGCCGGCTGTCATCAGTTGCGGCTGTCTTACGAGAGCAAGTGCGAGAACTTGCACGGTCATAACTGGATTGTGACCATTCATTGTAAATCAAAAGAATTAAACCAAGACGGCATGGTGATAGACTTTACCAAGGTAAAGGAACAGATACATGGCTACTTGGATCATGGAAACTTCAACGAACTCTTACCTTTCAACCCTACGGCAGAGAACATTGCTCGCTGGATATGCGACCAGATTCCTACCTGCTATCGTGTTGACGTGCAGGAAAGCACTGGCAATACCGCGACATACGAGGAAGACTAACTGTCAAGACAATATAAGATGAGAGTCAACGAAATATTCTATTCCCTGCAGGGTGAGGGACATTTTACCGGCACACCAGCCGTGTTTGTGAGACTTAGCGGATGCAATCTAAAGTGTGGCTTCTGTGATACGCAGCATCAGTCGTATAAGGAAATGACAGAAGACGAGATAGTTAATGAGGTGTTGCAATATCCAGCACGCCACATCGTGATAACAGGAGGAGAACCCTCCTTGCAACTCAACGCCAAACTGACAACACTTCTTCACTCCAACGACTACTTCATACAGATGGAAACAAACGGTTCCGTGCGCCTTGCCGACGGTGTGGAGGTGGACTGGATAACCTGTTCGCCAAAAGACAAACCAGTGGTTCTCAGCAGAATTGATGAACTAAAGGTGCTCTTCATGTACCAAGACATGAAGCAATATGAGAGCATGAAGGCAAAAGAATACCGTTTGCAGCCACTCGATGCTGGTGATGCTGATAAGAACAAGAAGAATCTTAATGATACGATAAACTACATATTACAAAACCCGAAATGGAAATTGTCACTTCAAACCCACAAGATACTGAACGTAAGATAACGCCCTCCGTGACGGAAGACGAACTGCGTAACGCCATAAAGACCATTATCCGCGCCATTGGAGAAGACCCTGAGCGCGAAGGACTACAGAAAACTCCTGACCGCATCATGCGTATGTATAAGGAGATTTTCCGTGGATACGACGATGAGAAGAAGCCTAAGATTACAACATTCTCTAATGATGCGCACATCTCCGAGATGATATTCGACTCTGGAGAGTATTACTCTATGTGCGAACACCACATGCTGCCTTTCTTCGGCAACTATTACTTTGCTTACATTCCGAGTCCAGAGGGCAGAATACTCGGTATCTCTAAGGTGGCGAGAGTGGTAGGTTACTGTGCCGCACGCCTTCAACTTCAGGAGCGTCTTGCCCGTCAAATCGTTGATATGTTGGCTGATGCACTTGACGGTACTGCCCTTGGCTTCGCCATCATGATGCGTGGCAAGCACCTCTGCAAGTCCATGCGTGGCGTTAAGAACAACGGTAATATGTGCGTGTCATACTTCTCTGGATGCTTTAAGGAAGACGCGCAACTGCGCAATGAATTCTATAACATGGTGAAGATTGCGGAATAATACGTTGGTAATAGTGCTTCGCACTGTTATTTTTATAACGTTATTAATGTTTAAATTGGCAATGCTTGCATTGCTACAAGGATATTTCTTTTATTCTAATATTCCCAAGAAAATAAAAGAAATTTATTGAAATTATTTTTTGATACAACTTACAATCTGAAAGTGCCCAAATTACTTTGTGATTTGGGCACTTTTACAATGCGATTAGGGCTTGATTACACTGTAATCAAGCCCTAATTGCATTGTGAACAAATGTCTCTGAAATCTGTAAGGAAAACGTATCGATTTCCTTACAGATTGTAACTTTTATGTGTATAGACTGCTTCTATGGTTTATTGCCAATTCCCGTTGCCGAAATAACTATAGCGATTGTTGTCGGGGTTTACCACAATCTGCTCTACAACTATCTCTGGGTCTATCATGATGAGGCGCAAGGTGTGTTTGCCAGGCTTAACATCAAAGGAGGTAGAGAGCCAACGCAGGTTGTCGAACACCTCGTCGCGGCGAGGCAACCGCTTGCCGTTCTGCCAACCAGCGATAAGCAGTTTCTTGTATGTAGGCAGAGGCTTCAGCACTTTTGATACCGCAAGATTCTGCGGAGTGTATTCGTTGAAAGTATCAACAAATCCCTGTCGGGCATCAACTATCTGCATTGGCTGGTCGTCTATCTGCACACCAATGCGCAGACCGCGGGCTGGGAAAACATCTTGAGTAGGCAAGATGCCTATTGCTATGTCCTTCCCCGTCATCTCAACCTCATACTCTAATGCTGCCCCCGTACCGTCAGCGTGGCTTGTTGCCAGGACGTTGTTGCTGCCCATGCAGCCCTCTCCGCGACCAAGGTCGGGCAGGAAGGTCCAGTGAGCATCCTTGCCGTCCACCTTATTTATATATTTATAGGCAGGGATGGAGTACTCTGAGGTAGGAGCAGCAGAGAGGTCGTGCTCCACCTTGAAGCCGAGTGTCATAGGGTTGCGGTTCTTATCGGGTATAGACCACTGCGTATAACCAATATGATTGTCAAGCATCATGCCCTTCCATTTTCCCCCTGCCAAGGTGTTATTATAGTAGTCTGTCAGTCGCTGGTCTTTCTTCATTAGGGCTTCTATGGCAAGAGAGTCACCCATGGTGGCGTAGTTGTATATTTGTGTCACACCTGCGCTGGCAACGACAGGATAGTAAACCAACTGGAAGAAAGCGTCCTGCATCTCTGTAGGCAGTGTAGCCTTGAGGTTCTCGCAACGTGTTACGAGTGCTTGCCAAAGGGCGTTGGTGCGCAGCATCTCCTCGTTGTTGAATATGCCAGGATATTGTGCCTCAGGCTTACGCCATAGGTTATATTTGCTATACTTCGCTATGATGTCAGCAATCTCATCAGAATGTTCCTTGCCGAAAATGCTTTCCGCAAACTCTTTGAGGTATTTGCCCTCATCGCCAGGCTGTATCTTCTCAGGGTTCCAGGCATAGTTCATGATAAAGTCGATAGGCACCTCCTTCGGCTTTAGGTCGCCAACGTTGATAATCCATATTCTGTCAATGCCCGACTTGTAGGCAAGGTTAAGTTGTTCACGCAGTTTTGGTACGGTAGTGGTGTTTACCCATCGGTCGTTCCACGGTCCACCGTTCATGTCGATGTGGTAATACATGCCCATGCCCCCTTTGCGTTTACGCTCTTTCTCGCCTCCCATGCGGCGTATGTAGCCCCAGTTATTGTCGCAGAAGAGTAACGTGACGTCGTCGGGAACAGTAAAGCCAGCGTCATAGTAACGCTGCACCTCGGTGAAGATAGCCCACAGTTGAGGCACGTCACTTGCCTTTTTGCCCAGCACGTTGCTTATTATCCTTCGCTGACCATCAATAACCTTTCCGAGAGTCTTGATGTTGTCAGCATCGTTGCCGTTGCCCATCGCCACGTCGCCATCGCCACGCATACCTATGGTTATGATGTTCTCATAGTCCTTGGTGTTCCTGATGCCCTCGGCAAAGAATTTGTTTAGGCGTTCAGGGTTCTTAGCATAATCCCATGGTCCCACTTCGTCACGTCGGGTAACGTATTCCTTGTGTGCGCGCATCATAGGCTCGTGGTGTGACGTTCCCATAACTATGCCCATTTCGTCAGCCACCTTTGGCGACAAGGGGTCGTCCTCATTGAAGCGGCTTCCCCACATAGCGGGCCAGAAGTAGTTTGCCTTTAGGCGCAACAGCAGTTCGAATATCTTGCTGTAAGCCTTGGAGTTGATGCCACCAAACTGGTTGCCGCACCATGTGCCGAACGACGGCCACTCGTCGTTAATGAATATTCCGCGGTATTTTACCTTAGGTTCGCCATCAGTAAATGTACCCTTATTGACGAAGAGTTTATTGTGTTTCTGCACAGGAGCGTCCGCCATCCAGTACCATGGCGATACACCTATCTGTCGGCTGAGTTCATAAATGCCATAGATGGTGCCACGCTTGTCGGAACCAAGAATAACGACTTTGCCCTTGTCCGTAAACAATAGGTACTGCTCCCACTTGCCTTTCAACGCCTTAGCCTGTTTGTTGTAGGCTTTAGCAAGTGCGCTCTTACCCACGGTAGCCACCGTGATAGACGCCTTGTCGCTACCCGTCACTGCACGAAGGTCGTTGCGCAGGTTACGCACAGCAATCTTTACGCCTTCCCATTCATCTTGTGAAAAGGCAATGGTGTCATTATTTTGCGTGAGACACAGGGCGGTGTTTTCGCCTCGGTTGAACGTTATGAACTGCTCTGCGCTGAATGCTTTACCAGCAATCAGCACGAGGCAGGATAATAAAAGTTTTCTCATTACGATAAGGAATATGGTTTATCTAACGTGGAAGAAGTCAAAGTCGGCATATCCGCCAGTCTGCTTCGTTGGGAAATAGAACAGTCCGAAGCGTTGTCCGCAGAAGTCAGGCCAGTCGAATTTCATAGAGAGTTCATCGCCAATCTTCTGCCATTTCTTGCCGTCGAGACTGTAAGCGAAGTCGCCTTTGTCCTTTCGGTCGGTGAAGTCACCGTGCGCACGCAGGTAAACCTTAGTGCCCTTCAGTGGCAGTCTCTCTATAACCTGTCCGTTAGCGTCGCCCGCTTTCGTAGCACGTCGCATCACGATGAACTTCTTTCCGTCCGTCATCTCCACGCCCACGTAGCCGTATTGGTTTTGGAACAGGGTCAGTCCTGCGCAGTCACCATCCTTCATCCCGCGAGTGTCGAGCACAGTCTCAGCCGTACACTCAGGTCCAAAGGTGCGCTGGGTCAGGGTGTTGCGAGCGTCACGAATGTTGTGTGCCATGATGCCTCCTTTCAGTCGTAGCCACCCTTTGCGGTCGGTCAGCGACCAGTAGCGGTTATCGGGATTATGATTCCATTGCCATTCCTTCTTGAGGATAGATGTGGTGAGGTCGTATTCGCCCCCCTTGCCAAGAGAGTTAGCGTAGATGTCAGAGATAAGGTAACGGTCTTGCTCCTTGCCATTGTTAAATTCGTCGCTAACAACGATAGAAGGCTTCGCGCCCTTGACAGCATTCTTTACTGGCATATCCATCACAGCGTCAACGGTCTTACCGTCGTGTCCCATCACAGGCCAACCGTCTTTGTCCCATTTCATGTCTACAAGCACAGGCATTCTGCCCAATGCCCCTTGGTCTTGGAACAACATGGCGTACCATTTGCCGTCAGGTGTATCGACGATGTTGCCCTGCGCCACACCGTTGTTGCGTTGGAACAGAGAGCCGTCAGCGTTCTGCATGTGACCGACAAAGACCTTCTTTACCTCCCATTTGTCACCAAAGAGTTTCTTGCTGCGCCAGCATATTTGCTGTCTCCATGCGTTGCCATGACCACCTTGTATCATGAAGATATAGTAGTAGTCGCCTATTTTATAGCCGTGATAGCCCTCGGCACGCAGTCCCTGACATGGGTTGTCTGCCTGAGTGTAGTCAAGCAGCGTCTTGCGCTCACCGAGTTTCACACCGCCTTTGCCGTCAGATATAATCTCACAGATGTATGCCTGGTGCTCCTGAAGACTCGCATTGGGGTGAACTACATATTTCTTACATTCCGAGCCTGTATCTTCAAAGAGGAAGCCAGGGTCGTAACACATGCTAACCTCGTTGCGGTGCCATGGTCCGTGCTCAATGTCTTTGGTGGTAAAGATGTATGACTTCTGCGTAGTGTTACACGTTACGATGAGGTAAAACTGCTTCTCGTATTTGTCGTAGCGCAGGTTTGCCGCCCACGACCCCTTGGCATAGTCGTTCTTTCCGTTCTTTAGGGCGAAGGCATCAATCTCCTCTAACTGGTCGTGGGCATAGCCAGCGATGGACCAGTTGACGAGGTCTTTTGACTTCATGATGGTGCATCCTGGTGACATGTGCATGGTGGTGCTGACCATATAGAATGTGTCGTCAACACGAATGACGCACACGTCGGGCACGTCAGCCCATATTACGGGGTTGTGAAAGGTGCCGTTGCCGAGGTCACGTGATGTCTGTGCGTTGGCGCATAGGGTGCAAGCGCCGAGTAGGATAGAAATAATAGTTTTCTTCATGTTATGGTTTCTTACTTTGTTTATTGTATGTCTGCATATAGAATGAATGAGTAGTTGTAGGGCTTGTTGCCGTCATTAGTGTACTGTGGCAATGTTTTTGCCCCCCAACTGTCGATACCTCCCACACCGTGAACGTTCAGGTCAACGTTGATGTGCATATTGCCATCATGCCTAATCTGATGTGGATGGCGGTAGCCTTTGTCTAATTCTTCGTCGGCATAGTCATGTATTGAGAAACAGAGTGGTTGTAGTCCTTGTATCACCAATTTGTGTTTAGGGCCAGTTATGGAGAACCATCGGGTGTCACATCTGTAACCATTGTCCTGCGGACGAATGTAATCAGTTTGAAATTCTTTAATGTTCTGTGTATAGATGTTGATATGTTGTGACAGTTTACGGTCAGGGTAGTTCTCTATCGGACCGCGACCGTACCACGAAATGCGGTCGTTAGCACTGTCACCCTTTATTGTTAGCCTCATTCCGAATTTAGGAATAGGTTGTATATCTTCCTTCGTAGGTTTATAGTCTGCTGCAACGAGCACCTTCCCTTCATCGTTTATGGTGTAGGAGAGGGTGTAGTCAGCACCTACGGGCAATGACATCAGGAAGGTAATGTGTATCAACCCCTCACTTTTCTTGATGTCAACGTGTTTTACTGTGCGCTCCTTGCCACAGTCCTTCCATGCCCCTAAGCGATGAAGGTAGCCGTTGGCGTTCTGGTTATCATTAGTAGCCTTCCAGAAATAAGGCTCAAGTGGCGCTTGAATCAGTGTGTCACCTTTATATATGTATTGCGTAAGCGAACCGTCAGCAGTGTTAACCGTAATGTTAGCGTTATGTGTTTTTATTGTTACGGCATTATCATTGCGTGTGATTTGTGGCGTGGTGGCGGAGCCTTTCAGTCCGTCGGGATAAGCATATTGCCCTAAAATGAATTGCTCATGGGCAATGACATCGCCCGTTTTACCCCAAAGGGTGTTGCGTTTCAGTCGCGCTGCAACGTTAATAAGGTTTTCCCCGTTGTATGTTTGTGTGTTGACGGTGTAGTTATAGTCTGTGATTGAGACAAAAGGGTCCATGCTCTTCTTTGTAATGTCACCATTATGATACGCGAAGTGTATGGGTTGGTAAGCGTATTTTACCTCATAATAATGTGGATTAGGCACTCGGTCAGGACCCACAATGCCGTTACAGCAGAAGTTCGCGTTATTAGGATTATCCCCAAAGTCGCCTCCGTATGCCCAAAACTCGTCCTTGTCCTTATCCAATCTTGATGTTGGAGTGGCTTGTTTATGAGTATATTGGTTAACGGCTATGCCTTGGTCAACGAAGTCCCATATTGCAGCGCCACAGATACTTGAGTCAGAGTATATCACGTCCCAGTATTCTTTCATGTTTCCCATGGAGTTACCCATAGCGTGAGCGTATTCACGCATCATGAAAGGACGGTCGGAAACTTCTTGCGCTTTCTTGCGAAGTTGCTCAGGAGTAAGGTAACCATCGTCGTAGATGTCAGAGACGCTGCGGTCGCTGTCATAATATATAACTCTCGTAGTGTCAATGGATAGGACTGCATTTCGCATGGCTTGCGCGTTGCGTCCGCCCCCCGCCTCGTTGCCCAGTGACCAGAAAATAACGGAAGGGTGATTCTTATCGCGCTCAACAAGGCTGATGGCACGGTCAACATGAGCACTGGTCCAAAGTGGGTTGTCACCTATTTCCTTGTTGCCAATGCCGTAACCGTGACTCTCCTGATTAGCCTCGTCCATGACAAAGATGCCATATCTGTCACACAGTTCGTAGAGATATGGGTCGTCGGGATAATGGCTGGTGCGAAGAAAATTGATGTTACACTGTTTCATCAATATGACATCCTTCTCGTATGTAGCGCGGTCAACGTAGCGTCCCGTGCGAGGATGGTGGTCATGGCGGTTTACTCCGCGCAGTTTAACGTTTTTCCCGTTAATCTTAAGCACCTCACCTGTGATGGAAACACTCTTGAAACCTACGTGGTTGTCAAAGTGTTCTGTGGGTATGTCGATGCTGACAGGGTATAAGAATGGGTCATGTGCAGACCAAAGATGTACTGATTTTATGTTCGTATTCAGTGCTACGGCAATGGTATCGTGCGCTGATATGCGCTTGATGTTTGCCGAAAGGCTTTGTCCTGCAATACGTATTGTTATGGGAATGTTCTTAACAGTTTTCTTACTTGTATTGCATACCTTTACAGTAACGTAGAAATTGCCATCGGCATTGGCGGTAAGGTGATAGTCAGCGATGTGTGTTAACGGTCTAACCCATAACTGTACGGAGCGGAATATGCCGCTAAGTCGCCACATATCTTGATTCTCTAAATAACTGCCGTCACACCATCGGTATACTTCTACTGCCAATTTGTTGTTGCCTTCGTGCAGAAAACCTGTTACATCAAATTCTGCTGGCGACATGGAGTTTTGACTATAGCCTACTTTCTTGCCGTTTATCCATACGTACATGGCAGACTTGACACCTCCGAAGTGTAAAATCAGGTTCTTCTTTAGCATGTCTTTTGTAACGTTTATGCTTGTAACGTATGAGCCAACTGGGTTTCTATTGCTGTACGCAAACCAGTTATGAGGCGGTTCTGACGTTACTCTTGGAGCGTCCTTCTTAAATGGATAACTCATGTTCGTATAGATAGGCTTGCCATATCCGTACATTTGCCAGTTGCCAGGAACGGGGATTCTTTCCCAGTTGCTGACGTCATAGTTAGGCTGATAGAACTCGGCAGGACGTTCTTCAGGGTTACGTGACCAATGAAAAGACCAATCACCGTCGAGGGACATTATCTCTTCGCACTCTGATTCCTTTGAAGGCAGTTGGAGAGTGCTGTGATATGGTAGTTTATTTTGGGAATAAACTAATGGGTTTTCCCAGTCATGAGACTTAGAAAAGGATTGAGCATGTAGGGTATTTGCGCCCAATAGAGATGCGAATGTATAACAGACAAGTAATAATACTTGTTGAGTTCTTTTACTTTTCATGTTTGTATGGTGAGTGTATAACGGAAGCAAAGGTACACAAAAAAAATGTGTTATACTTTTTCTTTTATGCCAAAAACTTTTCTTTTTGTGTCATATAACATAAAAAATGTTCCATTACCATACAATAAATATGGGTAATGGAACGTTTATTGTCTGCATCTTGTGTTGTGAAGGCGGTTTATGAGTTTAGCACAAGTGTTGTGTAATATGCCACGGCAAGCACTGCGAGTGCTGCGCCTTCCATGCGTGTCAGCGTGTAATATGTCTTTCCAAACTTACAGAAAATCCATAGTAGTACGGCTGAAACAACCAGAGTGGCGATGTCAAACATAGTGATTCCACCAGCACCGATAGGTTGTATTGTGGCTGCCGTACCAAGAACGAAGAACACATTGAAGACGTTGCTGCCTACAACGTTGCCCAATGCCATGGCGGTGTCACCCTTGCGAGCAGCCATTATTGATGCTGCTAATTCGGGAGCGGAGGTTCCTGCGCTGACGATTGTTAATGCAACGACGGCTTGGCTGATGCCCATGGCGATGGCAATGCCTGAGGCTCCGTCAACAAGGAAGTTACCTCCTGCCACTAATAAGGTCAGACCTATTATTATATATAAGGTACTTCGCCATGTTGGAAGAACCTTTTCGTTTTCTTCAGTGGATGTATTACTGTCGGCATTACGTCCTTTCTGTGCTATGGACAGAGTGTAAACAAGGAATATAATGAATATACATAGCAGCAGAAGACCATCCGTTCGGCTTATGCTGTTTGTACAGTCACTGCCGTTGAAGGTACTATCGAGGGTGGTGATAACTACGGCTACGGCTGCGAGTATCACGAAAGGTACGTCATAACGTATGTTGCCACGCTCCACTTTTATAGGAGTTATCATGGCTGTAATGCCCATAATGCCTAATATGTTGAATATGTTACTACCCACAATGTTGCCAAGTGCGATGTCGGAGTTACCCTGTATGGCAGACACTACGCTGACAACCAGTTCGGGGGCGGAACTGCCCATGGCGACGATGGTCAGTCCCACGACGAGAGTGGGAATACCAAACTTGCGCGCTATGGATGCTGCGCCATCTGTAAGTAAGTCGGCTCCCTTGATGATTGCAACCAGTCCACCGAGGAAGTATATTATGTTGAGAATGATGCCCATGCTTATTTCGTTGGTAAAAACAAAAGCCTCCCACCATGGTTGATGGTGAGAGGCAGTATGACATGATGATTAGAACTGCTTGAAGAAGTCGTTGCCCTTGTCATCAACGAGGATGAATGCAGGGAAGTTTTCAACGCGTATCTTCCAAATAGCCTCCATACCGAGTTCTGGATATTCCACACACTCGATAGACTTGATGTTGCTTGAAGAAAGGAAGGCAGCAGGACCACCGATAGAACCAAGGTAGAAACCACCGTGCTTCTTACAAGCGTCGGTAACGACCTGTGTGCGGTTACCCTTAGCAATCATGATGAGCGAGCCACCATTGTCCTGGAATTCGTCTGTGTAAGGGTCCATACGGTTGGCTGTTGTTGGGCCCATTGAACCGCAAGGCATTCCAGCAGGAGTCTTAGCAGGTCCTGCGTAGAGCACAGGATGGTCCTTAAAGTACTGTGGCATGCCCTCGCCAGCATCGAGGCGAGCCTTAATCTTGGCATGAGCGATGTCACGTGCCACGATGATTGTGCCGTTAAGAGATACACGGGTAGATACAGGGTACTTGCTAAGTTCCTTACATACCTCGCTGATAGGCTGGTCAAGGTTGATAGAAATAGCGTCACCCTCACCTGCCTGACGCAGTTCTTCTGGAATCAACTCGTATGGTTTATCGTCCATCTTCTCAATCCAGATACCGTCCTTGTTAATCTTTGCCTTGATGTTACGGTCGGCAGAGCATGATACACCGAGACCTATTGGACAGCTTGCACCATGACGTGGCAGACGAACTACGCGTACATCGTGAGCGAAAGCGGTGCCACCAAACTGTGCTCCGTAGCCAATCTTCTTGGCTTCTTCAAGGAGTTCCTTCTCAAGTTCTATGTCGCGGAAGGCGCGTCCTGTCTCGTCACCAGTGGTAGGAAGGCTGTCGTAGTACTTAGTTGAGGCGAGTTTCACGGTCAACAGGTTCTTTTCGGCAGACGTTCCGCCAACAACGATGGCGATATGGTAAGGAGGACACGCTGCTGTACCGAGGCTCTTCATCTTCTCTACGAGGAAAGGAACGAGGGTACCAGGGTTCTGTATGCGTGCTTTCGTTTCCTGATAGAGGTATGTTTTGTTAGCAGAACCACCGCCTTTTACTACGCATAGGAAGCGATATTCCATGCCATGGGTGGCCTCTATGTCTATCTGGGCTGGCAGATTGCAACGGGTGTTAACCTCATCATACATATTAAGTGGCGCATTCTGAGAGTAACGAAGGTTGTCGTTGGTGTAAGTGTTGTACACACCCTTTGCCAATGGCTCTTCATCTTCAAAGCCAGTCCATACCTGTTGACCCTTCTCTGCGTGGATAATGGCTGTACCTGTATCCTGACAGAATGGTAACTGACCCTTACATGCTACCTCTGCGTTGCGTAACATGGTCAGAGCAACATACTTATCGTTGTCTGATGCCTCAGGATCCTTAAGTATTGCTGCTACCTTCTCGTTGTGTTCGCGGCGCAACATGAAGTTAACGTCGTGGAAAGCCTGAGTAGTGAGGAGTTCAAGAGCCTCCTTTGACACCTTCAGTATTGGTGTTCCTTCAAACTCACTTACTGAGATTCCGTCCTTAGAGATAAGGCGGTACTCTGTTTTGTCCTCGCCAAGTTGGAACATTGGCGCATACTTGAATTCTGGATTTGCCATTGTTAATAGTTTTGTTTTTTGTCTATTGTGTTTTATTGTCTTTGTTTTCGTAGTGTTTCTGCTGCTTTATTACTTGTAGGCAGGGAAGATATCGTCTAACGTAAGGCGGTGGATAGTGCCGAGTTTGCGTAGTGATTGCATATCGAGTTCGTTCTCATCGCCAAGTATAAGATACTTCATCGGCTTGCCTTTGATGTACTTTTGTTCAAAGTTAACAAGGTCTTTCAGTGTCAATGTCGGTATCTTCTCGAAGTAAAGACGGTTGATGTCGTAGTCGATACCAGCATCTTTCGCTGTGTAATACGCATTGAATACCGCCGTGTTCTTGGTTCTTTGTGCCGCGATACTCTTCATAATGCTGTTCTTAGCGGTGTTGAAGAGAGTCTGAGACTGTGGCAATGTGTCGGTAATCTCTTTGAAAGTATTGATGCAGTCCATCATCTTGTCGTTCTGAGAGATGATGTGTTGCAGGTAATACTCACATTCATTCTTCCTCATTGGCGATACGTATGCGGCAGAAGCGTTGTATGCCAGTCCTCTTGCCTCGCGCAGTTCCTGAAAGACTATGGCGTTCATTGAGCCGCCGAAGTATTCGTTGAAGAGTTTTATTACGGGTTTTTGCTCTATGCTGACAGGTGTCTTGGCGTTGTGAATCATACGCATATAGATGTTCTTTGCGCTGTAAGGAGCGATGAATATCTCCGTGCTGTCGGTGCGAAGAGTCTCGTATGGTTTGTTCGCTGGTACGTCAGCAAGGTGCTTTGGCGTATGGTGACACTTGCTAATGATGCCCTTTAGTTGCTTCATGTCGGCAGGTCCCCAGTAGAGGATGTCGTGCTTCATGTTGAAAAGACCGTTCAACAGTTTTGTGTACACGGCAGGATTGGTGTCGCGAAGCATTGCTGGCGTTGGCTGATTGGTCTTCATGTTCTTGGCACCATAGAGTCCATAGGTCACGAGATTGCCGTAACACAGGTTCTGGTTGGTGCGGCTTTCCATTCGACTCTTCTGTACTTGCCCTATGTATTTGCTGTAAACAGCGGTGTCGGGCTGTATGTTTAGCATGAAATCGTCAAGCAGTTTGACGGCTTTCTCCATGTTTTCTTGCAGTCCGCTGACCGAAACGCTGAGGTCTTTGCCGTTGACTGTTATGTTATAGGAACACGCTAAGTCGTAGAACTCACGCATAATCTGCTCTGGACTCTTGGTCTTTGTGCCGAAAAGGTCGGTCAAGTCTGACGCAATGTTGTAGTTATTGTCAGCCTCATAACCGAAGTTGAAGCGGTATTCGAGTTTGAAACGCTCGTCTGTTTCGTTCTTTTTATATACTATATCCAGTCCGTTCTTCGTCTTATCAAACGTCAATTCCTTGTTGAAGTCAACGAAAACTGGCTGTATAGGCTCCACTTCCATCTTCTCATAGTCGGCAAGATACTGGCTCTTCAGGTCGCGATTGCTTGGAATAGCGGTAATGGCAGGCTTGTCAATCTTCACTATTGTGGTGTCGTCTCCTTTGCGTTTGTAGGCGCAAACGTATCCATTGCCGAGGTGTTCATTAGCCCATTTCACTATGTCAGCCTTTGTAAGGCGGTCTAATCTGTCCAGTTTCTCCACCTGTTGTTGCCACGGTCTGCCCAGGATGTAGGCGTCAACCATGGTAGAAACACGTGCGCGGTTGTTGTCGAGACTGTTCAGTTCCGCCAGTTTCTCGTTGAGAACGATGCTGTGTATCAACTTTTCGTCCCAGTCGCCACGCTTTATCTTGTCCAGTTCTGCAAGCAGATGGGTGCGTACTTCCTCCAAGGTTTGCCCTTCGTTGGGCGTTCCTTCCAGCATGAAGATGCTGTAATCCTTCAGGTCCCAGATGCCAGACCCAGCGCCAAGAACCGTCATCTTTTTGTTAAGGTCTATGTCAATCAAGCCTACATCACCGTTGCTGAGCAACATATCAATCATTGTTATGGTGTCATTCTGTAGTGATGCCGCACCGTTAAGTCTCCATCCCAACAACAAGTGTTCTGTCTCGTTGCCGAGAACAGTAGTGTCCTTTGGCGCGGTGAGCAATCTTTGTGGCTCGAAGGTGCGCGGATTAGCATCCGTACCAGGCTTCCATGATCCGAAATAACGGTCTATTAGGGCTATGGTCTCATCAGGATTGATGTCGCCAGCCATGCAGATAGCCACGTTGTTAGGCACATAATACTTCTTGAAGTAGTTGCGAATGTTTACCTGCGAAGGGTTCTTCAGGTGCTCCTGTGTGCCTAATGTGGTCTGTGTTCCGTAGGAATGGGTAGGGAAAAGACACTTCAGCAGGGCCTCGGTAGATTTCCTTCCGTCCTTAGTCAGCGAGATGTTCTTCTCCTCGTACACCGCTTCCAGTTCGGTATGGAAACCTCTCATCACCATGTTCTGGAACCTGTCGCTCTGCACCATGCACCATCTCTCAATCTCGTTTGCAGGTAAGTCTTCCACGTAACAGGTTACATCGTAGGACGTATAGGCGTTAGTTCCCTCGCTACCGATGATAGACATCATCTTATCGTATTCATTCGGTATGTTAAACTGTGCTGCAATCTGCGACACGGAGTCTATTTCGTGGTACTTAGCCTTACGCTCCAGTGGGTCGGTCAGTTTGCGATACTCCTCGTAAAGGTCGCTGATTCTATCGAGGTATGGTTTCTCCTTAGCGTAATCTGTGGTGCCAAAGCGTTGCGAACCCTTAAACATAAGGTGCTCCAGGTAGTGTGCCAGTCCTGTGGTCTCGGCAGGGTCGTTCTTCGAACCTGTGTTGACAGCGATGTGGGCTGTCACCCTTGGCTGCTGTTTGTTGACCGATATGTACACCTTCAGCCCATTGCTGAGAGTGTAGATGCGTGTCTGTGTAGGGTCGTTCTTAACGCTTTCGTAACTGTAAGTCTTAGCCTTCGTTGTAAGGCTGAGGCATAACAGACAGGCTATATATATAATAATGTGTGATTTTTTCATAGTTATCCTTGGTGCAACCTATTACGATTCTTAGTGTAACCCATTGATAAACTCTGCGATTTGCTCATCGCTTACGTCGCCCATGTCGTACTCTCGCTCAGCATCTTTGCGTATAGCGTTGAGCCATTCCTCGTGTGCCACGGTGCTTTCAGCCTCGTTTTCCGAGAAGCCCTTCCACTGTTCGTAACTCTCGTAGATGTCGTTGAAGCGGTCTTCCAGTGTCTTTATGTCGCAGATGTCACCGTTAGCGATGTCCTCTTTTAACTGTTCCAGTGCGTCGGTAGGTGTCAACAGTCCGAGAAGGTCAATCCAATTGCTGGTACTGTTGGCGTTTCCGTACATGCGAAGTGCCAAGTCGTAGTACTTAAGGCCGTGGTGTAGTGCCGATGCCTTAATGCGGAAGCCGTCTCCCTCATACTCTTCAGCGTCGTAGCCCTGTTCCTCTTCAAGTTTTTCCAGGTACTTAACGCCGTTCTTTACACGCTCAATGACGTAAGGCGAAAGCCAATCGAATGTTATCAGCGATAGTCTTCCGTTTGCAGGTCGCTTGTCTCTCTTAGGCCATTTCATAACGTCACGGTATGTGCCAACGGTGCAAAGGTTGCGTCCTGGCACCACATACGTTTCCCTACCTTCTGCTATTACGTATGAGAAAGGCAACATACTGGTATCTGGGTGTGATTGAATCTTGCCCATAGCCATTGAGAATGCGCCTATTGTTGCAGGCCAAAGGATGTGTGCTCCACTTGCAGTCTTGGCTCCGCGCTCCATTGTGCCATAGTGAATAGGTCCCATTTTGTAGGCGTGATTAGAGAAGTTGGTTGCCGAACCAGCGTTATAGAATGAGTATTCACCGCCAATCAGCAGCGAAGCCTTATGGTGACTAACGCTGAAAGGACCGCAGAAGGCGGCACAGCTCTCGCCATTGTCCATGTGGGAATTAGCGAAGAACAGCGAGTTCTCTGACGTAAAGCCACGTCCTATGTGGCATGCCTCACCCACGAATGTATCGTAAATGCGTGCGCCATCAATGATAGTAGCGCCAGCCTGTGCCACAACGTTCTCCATTATCACGTCGTCGCCGATGTAGATAGAAGCCTCTGGCGCAGGTGTTAGTGTGCAATCGATGAGGCGTGAGGCACCACACAGTTCGCACTCATCACCTATCATGACGTTAGTCAGTTCGCGACAGTCCGTTATTGTCACGTTGTTGCCGATGGTGGTACACTGCGGTTTGTTTGCTTCCGTATAGTCCGTAACCATCTTTCTTATGGCTTTGAAGAGGGGGGCATCGTTCTGTGCCAGCATCATCAGCGCAGCCAACTGCGATGTAAGACGGCTGAATATTACCACGTTGCCATCGCCTGCCTCGTTCTTTACGCTGACAAGGTTGTTCTCTCCGTACGTAGCGCCGTCGGTAGTACGTATTGTCCCAACGTTCTCCATGCGCACATTCTTGCCTATTCGTATTTCTCCGTCAAAGCGAACGTTATGTATATTGTCAGTAGTGAACTCTTCATCTACCCACACTTGCTGCCAGTCAGCGCAACGGCAGTCGCTTTCTCTGAGTTCGGTAATCTCGTCAATGGTAAGGTTTCTGTAAGCCATAGTGGTTGTTTGGTCGTTTAGTGGTTTGGTTGTTTGGTTGTTTAGTGGTTTGGGCGTTTGGACGTTTAGTGGTTTGGGCGTTTGGAAGTTTGGTCGTTTAGTGGTTTGGGCGTTGGGGATAGCCCTTATTCCTCTTCAGGCATAGTCCAAAGGAAGTCGTTGTAAGGATACTTCTGCACGTGGAGTTCGCGTACCTTTTTATATATAGTGTTGCGGAACTCGTCAAGATTCATTTTCTCGCGTGCCGATATGAAGAGGCAATCGCCCTGCAGTTTTGCCATCCATGTGCGCTTAAGTTCCTCCAGTGACACCTCATTCTTCTTTACAGGCGTCAGGTCGTCCTCCTCTTTCTCGTCCCAACGGTATGCGTCGATCTTGTTAAACACAATCATCGATGGTTTGTCAGCGCAGCCAAGGTCGGCAAGAGTCTTCTGTACCACGTTGATTTGCTCCTCAAAGTCGGGGTGAGAAATATCGACAACGTGCAGCAACAGGTCTGCCTCGCGCGTCTCGTCGAGTGTAGATTTGAATGAATCCACAAGGTCTGTAGGCAGTTTGCGTATGAACCCTACGGTGTCGGCAAGCAGGAATGGCAGGTTTTCTATCACCACCTTGCGTACCGTAGTGTCGAGAGTGGCGAAGAGTTTGTTCTCTGCGAACACCTCACTCTTAGCGAGAAGGTTCATGATGGTAGATTTTCCCACGTTGGTATAGCCTACGAGAGCCACACGAATCAGTCTGCCGCGGTTCTTGCGTTGCGTCGTTTTCTGTTTGTCAATCTCTGCAAGACGCTCCTTGAGTAGCGACATTCTGCCGAGGATGATACGGCGGTCCATCTCCAACTGTGTCTCACCAGGACCGCGAAGGCCCACCGAACCTTTACCGCCACCACTACCAGAGCCACCGCCCTGGCGCTCAAGGTGTGTCCACAGGCGCTGCAAACGTGGCAACATGTAGCGATACTGTGCCAGTTCAACCTGTGTCTTGGCGTTGGCGGTCTGCGCACGCATGGCGAAGATGTCGAGTATAAGGCTCGTGCGGTCGAGTATTTTCACCTTCAGTTCCATCTCAATGTTACGAATCTGCTTAGCAGACAGTTCGTCATCGAATATCACCATGCCGATAGGTTGCCATGGTGTGCCGTCGGGATGTATCTCTTCGTTGTCGGCTCTCTCCTCGCAATCCTTTATGTAAGCCGCTATTTCCTCCAGTTTACCCTTGCCTACGTATGTTACGCTGCTTGGTCCGTTAACCTTCTGAGTAAATCTCTTAACGGTAACAGCCCCTGCCGTGTCGGCAAGGAATTCCAGTTCGTCAAGGTATTCGTTAGTCTTAGCCTCACTCTGTTGTGGTGTTATGAGACCAACGAGTACCGCTGTTTCTATTTTTGCTTCTGATATTACAAATTCCTTCATTCTGTTTTGTTCGTGTATATTATGGTGCTAAGTTACAAAGAAAATCTGAAATGGGCAAGAGTTAATTCATAATTCACGATATGTAATTCATAATTCATAATTCATAATTCACAATTCACAATTCATAATTGTAGTATTGCGTATGCGAAGCCTGATTATGAATTATGCATTATGCATTCTGAATTAACTAATCGCTGCCCAGTCCACATTTCCTTTACGCAGTTCGCGCAGTCTGTTCCATAACATGGCGTGCTGTGGTGCATCGCATGTAGGGTCGGCATCAATTATCTTCTGCGCTTCGTCGCGTGCCATCTGCACCAACTGTCCGTCACGCGCTATGTCTGCTATCTTAAGGTCGAAGGCTATGCCGCTCTGTTGCGTCCCTTCAAGGTCGCCCGGTCCGCGCAGTTTAAGGTCAGCCTCGGCTATGCGGAAGCCGTCGTTCGTCTCACACATAATGTCGAGTCGCTTCCTTGTCTCTGCACTCAGTTCGTAGCCGCTCACCAATATGCAGTAAGACTGGTCGGCACCTCTGCCTACACGTCCGCGCAACTGGTGCAACTGCGACAGACCGAAGCGTTGCGCCTCCATTATTACCATTACGCTGGCGTTAGGAACATTCACCCCCACCTCTATCACCGTGGTGGCAACAAGCATCTGTGTCTCCCCCCTTGCAAAGCGTTGCATCTCTGCCTCCTTCTCGGCAGGCTTCATCTTGCCGTGCACCTTGCTCAGTTTAAAGTCGGGGAAAGCTTCCTGCATCTGTTGAAAACCATCTTCAAGGTTCTGCAGGTCCATCTTCTCGCTTTCAGAAATCAGCGGATAGACAACGTAAACCTGTCTGCCTTTCGCCACCTCACGTCGTATGCCGTTGTACAATGAAGCCTTCTGCGTGTCGTAGCGGTGAATGGTCTGTATAGGTTTTCTTCCTGGTGGCAGTTCGTCGATTACGCTAACGTCGAGGTCACCGTATATGGTCATGGCGAGTGTTCGTGGTATAGGCGTAGCGGTCATCACGAGAATGTGTGGCGGATTATCATTCTTTGCCCACAGTTTTGCCCTCTGCGCCACGCCAAAGCGGTGCTGTTCGTCAACAACAGCCAGTCCGAGATTGTTAAACTGTACCGTTTCCTCTATCACGGCATGCGTGCCAACAAGTATTTTAACGTCGCCAGACAACAGTCCTGCCAGTACCTCCTTGCGCCGTTTGCCTTTCACTATGCCCGTGAGCAGTTCCACGCGAATGTCTAACCCCTCCAGAAACTCCTTGATGGTAGCCAGATGTTGCTCGGCAAGAATTTCCGTAGGAGCCATCATTACCGCCTGGAAACCGTTGTCCACGGCAATGAGCATCGCCATGAGTGCAACGAGAGTCTTGCCCGAACCTACATCGCCCTGCACCAGGCGGTTCATCTGTCGCCCCGTGTTCATGTCGCGTTTAATCTCGTGCATCACACGTTTCTGTGCCCCAGTAAGCTCGAATTTAAGGTTCTTCGTGTAAAAGTCCATGAACGCCTTGCCAACCTTAGGTAGGCAGTAACCGCGATATTTGCGACGGTTGTTGGCGGTGTAGCGCAGAATGTTGAGTTGTACGTAGAACAATTCCTCAAACTTCAGCCTCTCCCTTGCGTGCTGCATCTCGTACTGGCTGTGTGGATAATGCACCATGCGTATTGCCTCGTCACGACTTACGAGGTGTAGTGGCTTCGTTATGAAGTCGGGAAGCGTCTCTCGCAGCGGTGGAAGTTTGCTGACAAGTCCCTTTGTTATGCGTTCCATCGTGCGCGAAGTGATGCCCGCTTTCTTCATGCGCTCTGTCGTGATGTAGTATGGTTGCATACCCATCTCGTTCAGGTTAAGCGACTCCACATCGTCCATGTCTGGATGCGTAATCTGTATGCGGTGGTTGAAGATGGTCGGTTTGCCGAAGACGATGTACTCCTTGCCAGTGGGATGATTCTTTATCATGTATTGCACACTGCTGAACCATACAAGGTCTATCACCCCCGTGCCGTCAGAGAAATGGCCAACGAGGCGTTTCTTCTTAATGCCCATGTCGAAGATTTCGTATGACAGTATGCGCCCCTTCATTTGCACGAAAGGCATGTCGGCAGTCAGTTCGCTGATGCGGTACACCTTGCTGCGGTCAACATACTTGTAGGGAAAGTACTCAAGCAGGTCGCCAACGCTGCAGATACCCAACTCCTTAGTTAGTATCTGCTGCCTCTGTGGACCTACACCTGTAACGTATTTAATGTCTTGTTCAAGTATGTCTGCCATAAATGTGTATCTTTTTAGGGTGGTTCTATAAATTACCGCCCTTTAACCAATCAGCACCTCTGCAATTTTAAGGTCGAAAGGAGTCGTTATCTTTATATTTTCGCGGTTGCCATCAACCATCGTTACGGTTGCCCCGATGCCCTCTACCACCGACGCATCATCAGTAAAAGCCTCGGAATACTCTTGACGGTTAGCCTCCTTCAGCAACTGGATGTCAAACGTCTGGGGCGTCTGCACCAAGCGAAAGTCGCTGCGCAACACGTTACGGTCGGCACCCACGCCACCTACGTAGCGCAGGGTCTCAACTACAGGTGTAACGGGAATAACAGCCTTAGCGGTGCGTGCCGTGTCGTAACAGCGGCGTATCACCTCCGTGCTAACGAAGGGGCGCACACCATCGTGCACACCAACAACGCCCTGTTCACCATCGGGTATTAGCGCCAAACCGTTCTGCACGGAATGGAAACGTGTCTCGCCACCGTTGGCGATAGTATGCTCTACGGTGAAAGAGTATTCCTTGCATAACTCCTTCCAGTAGTCTTGCTGTTCCTTGGGCAGTACAAGAATGATGCTGAGAGTAGGGGAGTACTCGTGAAAACGCTCCAGTGTGCGCATCAATACCGGCTTGCCGCTGATGGGAAGAAACTGCTTTGGAATGTCACCACCCATGCGCAGCCCCTTGCCGCCCGCTACTATTATAACGTAATCCATGCGTAGTCGGTTTTATTTCGCCATGAGTTTATTGAACATCATGCCCTCCTTCAGTCCCTCAGCCGTATCGTGGTCGGTCAGCATCTCGAGAATAGCGAAGGAGTAAGGCAGGGTGGCGGCAGGACCGCAGCCCGTAATGATGTTGCCGTCAACGGTGAAGATGTCGGCTGTATATTCCGCACCGTCCAGGTATTTCTCAAAACCAGGGTAACAGGTAGCCTTCTTGCCACGCAGCAATCCGAGGTCACCGAGAATCATAGGAGCAGCACATATTGCGCCAACCTTCTTGCCATCGGTAGCCTGACGCATGATAGCCTCTCTCACGCCCTCGTGCTCCAACAGATTTGTAGCACCTGGCAGACCACCAGGAAGGAGCAGGAAGTCGGCATCGCTAAGGTCTGCCGCCTCTATCGTAGTGTCACATTTGATAACCACACCGTGCGAACACTCCACGTATTCGCTGCCCGTGATGCTAACAGTTTTGGCGTCAACGCCGCCGCGACGCAATACATCAATAACGGTAAGAGCCTCTATCTCCTCAGAGCCATTGGCTATGAATTCATATACTTTTGCCATAATTCTTTAATCTTTTATCTTGTTTATTATATATAAGGTGCGTTTCCGCATTGCAAAAGTACAAAACATTTGTCAAATATCAAATTTTTTGAGATATATAAAACGTTAGTAATGGTTAAAAAGGGTTCCAGCCATGTTAAGTAACACACCTAAAGGCGTGCCAGTTTACACCATTTACCTACCACCCTTTATCATGGCTGGCTACCATATTAGGCTCCTAACAGAGTACTTTTTCGCCTGTTTTATGTTTTACGGCAATTGCCAAACGAATTTACGGCAGTTGCCAAACAATTGTACGGCAGTTGCCAAACAATTGTACGGCAGTTGCCAAACAATTGTACGGCAATTGCCAAACGATTGTACGGCAATTGTCAAACAACGTAATATTTACCCTTTTGTTGTCTATTTACTTTCAAAATATGGCTTTATAATAATTACTAAGAATCGGCGTAATAGTAAAATCTTTAGCAATTGTTTGTATGTTTGACGAAAAAAAAGTAAATTTGCAGGATAAAACAATAATTCGTTTGTCATTTGGCAAAAGCTCTTAGTATATAAAACACTAAAAAACACATGGAAAAAGAGATATTGCGCTTCGCATTCTTTGGAAATCAGTATCAGGCTAAGAAATCACAGGCAGTGTGTAAAATCATTGCCTTTCTGCGACAGAGGGGAGCGGAGATTCTTATAGATAAACCGTTCTGGAAGTTTCTTGTTGAAGGGCAGCATCTTGATATAAATGTTACGAGTGTCTTTGAGGGGGATGACTTCGAAGCAGACTTTGCCGTGTCGATGGGTGGCGACGGTACTTTGCTAAAGACTGCAGCAAGGGTAGGGAAGAAGATGATGCCTATCATTGGCGTTAATATCGGCAGATTAGGATTCTTAGCAGACGTAAACCCTTCCGAGATAGAGAGCGCTTTCGGAGCTGTGTTGGAAGGAAACTATCAAGTGCATGAACACTCTGTAATAAAAGTGGAGACACAAGAGGGAGACGAGATAACAGGTACGCCTTATGCCCTGAACGATATTGCCCTGCTAAAGAGAGACAACGCCTCGATGATTTCCATTAGGACGAGTGTAAACGGAGAGTATCTGATGACGTATCAGGCTGATGGCGTGATAGTAACGACGCCTACAGGCTCTACGGCATATAATCTTTCGAACGGTGGACCTATCATCGCACCAGGTACGGGGACGCTTTGTCTTACGGCGGTGGCACCACACAGCTTGACGGTACGCCCTATCGTGATTAATGATGACAGCGTGATAACGATGAAGGTGGAGAGCAGAAGCCATAACTTCCTGGTCGCTATTGATGGAAGAAGTGTCAGTCTGCACGACGGAACGGTACTGAATATTATGAAAGCACCTTATGTAGCGAAGATTGTAAGAGTGTCAGAGAGAAGGTATTTCTCTACGCTAAGAGAAAAAATGATGTGGGGTATGGACCAGAGATAACTGCCCTTGACTTATGAATACACCTAAACAAGAAAACGACATAATGAATTTTACGCCATCCCTCTTTTCAAAAAATGGGAAAGGAGTGCTGGCGATAGTTCGGTGGCTGTGGCAGTCTTCGAGCGATAACCGTTTGCAGGCAGTCCTCAACACGGTGATAGGATTACTCGGCGTGGTGTTCAGTCTGGCATCGGTATGGGCAGTGCAGCGCGCGGTTGATATAGCGTCACACAATGTGGAAGGCAATGTGGTTGTGGCAGTTATCGTTATGGCGGCATTCGTCTTGGGAGGATTCGCTCTTGATGTTGCAGCAGTGTGGGTGCGGAATATCCTTGGTGTTAAGGCACGTAACCGCATGCAGCAGCGATTGTTGAGGCGTATTCTTCATTCAGAGTGGCGAGGACGAGCAGCGATGCACAGTGGTGATGTCTTGAATCGTTTGGAGCAGGATGTAAACAATGTCGTAGATTTTGTGGCAGAGACATTGCCTAATGCTGTGGCAGTTGTGGCAATGTTTGTGGGAGCATTCTGTTACCTCTTCATGATGGACCATACTCTGGCGGTACTGATAGTCGTCATGGCTCCAGTGTTTATGTTGCTGAGTAAGTTCTATATGAATAAAATGCGTAAACTGACGCGAGATATAAGACAATCGGACAGCCTTGTGCAGAGTACGTTGCAAGAGTCGGTGCAGCATCGAGTGCTTGTGAAGGCCATGGAGAGTGAGGAGGTCGTGGTTGGAAAACTGGAGGGACAGCAGCAGGAACTGCGACGTAAGATAATACGTAGAACCAAGTTTTCAGTGTTCTCAAATCTTATGGTAAGTGTAGGTTTTGCCCTTGGTTATCTTGTAGCGTTTGCATGGAGTGCGTTGCGTTTGTCTGCAGGAACACTTACTTATGGTGGAATGACTGCATTCCTTCAACTTGTTAACAGAATACAAAATCCTGCTCGTAACATAGCAAGACTGCTTCCCCTGATAGTGCAAGCAATGACTGCTGCGGAACGATTAATGTATTTTGACGAAGTGCCTCAGGAGAAACAGGGCGACGCATTGCTGTTGGAAGGAGTGTGTGGCGTCAGCCTGGAGAACGTAACGTATGCTTATGCCGATGAACCAGGTCGTAACATAGTAAATAATTTGAATTTTGATTTCAAACCAGGGACATGCACTGCGATATTAGGAGAGACAGGCGCAGGAAAAACAACAATTCTGCGCATGTTGTTGGCATTGGTAAAGCCATGTTCTGGGCACGTATATATATATAATAAGGAAAAGAAAGTGGAAGTGTCAGCACTTACGCGTTGTAATTTCGTCTATGTGCCGCAGGGAAACACGCTGCTTAGTGGCTCTATACGCGAAAACCTATTGCTTGGAGACCAGAATGCAACGGATGCGCAGATGTATGCAGCCTTAGAGAGTGCCTGTGCAGGATTTGTGAAAGACCTTCCCAATGGTCTTGACACAACGTTCACGGAATCTGGTGGCGGAATGAGTGAAGGGCAGGCACAACGTATTTGTATAGCCAGGGCGTTATTGCGCCATAGTCCTGTCATGATTCTTGATGAGGCAACAAGTGCCCTTGATGCAAATACCGAGAAGCGACTTCTCGGAAATCTACTTACTAAATCATCCTGCACAGTAATATTTATTACTCACCGTCCTGCGGTATTGGAATATTGTAGTGCCTCGCTACATCTTCTAAAAATATAGTATTAAGGGTGGTAATTTATATAACTACCCTTAAGTAAGTGCTCAAACTTATTTAACCTTAATTCCGCAACACTTTGATTTAACTTTATTTATAAGTTCCTGAGCA
>DAIUFT010000032.1:0-32794 GCA_036844425.1 Prevotella sp. | reverse complement strand
CAGAACATAAGTAAACTTTGTTCTGCTCATCTGGCTTAACGAAAACGTTCACATTGTTCCATCAAACATTGAAAACATCTGTTCACAAATAGCCTATATTAAATATTAAAATAATTTTGAACAATTACTTATTTGTTAGTGTTAGTAGCGAACGATATAGAACCGTCCTATAATATTTTTATACGAACAACGCGACATTTTTACGTATTTTCGCTATAAAACGAAATGCCGCACTTTGCTATCACAGCAAAGCACGGCAACATTTTTTCATCAAATATATTTAATCAATCAAGATAAAATAATATCCTTATTACTTAGGCTGCTTGCCAATATAAGCAAGGATGCCACCATCTACGTAAAGCACATGACCGTTTACGGCGTCAGATGCCTTTGATGCAAGGAATACGGCTGGACCACCAAGTTCTGATGGGTCAAGCCAACGACCTGCTGGAGTCTTTGCGCAGATGAATGAGTCGAATGGGTGACGTGAACCGTCTGGCTGACGCTCACGGAGAGGTGCTGTCTGAGGTGTAGCAATGTAACCAGGGCCAATGCCGTTACACTGAATGTTGTACTCACCATACTCTGAACAGATGTTACGTGTAAGCATCTTCAGACCGCCCTTGGCTGCTGCGTATGCAGAAACAGTCTCACGACCGAGTTCAGACATCATTGAGCAGATGTTGATAATCTTACCCTCACGACGCTCCATCATCTCTGGCAGAACGGCTGCAGAAACGATATAAGGTGCTACGAGGTCGATGTCGATAACCTGCTGGAAGTCCTTACGAGCCATCTCGTGCATTGGTATGCGCTTGATGATACCTGCATTGTTAACGAGGATGTCTATCTGACCTACCTCTTCGTGAATCTTCTCTACGAGAGCCTTAATGGCTACCTCGTCTGTTACGTCACAAACGTAACCCTTCACGTTAGTGATACCAGCCTCCTTATAGTTGGCGAGACCACGCTCAAGGGCTGCCTCATTAATATCATTGAAGATGATTGTCTTTGCTCCAGCAGCAACGAATGCCTTAGCAATGTTGAAACCAATACCGTAAGACGCACCTGTAATCCATGCGTTCTTTCCCTCAAGAGAGAAGTCCTTTAAACTTGTCATAGTTTTTAGTATTTAAGTTGTCAGTAAAAGGTAGCAAAAAGCATTGCTACCGTATATTTATTGTTTTATTCTTTTACGTATTCCGAGAAGTCAGTGAGGCGCATATCGCCTTTCCTGCGCAGTGTGTCGTGCATAGCGAAAGCCGCTGGCAGGTTGTGGTGTGTATGTCCTCCTGTAGCAATCTTAAGGTATTCACGCAGCAACGGACGATAGTCTGGGTGCGCACAGTTCTCTATGATTGCTTGGGCACGCTGCAATGGCGATTTGCCTCGAAGGTCAGCAACACCCTGTTCGGTAATGATTACGTTCACATCGTGCTCTGAATGGTCCTGATGGCTCACCATAGGAACAATTGAAGAGATGAGTCCTCCCTTTGCGAGTGACGAGCATGTGAAGATTGAGATGTACGCATTGCGTTCGAAATCTCCTGAGCCTCCGATACCATTCATCATCTTTGTGCCAGAGATATGGGTTGAATTAGCATTGCCATAGATATCAACCTCGATGGCTGTGTTGATGGCTATAACGCCCAAACGACGTATAACCTCTGGCGAGTTGGATATCTCTGACTGACGTATGGTTAGGTGTTTGGCGAAATGGTCTATGTTGTCATACACCTTCATCAGGCACTCATTATCTACAGTCAGTGAACACGTGGAAGCATCCTTTACACGTCCTTCGAGCATCATATCGACGATAGCGTTCTGGAGCACCTCGGTATAGATATTGAAGTCTGGCACATTCTTATCGTGACCGAGTGCAGCAAGGATGGCGTTTGCGGTACTTCCCACTCCGCTCTGCAACGGCAGAAACTCTGCTGGGATAATGCCACGCTTCATATCGTTCACGAGGAACTGCGCTACGTTTGCTCCGATCTGGTCTGTTACGGGGTCTGAACCCTTGAATGCACGCGCCTCATCAGGGATGTTACATTCCACAACGCCTACCACCTTCTTCTTTTCTACCTCCAGATATGGCGTTCCAATGCGGTCGCTAACCTTTGTTATCATGATAGGCTGGCGATAAGGTGGATCTGCTGGCTCGTAAACATCGTGCAGCAGTGCGGCACCTTCGCTATGGAAAGAGTTGAGTTCAAGAATAATATGTTCTGCCATGCGTGCCACAGAAGGTGCTATGCCACCCGCAGCAGTAAGGTAAACACGATACTTATCGCCATCATCCTCTATCTTACAAACCTCAAGTATGCCCCAATTCAGTGGTCCATAGAAGCCATAACGCAATTCCTGCGCCATATGGGAGAGGTGGAGGTCGTTATATGCTATTTCGTTCTTGTTTACGTGTGAACGGAAATCTGGGTTAGTAGTATATGGTGCACGGAACTTAATAGCCTTTGCTGCAGCGAGGTCTCCGTCAGTACTCTGTCCTGTAGAAGCACCTGTAAAGAGGCTTATCTGGAATTCATTACCCTTCTCGTGTTCGCTTACTGCAATCTTTGCAAGTTCTTTTGTTACCGCCTTAGGTACACCGGCAGGAGTAAAACCACTCAGTCCGAGTGAGTCACCGTTTTTGATTAGTGATGCGGCTTCTTCAGCCGTGATTGTCTTATACATAAATTTACCAGTCTATGTTATTATAGTTTTACAATGTGCAAAGATAGTTATTTTGCACGAAAACGCCAAATATGAGCAAGAAAAAGAGTAAAAAAAACGTAAAAACTTGCATGGTAAGAAAATAATGACTATCTTTGCACTCGACATAATTATTAAGTGACGGTGAAAAATAACTTGGTATAATTTATGTCATAGATTTTTGAGATAGTTTGGAGACATGAAGAACGTTGCCCTCCCTCGCCAAACGGGGGAGAAGCGGAGCGGAGGGGGTGTAAAGACCATTGACCAATGCCACGCATTGTGACTGATGAATGGCTTCAAAATATCCAAAAGATATGACAAAGAAACGATGCCTATTATGTAATTCACTCTGTTAAATTGTACCAAGTTATTTCTTTACTGGCACTAAAGCAAGGGATTCCGACTAAATACCCTGTATGCAAGATTGAAAGGGACGCTCCACTTAAGAAAGGCGTTTCCTTATTTTTGTTATAGGTGTAGAAGGTTGGGGTTCTTCTTTTTTGTCTATACTGAAACCGCAAGACATCGGATATAAGTAATATTTTCAGGGAAATAATAAAAATCACAATATATTAAGAAACACTATGGCATACATGTCAAAAGAAGGCTACGAGAACCTCGTGGCTGAATTACATCGCCTGGAGGCTATCGAAATGCCTAAGGCAAGTGCAGCGATTGCAGAGGCACGTGACAAGGGCGACCTCTCCGAAAACTCTGAATACGATGCCGCAAAGGAGGCTCAGGCCCACCTCGCTGCCAAGATAAACCAGTTAAAGAACACTATCGCTGAAGCGAAAATCGTTGACAAGAGTCGTTTGGCTACTGACGCTATTCAGTTACTGTCGAAGGTCGAGATGACCAATATGGCTAACAAGGCCAAGATGACTTACACCATCGTCAGTGCTAACGAGGCTAACCTACGCGAGGGAAAGATTTCTATCGAGACACCTATCGCACAGGCTCTGCTGAACCATAAGGTCGGTGACATCGTGGAGGCTAAGATTCCACGTGGCATTCTGAAACTGAAAGTGGAGAGCATTTCATACTAAACATGGCTTGCTGGTTGGTGAAACAAACACCAAACCACCAAACAACCAAACCACTAAACAACTAAACAACCAAACCACTATGGACATTTTCTCTAAAATTGCTGCTGGAGAAATTCCCAGTTACAAGTGTGCAGAGAGCGATGAATTCTACGCTTTCCTCGACATCAACCCTGTCGTAAAAGGTCACGTGCTCGTTATTCCACGACGCGAGGTTGATTACATCTTCGATATGGACGATGATGAACTGTCACGATTCCACGTCTTCGCCAAGCGAGTAGCAAAGGCTATTAAGGATGCGTTTCCATGCAAGAAGGTAGGTATGGCGGTCCTCGGACTGGAGGTGCCTCACGCACATATCCACCTCATACCATTGAACAGTGAAGGGGATATGGATTTCCGCAGGGAGAAACTGCAACTGCCTGCTGAGGAAATGCAGGAAATTGCAAACAAGATTTATGACGCTTTCAATAAGCAATAACCTTTTTGTGGGTTGACGATAGCAAGCACTGGGCTACACTCATAATGCAACATGCTATCGCCAACCCACTGTTACCTATAAGGAACTATAAAAAAACAATTACTGAGAAGAGATGCTCAAAACTATGCTCTGCGCCACCTTGGCGCTAATGACAATAGCAAACGCCAGCGCACAGGAGAAGAAGGAGAAAAAGGAGAATAAAATTGCCGACCAAACACTGGGAGAGATACAGGTCACAGGCAGACGCGCCACCATGAAACTGAAGGTGGACAGAAAGGAGTTTGACGTGGCAAGCCTTGTTACCGCTGCGGGACAGACGGCTACGGACGTGCTGGAGAATATTCCTTCCGTTGACGTTGACAACGATGGTAACGTGTCACTGCGTGGAAACTCAAGCGTTGAGGTGTGGATAAATGGGCGACCAAGCGGACTGACAAGCGACAACCGTGCACAAATTTTGCAACAACTACCAGCAGAAAGCATAGAGAGAATTGAGGTAATAGACAACCCTTCTGCTAAATTCTCGGCTGAGGGATCGGCAGGTATCATCAATATCGTGCTGAAGAAAGACCGCCGCAGCGGATACTATGGCTCTGTACAGGTGGGGGCTGACACAAGAGGTGGAGCAAACTCATCGTTTAACATAAACTACAACTCTTCAAAACTCGACGGATACTTTAACGTGGGCTATAGGCACATGGAAAATAAAGGACGCAATGAGAGTTGGCAGAATAACCTTACTGACGGCATTCCAACGACCTACGAACGCCATAACACGGAGAGCAACCGACGCGGAAACATGATATTCACACGTGCTGGACTGACTTATCACGCTACGGACAAGAATGACTTCACTATTAACGGCATGCTGTTCACTGGCAAACACAAGAATAGATCTACAACACCATATCTATATGGCAGTTACACCGATGCTGCTGAACAACTTAACTATACAAGACTGAGAGACACATATAGCGGCGGTCCGATGACGATGTTTAACCTTGAGTTCAACTATCGTCACAACTTCGCAGAAAAACACTTCCTGGATTTCGTTGTGTCATACGGCAAATGGACCTCTGACAACGATAATATCTATCAGGACTCGATATATTACACTGACGACGCACAACCTTCGTCAAGCAGTTATCAGTCACGCCCACTGAACATCAAAGGCCCTAAGACTGAGATAAAACTGGACTACGAAAACCCACTGACTGAGCACCTAAAACTGGAAAGCGGATACATGGGCGACTTCTCACGTGAGAATACTCCACAGTTGTCATACGAAGCACCTAACTGGTGGGGCAGCAATCTACAGGAAGAGAAGACCTACTTCAACCGCTTTAAATACGACGAGGACCGCCATGCTCTGTATGCTACACTGTCATACAATAAGGATAAATTCGGCATTATGGCAGGACTACGAGGAGAGTACTGGCGTACGAAGACGGTATCACTTAACTGGGACGAGGAACACGGTGTGGCACCAATGCCCGATACCTACAAGAAAGACCACTTCCAACTGTTCCCATCGCTCTTCATGTCATACCAATTGACGAAGACTCAGCAGTTACAACTGAACTACACTCGACGCCTGAGACGCCCATGGGGTGGTGAACTTAATGACTTCCGCAATACAAGCGATGCGTCAATAATAACATTTGGTAACCCTGAACTGACGCCAGAGTACTCTAACTCCTTCTCACTGAACTACCTAAAGCAGTGGGATATGCACTCACTTCTTGTGTCTGCGTACTATCGTCCGACATCAGACGTGATACAACGCATAAACTATCGCAGCCAGGAAGACCAAAAGATGTATAGCACTCCGATGAACGTGGCAAAGTCAACTTCTACTGGTCTCGAACTGACTGGCAAAAACAAGATTGGCAGAATACTTGACCTTACGACCAACGTCAACATGTACTACTACAAACTTGACGCCTTTGACTATGACATCGAGGGGCAAACGGTCTCTGGTAAGGCTCAAGATAACTTCACATGGAACGCACGTATCATTGCCGCTGTAACATTGCCATACGACATTAGCCTGCAGGCAAGCGGACGATACAACTCAAGACAGGTGATAACTCAGGGACACAGACCACACACCTTCGGACTAGACCTCGGCGTAAAGAAAAGTTTCCTCGACAGAAAATTGATGGTATCAGTAAACTGCCGCGACGTGCTCAACACACGTAAGTGGGAGAGTTACACCACCAGCGACACCTTCGAACGCTATCAGTTGAACAAACACGGCAGCAGAAGAGTTAACTTTACCGTTACATGGAACTTCGGAAACCAGTCTGGCTTAAAGAAAAAACAAGAGAGCCAACAGCCTAACGACGACGAGATGGGCTCATCAATGGGTGGATACGAATTATGATTAAACGGTTAAAAACGGGATGTTTACTTCCCACCATGCTAATCTTTGCCATCATTGTGGCACTATGGGCACTATGGTACTGCTATCCTCTCTCCGACAATGAGAAGCAGCAATCACAGACCATGCTCGTGACAGAGACACGATATATCGTTGCTGACGATACTACCGCGTTGTTCTCCTTCTCTGCCATGCAGGGAGATAGTCTGTTAAGAGATATTCATGGCATTAACGATACCGACCATTGGAGCACTGACACCATTGAAGCACAATGGGTTAGAAGATGGGACATGCTGCCATACAACGGCGCAAACCTCGTAATACAGGCACAGGACACCAACAAGGTATGCAGACTTAACCATAACGATATCATAACATTACTGCGCCAAGAGGAGAAGGCGATAAAGCAAGGGCAAGACGTTGTTAACCAACAAAAGAAGGACGTAGGTTACTTTCTGCGCACACACACCGTGCTCGACAATGGCTTTGACATCGTGGCACGCTATGGCAAACGACTGGAAACATACGGCAAGACCCTTGAAAAAAGTGCCACTATCGTACAGAAAGCACTTAAGGGAAGGGCACTAACGGTACGCATGGAACGCCGCTACTTCCTTTTTGCCGACTCCACTGGGCACAGAGCGGAATGCAAACCACGCTACACGGCTAAAGGTCTGCTTAACCTTACTGCCTCCACTCCATGCCAAAGCCCTGACCTTACAAAACGCTTGAACCGCAAAAGCGCAGCACTGGCAATACTTAAGAAACGTCATGCCATGCGTCCTAAACCTGTAATGGCATGGATTGACAGCATAGGCGAATACAAGGGTACACGAGATAGCGCCGCAATGCCCCACGGATACGGCAGTTTACAGGCAAAGACTGGTGACTACTACGAAGGAGAATGGTCACACGGAGAACGAAACGGTGTCGGATTCTCTATCATACCAGGTAAACGACTGCGCCTCGGTGAATGGAAGAAAGACAGGTTTCTGGGCGAGAGAATAGCCTATACGCCAGAGAGAATATATGGCATAGACATCTCAAGACACCAGCATGAGAAAGGCAGGAAACGCTTTTCTATAAACTGGGCGAATCTACGCATAGTGTCACTGGGCAAGATGTCGAAGAAGGTGATACACGGAAAGGTGGACTATCCCGTACGTTTCATATTCATTAAGGCTACTGAGGGCACTACAATAAAGAACAAATACTTTGTTGGTGACTACATAGCAGCACGTAAACATGGCTATAAAACTGGTGCATACCACTTCTTCTCTGTCAGGACCTCGGGCAGACAACAGGCTAACAACTTCCTGCGCAACAGCCGATATGCTAAGGGCGACCTGCCACCAGTGCTCGACCTTGAACCTACCGACAAACAGATTAAACAGGCAGGAGGCATAAGGGCACTGTTCAATAACGTGCGACAATGGCTTCACACGGTGGAACAAAGACGCGGAAGGAGACCGATACTCTACATCAGCCAGCGTTTCGTAAACAAATATCTATCACTTGCTCCAGACCTGCACAACAACTATGATGTTTGGATAGCGCGCTACGGAGAGTATAAACCCGATGTAAACCTCGTTTATTGGCAACTTTCCCCCGATGGCAGAGTAAGCGGAATACACGGCGATGTGGACATTAACGTCTATAACGGATTCGACTTTTAGTCACTAAACCGCATAAACATAGCCCCCAAACGCATAATTCTTAACGAGAAAAACAATTAAAAGTAAGATTATTAACCCACATTAAAATTAATACAACAATGCAAGAGACAAGACAAAATCGCATATCACGCTTGCTCCAAAAGGAGTTGAGCCTCATATTCCAGAGTCAAACCCGCCAGATGCACGGCGTTATGGTAAGCGTAACACGCGTAAAAATATCACCAGACCTTAGCATCTGCACTGCATACCTCAGCATCTTCCCATCAGAGAAAGGCGAGGAACTGCTCAAGAACATCAATGCTAACGTGTCGTCAATACGTTACGAACTGGGTCAGAAGGTACGTAACCAACTGCGTATCATACCTGAACTGCGCTTCTTCATCGACGACTCTCTGGACTATATCGAACACATTGACAGTCTGTTAAAGAACTAATAGGCACACAAACACCGCTTTTGCACAAAACAAACATGCACATGGAGAATAACAAAAGCAGGCTGGGCGTAAGTTTCTTCATAGCCCGTCGCTACCTGTTCTCAAAGAAAAGCACTAACGTCATAAACCTAATCTCCGCCATCTCCGTCATCGGTGTCATGGTGGCTACAATGGCTATGGTGGTAGTGCTTAGTGTTTTTAACGGGTTTAGCGACCTCGTTGCCACCTTCTTCACCGCCTTCGACCCACAGTTGGAGATAGTACCTACCACAGGAAAAACTGTTGCTGCCGACAGCCCTGCGCTGGTAGAGATACGCAAAATGAGCGAGATTGACGTAGCGACTGAATGTGTGGAGGGTCAGGCTCTCGCCATATACGGTGACCGTCAGTCTATGGTGGTTATAAAAGGTGTGGACGATAACTTCACGCAGTTGACACGAATAAACGACATTTGCTATGGAGATGGCACCTTTGACCTTCACGCTGCCGACCTGCAGTATGGCACACCAGGCATCCGTTTGGCGCAAACCCTCGGCATGCCAGCACGCTATGACGGCTACCTCCACGTGTATGCACCTCGCCGAAACGGTCAGTTAGACCTCAGCAACCCACTCGATGGCTTTGTTGTCGACTCTCTTTTGTCCCCTGGTGTCGTGTTCTGCGTACAGCAAGGCAAGTACGACAAGAACCATATCATAACCTCTATAGGCTTTGCCAGAATGCTATTCCAATGCGATGGAGAACTCTCCAGCCTTGAGATTAAGTTAAAGAAAGGTGCGGATGTAACGTCCGTAAAGAAAAAGATGCAGGCTATCTGTGGAGATAAATTCCGCGTATTAGACCGCTATGAGCAACAGGAAGACACGTTCAACATAATGAAGATAGAGAAGTTCATGGGCTACATATTCCTTACCTTCATCCTTATCGTAGCATGTTTCAATATTGTTGGCTCGCTGTCTATGCTTATTATAGACAAGAAAAAAGACGTTAACACGCTGCGAAGTCTTGGTGCGCGCGACTCTCTTATCAAACAAATTTTCATCTTCGAGGGATGGTTAATCAGTATCATCGGTGCCATACTGGGCGTTGGTCTCGGACTGTTGTTATGCTTCCTTCAGCAACAATACGGCTTAGTAGCCTTAGGCGATAGCAGTGGTTCATTCGTTGTTGACGCATACCCCGTCAGTGTTCACTATGCAGACGTGGCGATAGTATTCCTCACCGTCGTTGCAGTAGGCTTCATTTCAGTACTCTATCCAGTTAGATTTAGAACCACGCGCCTCCACAAACAATAACCAAATCCCCTACACCCACAACCATAACCCCAACACCCACAACCATATATGTTTCAGAAGATAGACATTTTCATACCGTGCAGCAATACCTCACTCTTTGCCGCCATGGTAGAAAAGATAAGCAAGAAGAAAGCGGTAAAACGCATACATCTCCTTGAAGGCGAACCAATAACCGCCATGTCAACCCTTCGCAAGATAGCGAAAGAGGCTACAGCGGAGTACATCCTCATCTCGCAGAAGTCAACACCTTTTTCTCTCGGATGGCATGCACTCGACAGAATGATACAAACTGCTAACAATACTGGTGCGTCTTTACTCTACGCTGACCACTACACCATGGTACAAGGTCAACGTACTCCCCACCCCGTAATTGACTATCAGGAGGGTAGCATACGCGATGACTTTGACTTCGGACAGTTACTTCTTGTGCGTACAAATCTCTTTCAAGACTTCGTGAAGGAGCAAAAAGCAGACTACGCCTATGCCGCCGTTTACGCCATGCGTCTCTATATGCAGCGTCATGGCGAACTGTTCCATATCAATGAGATGCTCTACACTGAGGAAGAACTGGACAATCGCCTAAGTGGCGAGAAACAGTTCGACTATGTTAACCCACGCAACCGCAGCCGACAGATAGAGATGGAACAGGCTGCAACGGAACATCTCGAGGCAATAGGGGCAAAGATTGACACATCTGAAGCACTTACACCAGACTTTAACGAGCAGGTATTCCCTACAGAAGCCTCTGTTGTAATTCCTGTTTTTAACCGTGCAAAGACCATCGCCGACGCCGTACACAGCGCACTGTCACAGAAGACACGCTTTGAATACAACGTTATAGTAGTAGATAATCACTCTACTGACGGCACCACCGACATTCTCCAACAAATGGTTAATGCTGAAGAAGCCAACAACTCTCACCGCCTCATACACATAGTACCAGGCAGTCATGGTGAGGAAACACTCCCTCTCGGCATCGGTGGATGTTGGAACGTAGCGATAAACGATGACCGTTGCGGTCGCTTCGCAGTGCAATTAGACTCTGATGACCTATACTCCAGCCCCGACACACTGCAACGTATCGTTGACTGTTTCTATCACCAGAAGGCGGCTATGGTAATAGGCGCATACCGTATGTGTGACTTCGACCTCAACACACTGCCTCCTGGCATCATAGACCACCGCGAATGGACCGACTCTAACGGTCCTAATAATGCGCTACGCATAAACGGCTTAGGTGCGCCAAGAGCGTTCTTCACTCCACTTTTGCGCCAGATTGGCTTCCCTAACACCAGTTACGGCGAAGACTATGCTCTGGGATTAGCCTTCAGTCGCCGTTACCGCATCGGCAGACTTTATGACGAACTATACCTATGCCGCCGTTGGGGAGGCAACAGCGACGCAGCACTCAGCATAGAGAAAGTAAATGTCAACAATCTATACAAGGACCGACTGCGTACGATTGAGATAAAAGCACGCCAGCAAATGAACGTAGGCAAACTCAACGGCATGGCTGGTGACAGCCTGCAACGCTTCTTTAACCGTCAGTTAGAGTTGTGGGACGCTACACGCCAGCGTTATTCTGACCTGCAAAACATACAGACCAAAGACCTTGGCGACTTACGATTGCAGTTCAATCCCGCTCGCATCGTGTCAACAGGTGCAAGCATTGACAAGGCGACACTTGCCAAACGCCCTTGCTTCCTGTGCCGTGATAACCGCCCTACAGAGCAAATCAGCAAGCCACTGTACACTAAGAACGGTGAGCAGGAACTCGAAATCCTCGTCAACCCCTTCCCCATCCTGCCACAACACTTTACCATTCCACTGATGCGCCATGAGCCACAGGCTATATATGCGCACTTTACCGCTATCCGCCAGTTGCTGCACCAGCACCCTTCGTTGATGGTATTCTATAATGGTCCACTCTGTGGCGCGTCTGCCCCAGACCACCTTCATCTTCAGGCTGGTACCTCGGGCATTGTGCCTTTACAGACCATGATGCCACGACTTATGCGTAACATGCGCACTATCGCTACCTGTGGAGAGGGTGAAGACATCAGCCTCCTTACCGACTACGTAGTACCTGCATTCGTAATACGCAGTCACCACGGCGAGAACGAGCGCAAACTCTTCCGCAGGCTCTACCGCATTATGCAGGATTTGCAGCCTAAGGACGCCCAACTTACTGAACCAATGATGAATATCGTGGCATGGCGACAGGACGATGAGCAGATTACCGTAGTGCTGCCACGCCGCAAGCACCGCCCTAACTGCTATTACGCTGAAGGGGCAGAACAGGCAATAGTAAGTCCTGGAGCATTGGATATGGCTGGTCTTATCATCACTCCGCGCCAGGAAGACTTCAACAGCATCACCGCAGAGCGCGCTACCTCCATTCTGCAAGAGGTCAGCATAACTCGTGAAGAGGCTGAAAAGATTGCTGAAGCACTATCTGAACTACCTGTATCCAACACCAAGCCATCATTCAAATACACCCAGCAGCCTAACGTAAAGGTAGGTATCGTAAGTGCTGACGAACTGCATTTCACCCTTAACGGCATCTACACCGCCAAGGGCGAAGATATTACTGGCGCACAGACCGTTACTTATTCCGAGGGAACCATAATGTGGCGAGGCACACAATACAAAGAGTTAAACTTTAAGCCTACGTCACATGATGCGTCATTCAGCATTGAAGACGTCACCATCGGTATCAATTTCCATTGGGAACGTAAGCAAACACAGACATTCCTTGGCACCCTGCACCTCGTAGTTGAGGAAGGAAAGATATGCGCCATCAACGAACTTCCTGTGGAACGCTATCTTGAAAGCGTCATCTCCAGCGAGATGTCAGCCACGTCAAGCCTCGAACTTCTCAAAGCCCACGCCGTCATCTCGCGCTCATGGCTACTGGCGCAGATGCAACGCCGCCAAAAGTCGCAGGAGGGAAACAACTTCTTCTCCTTCATAAAGCGCGACGATATGCTCGTAAGATGGTACGACCGTGAAGACCACACCATCTTCGACGTATGCGCTGACGACCACTGCCAGCGATACCAAGGCATTACTAACGCTGCTAACCCACACGTGGTGGCGGCTGTCAAGGCCACACTCGGGCAGGTAATGGAATATCAAGGCGAGATATGCGACACACGTTTCTCTAAGTGCTGCGGTGGCGTGACAGAGGAATACCGCTACTGTTGGGAAAACATTGACAAGCCATACCTGACCTCCGTCACCGACCCTTACTGTAATACGCAAGACCGCACAATACTGTCTGAGGTCCTCAACGACTATGATCAGGAGACTGTTGACTTCCACGACTGGATGGTTGCCTACACTCAGGACCAGTTGTCGCACCTCATCAGCAGCAAACTTAACATGGACTTCGGGCGCATCATGAAACTGGAGGCTCTGGAACGCGGCAAGAGCGGACGTATCTCGCTACTGAAAATCATTGGCGAGAACCGCACTTTCACCATCGGCAAGGAACTGGAAATACGCAAGACTCTTTCTGAGACGCACCTTTACAGTTCTGCTTTCACCGTTGCCATGCACGGCAAGGACGTTGATGGCTTCCCACAGTCATTCATCTTCAACGGTAGAGGATGGGGACACGGCGTTGGACTGTGCCAGATTGGTGCCGCAGTAATGGGTGCAAAGGGCATTCCATACAGCGACATACTCGCCCACTATTATCGCGGAGCGAAAATACAAAGGGCTTATTAAGCAACGGCTTTCAAGAAAATTTGTTCACACCTATAAGTAAGTAATGTTAAAAAAATAACTTAATCAATTTTATTATAGTTAGAGTAATGTTTTCTTACGCATTTTTTATCTCATCTTGCTGGCTATTTTGTGGCTATTCATCAGTCACGATGCTCGCATCGCTCCATCTTCATTTCCCCAAAATATCTCAACAATCTGAGGTAAAAACCGCGTAAGTTATTTTTTCAACACTACTAAGTATAAGAAAACGGCGGTGTAAGGTGTCTCACCTTACATCGCCGTTTTTTCGTTAGTTGGGTGACTATTCACCACCCTGTCAAACTCTTCGTTCACCTTCACCATCCAGTCTGGCAATTTCTTCATGGCATAATACACCAAGTCCGTGGGCATATAGCGATAGAAGGCGTATGCCATAGGACCCGCAATAGCGGCAAGCGTGTCTGAGTCTCCACCGAGAGAGATGGCGAGTTTTATGCAATCTACATAGTCTTTTGATTCAAGAAAACAGATAATGGCAGGCCCCACGCTGCCCGGACAAGTAGAGTTAAAGGTGTAACTGTCGTGAAACGATGCGTAAGAACGCCCTGCCCACTCGGGGTAATACTTCTCAAGCACGTTCTTCCTTACGTATTCCTTGTCGGCACCATTATGCAGGTAGTGGGTCGCGAGAGCCGCTGCCACTGCTCCTTTTATTCCTTCTGGGTGGTTATGTGTGGGCAAAGCAGTCTCTGTCGCCATATTGATGCACTCATCCTCGGAACGTGCCAGCCATCCCGCTGCACTGCAACGCATGGCACTTCCGTTACCGAAACTCTTGTAAGGCAGGTGTTCGTGCGACTCAAGCCACTCCTTAAACTTATGTCCGAAACCTGCATGCCTGTGCTGGTTGCCACACATCCACAGGTTTGTCGCCATGTCTATGCCGTGTATAAACGCCTCTGCACAAGCGAAGGTAAGCACTGTGTCGTCGGTGAAATGCGCCCCACGGGCAAACAATTCCACGTTGTCATAGTTCTTTGTGCGGTGGCTTCGTCCTTCATATACGCTGCCTGCGATGTCGCCAATGGCAGCACTCATCAAATAATTTTCCATAATATCAATATAAAATGTACTACATCAGAACTCCAGGCGAAATCCCTTCTGCTTCAGTTCACGATAACTTGCCTCATTGAAGCGGTAGGTAAAGGGACGCGTTGTCTCGTTAACTGGCGTCAAAAGGTCGTAGTGCAGAATTTTTTTCGCAAAGTTTCTTCGGTCAAACTTTACCTCGAGCACCTCCTCATACAGCGTTTGCAGCGACTTCATAGGGAACACTTCTGGCAGAAGTTCAAAGCCTACCGGCTCAAAGTGCATTCTCTCCTTCAGTTTCTTCATTGCCATTCTCAGTATATAGTCGTGATCAAAGGCAAGTGGTGGTACGTCGCCGACGGGAAACCACTGCGCCTTTGCCGCGTCATCGCCTCCCTTTACTTCCTGCATTGGCACAAGTGCGTAATACGCTATTGATATAACCCTGCCGCGAGGGTCACGCTCTGGCGCACTAAACGTATGAAACTGCTCTATGTATGCGCCCGTCATGCCCGTCTCTTCCTGCAACTCTCGCAGCGCACCGACCTCTGCCGACTCATCCATTTTTAGGAAACCACCAGGGAAAGCCCAGTGGCCCTTGAATGGTTCTATGCCTCTTTCGATGAGCAATACATTAAGTCTCTCGCCGTCAAAACCAAATATCACACAGTCGGTCGTTACCGACGGACGGGGGTATTCGTAAGTGTAAGTTCCTTTTTCCATATCTTGTTTGTGTGTTATTTACGCCACAAAGGTAAACATTATATTTTTATTCTCCAAATAAAAAGCGTAAAAAATACACACATCAACAAATATAAGTCTGTCACAGGCATAAAAAGACATGGTTATCTCATAGTTTCAAATATAATGATTTATTTTTCCACCGTCACCCGAAGTAAAAAAAAACGCCAAAGTCTTAGGCTGAACAAACCCAAAACTTTGGCCTTCTAAGAGTCTTTTTGAAAGTCCCTATCCTACTGAAACATCTTGGTCTTATATTACGCAAGAGTTTTTTCGGAACTATTTTTACATCTTCACACTTACCTTCTTTCCGTTGTACGTCACGGTCTTTGTCTTTCCGTCAACGTTTTTTACTATGAATGTGCGCTTCTGCAACATCCCCTTATATGCACCTCGGCGCGCGCCAATGGTGAGCGTCTTTGCCTTGTCGTTCCATGTCATAGGAATCTCGGTGTATTCCCCCTTTTGGTAGTTGAAGTTGTCGCCCTCATCCTCATAGAGTGTAAACGTGGCGTCGGCACCAGGATATACGTTAAGCGTGATGTTGTCCCATGCCTTCTCGTTAGAATACTGCAAGTCCTCGCCCATAGGCAGTATGCTTCCTGCCTTGACATATAGTGGTGAGTGCGCCAACGGAGCGTCTGCCTTAATGCTCTGACCACCCGTCAGCAGTCTGCCCGTCCAATAGTCGTACCAGTTTGCACCTTTTGGCAGATAGACATTGTATTCCTTTTTTGCGTTCCAGTTTACCGTTTGCCATCCGTTCTGGTACTCATTGTTGTCCTTTTTGTCCCATCCCGTCTGTTCGTTTGTTTTCACAATCTTCTCTTGTGTGAACAGAGGGTCGACCACAGGGCATACCAGTAGGCTGTGACCAAACATGAACTCCTTACCGTTGTCCCACACATTCTTGTCGTCGCGGAAGTCCATCACCAGTGCACGCATGAATGAATCATCATTCTTTGCCACCTGCCAACTCTGGCTGTATATATAAGGTAAGAGGCGATAACGCATCTTTACGGCATCGAGCAGTGCATCATACACAGGCTCTCCGGGCTTTCCGTAATAATAAAGTTCGCGATACACCTCTGTACCGTGGCTGCGCATCATTGGGCAGAAGAGTCCAAACTGCATCCAGCGCACGTAGAGTTCCTGATACTGTGGGTTCTTCGTCGCGCTGTTGTCGCAGTACCTGCGGTTGTATGCATTGGCAAAGAATCCGCCAATGTCGGTGTTCACATTAGGATTAGCGCAGAGAGTATGGTTCAGACACAATGGCACCTGCTTGCGAAGTGACTCCCACGAACTGCCCACATCGCCACTCCAGGTGTTTGCACCATACCGCTGCTGCCCGGCAAAGAACGAGCGTGTTAGTATGAACGGACGCTTCTGGTTGTCCACTGCACGCTGATGCTGGTCCACACCGCCCACCGTCATGAGCGGAAAGGCATTGCGCACAGAACGCCAACTACCCATAGAGCATCGCTCGTCGAGGTCACTTTCCTTATACTGCGTATGGTCTGGGTCGGTAGAGTCCATCCACCAGCCGTCAATGCCCATTTTGTGCAGGCGTGAAAGGTTACTCCAGTATATGTCGCGTGCAACGGGAGAGTAGCAGTCATAGACCCTGACGCCTGAAGGATAGTCCTGACGTGGCGGCCACTGTGACAGTCCCGACTCTGGCCATGTCTTGAAGTGGAAGAGCAGCCCCTTCTCGTTCAGTTCCCTGTAGGGCTTGGTTTGTGGTCCGAACGAAGACCAGATGGAGATAGAGAGATGCGCATTCTGTCGGTGTACCTCGTCTATCATCTGTTGTGCATTGCTGAAGTCGGGGTTGATAAACTCCATAGCGTTCCACGTATAGTTGCTTCCCCAGTACTGCCAGTCTTGTATAATGCCGTCGAAAGGAACCTTCATGTCACGGTATTTGTGTACCACTTCCAACAGTTCGCCACTGCTTTTATATCGCTCACGACTCTGGTGGAAACCGTAGGTCCACAGTGGCAGCATAGGCACCTCGCCACTAAGGTGACGCATGTCCCTAATGACGCCATCAGCGTTCTTACCATACATGAAGTAGTAGTCAACCATCTTGCCCACCTGACTCTCCAGTTCCAGCGTAGCATTATCGTTGATTGTAGTAGGAGAGTAATTGTCCCAGAAGATGCCATAACCCTTTACGCTCTGAAAGAAATGAGCGAAGTCTTCCAGATTAGACTGTTGCATCTTGCGGTGCTCACCACGTAGATTCATCTTATTATTCTGCATCATGCCGAGACCGTAGATAGGCTCGTCCTTGTCGAGGGCAAAATCCTGTCGCACCCGGTAACTGCCCTTGTCTATTCCTTCCGTGATTGGAGTCAAGCGGTAGTCGCCTTCTGTCATTAGGAGGGTACCATCGGGAGCGGAGAACACTACTTTCTGCGTAGCATCAGTAACGGTTACGGTCAGAGCCTTGGTCTTATACACAGTTTTACCGTCAGCCTTCTTCACCGATACAGCCACCTTTTCTGGCGTGGCAGTCACGGTGAGGCTCTTTTTCTCCACCTCTTTTCCATCGGCAGTCTTCACTACACGCACTATGGAAGGGGTGAAAAACTCAATTTTCTGCGCATTGGCAGCGAGTGTGCCAAGTGCAGTTAGCACAATAGTTGCAATTCTCTTATTTATCATGTTCATGTCAGTAAAAAAATCTTTAAGGTGGTTCTATCAAATTACCACTACTATATAGAACCACCATTAGATTTCGTCGTTTTTATGAAAGGTATCAACTTACAATTTGAAAGCAGCCTTTTTACATTGTAATCACTATGCTTTTACACAGTGATTTGGGCCTAATTACAGTGTAATCAGGTACATATTGCCCTGCTGACAAGTCTCTCCAAAAACTGTAAGTAAAACGCTGCATTTTGCTTACAGATTGTAATTTTTAGGTGTATAGACCTACACTCCTTCCCAGACTTTATTTCCGCAGCAAACGTATATAGTAACACCCTGGCAGTGGCGTGTCGCCAGTGGCTTTCATTCTAACACGTATCTCCTTCTTAACATCCTTTCCGTTCTTCGCCGTAAGCATTCTTGCAGGCAGCGGCAGCGTCATGTTGAAGAATCCCTTTCCGTCTGTATTTTCCGCCTTTGCTGGTATTGTTATCACCTGTAGCGGTTCGTCATCGACAGTGATTGTTGCCACACGTCCCTTATCGGCAGTGGTGTAACGTAGCATTAGCGATATATCTTCGCTCTTGCCAGTGGTGTTTGCCAATGTATATTCCACGTATCCTCCCTTCTGACAGTCACGATAGAACTCGTCACGATATGTTCCATATCGACTGTCCGAAGAATAATCTGCCTTATGTCCAGCCTCACTCTGCTGCTCACCAGTAGCCACGAAGTCAACGGTACGGTCGTTAAGGGCGCGTGCCTCACGCTCAGCACGTGTCATGTCGCTCTGTTCAAACACCTCCTGCGGACGCTGATACCAGTAGCACATATATCGTGCGTGCTGTATTTCGTAAAATGGTCGCAACGTGAGTGTTGTCCAAGGATATACCTTCTCCATCGACGTGGTGTTGGCATCTACCTTTATCTTGAACTGTAGGCGGTTCGGGTCTGACAGCGTTATGCGCTGCATCACCTTACTACGGTCACACAACAGCAAGGGTGCCGATGACAAACTGAGCGTTTTTCCACGCACACCGTAGGAGTGTCCCATGCGACTGTCATCACCGTACTCATTGCGTAGTGGCTCGTATGGCAACCCCGTCTGTGCCTCGTTCGCCCTATCCGTAGCGGTAGTCTGTGCACCGAGTAGCAGCGGACCATACTCGAACGCCACGTAGTCTGCATAGTTTGGACATTCCTCCATGCGCAATTCCATTGGCAGTGTGACGGTTATCACATCGCCCTTGCGCCATTTACGATTAAAGGTAACGTATGACGCCTTGCCCTTCTCAACACTTATGCTCTGCTTCTCGCCATTGACATTGACGGAATAGCCTTCTGTGACCCATCGTGGGTGACGTATGGCGATGGTGTACGTACCAGCCTTGTCAACTGTAATCTTCGTTGCTTGCTCGTAAGGGAAATTGGTCTGCTGCGTAATGGCGAAATTCTTGTCCTTCAGCGTGCTGGCGGTAAAGAGGTTGACGTATAGCGTCTGCTTACCATCGTGAGTATATATGAAGTGCGCATACTTGCTGTGGTTCTCCATTCCTGTACCTACGCAACACCACATACCCTCATTAGGTTGTGAATATATACGATAAGCCTGTGGCTGCAGCGATGTGAAATATACGTAACCGCCAGTTTTCGGGTCTTGGGTTGACAGGATATGGTTCCACATGGCATACTCATAGAAGTCGGCATAGCGTGCATCGTGTGAACTATCGAAAAGCATCTCCGAGAGTTTCAACATGTTATTGGTGTTACAACTCTCTGGACCGTCAGGTGCGGTGATATACTTCTCGCAGTTATCCTGACTGAGGAAGTGCTCGTTAACGCTATTGCCGCCTATACATACGGTGCGATTTGTTGCCACATCCTCCCAGAAGTTGTGCGCCGCTGCCTTATAGTCGGTGGCAGAAGCGTCCTCCTGCGCTATTCGCTGAAAGCCTATATACTTTGGCACCTGCGTGTTGGCATGCTTACCGTTGAGGAATGTCTTGCTGTAAGTGTCTTTCCCCTGCATGCCTTTCACCATATACTGATGACTATATTTCTTCGCCGCATCAAGGTAACGTTTGTCACCAAAGATGGTATAGGCATCGACTAATGTTTCGTTCATGCCGCCATGCTCAAAGCCAAGTATGCTCTGCATATCGCTATCACTAAGGTTGCTGACGACGAGTACGGACCAGTCGCAGATATTTCTGAAACATTCACGCGCAACTTTGCTGCCTGTATAGATCCATGCGTCACGCAGGCCCGCAAGGATTTTGTGCTCGCAATAGAACGGTACCCAATGGCCATACTTGCGAAACTCTGTGAGGTCGTTGGCATACAATCCCGTCCATATTTGGTTTATTGGCTGCCCGCCCACAAAGCCACGCAGTCCCTTGGTGTCAGAGGCAAAGGCATCCTGACAGTCTTTGACTATGGCAAGGCAGTAATCGAGACGCTCCTTGAGTTGTTTCTTCATCACAGCGTCATCGGTAGCGGCATAGGCAAGGGCGAGAGCGGTAAGGTAATGGCCGCCCACATGCCCCTCCAGCGACCAGTCTTTCTGTCCCCAGTTAGGGAAGGAAGGGTGTTTCTCCACCCATCCATAGTAGCGTGAGCCTTGCTTTCCGTCAAGCCCTGCCTGGCGAACGAACGGTGTCATAAGCCTGTCGGCATCATATTCCAACAGGTGATGGTCATTAGTATTCATAGCCTTGAGGAATGGACCTTCGAGAAGGCGTACGGTTTGCAGGTCGAAATGCTGCGGATATATCTGCGATTGCGCTGACATAGCCAAAGGAAGGGCTAAGAGCGCAGTAAGAAAAAAGATACGTTTTTTCATCCGTGATTCAAATGTTCTTACAAGGTTTGTTATGTATTCTTTTCTAACTCTCTCTTTACTTCATCTCCCACCAGTCGAAGTTGAAGAGATTCCTCTTCTGCTTTGCCGTTCCCTTGAATACGAGGTATAGGTCGTGCTTGCCGCTACACTTCTTCAGAGAGGTAGAAAATTCTTTGTACTTAAAGCCCGTGTAAGGAATGGTCACGGTGCCGCAGAGTGTTCCGTCAGGCGCATCCAGTCGCACCTCTATGCTGCCTCCGTACAGTTTTGAGGAGCAAGAGGCGGTGAACTTAGAGGCTCCCTTACCGAAGTTTACTCCCTTCAACTGTATGTATTCACCGTCGTCAATGTCGGTAACAAACAGTGTTGGGTTCCAAGGACCTGACGGATTCTGGCGTGTTGTCTTCAGACCATAGCCCCAAGCCATTGTCTCTGCCTCCACACGACGGTAGGGATTGAACGCCTCTACCTGCTCAAGTTTGCAGTCGGTGAAGTAAGGCAGTTCCTGTATCGTGCCATCTTCGTTATACGTCATCTCCGCTGCCGACACCGAACGACGCTCGGCATGGCGACTGGTCTCAAGGCGGAAGATGTCGTAGTTCAGTCCGAAGCAGTATGACCTGCCCTTGAAGTCAATGATGCCAGGGTGGTTGCCACGTGTCTGTGGGGTGTGGTTCATGATGTTACCCTTATACTCCCACGGACCTGTTGGACTGTCGCTCATGGCATATCCAATGCCCTCCGGACAACAGGTTGATGCGAAAGCAAGGTAATACTTCTTCTCGCCACGCACGTTCTTCTTGCCCCAGAACCATGGTCCCTCCTGATAATCCTTAATCTTAGGCAGTTTTGTTATCTCGCCTGAATAGGAAATCATGTCCTTGTTCAGTTTAACGTAATACACGTTAGGATTGCCCCAGTACATATAAGCCTGTCCGTCATCGTCCACAAACACCGTAGGGTCGATGTCGTCCCAGTGTTCTTTCTGCCATACAAGTGGCTTGCCCAGGGGGTCTTTGAATGGTCCGTAAGGCGAGTCGGCTACTAATACGCCTATACCATGACCGTGGATAGGACAATACATGTACCACTTACCATCGCGTTCTACGACCTGTTCTGCCCACGCTCCGTTGTCGCCCTTGTACCATTTGAAGTCTTTTAGCGACGCTACCGCACCGTGATCCTGCCAGTTTACCATGTCGGTAGAGGTGTAAAGCAGCCAGTCTTTCATCTTGAAGCCTTCGGCATCGTCCTCGTCATGGGTGGTATAGAGATAGACTGTTCCATTGTGTACCATCGGTGCTGGGTCGGCGGTATAACTGGTTTGGATAATAGGCATGTTGAGTTTTGCCTGTTCTTGTGCTGGCAACGTGGCACAAAGGGCGAGTAATGCTGCGCAAATTGTAAGTTTCTTCTTCATTATTTGTTTAGGTTTAGGGTTTATTTTACATTTTCATGAAATGAGAATATAGGCAAGGTATGCTCCTATCGTTGTTTCATGTCGCAAAGTTAGAAACAAAAAACCGAAAGCATCAATAAAATTGTTGATGCTTTCGGCAAAATTGTTGAAATGACGTTGAAATGGTACGTCACACAAAGTTTTATGTTATTTTTTCAAGTATTCAGCGGGATTTTCGCCATATTCTGCCGTGAAGACCTTGCAGAAGTAACTTGTTGTGGAGAAACCTGTGCGTTGTGCCACCTCGCTCACGGTGTAGTCACCAGACTGTAGCATATCCATAGCCTTCTGTAGGCGTATGCTTCGTATGAACGCACTCGGCGTTTGCTCTACCATAGCGGTCATTTTCTTGTATAGTCCTGTACGCTCCATACACATATCGTGACTGAGTTGCTCCACGGTGTAGTTGCCTGTAGCCATATTCTCCTCCACAAGGCGTATGGCACGGTGTATGAATTCGCGGTCAGCGTCAGAGAGGGTGCTATCTTCTTCTTTTAGGTCTTGCTTCTGTTGACTGTTCGCTGTCTTTGTATTGACGTACATCCTCTCGTATTCATTGCATCGGTCGATGAGGTTTCTTACCTGCATCAGCAACATTTCTTCCTTGTGCCGACGCTGTACGCGCCGCCCGTTGTAGAGGTTTGAGAGCCACGACACGAGCAACAATGTTAGCAATATCAGTAGTATATACGTCACACGTGCATACGCTGTGTTCCACCATGGGGCATGAACACGCAGAAGGATGGTCATGGTGTCGTGACCCTTGCCGCACGATGCTGACACAATGAGGCGATATTCGCCTGGATGGAGGTTCTGAAGCGGAAGGATAAGAAGGCCGTTGGCATCCACCATATAGTTGTCGGAGGTGGCATCATGCCATCTTTCTGTCTCTGCATCAGCGTCTTCTTCCAGTAGTTTATATTTATATATGGTATGCGATGGCAAGGCGTAGTTGAGGGCGGAGATTTCAAATGTTATACTGTTTTCATAGTATTCCAGGTCATATTCTTTTACGTATTTCTCCGCCTCAGGCAAGTGACGGTCGCCTATAACGAGACGTGTGCCGTCAATACTGACTCCGGCTATGGTTAGATGTAGTGGCGATACTGTATTTGTTTTTACGGTAGCGTTGCCGTCTGCGTTATAGGTCTGCTCACTGAATGGATGTGCATAGAACAGACCGTCGCTGTAACTGCCCAACCATGTGCCGCCCTGCGCATCGGTATATATCCAACTAAAATGCTTGAAGGGGAACCACTCTCCCTGCAGATTAAACCTGTCGAGGCGAGTATAACTGTTGTCTCGCGTGTCAATGGCATAGACACAGTCGGGTGATGCCACCATGATATGGTTGGCGTCGTACATTGACGCACCGTGAAGAACTGTTGTTGTACGCAGTATTTCGCGCCATTGCCCCGTGCGAGTGTTGTAGGATAGTACGATGCCTTTATCCTGTCCGCTGCAACATACATACATGATGCCATCGCCATGCTGCACCACATGGCACTGTAAATCATAGACATTATAGTTTTTTCCTGTAAGGAAGTTGGTGGTGAAGAGATGGCGTAGTGTGCGTTCATCGTACACTCGCACCACGCCGGGGTGGAAGAAGAGATAGAGTCTGCCGTTGAGGGTCTGTAGATTAGTGATGTTCCCCCATGCTCTCTCTACGTGTATGCGTCGTGACGGCTTGTCGAGGTTAGTAACATATCCCCCTGTCAGTACCCACATCTCCCTTTGTTGGTCACAATAGAAGTCGGTCACCTCACTGCGAATACCATGTTTGCGGAACAGACTGTCGAGGGGTTGAATGTATCTTTCGCTCCTCATGTCAAGGCACCTGCCACCAAACCAGCGTTTGAACCACAAGCGGTTGTGGTTGTCGCTGTACACGGTGTAAGGCGTATTACAGTCCTTCAACTTCGTTTGCACGCTGTCATTGGTCGGTATATGCCTAAATCTTGCACCGTCATAGATATCTACGTAGCCATAAGACGTAATAACCATGCGCCCATCATCAGCCTGTAACACGTGCTGCACATTGCGATTTGCCGTGCCGCCAGAGATGTTAACACGGCTGAAGACAAGCGACTCCACACCGTTATCAGCGTAGAGACGGGGACTCATGCCAAGCAGTATGATGATGGAAAGTATGGTGGTTAGCGTATTCTTCATTGACTGGAAATACTGAAAAAGGCAATAGTACCAAGGGGAACGCAGCATATGAGCGTACACATTGGGAACTATTGCCTGTTCGTCTTGTATAAAATAAGCATGGCACCGAAGTACCTTTATGTCGTGTTTAGTGACGGAAGTTAATCTTACCCGTCTCGTAATCCATAGAGTCGATGATGGCAATGGACTCTACATGGTAGCCCTGCTCGCGCAGTTTCTGTCCGCCCTGCTGCTGACCTTTCTCTATTGCTACGCCGAGACCTACTACCTCTGCGCCTGCCTGGTGAACGATGTCGATGAGGGCAGACATTGCCTGTCCGTCAGCAAGGAAGTCATCGACGATGAGGACCTTCTCGCCCTTAAGCATATATGGCTTTGAGACGAAGACGTCGTTCATCTTCTTGTGGGTAAAGGAGTATGCGTGTGAGATGTATTTATCGTCGGTACTGTTGGCGGTCTCACCCTTCTTGGCGAATACTACTGGCACATCGTAGAGGTCGCCGAGCAGCGTTGCGATGGCTATGCCACTTGCCTCGATGGTCAAAATCTTTGTTACCTCCTGACCTTTGAACCTGCGCTTGAACTCATAGGCTATCTGTCGTATGATATCTACGTCGATTTGGTGGTTCAAGAAGTTGTCAACCTTCAAAATGTTGCCTTGCTTTATGTTACCGTCAGCAAGGATTTTCTCTTCAAGGAAATTCATATTGGTTTGTTGTTTAGTTGGTTTGGTCGTTTGGTTGTTTGGTAGATTAGTGGGTTGGTTGTTTGGTGGTTTAGTGGTTTAGTTGTTTGGTAGATTAGTGGTTTAGTGGGTTGGTTGTTTAGTGGTTTAGTAGTTGGGGCGTTTGTCTGTAGGGGTATTCGCAATTTTACGTATCAACGAAACCACCAAACAACTAAACAACTAAACCACTAATCTACCAAACAACTAAACCACTAAACCACCAAACAACTATTGTTCCTTCTCCTTTGGCAATACAAGGTTGAGTATTACCGCAAGCAGGAACACCACAGCCACGCAGTTGTTTGCGAAGACTGTGCGTACGAGTTCTGGGAATATGTTGAACATTTCTGTTGCTTGCGTGAAGCCAAGGCCTACGCTCAGCGACAGACTCACGATGACCATGTTGCGCTGTGAGAAACCACAACGTGCCATCATGCCGAATCCTGCGAAGAGAATACTACCAAACATCAGCAGCGTACAACCACCAAGTACCGCCTGAGGAATGGTGGTGAGGGCGTAACCAACGGCTGGGAATATACCACCGAATATCATGATGATGGCTCCAAGGGCTATGGTGAAACGGTTAACAACGCCCGACATGGCTGCAAGACCTACGTTCTGACTGAACGAAGTGATTGGGGTACAACCGAAAAGTCCTGACACTGTGCTCACGAAACCGTCACAACTTACTGCCGCACCCATCTCCTTTGTGCTCGGAGTGCGCTTCAATGCACTGTTACACAGGGCGCTGGTATCGCCTATTGTCTCTGTGGCAGAAACGAGATATACTGCTACAACGGAGAGAATGGCACCGATATTAAATTCTGGTTTGAACGGAAGAAGATGGGGGAACGAGAACACTGGCTGTTCCGATATGCCGCTAAAATCTATCATACCGAGGCATACGGCTACGATATATCCTATTATAAGTCCTACGAGGACTGAGAGGGAGCGAAGAAATCCTTTTGCGAACACCTGGCACAAAAGGCACGAGAGCAGGGTAATGGTGCCCACTATCCAGTTGTAGATGCTACCAAAATCTGCAGCCCCCTGACCGCCTGCGAACGAGTTCGCACCAATGGGGAGCAACGAAAAACCTATGGCTGTTACTACTGTTGCCGCTACTACGTGAGGGATGAGTTTTATCCAGTACTTGGCAAAGAGTCCAAGCACGCCCTCAACAAGGCCACCTATGATGACGGCCCCTATCAAGGTGCCCATGCCTTGCGCCGCGCCTATGCTGATAGCGAGGGAAAGGAAGGTGAAGGATATGCCCATAACGATAGGCAGTCGCGAACCGATGCGCCACACAGGATATAACTGCACCAGCGTGCCTATACCCGCAATAATCATACAGTTCTGTATGAGCATGCCGCTTGTTACACTGTCCAGCCCCATTGCGCTGGCGAGAATCATGATTGGAGTGATGTTGCTGACAAACATGGCCAGCACATGCTGCAATCCGAAAGGAAGGGCTTTTGCCACTGGAACCCTTCCATCGAGTTTGTAAAGGTTTTCTATGCTATTTTCCATGACGTAAAAAATATGCCCACAAAATTACAAATAATTTCTGAAAAAGAACATTATTTTCGTTGTTTTTTTATTTCTTCACGTTACATTCCTTGCCTGAGTATGCTATGACTGTGCCCTGCATGTGGTCTACATTGAAATCTTTTGTAGCGTTAGCATTACGGTCTATGAAGACTACGTTGAACTTCCTGCGCTGCAGCATGCCCCTGAACGCCCCCTTGCGCTCGCCTATCGTCAGCGTGCCCGTTGCCTCATCATAACGGAAGGGAACTGTGGCGTACTTGCCTTTTTCATAGTTATAGTTGGTGCCCTCGTCCTCATAAAGGGTGAAGGTGGCATTGGCTCCAGTATAAACAAGTAGGGTTATCTCCTCGGGTTGCTTCTCATCGCTATACTGCAGGGCTGGTCCGAACGGTATAATGGAGCCTTCGCGCACAAAGACTGGTATGCGGTCATACGGCGCATTAGCCATTATTGTTCTTCCGCCTACATAATATTGGTTTGTATATAGGTCATACCATCCATTGCCTTGGGGCAGGTACACCTCGCGCTGGCGTGCTTTATACTCTGTTATGGGGCAGGCCATGAGGGACGGTCCGAACATCCATTGGTCCTTAATGTTATAAACTTGCTCATCATTGGTGTAGTCCATGGCGAGTCCACGCATAATGGTATAGTCGTTGAAGTGTACCCATCCTGCCATGGAATAGAGGTAAGGCATCAGTCGATAACGCAGTTTGTCGTACCAAACGATGCTCTTGTATGCCTCATGCTCGTCGGGAGCAATGTTCCACACCTCACGCGTAGGCCACTGACCGTGCGTGCGGAACAGTGGTACGAAGCAACCTGCCTGGTGCCAACGGGCTTGCAGTTCACGCCATTCCTTGAGATCATCATTCTCTACCTTTGTCTTATTATACTGCTTTTGTGCCTGCACATAACGGTTCTCTACGCAGAATCCGCCTATGTCCATGCCCCAAAACGGCATGCCTGCCATTGAGAAATTGATGCCCGCAGTAAACTGTGCCCTCATGTCTTCCCATCGTGTGCCGATGTCGCCGCTCCATGTGGCGGTGCTGTAACGCTGTTCTCCTGCAAAACCTGAACGTGTCAGGAGGAACACTCGTTTGTTTGGAGCCACGCTTCGCTGCCCGTTGTATATGGCATCAGCATTTACTATGGAGTAGGCATTGAAGTATTCGTCGCTCGTTCCGAGTGCAGTAGGTCCGCAAAGCAGTTTGCGGTAGTCTATTGGTGTACAGTCTCTGACGTTAGGTTCCGATGCGTCCATCCACCAGGCGTCCATGCCTTTGCCGTATTTAGAATAGAGGTTTTCGTCCATCTGCTGCCAGAACATGCGGCGTGCGCCTGCTGAATAGGCGTCATAGAAGGAGCCTACGTAGCCTGGGCCTACCCAGTCGCGGATGCTGTCTTTTACTGCTTGGCGATACATCCAGCCGTGGGCATCGAGTGCTTTGTAGTTGTCGGTATTGCAATAGTACTTTGGCCAGCACGAAATCATTAGTCTTCCGCCCTGACTGTGTATTGTGTCATACATGCGTTGAGGGTCTGGGAAACGCTTGGGGTCAAAGCGATGACTGCCCCATTGGTCCTCTTCCCAGTAGTTCCAGTCCTGCACTATCACATCGACTGGCACCTGACGCCTGCGAAATTCTGCCAAGGTTGTCTCCACCTCTTGCTGTGTCTTGTATCTCTCTCGGCTCTGCCAGAAGCCTAAACTCCACTTTGGCATTACCTGCGCCCTGCCCGTCAGCAGTCTGTAACCTTTTATTATATCGTCCATTTGCTTAGCGGCTATGACGTAATAATCCATGTCTTTGTCCATCTCCGCCCACAGGCTGACACGCTGTTGTGCCTCATCCGTCATTGGAACGGCTGCACGCAGTCCGCAGTAACTGACGTCTCCATCGGGTTGCCACTCTATCCTGATGGGTGTTTTGCGTCCTTTTAGTAGTGCCACATCAAACTTATACGAGTTAGGGTTCCACGCTGTACGCCAGCGTTCGGGCACTACGAGGTGACCGCCTATATAGACTTTTACATAGCCAGCATAATAGAGTATAAAGCGATAACGGTCTGACTGTGGTGCGGAGAGATAGCCTTCGTACACCACATGGCTGCCATTGAGACGCAATTCCTTTGGTAAACGTGGTATTTCTCGTGAGTTTTCGTAGTATAGGGAGTCTTCTTGGCGCACTATCTGCTTGCCCTTGGCATCGGTATAAGTGCCTGTCAGCGAGCCTTGTTGCCCGTTCTTATCATACAGGGTGAAGACATTGCCCAACTGTCGGTAGTCTTCTGGATTGCCCCAACGCCCAAGGCTGTAACTGTCCCACAACAGTCCGTAGCCTGCTGTACTCATGACGAAGGGCACACTGACCTTTGTATTATACTGAAACAGTTCTTCATTGCGCCCTTTATAGTTCATTTCCTCGCTCTGATGTTGACCTAATCCATAGATTGCTTCTCCTTGCGGAGAATCGAATGACACACTCCACGTATAGCCACTGCGGTCTGCTAACGAGAGAATATTGAGGTCTTTCTTCTTTCCCCAGTTTATTTCTCCTGGGGCAGAGGGACGGTATGTGTCGGGAAGTTCACACTGCGGACTAACGAAGGGCTTGAAACTCTTTGTGTGTTCGCCAAGGAGAGTGTTGCCGTCGGCGTCTGTCAGGCGCACCATGCCTGTCTTCTTATCCGTATAACACTGTATCTCTGGGGCCTTGACCACTATGTATTGCCCTTCATCCGTTACGGTAAAATCGCCGTAACTCTTCTGTGGCAGCACTACAAGACTTTTCTTTTTCTGTGGAATGGTACCTTCTGGCGTCTGCTCCACACGTATGATATTGCTGCTGATGATCTGTAGTCGCACCGTGCGTGCTGCGCCGCCATCGGGCGTTATGGTTACGTAACTGCCTTTACGGACGAACGATGCCGCACCCGCCACTGTCGCTAAAGCAAGGCATATTGTTGTAATAAGAATTTTATTGCGCATAGGTTGGTAAATATTTTTACGACCGCAAATATACAAAAAATTCCTTAACCAAGCAGCGTTATTCTTTTTTTACATCTTATTTTTTTCACAATTTCGTCATATAAACAAAAAATGCGGTACTGATTACGCTCATTTCACAATGATACGAAAACAATACCGCACTGAGAACTAAATTTGTTTGTTTCCTGAATACTACCTAATCTTTTATTAACTAACTAATACTTTTCTGCTAACTAATATACTTTTATTTCTTGAATATAATTCCTTTTACATGGTCATTGACGTATATCTTCGCCATATCTGCCGTCTTATACCACTTTGGTTTGCCTGGCATGTCGTCATAAATGGCACGACCATTTATCTTAAGACCTTCAAAAGTGACATTGCGAACGGTACGTACAGAGTCGTAACCGAGTATCAACGACATGTAAGGCTCATGCGTTTCCAGTCCGTCTTGACCGCCATTGCCGTAATAACGTATGTTACGGAACAGTACATTCTCTACTCCTCGTCCTGGGGCGGTGCAGTATTTCTGGTTGTAACCCACCTTAATCTGCGTGATACTGCCTTGCTGAAGGTTCTCGATGCGTATGTTGTCGAACGTCACATCTTTGATGTAGTTATTGTCTCCGGCATTGATAGCGAGGCAACCTTGATAGTCTATCTGAGGTTCTGACTGTCCGAGGATGTCGATATTGTCATATTTCAGCCCCACAATGCTGTCCATTCGCTCGGAATTGCCATGCAGTCCGATGAAGATTGGGTGAGCAACGTCAGCCCAAAGCGTTGAGTTCGTCATACGAATGTTACGTACGCTACCCTCAAAACCTTTACGTGTGGCATAGGCTGTGGTGCAATCGTCGCTGTTACGACAGAAGACACGGTCGTAAAGTACATTGCTTGATGCGAAGACATTGAGTCCATCGCCCCATCCTGGATGCGAGATGCTGCGCACATCGTGTAGTGTTACACCGTCGCTTCCGCCCACTGGACAGGTGCAAAGCGTCACGCCATCGATGAGGATATTACTGCTTCGGTGTACATGCACGCCCTCATAACCGTTCTCTGGGCGACATATTCCGCGCCCAATGATGCTTACGTTCTTCACGTCTTCTATGGCAAGCGTGCCGTTTATGTATGAACCTGGCGCAAGATAAATGGTGGTTCCTGTCTCTATGTGCCCTACTGGCATATTGTTTTGGTCATAATAGCCCGGTGCTACATATACAAACTTGCGGCCTTCTTTCTTTGCTTGCTTGGCTGCAGCGGCTTTTTCCTGCACTGGTTTTGAGGTAAAGAGCAGCAGATTGTCCGTTACATTGCCGTCAAACTCTACGCTTACGTTCTCTGGTTGGAACAGGAGAAACCGCACGGTTGAGTCATTCTGCACGTTGGCTATAACGCCTTTGTAGTCGGGGCGCACCTTTACTTTCTTGTACTTTTTGTTCTTGCACACCACGCGAACGAAGACATCGCCCGTAAAGTCGAAGAAAGCGTAGGATATTTCGCTCACCTTGTGCTTGCCTTTTTCTACTGGTGCGTTTACTTTCGCCATGTAAGTGTCAAGTTTTGTCCACTCTTTTCCTCCGCGGGGCTGTACGAACACGTCGTAATCCTGCTTCAACGGTGCTCCTGCTGGGGCTGGATAGGTATAGACTTGATGTAACTTAGCATACTCCTTAGTCTTGTTCTTACGCTTACCTGCCAGCACTTCCAGCGCCATCTTGGTGTAAGGCATCTGCAATCCCTTTCGTCCTACGTAATGGTCGTATGGCAATTGGTAGATATCCCATAGTTTTCCGCGTGACATCTCGCCTGGTTCGGTCCAGTCGTTGTACAGTCCTGTGCAGTCTTTCCATGTGGTGAAGGGCACGTCATAGCCTAAATTATAGCGTGCGCAGTACTCTACGCCCTTCATTACTCTATTGTCTAACGCTCCCCAGAGGTCGTCTCCCTGTTCCCATGCCATTTCACAAATCTGTGTCATGGTCTCGATTCCGAGTTGAGCATGGCCCTGGTCTCTGCCTGTTTCTTGGCATTGCCCTGTCTCGCTGATGTAGTTTGGCAACGAACCGTTGTCGTTGGCGTGCATAAAGTAGTCTATGGAAGCCTTATAAAGGTCCTTATCCTGCAGGTATATGCCACATGCCATGCGCAGACGGTTTACTATTGCCCCCCAATTTCCATTGGCATAGGGGCTATCCGCCTCAAACTTGTCCATCATTGGGAACATCACTCTGTGCACCATAGCGTCCCATTCGGGTGTCTTATAGTCACGAAGGATGGTCATTGCACGTACGAGGTCGTAGCATTGTATGGCGCACAGCGGTGCGTCATGGCCGTCAAGGCGCTGCATGGTGATGCTATAGGCATTGATAATGCTAATGGCTTTCTGCTTTGCCCCGTCGCTATCAACTCCGCCTTTGGCATAAATCTTCGCAAGGTCATGGGCTGCTTTCATGTCGCGCTCGCTGCCTCCCTTTGACGCTCTGTACTCTCCGTCGCGGGCTACGACGGCGTATGGGCCTGCCATCTTATAGTCTAACTGAGCGAATGCTGGCTTTACGGCAACCATCATCAGTGCTGCAAGGAACAGAACCTTGACCGTATGTCTAACTTTTATCATGTTCATTGTTATGCGATTTATTCGTCTGCAAAGTTCATAAATTATCCTCTTATTCCCAAGGAATACTGTAATTATCTTTTATTTAGTGACGATAAAAAAACAACTTGGTACAATTTAACGGTGTGAATTTCATTGTATGTATCGTTTCCTTGTCATATCTTTTTGGATATTTTGAAGCCATTCATCAGTC
>DAIUFT010000031.1:6341-33796 GCA_036844425.1 Prevotella sp. | reverse complement strand
GACAAAGTTTTGTCCAAGAGAAACTTCCCTCCTGGACAGCATGGCAACAACCGTCGCAGAAAGCAGTCTGAGTACGCTGTCATGTTGGCAGAGAAGCAGAAGGCAAAGTACACTTACGGTGTCCTCGAGCGTCAGTTCCGTAACATGTTCGAGAAGGCAGCTAAGGCTGACGGTATCACTGGTGAGGTTTTGCTTCAGAATCTTGAAAGCCGTTTGGATAACGTAGTGTTCCGTTTGGGTATTGCTCCTACTCGTGCAGCTGCTCGTCAGCTCGTTGGTCACAAGCACATCGTCGTTGACGGACAGGTAGTGAACATCCCTTCATATGCAGTTAAGCCGGGTCAGGTTATCGGTGTTCGTGAGAAGTCTAAGTCTCTCGAAGTAATCGAAGCTGCTCTTGCTGGTTACAACCACAGCAAGTATCCTTGGATCGAGTGGGACCAGAACACAAAGAGCGGTAAGTTCCTCCACAAGCCGGAGCGTGCCGATATCCCTGAGAACATTAAGGAACAGTTAATCGTTGAGTTGTACTCTAAATAATCATTAAATTAATGGCGATATTAGCATTTCAAAAACCTGACAAAGTTGTAATGTTGGATTCCAACGACAAGTTCGGCAAGTTCGAATTCCGTCCGTTGGAGCCAGGATTCGGTGTTACCATCGGTAACTCCCTGCGCCGCATTCTGCTTTCGTCGCTGGAGGGTTATGCTATCAATACCATCAAAATCTCTGGTGTTGAGCATGAATTCTCTTCAGTTCCAGGCGTAAAGGAGGATGTAACTAACATTATCTTGAATTTGAAGCAAGTAAGATTCAAGCAAGTAGTAGAAGAATTCGAGAATGAGAAAGTTACTATCACTGTTGAGAACACTACAGAGTTCAAAGCAGGTGATATCGATAAGTATCTGACTGGATTTGAAGTGTTAAATTCCGATTTGGTGATTTGTCATTTAGATTCAAAGGCCTCAATGCAGATTACTCTCACCATCAATAAAGGTCGTGGATACGTACCTGCAGATGAGAACCGCGAGTACTGCACCGATGTTAACTCAATCGCCATCGATTCTATCTACACCCCAATCCGTAATGTGAAATTCTCTGTTGAGCCAACTCGTGTAGAACAAAAGACTGACTACGATAAGCTCGTATTGGAAATCACTACGGACGGTTCCATCCACCCAAAGGATGCTCTTAAAGAGGCTGCCAAGATCCTTATCTATCATTTCATGCTCTTCTCTGATGAGAAGATACAATTTGAGGATACTGGTCTTGATGTTAATCAGGATTTTGATGAGGAAGTTCTCCATATGCGCCAGTTGCTCAAGACACGTCTTGTTGACATGAACCTCAGTGTTCGTGCTCTCAACTGTCTGAAGGCCGCTGATGTTGATACACTCGGAGATCTTGTTCAGTATAACAAGACTGACCTCCTTAAGTTCCGTAACTTTGGTAAGAAATCGCTTTCAGAGCTTGATGATTTGCTCGAGAGTCTGAATCTGTCGTTTGGAACTGATATTTCAAAATATAAACTTAACCAGGATTAGGTTCTGATATGATGTATTAGTGTAATGCACGGATACATATTATATGAAGAATACCTCTGGGTAAACAGAAAAACAAAAAATGAGACATAATAAAAAATTCAACCATCTCGGTCGTACTGCATCTCATCGTAATGCTATGCTTGCTAACATGGCAATATCTTTGATAATGCACAAAAGAATCACTACGACTGTAGCAAAGGCTAAGGCACTCAAGAAGTACGTTGAGCCATTGATCACTCGTTCTAAGGAAGATACAACTAACAACCGTCGTGTAGTTTTCAGCTACCTTCAGAACAAGTTCGCTATTAAGGAACTCTTTGGTGTTGTTGCACCTAAGGTAGGTGATCGTCCTGGTGGTTACACACGTATCATCAAGCTTGGTGTACGTCAGGGTGATGCTGCTGCTGTAGCATTCATTGAACTCGTTGACTTTGACGAGGCTATGGCAAAGGCTCCTAAGACTGCTAAGAAGACTCGTCGTGCTGGTAAGAAGTCTGCTGCAACAGCAGAGACTACTGAGGCTCCAGCAGCAGAGGCAACAGAGGCTGCTGCAGAGTAAATAAAAGTTCTTTAAGAGAATGTTTACAGTTAGCCTTCAGGTAAATAGGCTGAAGATATAAACTCAATAAATAACCCCTTATCGCATTTTTGTGATAAGGGGTTTTTCGTAGCCATCCGAAAGATACTGCTTATCTTTGCCCTTGTGTACCCATTCGAAATCCACCGTCCTGTCTGTATCCATTCGAAAATCACCGTCTTGTCTGTATCCATTCGAAAATCACTGTCCTGTCTGTATCCATTCGAAAATCCACCGTCTTGTTGAATTGTGAAAAATGGTTTGCATTTGCCTTCAAAAAATACGATCAACTTGAATGAAAACAAACGTATAGACGATCAACTTGAATGAAAACAAACGTATAGACGTTCAACTTGAATGAAAACAAACGTATAGATGCTCAACTTGAGTGAAAGCTAAAGGATAGTTATGACGTAACCACCAATCGACATGAGAATAGGTGTGGATGGTTATGAAAAACGGACTATCTTTAGTAATGAAAAGAAAATAGTCATGATGCCCGCATCGCCCCTATCCGTTTTCACCTCTCTTCTGTTTTGCGGAAGCGGGCAACCTTATTCATATCCACAAATATCCCAGCAATCTGAAGCAATGACTGTGCAAGTTATTTTTTCAATATTACTTGCCTTCAACGAAATACGTTCAACTTGAATGAATGCAATCGGATTTTTACGAATGGAATTCGCAGAAGAGATGGATTTGGATGATGATAACAAAATTGAAGTATATTTGAATTCTTTATTTGAGAATCCTTCCATGCGCTATTGTATGGAAATAACTTAACAACAAGTAATAGCAATTATGGCAATACCTATTGATCTAAACCTTCATCAGGCGGTAAAGTATTATATAAGAGACTGCTATGGTTTCAAGAAGAAGGTGATATCCTATTTTCAGAAAGGATCATGGCAAACTAGTCGCTACATACAGGTAAGCACCTGTTTAAAAGACTCTGATATTCACTATGAATACTATAATGGAGAAGTGCAACTTCATTTTGAAGGAAAGTATGTAGAAGATGCTTTTAAAGATTTCAAAGATTTCTTGTTAGAAGCTACTTCTGAGAACCTAAATTTGAAGTGGAAGAAATGGCAAGGTCAGAATAATGGTACATGTGTGCTGGTGAGAAACATAGAAACTATAGACGAGCTCTTTAAGGCATTCTCAGATATGATAAGTATATTTGACCCTTTAATAGGAGAGTTTGCAGATGAGCATGAAGATTTATTTTCTTCTCTGCAAAAGACAGAACACTGTATAGATAGATCATATACTCTTCAAGAAGATGTTTCAGAACAGTTACCCCATACTGAAATATGCAGTGTTGGTTCCTTGCCATTCAATGATTTCATTATACCTCCATATCAAAGACCATACAAATGGACAGCAAGGAATGTTAATCAACTTATATCGGATCTTCTTGCGTTCAGAGAGTGTAAGCAGTACAGATTAGGAACTCTTGTTTTACACAACAATGAGATTGTTGACGGGCAGCAACGTATAATCACGCTTGCTCTGCTCATACGTGTTATGTACAATGCGTTGAAAGATGAAAAGGTCAAGGCAAGTTATTCTGATATAGATAAAAAGATAAATGTTTTCTCAAATTCTGATAAAGTGTCTTTCAGTAATCGCTATACCCTACATAATGTTATTGAGAATATTCATACGATAGAAAGCCGGAAGGCTGATTTAGATCAGCAACTATTCGATTTTCTATTGACGAGGTGTGAGTTTGTTGTAGTTCGACTAAACAATATATCAGAAGCATTTCAGTTCTTTGATTCACAAAATGCCCGTGGTAAGGACCTTGCTGTGCATGATTTACTGAAAGCGTACCATCTAAGAGAGATTCCGATGTTCAGCCAAGAGGATAGCAATAACATTGATGAGTGGCAAAACAAGCCGACCTCATTCTTGCAGGAGGTTTTCTTGACCTTGTTTAGAGCCAAAAGATGGTCTCGTGGGAAATGGGGAAGGCGGTTTACAAAAGACCACACGGACTTATTTAAAGGCATCTCATTAAGTGATGGTAAACGCTATCCGTTCTATCAAATGGAAGTTATAGCCCATATTTTCACCACTATGTACAACCAAGACCCAATACGGGCAATAGATAAGAATCATATAGAATATCCATTTAATCTTGATGATCAGATAATCAATGGGAGCCGTTTCTTTGACATGGTTCGCCATTATATGAACTTGTATGAGCACATTCGGGAATATGGAAAATCGTTACCAAACGAAAGCCGTGCCAAAACAATTCTAAATAAGATTACATCTTATGATGGCTCTGGAAGAACTGGTGATGGATATATACGAGACATGTTCTATACTCTACTACTGTACTATGTTGATCGTTTCGGCGAAGAAGAACTTGACAAGGTTATACCTCAATTCTTCATTTGGGCATACAAGTTGAGACTACAGTTGTCATCTGTTCAATTGGCATCCATAGATAACTATGCAATGGCTTGGGATAGCATGTTCAGGTATGTTTATGATGCCAAAACACCTTATGACATAATCAACATAAATATAGAAGGTGTGCAATCAAAGCAATGTTCAGGTTGTAAAGAGATAAAGAATTTGTTTAAAGAATACAACAAGTATTATGGCAACGATTGAAAACAATATAGCCCAGTTGACAGTAAAGGAATTCCTTTCAGATGGCAAGTATGTTATTCCCATTTATCAACGCAATTATGATTGGGGAGAAAGAGAAACTCTGCAATTATTAGAAGACATTTCTGACTACGCAAAGAATAACAAAAGTCAAAACTATTATATAGGCTCCGTTGTCGTTTTTGTAAGAAACATTAATGGGGAAACATATTATGAGACCATAGATGGTCAGCAACGTTTGACGACGTTGACCATTCTAACCAGTTTATTGAAACATCTCAATGTAGCAAGTTGGTTCGATAAACCAAATCTTTCTTATGATCATCGAAAAGAGGCAGATGATGCTCTCTTTATGCTTCAGAGAAATCAATATTCAGAACACCAGGCAGCGCAGCATATAATTGATGTCTATGGTTTGTTCAGCAAGAATATCCATCAAGTTCTTAAAGCAAAAGGACTATCTGTTGCAGATTTCGCTGAATACCTTTTTTCAAAAGTTATCATTCTTCGAATTCCCGTTCCGCAAGACACTCAATTGAACCATTACTTTGAGATAATGAACACCCGTGGCGAGCAACTCGAGAAGCATGAGGTTCTCAAAGCTGTATTAATGAGCAAACTTTTGCCTAACGAGCAAAAGCTTTTCCATCTTATATGGGAGGCTTGCTCTGATATGAGTTCATACGTCCAAATGAATTTTACTGTTGGTCAAAGGACACTTATTTTCGGTAATGAATGGACAAATCTGCAATATGAGGATTTTGACACCCTGAATGAGGAAATAGAAAACGATGATAATAGTTTTTTGCCTGAAGATAATGAGGATTGTGCCCCTCGTACGCTCAACAATCTTTTTGAGGATGCCAAAAACAATATAAGGTATGAACTGCCTCGCGATGGAAGTCAAGATGAAGGCAAGCAAGACCGTTTCGGATCCATTATCAATTTTCCGAACTTCCTTCTGCAAGTACTTAAAGTGTGTTATCATGGCAGTGACTTCTATAGGGAGGATGTAGATGCCAGAATCCGACTTGACGACAAGGTCTTGATACCAACATTCCAAAATGTATTAAAGTCCATAACAGATGAGACGGGAAGAAAACGTTTTGTGAAATTCTTTGTCATGGAACTACTGTTCTTGAGAGTTCAGTATGATAGATATGTTATTAAGCGAGAATATATCAATGGATCAGAGAGTTGGAGTTTAAAATCTATTCGTAAATATGACAAAAACAAGGCAAATTATGTAAATACGTTTTCTTCTGGCAGTTCAGAGGATGAGAACGCCCCAGGTAAAGAAGTCAGGATGCTGGAGGCTATGTTCCATGTCTCTGCGCCTACCCAGATTTACAAGCATTGGCTGAATGCTTTGCTTCTCTGTATCCATAAGAAAGACACCATCGACTCATCTTTCTTGCGAAATAAGTTATATCATCTGGCATGCAGTTATATGCTGGATATCTATATAGGTAAAGAAAAGTCAAGTTTTGAAGATGTTATTTACAGAAGCAATGACTTTTTACCTCGTAATACCACAGATGATATAGACTGGAGTCAAATAGATTGTGGTTGCGATGTACCTAATTTCGCGTTCAATTTCTATGATTTTGTTACATGGAGAAGAAATTCTGCCAAATACCCTAAGTTCGAGTTTTCATATAGAACATCAGTAGAACATTTCTATCCACAAATTCCTATGCCAGGATACGATAACCTAAAAGGTAAGGGCCTTGATAGCTTTGGCAATCTGTGCCTTATCAGCAGAGGCATGAACTCCAAATTCAGCAACAATATGCCAAAAGCCAAACTGGATAATTTCGGTCTTATAGAAGAAGTTCGAAACGGCCTAAGCCTTAAGTTATTGGAAATGATGGATTTTATACGGAGTAGTGGAGACTGGGGCGAGACAGAAATAAAGGAATTTGACAAACGTGCCAAGAATACGATTTTGGAAGCATTGAAGCAAGTAGCTTAAAGCTCTCATTCTCTAATGATACAGTACATTTTCAATGCAGAGCACTACAAGGAGGTGTTTTCTATAATAGTATGTTACTTGGTAGTCTATGCTGAAAAATCAATGTAAAAGAGTGTAGCATCCAATTTTTTTTATTAACTTTGCCATTGACTTTATTATTATTATAACACAAATAAAATTACTATGAAGGTTTTACTGATTAATGGCAGTCCTAAGAAGGATGGCAACACGTCTATTGCGCTACGTGAGGTACAGAGTACGCTTGAGAAGGAAGGTATAGATACAGAGTTGATACATATAGGCAATAAGAATATACGTGGTTGCATCTGTTGCGGAAAGTGTGGCGAGACGCATCGCTGCGCCTTTGATGATGTTGTGAACGAGGTGGCAGAGAAATTCGCTACTGCTGATGGTATAGTTGTAGGCTCCCCCGTATATTATGCCTCTCCTAACGGCACGGTGCTTTCTTTCCTTGACCGTCTGTTCTTCTCCAGCAAGTACGACAAGACCATGAAGGTCGGTGCCGCTGTAGCGGTATGTCGCCGTGGTGGTGCCAGTGCTACCTTTGACGTTCTTAATAAATATTACACCATCAGTGGAATGCCTATCGTGGCATCACAATACTGGAACAGTGTTCACGGTGCTGCACCAGGCGAGGCAAGCAAGGATGCTGAGGGACTGCAAACTATGCGCACTTTGGCTCGCAACATGGCGTTCCTCATCAAGTCTATCAACATGGGTAAGGAACGTTATGGCCTACCAGAGAAGGAGGCTCCAGTCAAGACGAACTTTATTGATTAATCTGACTTCAGAATAAGAAAGTTATCATAAGTGACGGTAAAAAAAATAAATTATACCAATTTATTTTTTTTACCGTCATTTAAGTTTGCGAAAATATCGCTGAATAATTACCCTAATAGAGTATTGTTTTTATTTGTATTATCTTACATGACCTTCCATACATCGAGTATGATAGTTCCAGGCTTTCCAAATGATGGAGTGCACACATATATAGCGTCATTAAGCCAAGCATACTTGCTGTCAAGTGGAGCCTCAAATTTTGGCGCAGCGCGAAAATAAAATGTGGTATGCCCCTGTGCGTCCTTGCCATTGCAGATGATGCCAGAGTTACGCACATGTATGTTCACGCCATCGTCTGTGCGAATGGAATAAATGGCTTCAAGTTGCGTTTGCTCACCTCTGTTGGTGGACAACTGATAATCCGCACCACCATTGAGCACATTCCCCTTAAGAAGAGGTCCTGCAAAGGTTCCACCAGTAATGGGGACTATCTGGCGGTGCCCTTGTGGTACTGTGCCAACAGTATAGGCACTGCCGATAGACACGTTCAGTTGCATGACAAACTCAAGTTGAGGAGCCGGAGACTTAGGCTGCACCGTCTTCTGTGCATATACTGCAACGGATGCAAGCAACGTAATAAGCATAGCGAAAACCTTCATAACTTCACCTTTTTTTTATTCGAACATTATTTTTTGTGGTGAATACACCATTCCTTTACCTGTTATATGTCGGAAACCTTCTTTTGCCCAACTGACGTGTTATGGGGCTAAGGAACAGTGAGAACCTGTTTCAGATTAGAAATCCCAGTCGATAGAGTTCTTTCTTGAAAGTTGAGTTACCTCATCGTTGTCGTAGTCTTTACTGTCATCAACTTCAATGTCTGTAGGCGATGCACAGAGCCAAAGACCTTCTGAGTGTACGTTAAATGTTGAAATCTGGGGTTTCTGGTATGTTTTCTTATTTGATGTTGTCATAGTTTTATGGAGTTTTATAGTTAGTAAGTGTTCCTAATTATTTGGAACACTTACTTAGAACCACACTTAAAAGATCATCCTTATTTTCTAAGGTTAATAATTTTCTTACCGTTCATGATATATACGCCTTTGGCATTGGTAGCATTGATGCGTCGTCCCAATATGTCGTAGGCCTTACCTTCAGCCTTTGCGTGTTGGCTGATTTGGTCAATACCAGTAGTATGGTCAGGGTCTTGACCAGTAATGAACAAACGCATTGACTGTACAGCCTTCGTTAAAGCCATGTAACTGCGGAACGCCCTTAGGTTGTATGTATCCTTTACAGAGACAAACTTTTCAATGTTTTTCCCCGTAGTCTCATCCTTAAATGCCCCCAGTACGTAGACTTTTCCTTTATTGACGTTAGCCGCAGTTGTGGCACTAAATGAACCATAAAGCGGTTGTGTAAAGTAAAGGTCAATAGGTTCGCGAAGGAATCCCACATTGTAACCCACAAATGTAATCTCCGTGGTCTCATCGGTGCGGTCGGTGCAACTTAAATTGATGAAATAAGGAACACCGGCGATAAACAAGTCATCCTCCTCATCAGTGGTCGGATCCGTGTTCTGTTCGAGCATCTTAGCATAGTGTGAACTCAGACTTGTTAGTCTGAACTGTGTGCCTTGATTGTTCAAACCATCGCCTTCCTTAGCATTCAGGAACGCTATCTCAATCTTGTCATCCTTGCTCATCTCTTTATCGTCAAACTCAAGCGTAGTGAAGGCGAATGGTAGATAAACGCTCTCATACAAGCCATTGCGACGAATGTTACGCACGTATTCTGCACGGTTAGCCGTAATGATGAATGAGTCGGTGTCTTTGCCTGTGTTAGGGAAGCATGCAGGGTAGGCAAAGCCGTCGATTTCACTGTCTACCAAACGAATGATAGCGGCATATCCATCCTTAGTAATAACGTTAGCACCTAATGACTTGAACTTATCGCCCAACTCATCCTTGGTCACAGGTAGAACGGCAAAGCAACCAGCAGGTACACCTTGAGTCATTTCGCCCAGTGTCTCACCATTTACTTTATAAGTGTACTTCGCATCATAGTTCATCAGCAATTCGCCACTTTCTTCACCCGTTGCTTGATCGTAGAGTTTAGTTCGATATATACGTTTATCACTCTCCGTAGCGAAGCCAAACTTGCCTGCAACTTTTTCGTCCTTGCCGTCAAGACGAAGACCAAAAGCGTCAAACATATTGTGCTTCAGCATATAGCCCAAGATGTTGGCATAGGTGTTAGGGAAAACATTGACGCCGTAAGAGTTATCATTGTAAATGACCACACTCCTGTTATTTTCAGACCCTTGGTAGAAGCATATATTAGTGCTATCAGAGGCCATGGCTACAGCATTGCTAAATACCACACCTGAAGTGTACAAAGAGGTTAACCTGTTATTGTCAAATGTGAAATTACTGCTATATGAAATAATGACGTTTGTGAGTTTTATGGTACGTGTTTCATTATATCTTCCCAAATACGTGCCAAGTGTATCACCATAAATGCGCAGGTTGCGAATTTCTATCGGATCAGTTCCTGTCTGTGACGTTTCGGTCATCAGTGCCATATCCGTATATATAGAATGATAGTTACCCTCAAGCGTTTTTGGTGCGGAAAGTATGGTCCACTCATTCTTGCCAGTAAGGTAGAGGTCATTCATGATGTTGGTCAGGACGCTTCCTCCCAATGCCGGCACACCTCTCAGTTGGTCAGCCCTATACACATCGAGTGTCGTTGGCGCATCCTTGGCAGTCACGTAAAGTTTATAGCGGTACCAAGGTTTGGCTGTTATCATGCTGAACGCGTTTTCTGTGGCAGTTTCGGTTGGTGTTGTACTCGTATTGTCGTTTGCCCAGCCAGCCAATGTTGCATTGGCAAACATAGCACCAGCAAAAGCAAACGGTACTTTCAACTCCTTGCCACTTTTTATAATAATGGTGTCACCCAAAGAGATTTTGCTATTCGTTTCGACCACCTCTATATTGCAGAGCGAAGGCTCATTGGTGTTAGTGGCAAACGCAGGGTAATTACCATTTTGTGTATAGAGATACTTATCGTTCGTTGACGTGCTGACCATCAAGTCGTAAGCCAGGTGACCACTCACCATGTAATTGTAAGGCACGAAATAAGAACTGCCGTTGACATTGTCGAACGTTCCTTTCTTATTATTGCTAACGCTGTAGCAGTTTACGAAACGGTTTGCGTGGAAGTCTTTCCCCCATTTCACCTCGTCTTCACCTTTCACAATGTTACCAACGTAGTGCAGATTCTCGCTAATAGACTGTCCTCCGAAGTAGCAATTTTCAAAAACAGCAGTCTCGTCTATCGGTGATATCAACCATATTGTAGCGGAGTAGCAACCTACGAACGAGCCAAGTAAGTGTTTCAGGTCATTGCCATTGTCATTCTTGATTACGTAGTTCAGTGATGCATTGCTGTAACAGTTTGTTACGGTCATCTTACAGTTCCAGAATACGCAAGGTTTTGCAATTCCGATGAAGCCGCCTGCATAAGAGTCAGCATTGGAAATAACCGCCGTAACGGTAACAGAACTGTCTGCTGCCACCTTGTCAATGCTGACAGGCATGAAATCGCCATTTGGTCTGTCTCCCGACTGAACAAGTCCTGCTATAGAGCCAGCCACATTGCCTTGGAACAAACAGTTGCTAAGTGTCAGGTCGTGTATGTAAGAACCAGGATTCACCATGCCGAACAAACCAGCGTAGTTTGTATTCTCGTCAGTACGAAGTCCTTTTATGGTGTATCCTTGCCCATCGAATGTTCCTTTGAAAGGATGCCATTTAGCCGAAGTTTCATTGGTTGTAGCATCATGGTCAGTATGCGAACCAATAGGCTCCCACATTGCTTTATCAGCAAAGGTGATGTCGTTCAATAGTTTAAATGTTGCGCCGTTATATAAATTGTAATATTCATCAACATTGTCAATGTTCTCACCGTTAAATACACTGGCAAGGAAGTTCAGTTGCTGCTGATTCTTGATGGTATAATAGTCAACAACTTCTTTGTCACCATCCATTTTCATTACAGTGCCAAGCGGTTCTATGCTAAGTCCACATACGGTACATTTGCCTGTAGAGTCGAAAGTGTGTTCCTGTGGAGTCGCTAACAGATTTGTTTCGTTGCTTGTGCGTGGTATAGGGTTACATTTGTCGTATCCGTAATGAAGTGTGTTAGGCGATACTGTTGAATAGTCTGTTATGATTGAAGGAAAACGGTCATTTTTCGTACTATCGTTTATGTCAATATGTTGCTCGAACAATATTGACTTGTCATCATTTAATTTTCCTCCTATAGAGTCCGATTGCATCATAAGGTTACAGTCGTATGCGAATGTAGCCGTGCGTACATCATTGTCATTATATACTAAAGGAGCCTGCGCCATTAGGTTCGCAGCGTTATTGTCTGTTCTAATAGTATTATAAGCAGCCCCAATACCATCTTTTGCCCCAATGACATATCCGCCAGAAAAAGCAGAGTTTTTTTCGAAAAAGGCTGCTGTCAGAGCGGTAAGCGCACCAGTACCAAAAACTGCGATTAGGGCCACAGAGAGTGCTTCATAAGCCACTAATGCAACACCTGCAGTAACCACACCAACGGTGATAATTGCTGTTATTGCGCTTGTCATAATCCAGTTGTTGTTAAAATAAGTGATTGCGGATTCATCTTTTTGGATGGATGAATATAATTTGTTAGATAGGTTTACTTTATATCCGCTCAATAAGAGTTTTTCGCCGTCCACGTTCCATGTCAAGGAGTCGAGCAGACTGCCCGTATCAGTTTTGCGTGCATTGCCACAATTTAACACCTTCGGTTTTGATTTGCCGTTGGTATGGATGTAACCGCCAATAATGCCACTACCAGTTAGTTTCTTGTTCAACTGGTCATACTTTGTGACGTCACCAAAATTAAAGCAGAAGCGATATTCACGTTCGCCGTTGTTATTATCCCATACACGACCAATAATGCCTCCGACATTTCCGCCATGACAATTATTTGTGATGCTGCCGTAGTTCACGCAACGGTTAAAGAATGTGTTGGCTTTGGCAAAGGCAGTATGCGTAATGTCCAAGTAGCCACAGATACCGCCTGCTGCCGAATTAGTGTCTTGGCTCAAAACCTTCACTGTGCCGTAATTGAAGCAACGGTAGATGTTGGCATCCTGACCGTCAGTGCGGAATTGTCCAACAATGCCACCAGCATACATCGTACCTACTATGACACCACGGAATGAGCAGTTAGTAATGTTTGTTTGGCTTGTGGCAGTGGCGTGTTTTGACTTCTGCCCAATAAAGGCACCTACCACCTTACCCTCGAAAAAAGAATCTTCTATCGTCAAGTCCTTAATCGTGATGGTAGGTTTAGAATAGGATATAAAGCCTACATAGTCGTAATTCTTAGATGAACCAGGTGCACCATCCACACCATATCCCTTGTTCTGATACAAGCCACGAATGGTGTGCTTGTTACCGTCAATTGTAGGGCATGAACTGTTATAATACACATATGGCCAAACCACTATTTCATAGTCATTCATTTGGCATTTGTTGCCCTCATCGTTCAGCAACTGTTGGTTGCCCTGAATATTAATGTCGGCAGTGAGACGAATACTCTTGTTTTGGTCGTTCACAGCCCACCACAGCAGTTCCTCACGATTGCTAATCTGGTAGGTTTCCCCTATGATAGAAGGCTTCTTTAACGTAACCCCTTGATAGGTCGTCTTACTGTCTGCTCCAAACATTTGCAGTGGGAAGGCTGCAAACTATAACAGCAACGTTAGTAAGGTATTAACAAAACCGTGTGCTTTGTTACCCCGAGTGAAAAGGTTTGTGTCCATAAGAATAAGAGTTATGTTTGTGAATACTTTTTTTGCATTGATTAGTTCATGAGTAGTGCCTTTTAATACCTAATTCTGCAACACTTTATTATGAAATGAGTCGCATTAAACTGGAAAAACTCAGAATAATATTACAAAGTTACAAATAAAATATGAAACTACTGCAAGAAACGACATGATTCTTCTTATTTTTTTTGTAGTTATAATTTATAAGTGTAATTATTCGGCAATGCTTTTATAATGTTTATGTGCAATGTAAGGAAGAGATTAGCCTTTCAGCCCAACCTCCTAAAAAAAGAATTGACTGCTGACTGTAATCGTTTGGCAATTGTCATTCTATTGTTTGCCAATTGCCAAACAATTGTACGCCAACTGCCAAACAATTGTACGCCAATTGCCAAACAATTGTACGCCAATTGCCAAACATTCGTTTGCCAATTGCCAAACAATAGTAAGTCAATAGCATTAACGTTATAAAACGGGTAAAAACATGGCGTAGTATTAAGGCATTAACTGTTATGATAGCGTTTTTTCTTTCGAAAAATGTTGGTATCATCAAAATGATTGAGTAATTTTGCACTTATAAGTAGAATTTACAACAATCAGTATAAAATGGATAATGATATAATGGAGCATTCAGAGCAGAAAGGAATGGTAAGCCTTGAGGCAGTGCAAGCCGCAAGGCTGCTCAGAAACTCTGGTCAGATAATACTACAGGGAGCACCAGGCTGCGGTAAGACGTATTTTACCACGGAACTCGCTGTGTATATGTGTGATGGTGAGGTGCCAGTGACCAGACCGCTGTTGAAACAACGTTACAGAGAACTGCAACGTGAGGGACGCATAGGCTTCACCACATTCCATCAGAGCCTGGACTACGAAGAGTTCGTTGAGGGACTGAAACCTGATACCGACAGTATCGCTGCCGATGGCACTATGAGGTTTAAGGTGAAGCCAGGCATATTCAAGAGAATGTGCACTGCGGCAGAGGCGTATAATGACGGAGCGGACAACAGACCCTACATACTAATCATTGACGAGATAAACAGAGCCAACGTGTCGAAGGTGTTGGGCGAACTTATCACCCTGCTCGAGAAGAGTAAACGCTTAGGCGCAGAAGATGAGTTTACCGTAACGTTGCCATATTCTGGCGACACATTCGGTGTGCCCGACAATCTCTACATCATCGGCACCATGAATACGGCAGACCGCAGCCTTGGATACATAGACTATGCCGTGCGCCGTCGCTTCGCCTTCATGACGCTCGAGGCGCAGTCGTACGCCATACGTGAGTATTACAACGACCGTGGCGAACTGATGGACAAGGAGATGAAACTGTTTACGGACATACGTAACCTTATTAAGAATAATCTTAATCCAGACTTTGACCTGAAAGACATAATGGTGGGCCACAGTTACTTCCTGGCTAAGACAGAGGAGGACTATGACATGAACCTTGACTACAAGATACGTCCGCTCCTTGAGGAATATCTGCGTGATGGCATCATAATAGACAATGGCGAGATGAAAACAGCGATAGCGAACATCGGTAAGTAAGCGTATGTCAAACCTTGAATACATAGAGCGTGAGTCGTTTCGCCTGGCGGACAAAGCGGAGCATCGTCATCTTTTCCTTAGTAAGATACGCGAGACGCCAAAACCACAGGCGCTGAAGGATGTGCGGCTGATGGGGATGGACTATCGTTGGCGTGAAGACGAGTTCATGATGTCGTGCTATGTAGGTGCCGACTGGGTGGATGCCAAGAAGCGTCAAGCCATGGTGGTGGTGCCAAGGAGGCGTGAGGTAGATCTACAGACTATGCTTATGAAATGCTTTACCTGCGATAAGGCGAGCGAACACCTCGACCAAGTGTTCTTTATCCGCACCGACGATAAGCCGATAGAGATAGACTCCGACACGTTCCAGATGGAACCCCTGCTGATAGTCTATTTCCTTAACCTCGTTAGCCGTATAGTAAAGAAGGGACTGAAGTCAGGCTATATAGTACGCGAAGAACGTCTTAACGGCAGGATAAAAGGCAAGGTGCTGGTATCGCAGTACATGAAGCACGGCATAGCCGCCAGCAGACCAGAACTCGTGGACTGCCGTTTTCATGAATACGACATCAATTGCGTGGAGAACCGCATAATAAAGCGTGCCCTGCTGCTTTGCAACCGAATGCTCGTTAGGGCGCAGGCGGCACTGGGTGAACACGTCACCACGCTACAGAATATGTATGCCTCTGCCGTAGCCGCCTTCGAGAAAGTTAGTGACGTGGTGGCACCGCAGGAACTGTTACGTATTCCCGTAAACCCCGTGTTTAAGGAATATCGTGAGACACTGCCGCTGGCGAAGATGATAATAAAGAAGAAAGGCTATTGCGTGGAACATGACAGCGGCACGAACAGAGACAAGTTTCCACCGTTTATCATCGATATGCCAAGGCTGTTCGAACGTTACGTATGCGCCTTGTTACATGATGCCTATGGTGACTCAGTGCTATACCAGACGGGAATGCAACGCGGTCGCCCCAACTTCGTAAAACCCGATGAACACCTTATAATTAATACAAGATATACCCCCGACTGGCGTGATGGGATTAGCGAACATGACGTGTGGCAGTTGGCGAAATATGCACGCTGCCGTGGCGTTCGGCGTCTGCTTGGGGTAGGAGATGACGGCACCGCGTGTCCATGTATGATGATATACCCAGACGCCAGCGGAGTGACTGCGTTCAAACCATGCCGTCCCTTGCTTGCGTCAGACGAGATAGTGGTGGAAGAAGACTATGTAGCCATTAGCAAGTTGGCGGTATCGCTGCCAGTAAGATAAAGGTGCCCTGTAAGCATTATCCATAATTATGTAAAAGTATAAAGGAAAATTATGTGTACCTTTGCATCGCAAAAGAAAAACAAATAATGGAACAGTTTATACACATAGTATGCGGGATGGCCCCTTACCTGTTGTTAGGATTCTTCCTCTCAGGACTGATGCACTCTTTCATCCCAGGCAGATTCTACGGCAGGTATCTTTCCTCCGGCAAGTTTAGTTCAGTACTTTACGCCACATTGTTCGGCATACCACTGCCGCTGTGCTCATGTGGCGTGATACCAACGGCTATGTCCTTACGCAAAGAAGGCGCTTCACGCGGAGCGGTGGTCTCATTCCTGATAGCCACACCCCAGACGGGCGTTGACAGCATTATCGCCACATACGGCTTGATGGGACTGCCGTTCGCCATAGTGCGTCCCCTTGCTGCACTCTTTACCGCCATCTTCGGTGGCAGTCTTGCCTTGTTAGGCGATAAAGGCGCGAAACAAGAAGAACGCTGCGAGGCAAAACAAGAAGTAGAGCACAAGACCTTCACGGTGCGCTTCCGCGAAGCCATGCATTACGGTTTCGTAGAGATGATGCAGGACATAGGTCGCTGGCTGGTGCTCGGACTGGTGGTGGCAGCCGTCATAACCATCTGTGTGCCCGATGAATGGTTTACCATACTCAACGGCAACACCTTCGCCTCAATGCTCCTCGTGTTGCTCATCGCCATACCAATGTACGTCTGTGCTACAGGCAGCATACCCGTTGCGGTAGCCCTAATGATGAAAGGCCTAACGCCAGGTGCCGCACTGGTATTGCTCATGGCAGGTCCGGCATGTAACCTCGCCTCAATACTGGTAGTGAGAAAAGTACTTGGCATAAAGACCATGCTGATATACATGGCGTCAATAATAGTAGGAGCGATAGCCTTTGGCAGTATAGTAGATTATCTTCAATTCAATCATATCGTAGATTTCCTCAGCCAGTTGGTAACAACCCCAGCATGCTGCATGGCAAGCAACACGTGGCTTGAGATAGGTTCAGGAGTACTGCTGCTGCTGTTGCTCTTCAACGCGCTGATAGTGCAACGCTTTAAAAAGAAAGAAACATCAAACAAAATAAACAAAGAGACTATGAAAGTTTACCACATCGAGGGCATGAACTGCAACCACTGTCGTGCCTCAGTAGAGAAAGCCATCCTTGGCGTAGAGGGCGTAACGTCAGCCAGTGTTAACCTGCAGACGAAAGAAGCGCAGGTAGAAGGCACAGCCACATTCGAACAAATCAGCAAGGCTGTAGATGAAGTAGGCTTTAAGTGTACGCTATAAGTATTACTTAGCCCTGCGACCTATGAAGTTACTTATAAAGAACATGGTATGTCCTCGCTGCATCATGGCAGTGAGGACAATACTCGTTTCAGAGGGTCTCACGCCCGTGAACATACGTCTCGGCGAGGCAGAGATACGTGAGGAGATAAGCGAGGAGCAGAAGGCACGTTTATCATCAGCCCTACAGGCTGTAGGCTTTGAACTTCTTGATGACCCCCGCACAGTGATTCTGGAACAACTGCGCATAGCCGTCATGGAGTGGGTGCGAATGAAGGGCGAACGACCAAAGATGTCAGACTATCTCGTTCAGCGTCTGTCACGGGACTACAGCAGTCTCAGCAAACTCTTCAGCGAGGTAAACGGCATCACGATAGAGCGGTTCGCCATACTCCACCGCATAGAGTATGCCAAGGAACTGCTCTGCTACAGTCAGCAGACTACCAGTGAGATAGCCTACGCCCTGGGTTATAGTTCCCCTGCCCACCTCTCCTCACAGTTCAAGCAAGTTACGGGAATGACTCCCAAAGCATTCCGAGACCAGAAACAACACAACCGCATCTCGTTGTCGGAGATATAGGACAATGGCAGGCGCATACGCCTGCCATTGTCGTTTAAAGGGCGGTTCTACTTTCCCAGTATTATCAATAGTATGGCTGTCCAGTGCGCCATGGCGCCAAGGAGTACGAAGACGTGCCAAATGGCGTGGTAATGCCTATGGCTGTCATAGGCAAAGAAATATGTGCCGGCAGTATAGAATACTCCTTCCAGTAACAGCATCAGCAGCGATAGCCACGACAGACGCTCCACAACGGGTTGTGCCACGAGCACCACGCTCCAGCCCATTATGAGGTATAGGGCAAGGGAGAGTCGTGGGTACTTACCCATGGCAACAATCTTGTACACCGTGCCAGCCGCCACCATAGCCCACTGTATGCCGAACACCGTCCAGCCCAACCAGCCGCCTATCACCGCTATGCAGATGGGAGTGTAGGAACAGGCTATCATGACATAGATGCTGATATGGTCGCATTTACGTAACACGTTCTTCGTTCTGCCAGGCCACACCCAGTGGTAGATGGTGCTGGAGAGGAACATGAGGAACATGCCTACTATGAAGAACAGTATGCCCATTGTCCATTGCCACCCTAACTTGGCGGCAGGCCATACTTCCCATATTGACGAGAGAGCGAACACCGCACCTACGAGGTGCGTCCACGTGTTACCCTGCTCCTTGTTTGAAGGTAATATCTTGCTCATATATATTTTTTCTCACATTTTTAAGTTGCAAAGGTAGCGAAAAAATAACAGATTCCACATTATTTTATTTAACAAAAAACGTTAAAGGCATTTCACCTCTTCCCCTCTAATGGTATCAAAAAAAGGCGTTATGATATATAATTTCTTCATAATTTGAGACGAGACCCCCTCTGTCTCATTTTTTTTGTGTAATTTTGCACATATAAGAAAAAAAACAAAGTTACTAACCATGAGAATAGGAAAATCATTATCGTTATTACTTCTTTCCATTTTCCTTGTGCTGCCACTGGCTGCTGTTACAAATAAACCAGCCAAAGTCATCATCGTAGCAGGGCAATCAAACACCGATGGCAGGGTGCCTGGCAATGAGTTTGATATGCACATTGGCGACATCCCTAACTGCTATTGGCGTTGGGGAAGTGGAGAAGCGGAGTGTACCAAAGGCAAGTTTGAACTCTTTAATCCTGTTGATAAAGCGCAACGCAGGTTCAGCAGGTGGGCGTATGACGCTTATGTGTATCAAGAGATGAGCAAGGCGCAGAGCGAACCCTTCTATGTGGTGAAATGGAGTTTGGGCGGAACAGCCATAGATACGCTTGCACGCAGTACGAACAATGACTACTGGTGTGCCAATGCAGATTGGCTTAGCAGAAACAAATCGGTGACGCAGGGAGGTAAATCGCTTCTACTCGCGTTTGAAGAACTCATAGATGACGCTATAGATAAAGAACTAAGCCAACTGCCGCAGGGCTACATTGTTGAGGCATTCTTATGGCACCAAGGCGAGAGTGATGCCCCACAGGGAGCACATTATTATGAAAATCTAAAACAGATGCTACACCATGTGCGCCAGCACCTTGTCAGAAAGACAGGAGACAAACGCTACAAGAAGTTGCCGTTCATCTTCGGTACCGTGTCGGAAAGAAACAGGCAGTTCAGCAAAGACGTGAAGCAGGGAATGCAGCGTCTTGCGAAAGAGGATAAGAACGCATACCTGATAGACATGGGTAGTGCAGAGTTACTCTCCGACAAACTTCATTTTACAGCCAAGTCAGCAGAGCAACTGGGGCTTGCCATGACGAAGAAACTCGAAGAGTTAGGCGTCATCAACACTCGTGATGCTTCCTGTAAAAAGTAAGCGTTAGTGCCCTTTTCATAAATGGATGAGAACGGTATCTTGATGAATGGAAAAGAATATTATAGAACCACCCTAAAGTAAAAGGTAAGAAGCCAAGCATCGAGACAGGGCACTATCGTACTAAATTTGCTGTGATACACGACAGAAGTGGACAGTACATACGACTAATATTCATATTCGATAACAATAATAACTAATGAAGAAAATACTGACAATTCTCTTCGTAACTTGTTTTTGCGTTATAGTAAATGCCGCAGAATGGTATGATGGTGTTAAACCAGTAAGTTACAGTCTGAAGACAAAGACGTCGCCTGTGGTTGACATAGCGTTACAGATGTTTGCCGACGACATGCGGCAGGTAACGGGTAAAGTGCCTGTAAGAGGGGGCTCTACTGCTACGATTGAGGTGTACGAACTTGGTAAGGCGACGGCAGGTGTTAAGTCGTCTTTGCGTAAGCGAGGCATTCCTACAGATAGTTTGCTCAATGCTCTTGATGCCTTCTACCTCGGTGTGAAAGGCGAAAAGGTAGTCATTGTCGGCAATAACGGTCGTGGTTGTGCCTATGGCATATTGGAACTGTCGCGTAAGGCAGGCGTCTCACCGTGGGTATGGTGGGGTGATGTGGTGCCAGAGAAGAAAAAAAGTTTGTCACTTCCGCAAGACTTTGTTACACTGCAATGTCCTTCAGTGGAGTATCGTGGCATATTCCTTAACGATGAAGACTGGACTTTACGCTATTGGGCTGGTGTAAACTACGATTCCTCGCAGCCTTACGGAAGCATCGGACCAAAGGTCTATAAACGCATATTCGAACTGCTGTTGCGTCTGCGTGCCAACGCAATATGGCCAGGTATGCATGCGGGTACTACCGCTTTCTTTAAGGTAAAGGGAAATAAGGAAATGGCAGATTCGTGTGGTATCATTATCGGTACAAGCCATTGTGAGCCACTTTTACGTAACAATGTGGGTGAATGGAGCGTTAAAAAACGCGGTGCATATAACCTCTTTAGTAACCGTAAGGCGGTGGAGGATTACTGGACAGAACGACTGAAGGAGGTGAAAGGAGGTGAATACATCTTCACAATAGGCATGCGTGGCATACACGATGGTAGCATGGAGGGCGTGAAGACGAGGAAAGAGAAACTCATAGGATTGCAAGCAGCCATTGACTGTCAGCGTGATTTGATAAAGAAGTACTTTAATAAGGATGTAGAGTCCGTACCGCAGGTGTTCGTGCCTTATAAGGAAGTGCTTGAGATATATGAAGACGGTTTGAAAGTCCCTGATGATGTTACCCTGATGTGGTGTGACGATAACTATGGCTACATGACACGTCTCAGCGATGTAGAGCAACGGAAGCGTAAGGGTGGCGCGGGTGTTTACTATCACCTCAGTTACGTGGGCAGACCACATGACTATATGTGGCTTACAACAGAACAGCCTGGACTGATATACAATGAGATGCGACAGGCTTACGATCATAATGCTCGCAAACTGTGGATAGTGAATGTTCATGACCCGAAGGTAGCGGCATACGAACTCGAGTTCTTCCTCGACATGGCGTGGGACATCAACGCTATACGTCATGACAATATCAACAACCACCTTCACCACTGGCTCGTCACACAGTTTGGCAAGGAACAAGGTACAGCGCTTCTGCCTGTAATGCAAGAGTATTATCGCCTCTGTGCCATACGCAAACCTGAATTTATGGGATGGACGCAGGTGGAACTGGACAAAAAACGTTATCCGCATGGTTATTCGCAGGTTATAGACACGGAGTTTACGACAGCGTTTGGCAATGAGTTGAACCGTTATCTTGAGGACTATGACCGAATAGTGAAAAAAGTAGAAGAGATAGGCAAGAATATTCCCACCGAACGGAAGGATGCCTATTTCGCCGCTATAACCTATCCAGTAAAGGCTTCCGCCATGATGGCAACGAAGATACTTGAGGCACAGAAAGCACGAATGTTGTGCGTGGGCGGTATGAACCGCTATGGAAAAACACTTCGTGACTCTCTGCTTACCGCTGCGTCGCGAAGCATGAGGGCATATTACACCATTCGTGAACTAACCGATTACTATAACAACACTATGGCCAATGGTAAGTGGCGTGGCAATATGAACTATATGCCGCGTGACCTCAACGTGTTCAACGGACCGATATTGCCACTCATGCCCACTGCTAAAGAGATAGAACTTTATGCGAAAGATAATAAGGGGCATTACCCAATAAAGACAGATGGAACGATAGCACTCAATGCTTCGCAGTACACAAAGGCTACAGAAGGGGTGAAGATAATACAGATGTTGGGACACAGCATGAACGCTGTCAGCATACCTAAAGGTGGTTACATTTCGTTTGACATTACTCTTGATAAAGTAATTGACGGAGTATTGCGCACTGCGGTCATCCCTACTCAGGCTAATGATAAAGGGGACATACGTTACAAGGTAACAGTAAATGGGCAGTCGGAAACCTATTCATTGAAAGAACCCTTCCGTTCAGAGCGTTGGAAGCAGAACGTGCTGCGTGGACAATCACTGCGCACAATGAACGTACGGTTGCCAGCAGGTCGTTATACTATTACTATAGAGGCTCTTGACGAGCATATTATAATAGACCAATTGATGCTTGACCCCGTGAAAGACCGCAAATTTTATGTGTTCCCTGTAGGTGGAAAGTAACACAACAACGAAACAGGTTGTATCCCATGTTATAGAATAGGGGTGCAACCTGTTTCCCTTTATATACCCTCAATAAGGAATATTACAACTCCTTGAATGCTTATTTTCTTGTCACTTATTACAGATAAGTGACGTTCGGTCTTTTATTTTTTATTCATTGTCTTTGCGCTTTCGTGACTTTTTTCTACTTTTGTCACAGAAAACACATTATTGTATTTATAGCATTAGGCATTAGACTTTATAAACAACAAACTTAAAAACACAATGAAGATCGGTTTATTTATTCCGTGTTATGTGGACGCATTGTATCCAGAGGTCGGCGTAGCCACATATAAACTGTTGCGAAAACTCGGTCTTGACGTGGAATATCCTGAGAAACAGACGTGTTGCGGACAACCTATGGGCAATGCGGGATTCCAACAAAAGGCAGAGAAACTGGTGGAAGACTACGATAAACTCTTCGCCAAGTACGACTATGTCGTGGCGCCCAGCGCATCGTGTGCAGCATATGTTAGGTTCTTTCACCCTAACATAGTGAAGCACGAGTGTAAGACCGCTCAAAAGACCATGGACGTAGTAGAGTTCATTCACGACGTCATTAAGCCCAAGGAACTGCCGTGGGCGAAGTTCCCACATAAGGTAAGCCTGCACAATAGTTGCCACGGAGTGCGCGAACTGGGTCTCTCTTCACCCTCAGAACGCAGCGTGCCTCGATTTAATAAGATAAAAGACTTGCTGCAGATGGTCGGTGGCATAGAGGTGGTAGAGCCCGAAAGAGTGGATGAATGTTGCGGCTTTGGTGGTATGTTCTCCATAGAAGAGCCCGACGTATCGGCAAGAATGGGACATGACAAGATAAAACGCCACATGGCAACAGGGGCAGAATACATCACAGGCCCTGACTCTTCGTGCTTGATGCACATGCAGGGACTGCTGAAGAAGGATGGGGGAGAAGAGAAAATAAAGTTTATTCATGTAGTACAGATATTGGCTAACGGACTATGAGCACTAAACATTCTATAGCGGCAGAGAAGGTAAACCGCAACCCAGAGTGGGTAACACGCCATGATCAGACCTTCTGGAGCGTCAGAGCAAAACGTGATGACCAAGCGTACGGTATAAAGGAATGGGAGCAACTGCGCGAAGCGGCAAGCCAGATAAAGAAACACACGGTGACACATCTTGCCGATTATCTGGAGCAGTTTGAGCGTAATGCCATCAAGAACGGTGCCATAGTACACTGGGCTAAGGACGCTGATGAATACAATGAGATTGTACTGGATATTCTTCGTAAGCATAATGTAAAGAAAGTTGTTAAGGGCAAGTCAATGCTTACGGAGGAATGCCACCTTAACGAGAATCTTATCGCTAAAGGAATAGATGTCGTTGAGACCGACCTCGGTGAGCGCATACTTCAGTTAATGCACCTCGCGCCGAGCCATATCATCATGCCGGCAATCCACATCACCCGTGAACAGGTAAAAGAGAACTTCCGCGAGAAGGGCATCCTTGAGCATAACGGTGAGCACGCGGCACTGAGTATGGGCGTAACGGACCGTCGCGAACTGGAGGAAAAGGCTGACCCAACGTACCTGACACGTTGCGCTCGCTACCACCTGCGCGACAACTTCATGACGGCAGAGTGTGGAATGACGGGTGCTAACTTTGGCATTGCGTCAACAGGCGAAATCGTTGTTTGCACCAACGAGGGCAATGCTGACATGAGTACATCGGTACCGAAACTACACATTGCCAGCATCGGACTGGAAAAGGTTATCCCCGACTATGACGCTATGGGCGTATTCCAACGTCTTCTTGCACGCCACGGAACGGGACAGGCTACCACAGTCTTCACGTCACATTTCCGTAAGCCACGTCCTGACGGTGAGTTCCATATCATTCTCGTAGATAATGGTCGTAGCGACATACTCGCTAACCCAGACCATTGGCAGACATTGAAGTGCATGCGCTGTGGTGCTTGCATGAACACGTGTCCCGTTTATCGCCGCTCAGGAGGCTATTCTTATACATACTTTATCCCAGGACCTATCGGCGTGAACCTCGGTATGCTTAAGGATAAGGACAAGAACTACCACAACTGTTCGGCTTGTTCGCTGTGTTGTTCGTGTGATAATGTGTGCCCTGTTAAGGTAGATCTGTCTTCACAGATATACAAGTGGCGACAAGAACTGGACAGTTTCCATCATGCCGACCCTATGAAGAAGGCCATGTCGAACGGCATGAAGGTACTCTTCGACCGTCCGTCGCTCTACTCTACAGCACTACGCTTTGCGCCACTCGCCAACTACGTGCCATCGTTCATGACCGACATAAAACTAAACGCATGGTGTAAGTACCACGCCATGCCAGAGTTTGCCAAGGAATCGTTTCACACACTTTGGAAGAAAGGAAAAGTAAAATGAGCAGCAAGCAAGATATACTGAACCGTCTGCGTAAGAATACACGCGAAACATACGATATGCCCGACCTATCGTTCCCTAAACTTACCTTTGAAGATCCCGTAGCGGAGTTTATACATCAGACTACGACCACAGCGGGAGCGCACCTGATAGAGATGCAAGAGGGTGATGACATCAACGACATCATACGCAAGGCATACCCCGATGCAAAGGTTATTTCGAGCAATATCCCCACGGTAAAGGCAGACCGCAATCCAGATGATGTAGCAGAGGCGCAAGACCTTGACGGCACGGATGTCGGTGTAGTAGAAGGCGGAGTGGCATGTGCGGAGAACGCCTGTGTGTGGGTACCGATGAACATGAAGCAGAAAGCCATCTGTTTCATTTCGGAAAACCTCGTCATCATAGTCCATCGCAAGAACATTGTCAGCAATATGCACGAGGCATACGAGTGGCTAAAGACTCGCGGTTCAGGCATAGAAGGACAAGGTGAGACCTCAAAGTACGGCTTCGGCTCCTTCATCTCCGGCCCCTCAAAGACCGCCGATATAGAGCAAGCCCTTGTCTATGGAGCGCAAGCCGCCAAGGGCGTCACAGTGGTGTTAGTGTAATACACACGAGAAAAAGCAAGAATAGAAAACCAACGAGAGATACCGAGATAATAAGAGCCTTGATTGTAAAGAAAATCAAGGCTCTTATTGGTAGTACGCTCGGTATGAGTATACATACAAATCTCTGACTAACAACTATTTGAAGAAACCTGATTGGTAGTACACTCGGTATGAGTATACATGAAAATAGGAAGAAAACTTCTTTGTTTTCCTCCTACTTGATTTTCTCGTGAGGTGCGATAAAAGCCCCCGATGCGTATAGCACCAGGGGCTTCCTGTATTTTGCCGTTAGGCGTTATAATGACTGTTAATCACCATAATACCAGCCGTCTTCCTCCATTTCTGGTCTTTTATCGTCACTTCCTCCTTGACCCATATTCGATGTTATGAGGAGATTGCAATGGGTGATGTTTACCACCTGTATCTCTGGCTTTGTATATTCTTTCTTTTTCATATCCTTTTGATTTAAGATTCCTTTACTTAACCATGATTTTATAAGTCTTGCTGCCACGCTTCACGATGTTCAGACCCTTCTGCAGCCCATCAGTACGATGACCATTCACGTCATAGTATTCTGCATTGGCATCATTGCTGATGGCGTTGAGATTGTCAATGGCTGTCGTGCTATCACCCATTCCGATGCTCAGCATGGCTGCTCTCGCTTGAGATGCATTGGTTGGATGGATATATGCATGCATAGGTTTGCTGCCTACACCCTTGCTGTTCTCACTCTTCAAGTCTGAGACACGCCAGAACTTGTTATTGCTGATGATGTAATCGGTGTCCGCAAGACCAAGTTTGTCTTTGCCGCCAATCTTGGTGAATGAACCTACGAGGTTGACATCGGCGTTTGTTCCTGCTACAGGATTGTTAACGATGCTTGCATCTTGTGCAGAAATGCTGAGTGTCTGCTCATCCTCATTCATCTTGAAGAGCACAGGAGTGCCGGCAGGGATTATGTCCTCTTCACAACTTTCAAGGGTGATGCATTTATTAGCCGTATCTACACCTGTGAGACAATAGAACTTACATTCTGTTTCTTCGTTCGGGGCAATGGCGAAAGGCAAGCAAAGCGTTCCCCAGATAGTGCCGGTATTAATATTGCGCTCGTAAGATGCAGCCTTGGCAGCGAATGGCTCGTAAGCCACGAAATCCTTGTCGTCATCAAGAACGATTTTCTCCGTAGCAAGAGTTTCTCCAGTTGCTCCTATCTTCTCTTCTCCATTCTTGCCCACCAGTTTAGTAAAGTAGCCAGTCTTGTAGTTTGCGTAGGTGTGATCGGTCATGCCCTCGTCATATTTATCTATAGCGCCTTTGAGTTCCGTGCAGCCATAGAACATGACAAAACCAGTTTGTTGTTCCTTGCCCGTTTTAAACTTATCGCTGGCGTAGATGGTTGTGAGAGCAGAGCAGTCCCGGAACATGGCGTACATTTGCATCACCTTCTCTGTATTGAAATTAGAGATATCGAGAGAAGAAAGTTTTTGACAATTATAGAACATATTACTCATATTCATCACATTCGCAGTGTTGAAGTTCGTGAGGTCGAGCGAGGTGAGAGCATAGCAGTTCGCAAACATCCAACTCATATCCGTCACATTCGCTGTATTGAACTTAGTGACATCGAGAGAAGAAAGTTCTTGACAATCAAAGAACATATTACTCATATCCGTCACATTCGCAGTGTTGAAGTTCGTGAGGTCGAGCGAGGTGAGAGCATAGCAGCTCTTAAACATCCAACTCATATCCGTCACATTCGCAGTGTTGAAGTTCGTGAGGTCGAGCGAGGTGAGA
>DAIUFT010000031.1:0-6241 GCA_036844425.1 Prevotella sp. | reverse complement strand
ACTCATATCCGTCACATTCGCAGTGTTGAAGTTCGTGAGGTCGAGCGAGGTGAGAGCATAGCAGTTCGCAAACATCCTACACATATTCGTCACATTCGCTGTATTCAAATTATCAAGACCTGAAATGGTTTCCAATTCTCTGCAGTCATAAAAGAATTCATTCAACGATGTTGGAGCGTATGTTTTGGAATTCTCTTCGAAAACAATATTCTTGATAGCACTCGCCTGTATATTTAAAAGAGAGCACATATTGCTCACCGTCTGTTCGTTATACACCATAACGATACGGCTTAAATCAAGGGCTTCCAAATTGTCAGAAGTGATTCCTTTGAAAGTCAATGTATTGTCAGACGATTCATAATCTGCGACATAGTCATTAATTGCAGTTGCTGTTTTCAGATTGCATAAGAATGCGCGATCTGCATATTCTCTACTACCTCGGTCTTTTTCATAACTTAACGTCAAAGAATGTTCGCCTGCAGATAATAGAACTTTGTATTCTGTTTGCTTTTTTCCGCTAATAAGCAGATTTAATTTGTTATCTACATAAATATAAAATTTATCAAATCCTTTTTCTGACGAAACAAGAACCTGAGATGTCAGTAATATGGGTTTAGATACATTGAGCCTGATTACAGTCTCTGAAGAACTTTGATTCACATTATAATTACTTGACATCAGTCCCTTGCTACCCTCAGGAATAGTGAAGCCAAGTTCCGCAATGCCCTCTGCGTTCAAATCTATTTCTTTCCAAGGATATCCGCCATTATCAGTAATGGATATTACTTTTATTCCATCTAAATTTTTAAATGCAACAAAGCGAGAATCCTCATACTGACATACAGTACAAGTGCCTTCGCTATTGAATTTATGGCCATTTGCTGGAATCACGAGGCTGGCAGCATCTGCAATCTCTGTAGTAGCATCAGCGTCGCTGAAGAGTTTGTTGCATACACTGCACTGCCAGTATTCACTTGTACCAGTTTCTATACATGTGGCAGGTTTCAGTTCATGATAAGTGAGAGTGTGCTTCGTTAATTCATCATTCATATATACTTTTAATGTTGAATGACAGATAGAGCATTCGTGTGTGGTATATCCGTGCTCCACACAGGTCGGGTCAACGGTTTCGATTGCTGTGCCAAGGGCAGACGAGCCATCAGTATTATTGTGAGAACAGGTCGTGAGTTTGAGTTCAAACTCGCCTACCTGCAATGTTTTTCCACTGTGAATAGCCGAAATTTCCCATTTGAAATATTTATAAAAGGTAGAACCTTCACTGGTAAAGTCGAAAGAAGTATAGTTCTCATCCTGGAGCGTCGCATCGTTGCTTACCTCCTGGATAAGCGTCCAATCGCCATCTTTGCCTTCATTGTTGCCATAGAGTTTCCATGACAACGGATTGCGACCTATCCCCCAAGATGCATTATCATCACCCGTTGTGATGGTGTAGCCCACAGGCGCTCCTGCCTTGCTGGCTTCGAAGATGACATAGGCGTTGCCATTAAAACTGCAGCACCACTTGCTGAAATTATCGCTCGTCTTTTTGCCATCAAAGAGATTAGCGCAAGTCTCATTGGCGTAGCCATCTGGATTACCCACTAAGGCTGTGAACGTAACAGACTTGTCGTATTCCGTCTGAGCCACCACATTGGCAGGCAGAAGTAACAACATCAACAACATCAATGGAAACAGAGCGAAACCTCCGAACTTCGCCCACCCATTGTCAATACAGCCGACTTGCGACACATAGGATTGATTGGTAATTTTTTTCATAAATGAATACTATATTTGTTATTTATATTTGTCTGCTTATTGTTAAACTCACTCTAAGAAATGCAAAAGGTTTAACAGCATGATGAATATGGATGCCAGAAATAAAAAGATATAAAACTGTTCCTGCTTGAAGAAATTGGAAAAACTGAAGCGAGCCTTCCAATGATCCTCGAGATACATTCTGTACTCATGTATCATGGCATATCCGAAGATAACACCTAATATGAGTGCAGCCACCCCGATGATAATCAGGGCCAATTCTATCCTTGAAATGGTTCCTAATATTTCTTTCATGGCGCAAATATAGTGTTTTTCTTTCAAAAAAAGTGTCTACTTCCCCTGTCTATGTATCCACTTCCTATGTTTTTAGGTGTCTACTTCCTACGAAGTAGACACCTTTTTTAAACGATTTTTCCCTTCAGTGATACTTTTCTTAGGTATTTAGTAAAAAAGGTTTAATCCCGTTTTTATCATCTGAGGCTACATTCGCAGCCATCTTTTCTCGCCATTCGATAGGAGTACAACCTTACTTCTACTTGAAAATACAACCGCCTGACCTTAAGTTCTTCACTTAAAGTCAGGCGGTTGTAGTGTTCTCTATAAATAAGTGGACACCTTTTTTCCTCGTTATATTTACTTCACCCAGTTATCTACATCCTTTTGCGAAGCACCGTTCAGCAGTTTGCCCTTCTGCCAGTTTATGTCGGGATATTCCGCTTTGAGCAGTTTCTCCGAGTTCTCTATTCGGCTGCCGCCAGAGGTCATGAACGGTATCACCGTCTTGCCCTTCAGACCGTATGCCTCTATGAAGGTGTTTATAATACGCGGAGCACCGTTCCACCAGTTAGGGTAGCCCAGGTATATCACGTCATACTCGTCAAGGCTCTTCTTGTTCATCACGATGGCGGGACGAGACTTAGGGTTGTCGTTCTCACGACAACAGCGTGACGACTTGTCCGTCCAGTCAAGGTCGGCGGAAGAGTATTCCTCCTTGGGCTGAATGGTGTAGAGTTCGCCTTCTGTAGCCTTGGCAATCATCTTCGCTACACGTTCCGTGGTGCCCGTAGCCGAAAAATAAGCTACTAACACTTTACCGTCATTCTTTACGGTGGCGGCACTTGTTTCGTTCTTTTCCATAGCCTTTCTTCCTTCCTTTTTCTTTGCGCAGGCCGTCATGACAAAACAGAGTGACATGACAGCGGCAATCATAAATACAATTCTCTTCATAGCGTTTTTTTTCTCCTTATTATATAATATGAAATTTCAGTCTGTGTGCAAAGTTATTTATTTTTTATGAAAAGCATAGTACCAAGAATGGGGAAAAATTTAACAATAATACGCATGTTACCTTTCTGGGTGTGTTGCCTGACGGTCGAAAAATAAACCATTGTGTCTGTAATAGTGTAGCAGGAGTGGCTACATGTATTATTATTTGCTACGCATTTTTACCGTTGTACATTATTTTATTTCTACTTTTGCAAAGAGAAGTTTTTTTTAAAAAATTCTGCTAAAATCTGCTGATTAGCTTAAAATGAGCGATTTATGAGTGTTTCACCTCAATGGAGGTAATGATTTGGCAATGGTTCAAACTTCTACAATATACATAGGTTTGCTTGTCAAACAACTCTTCTCTTTATGCAAAAATACAACTAATATTTGAATTATGCAATTATGGCATTTAATTTTTATATTTTATTGTATATTCCCATTGTATCAAAACTCCGTTTCTTTAACTTTCTGCGGTTTTTGCAATCCGCAGAAAGTTTAATATCATCTTCTCTCAACTAATTCCCCATCCCATTTTACAAGGTTAGGGTGATGGCAATTATACCATTTCTCGAAGTAAGCATCAATATCCGAAACTTTTGCTTTCACAGCCTCCTTTAAATTCTCTACTTGGTTGTCATAGCCTATTTTCGTAAAATAATGCCCTAACTTCAAGCCACCGAACCAAAATTCCTTGGATAGGATGGGTGCTCCCTTGATAAAGTCTGTGTCAAGTCTCATTTCATTCTCACTGTTGGGAGGTATGACGTATTTCAGACCCTCTATTTCTTTGAGTGACGCAAGGGATGGAAGTAGAGGAGTTACCTCAAAGACATTTATAAATACCTTTATATACTTATCGCCTTGATGTATCCTTACAGACACAAATTCCAAGAACTTGCCTTTTCTAAGGCGGCACATACCATAGATATACCCAAAGCCACACCAACCATAGTTTGATGTCTTGAAAGGCTCCTCTACAAATCCTTTTGCCTTTAATAAGGGGATAGCATCTTTGAGGAAAATGTCTTTCCTTGCTTTAAGCATTTCTTTTCTTGTCGCTTTGTATTTTCGAACCTCTGGGTATCTCCATAACAGCAAAGAGAAAGCAAACAGCACAAAAGAACAAACAACATGCCTCATACATAGATAATCTTTCTCAAACACTGTGTCATGCTTCCTGTCATAGAAGAACTTAGCTTGCTCAATATTTTTGCATAGTTCTCTGCTCACACCTACATAATAGTCCTTGCCGGCGTATGCCATTTTAACCGTTGAACGCAATCGGTGTCCTCCGCAATTTACCTCCAAAATGGAATAATCTGTAATTGGCTGTTCCGATTGCGCAATGTTGTTTTGACGCTGATATGTCATGGCGACATATAGGGCAAAACATAATGCCCCAACATTTATCACCAAAGCTATAGGAATCCATTTGTTTGTTCTCATATTGTAATTTTTTATAATTCTTTTTCTCCGTGTGGTGAAGAGTTCCCGAAGAGCTTCTTTGCTATGAAATTTGTTGCGAAAAGCGACATTTTCAGCATTTTGTGTAGAGATTACAACTAAAAGTTTTCAGAATATTGAAGGTATCAATATTCGGGAAGTCTTCACCACACAGAGTTCTTTTTTATGTGGAATATTGCAAAACACAACAACTGATGGTTTCACGAAGAAAGTCGTTTCCTCAAAATCAGATAATTGACAACAAAAGTTAGTAAGACAACTGGTAATATTATTTTCCCCAAGCAATCACCTTTGTCAATAATAACAGTTATTATCATTGCTTCACCCAAAAAAGTTCCTGCCATATTTAACGACAAAGCAATCCAATCAAGCATCAAACAATAATTCCAGGCATTCGTGGCAGACAAGAGGGCACAAAAGACACTAATCCCGACCAGCATCAGAATTTGATATATGTTTTCAATCCCAAAGGATATGGTCACTACTAATGAAAACAATATTCCAATTGTCCCCCAAATGGGCAAGAACCTTCTCAAAAATAGACGTTGACGTAATTTCATGCTTTAGCGTTTCTAAAATGTAACTGAGTAAGGGAAAAAGATTCCTCTGATGCCGTTTTGTTCTAATTTTACCTTTAATGATTCTGATATGAATATATTGAAATCGAAAGGTAACAAGAAAAACAAATCCAAAGTTCTATCAAACTTTTCTGTCATCACGATTTTCTTTAGTGACACTCCAAAAGCCCCCTCTTTATCTTTTGCCTTTAATTCCTGATAGTGTTCAAATGACTTTATCTGAATTGGTCCTTTATCGAAAATCTCCCATTGGGTTTGAAAAAATTCTGATTTTTCATAATCTAAAGCCATGATGAGCTCTGGTTGTGATAGATGCAACCAATAGTAGTCATATTTTTGTTTGTTCATTTCTATCTCGGCATTAAAATATTGATGTTGCATAATATGCGAGCTTTCAATAATGCCTTTGACCTTTGGGCTGATTATGAAATCAGTAAACGGACCAGCGGTGGAACTTAACACATCAGTAAGTTCCGCTTTATTCTTCATACGAAATCTTAGTGATGGCTTCACGGGCGAAATCATTTTCCAAGCACTTAGTTGTTGCGCTTGGAAAACTGACAAACAATCAACTTGCGGATATGTGCTGGAAGCCTCTTTTTGCATGATATAATATGTTTTTTTCATCATTTGATATTGTCTTAATTTTGGTTCATTTAAGAACTAAAAATATGTTTTTATAGCCTAACAACCAAAAGAGGAAACATATTTTAACGTATATACAGAATAAAATAACAAAATTTAATGCGTAATTACAATGATTACAGTTAGTATACTCAGTTTCTGCGACCATCGGGAGCAAAATTTCTCCGCCCTCATGGTGGAGCGAGGAGTTTTGGGGTTCCCAAAACATAACCTCGCTCCCTCTTCCAAGCATAATAACTGACACTCTCGTTTTTCGGTTCTCCAAGTCCAAGATTGCCGACCTTAATTCTCGCAATTTGCATGAAACATCAAAAGCTGCTGCATTGAGAAAGAACAAGGGGAACAGACACGACCTGCTTTGTTCTTGAAGTTTGCAAAAGACAAGGTAATAATATTCTGTGCGCAAACTTACCAAGTGTAGTTGTTACATATTGTCGTTTTGCTTTGTAAGCTATGCCGAGTGTGTTATGTGCGCTGTGTGTCCTCGGTATAGTCTGCATAAATCTAAT
>DAIUFT010000030.1:0-33888 GCA_036844425.1 Prevotella sp. | reverse complement strand
CATACAATGAAATTCACACCGTTAAATTGTACCAAGTTGTTTTTTTATCGTCACTTAATTGATGTAATGACGTTTTGTCATCTTTCGGTTTCTTTTCGGTTCAAAGCGTAAGTTTACTCAGTCATTATGCATAGCATTCTTCGCTGTGCTCAGGCGTTTCACGGAGTATTCCTTCGCTCACTTACACTTTGACCTCGAAAATAACCTCGAAATATAACAAAGGCAATTTATTGAACCACCTATATGTCTTTCAGATTGTGAATTATGAATTATGAATAGTGAATTATGAATTACGTATTGCACACCACTTATCTTGGTCCTGTGGGCTGGTATGCCGCTTTGCTTAGCGGAGAGGCGGAGATAAGCGACGGAGAATGTTACCGTCGCCAGACAGAACGTAACCGTTGTAGTATAGCGACAGCTAACGGAATACAACAGTTGACGGTGCCTGTTACGCTGCCGTCGCGACAAAGTTCGCATTGTATGATAAGGGATGTGCGCATCAGTGACCACGGCAATTGGCAGCGACAGCACTGGCAGGCACTGCAGTCAGCATACGGAATGTCGCCCTTCTTCGATTACTTCGCTGACGATTTGCACCCATTTTATGAGAAGAAATGGGAGTGGTTGTTTGACTATAATAACGAAATTACCTCCACGGTACTGCAACTTTTCGGTCTTGACAGTACGGTGGAGGTAACCGACAGTGCCGCTGTTCACCCCTGTGGTGAGTTCAACGGCATGGTGGAAGAATATTATCAAACGTTCAAGAGACGCCATGGTTTTCTTGAAAACCTGTCAATCATTGACCTTTTGTGCAATGAAGGACCTGAGGGAGTACTTAAACTCCAACGTGGTTGCCATCGCCCGCTGTGAGGCGGTAACGTTAGGAGTGTGGGGACAATTCTTAAACTCCAACGTGGTTGCCGTCGCCCCCTTCAGGGATAGTCTGTTCTTGATACGGTGAGTTTGTGTTATTATTGTCTTGTGTCAGCATGATGGCGATGTCGGCAAGTATGCCGATGATGCCAATTGTGAGTATAATGGCAATGACGTATGGTGTGATGTGCGTGCTATAATCAAACTTTATCGCCCTGATACTGGCAGGACGGTCGTACATGTTGTGCTTGGTACATGCCTTAGCAATGCGTGCCATGCCTTTATCGCCAGTGGCATCAGCCATGTCTTTCAGCACCTTACCGAAAGAATAAACGTCACTTCTTACGTCGGCAACGGCCTCGGGCAGCAGTTGTTCGGGTGCTATGTACCCCGAAGTTCCAGCAGGAGTCTTAAGAATACTGTAGGAATCGCCGTCAGAGAAGCTGAAGTCTATCAGTTTAACGTTGTGCCCATTGTGCGTAATCATTATGTTAGAAGGCTTCAAGTCGCGGTGAACAATCTGCTTACTGTGTATGTATTCCAGTGCCGAAGCCAGTTGGCTGGCTATCTGTCGGCATTCATTCTTGTCCAGAGTGCCATTTTTTAGCATGGTGTTCAACGTTTCACCGTCAATGTGTTCCATAACGATAGCATCGCCAAGGCCCTCTATTCGTTCCATACTAATGGTGCGGCATATGTAAGGATGGTCCAGTTGCATGGCGATGTCGAACTCCTTTTTCAGCAGTTCACGATAAACAGGCGTGTTGACATAGTCGTGTTTCAGTGCCTTTAGCATGTATTTCTTGCCGTATCTTGTAGCAGAATACAGGCAGGTATGCCCAATTTTAGCCCTGTAACACTCCACGATGTCAGTATAAGCGTTTTGCTTCAGCGATGGCTGCGGTATAGTGTCCCCTGGCAGTCTGGCAACGAACCCAGAGGTTTCCTCACTGTTGTTATGAATATTATCGTCGTTATTCTTGTGCTCCATTATTCATATTCTTGTGCTCCATTATTCGTCTTCTTGTGCTCCATTATTCGTCTTCTTGTGCTCCATTATTCGTCTAATAGTTGTATTACGCTGATACCACCGTTTCTTCCGGCTACGAAAGGAGACGTCCTGCCACCATTGCGCTCTATGTAAGGCAGGTAAAGAGGCTGTTCTTTGATAAAACAACCAGTGACGAAGCGGTCGCCTTTGAGCAGTTTACTATTCTCCGCCTTTATAATTTCGAACTCGCTATTGCCCAGATACTCCAGGGTTAAGAGCCTGTTTGGGCTCCAACCTATCTGTATGTGCTGTCCAATCTGCAACTCATTACTGTGCACCTGTATGGCATTAAAGAACGAAGAGTTGTATCGTGTGCTTTTCTTTAACCATGCAACGAATGCATCGAAGTTAGTATGGCCTAAGTATTGGGCGAGAGTGTCGAGCGTATATTTGCGTGTATTGTGTGTATCATTAACGTATCCCCACAGTCTCTTTAGCGTAGATGAGGAGACAGACGTTGGGTATTTCTTCTTTAAAGTGGCGGCGAAGTTATCAAAGTCGCTGGTGGTAGTGAGTTGTCTGCCGTATTTCTGCTCTACGAGAGTCTTGAGTTCTTCTATTTCTGGTGATTCCATGTCTATGTTTCTTGACGGGGTTAGGTGTATTATTCTGTTGTGATGATGATGTGTTGCCTTATTAGGTGACGGCAAATATGTCACTATAAAGGAACTATGTCTTTAAATTTTTTCCAATCCTTGTGGTTCATGTATGTCTGGATGCTGCTTGATGGCACGTGTAGCGTACAGTTAGAACGTATGTCCGTGCCATTGCTTGTGAACGTGTTGCTGCTGCATACAGGTGGTATTGTAGCCGAAACGTATATGTCTGTTAAAGGACAGTTGTCGAAGACGTAGTTCCCTATCATCTGTGTGGCACTGCCAATGTATAGCGTTTTAAGGCTCTCGCAGTCTTGTAACAATGATGTTGACAGAGTGGCGAGACTATTAGGCAGGTGTATTGACTGTATGTTACTTCCCGCAAAAGCCGCCTGTGCAATGGTGGTGAGCCCGTTGGGCAGGTTCAGTTGCGTGATGTTGCTGCCCTTGAAGGCGTATTTACCGATAGTGGTAACCGTAGCCGGCACCGTAAATTCTCCTGTTTTTGCGAGCGGAACCCACAAGAGTTCCGTAGCCTTAGCGTTGAAAAGCACGCCGTCGAGGCTGCTGTAATTGCCGTTGGCGGGAGATGCGTTGATAGCCTTCAGGGCAGTACAGCCATCGGATGGCAATACACTTGTAACGCTGGCAGGTATCGTAAGTTCTGTAAGAGCGGTACAATTTTTGAATGCATCCCTCTCGATGGTGGTGACGTTGTTAGGCAGTTTAATGCTTTTAATGGCGTTACAACTTATGAACATGTATTGGCTTATAACGTTATCCTTAGTAAAACTGGACTCGTAGTAGCTGTCGCCACCACTCATTATGCTGACATCAGTAATGTCAATGTCGCTTAATGTGTTATCACCATCTCTTAGCGTAGTAATCTGTCGCAGTGCCTTAATATCCCTTCCGTCCATTGGTCCGCTAATGATTAGAGAGGGTAGGGCGCTCCTTTGTTCGCCAATCATATCCGCAAACCTACCTGGCGTGTCGAGGATAAAGGCGTTACTCAGAGTTACCGCTATCGTCTGGCTTTGGCTTTCGCCCACTTTGTTGCTGGCGTATGCCGTCATGTCGTATGTTGCTTCCTTCTCCAGGTTGCGTATAACGGTCTTCATCGTGCCGTTATCAGCGTCGAATGCCGTAGTGTTATATCGCTGTTCAATAGCAGAATCCGTTATCTTCGCTATGCAACCGCTCTCCAGTATGGGTTCCCCTCCGTTGCTAAGGATATTGCTTCCGATGATAACGCTTGTAGGTCCTTGGCTTAATACCCGAATGTCTCCCATTGTGGGTACCGACCTTGTCAGTGTGGTGAAGTTGAGAATGTCACTCTGTTGCTGCACACGCCCGTTGTCAGCAGTAAGCATATACGAGTAACTTGTGCCCGATTCAAGCCCTGTCAGCGGCAGGCTTACGTTGCCGTTGATAGGCGTAATGGGCTCGCTCGTGGTGTATTTTCCTTGTAGTAAGTCTTCTGTTTTGCCGTGAATAAAACGTAAAAAAGGCATAGAGGTGGTGGCATTGACCTCTATTCTGCCGTGAAGGGTTGCGGCATCATACGTTATGTCGGTAGCGTTGGAGATGGATGCTAATAAGCGGTTCTCGGCTACCAGGCACACCGTCTTCGCTGCATGACAGCACTGTGAAAGATGCTGCAAGCAGTACGAATAAAAATGTTATGAAGGTGAGTATGTGTTTCATTTACCTAACTTTATGCCAACGCCTATGCAGGCTTGCCATTGCTTTCCTTTTATTGTTACGGTTGATAATGATGCGGACATGCACTTATGGAAGAACAGGAAACCTACTTCTGCTGCCACACCATTGTATTTCTTGTCAACGTTCTCAACCCATTCGCTGCCCTCTAAAGGCGAAAGTTGCCAAAGGGTTGACGCCTTTCCGTAGCCGGCACCATAGAAAACGTTGAGCCATCGGCATATTCTGTGCACAGGTCCAGCGGTGAGTGTGAACGAAGTATGGCGTTGTTCACCATTGTAGTAGGGCATCACGGTGCCGTTGGTGGGGTCTGTCGGCATGCCGTTCTCGTCAACGCTGAATGATGATTCGTTGCTTTTGAAGTTGCTGCTGATGTGGAGAAACGCTCCGTGTCGCTTCACAGCGGCGAGCAATATGCCTATGGATGGACCGCCAACATGGAAGGATGCGGTTGCCAGGGCAGTGTATCGCCATGGTACTTTCGGTTTAACTGCGGCAATGGTGATAGTGTCGCGCAGCGTTTGAGTGACGATAATGGTGTCCGTTTTCTCTGTCGTAGGGAGGTTGATGGTCAGTTCGTAACTCATGTGGCTGTCAAGAACTACGGGAAAATGATAGTCGCGCAACACACCGAGGGTGGGGCTTTTCAGCGTGATTTGTCTGCTTCCCTTGGGCAGATACAACCAAATCTCGCCCACTTTGTTCTCTCTCTTAACGATGCCGAGTGGTGTTGAGAAGACAAAATCTGCTGGAGCCTGCACCTTAAGCAGCGCGCAAGCATCACCGTTGAGGTCGGTTACGGGCGTGATGAAGGCCGTAACGTCGTTGGGCAGTGTGCGAAATCCCTTCACGCTGAACTGCTGTGCCCCAATGGTCAGTATGCTTCCTAAGAGCAAAAGGAGCGTCAGTAGCGTGCGTTTTGCCGTTATATGTGGAATGAAATGTTTCATATAATGGTGTGTTTTGGTGCTATTCCATGTTAAAATCTTGTATTCCGATAACGTCATTCTCACCTTTTATTGCTTTCGATGGTTGCCAGGTGCGTACGTGTATCAATGGCATAGAGGCGTTGCGGAAGTCCCATAGCAGGAAGATGTAGCCATCATCAGCGTATCTGTCGCTCTTGTATTGCTGGCGAAGCGTTACACCGTAGATGCCGTTTAGGGTAGGGTGGCGCATTATTTTGAAGTCGCTGAACTTCACGTTTATCGCCTTGTTTGCAGCGAAAGCGTTGTTCAGACGCTGCAAGTATTCATATTTCGTGCGCAGAGCGTAGGTCACTTTCTCGTCACCTGTTACCTCTTCCGAGCCGTTTTCTGCCTTGGGCTTGATGATAGAGCCTACTATTATGAGTGCTCTATCGCTGAAAATCTGTCGCAGGAAGTCTATGTCTTTGGTCGTATATGCCGTTCGGAAGTGCTCACAATAGTTGAGTATGACGCGTCTTTGGGCAGCGTCCGTCTCCTCCAACTTGCCAGATAGCACCTTGCTCGCCTCTTTATAGAAAGGATTATTGTGCGCCATCTGTTGCAAATCGACCTGCTTTCCCATCTTTACTGGTCTGTTTGTGGTCGTTTTAGTGTTATGATTGCCAGTAGATTCTTGCGGTGTGTACTGTTCTTGTTGAAACGTTTCCGTTGTATTGTCGCCTGGAATAAGCTGTGTTGCCACGTTATTATCGTTGAATATCGCATGACCGTAGGCGTCAATAAAGCCTGTTCGCCCAGTAGCGATGTCGCGAAAAGCGAGTTTTCCGTCGCGGTATATGCTGTCAAGCGCACAGTTTCTTACGGGTACATTGAAGAGTTTATAGCCTTTTTCATCCTCCACCATGAACTGAGTGTCACCTTTTTTGCTGATAAATGCAACGAGTCTGCGTCCCTCGCACAAACTGTATTTCACCGTCTGACCGTCTGTTTTTCCTGCGAAATGGCGTGTGCCGTGCATTATTATGACCACGGTAGCCAGCAAGAGGAATGTTACGGACAGTGTTATCAGTATTTTTTTCATTTATTTCAGTTGTTTGGTGATTTGGTGGTTTGGTCGTTTCGTTGTGGTGGATTTATGCTTTTTCTGTTTCTTCTGTTATTTTTTTAGGGTGTCGTTTAGTGACGATAAAAAAATAACTTAGTACAATTTAACGGAAAAATTAATATATATGACATCGTTGCCTTGTCATATCTTTTTGGATATTTTGAAGCCATTCATCAGTCACAATGCGTGGCATTGCTCTTTCTTCATGTCTCCAAACTATCTCAAAAATCTATGACATAAATTATACCAATTTATTTTTTCATCGTCACTTACCAGTTTTGAGTAGCGCCTCCGATATTCATTTTAATCTGTTCAGGGCTGTTGGGTATGACAATGTTTACCACATGGTTCATTCCTCGCTTAAAGATAAACTTGCTGTCAAGCATATAACTGATGTTTCCCGTAACTATTTCAATCAATGGGAGGCGTGTGTCCAGTCTCTGAGGAACTATTATTGCTTCGTATATCAGTGCTCCTACCTGGTGTGCAGTAATCGTTTTTACGTTGGCTTTTGCCTTTTTTGTTGCTACGCCTGATGTGAGATCAAAGGTTGCCGTGGGCACGGTGTTGTGGATATATACCTTCATATTGCTTGGCAGTTCGCCCTCATAATCCTCGCTTTTTATTAGTCTTATGGTCAGTTTACTAAGCACATGATTGAAGGTTAGCCTGATAGGAGAGTGTACATCACTATAGTTTGCGCTGTTGGCGTACATCAGGTCGCTTGCACTATAGTTAGCATTCACGTTTTGATTGGTGCTAATGGCAAAGTCCATATCCTCTACTGAGGTCACGTTTTGGTAGGGATAGTACGCATAAACGTTGTACTTCCCCTCGTTAAGGTATAGGTCTTTCGATGCGCCCCATGTGCCAATAAGGCATGAAAGCATCTCGTTGTTAATCTCGTTGCCACTTGGTTCAAGTACTGTTCCTGCTTTATTGATGAATAGTCCTATCCTGTCTCCGTCTTCAAAGCCAGCGTCTGTGGCTCTCGTAGCGGCTGAGGGGTGCGTTATTTCGAATGTCAACGGTTGTGGGTCTGGCATGTCTTCCTCCGTGCTGCCGCTGTCGTCAGAACATGATATCATAGTGGCTGTGGCGTAAACCAGCAGCATATATAATATAATGTGTATCTTCTTCATAGTCTTTTCTGTTTAGGTAGGGTGACGTTTTCGTGTCGATTGTTGTCATCTTCTTGCTCTGCCGTGCAGCGGACTGCCCTTCATTATCACTGGATGTGAATGCTTATGACTCGTCGTTGTAGCGGTATGGGCGGCTGCTCCTCTTGACAACGATACGACACTTCGGTTATCTTTCTTCACGAAGTCTTCGTAAGAGAAACTCTCTCCAGCATAGTTCTTAATGCGTTTCACTATGCTTTCGCGGCTGATAGTGTTGTAATACGGTGTGTATTTGTTCATGCACGAAGTCTGCTCAGAGCGGAATGCCCCCTTAGAGTGCATGAAAGCCCCCTCATAAACGTCGACGATATCGCTGTAACGACTGTCTTTTAGCAGGTGGCTCCATGGTACATTCTGCGTTTTTTCCGTAAGAGAAACGTTCTGATACCACCCTAATGCTTGTGCATACTTAACCATATTATCGTGGTCGCAGCAACTGCAACCGCAGTTATCTATGTATGCGCTGTGGCGAATTAACTCGTCAGCAAGTTTGCCGAAGCCATGTCCGCCAGCCTCATGTTGCACCGTTCCGCGCGTATCATACGGGTAGTCCTTCGCGCTTCGTGGGCAGATTGACAGCGTAGAGCCATCCTCCCACGCGTAAGTCTTGCCCTCATACTCGCTTGTGTTGGGTATGATAATGACGAGAGTTTGCTTCATTTTCTCGTCACTTGCCTTTATCGCGTTCTGCACATACTTCATAACGGTCTCATAGTCGCACGTCAGCGTGTTGTCACTTGTAGTCCTTGTCTTGAAGCGGTTGTCGCAGTTGGTGCCTGAGGTGCCCACACCCGTCTCGGTAGAGAGTGCTACGGTGGTGTAGATATTGAAGTAATTGCGGTACGAAGTGTATGGTTCTATGCCGAAGAAGTAGTTCACGGCATTGTTGATATCGTTCATATAACTGCCGCTCTTGATGTCAGACGCGGTGTAGCCATCGCCTAAGAGCACGATGTTTATGCCTCCATTGTTGCCCTTTGTGGCTTTTTGTAGCGTTATAGTCTGGTCTTCGTCGTACTGAAAGTCATGTTGTTTCACCGCAATCTTGCAGTTATAGTACTTGTCTTTCAGTTTCAGCACGATGTCACCGCTGCGGTCTCCAGTGCCTTTTGTCAGTTGATTGATGGTCAGTTGCACCTCAGTCGTGCCGTTGCCGCTGTTTTTTGACAGCGTGCACCAGTCGGGTTTGCTCTGCACCATCCATTCTGCTTCAGAGCGAACGGTAAACGTATGCGTGGTCTTTGCGTTTAGAACGTCGTAGCCTTGAGTAGAACATGACAACTCGTGGTGTGCCGTTATGTTCGTAAATTCACGCCATCCTGGTGCCGTTCGGTACGAATTAAGCGACGCTTCAGGCACTTCCAGCGTGATATTAGTGAAGTCAAGCCCTAAAAAGCCGTTATTATTTCTTGGCGGTTCTGCGCTTTTGCATATAACAGTCTTTAAGCCATGACAATTACGAAAAGCCTCAGAAGCAATGGCAGAGAGATTTTCTGGCAGTATCAGTTCTTGTATATTCAGACAGTCCCAGAATGCTTGTTCGGGAATACTTGTAACCTCTTCCGGTATTTCTAAGGTCCCTGTAAAGTTCTGGCAACGAGCAAATGCCCTTTCACCTATCACAGCGAGGTTCTTAGGCAACCTCAATCGCCCGGTGAAGTTTGTATTATTAAATGCGCTTTCATGAATGCTTGTTAACGTTTCAGGCAACTTTAGTTCTCCTGTGAAGTGGTTATTTAAGAATGTGTATGTATTAATTGTCGTAATTCCATTAGGTAATGACAGGGTTCCGTCAAATTGTACGTCAATAAATGCAGCCAAACCTATTTCCTTAACTTTATCAGGAATTGTTAAACTGCCAGTGATTCCTGTGCAATTTCCGAATGCCGTTTCGCCTATTTTAGTTAAATTCTCAGGGAGAATAAGGTTACCATAGAGGTTAGTATTATCCATGAACACTTGGTCATAAATCTCTTTTAACGAGTTGGGTAATAATAACTCACAGTTAAATTTGCATTTAGCGAATGCCAAATTACCTATAGACTCAAGAGTATTTGGTAGTGATAGTGTGCCGTTAAGCCCCTCACATCCGTAAAATGCACTGTAATATATCTCAGTAACACCGTCAGGTATGATTAAAGAGCCAGTGAGGTTTTTGCATTCACTGAACGCGAATTTGCCAATAGTTCTTAGATAATCGGGCAGAATTACTCTTTGTAACCCGTGTCTTTCAAAAGCAAAGTCGGGCAATATGCCGTTAGTAACGACCTCTTTCAGGTTTAGTGCTTGCAGACCTGGCATCTGTTCTTTCAAGAACTGATAGTCATTGTCGTTCATTCTTCCTGTTACTTTGAGGTTCTTTATATTAGTGTATTCCTTAAAGTTCTTCATTATAGAATCTCCAAGGTGCCCCATTGTAGAATTGACAATGACGTATTGCTTCGCGGTTCCATCGTGACTGACGAGGTCATTCTCCCATGGCGTGATGCTTTCGCTTACCAATGCAAGGGCATAACCGCCCTCGTCCGACTTCTTGTCCACACGTATTGTGAAGTTCATCATCTTCTTTTCTACGTATGAAAAGTCCTCAGTTTTAGAGAATTTGTATGGTTTTCCGTCTATCGTGATACTGAAAAGTGTAGTGCCGGCGGCTACGGTCTGCGGCACAACGATTGCTCTCCACTCGTCGTTTACACGTGCTGGTATTGTAGCCGTGTTCTCAACGCCACCGTTGCGACTTACTTTTCCTGTGTTAAGATTAATCTCTGCTTTTCTAATCAGGTTGGTTGCCAGCACGCTTTTCTCTGCGTTCGCCCATTCTCCAGCCTTAAATCCTGTTCCTTCCTGCAGCGTAACGCGCAGTGAAGACATGCAATGCTTCATGGAAAGGAGTATGGTGCTCGATGTAGGCGCAACGTCGGTAGCCTTTCCCCACAGGAAGTCACTTGCCTCATATCCGCCCATTATGCCGTTTTCCGTTGCTTGGCTCTGGTCTCTTTGTACGGTGAATTGGTATTCCTCCACTACCTGTGGTTCACCGTAAGGGTAGTAACCGTACACGTCAACGTGCGTGTTCTTGTCCTTCCAGTAAAGTGTGTTGGGTGTATTCCATTTGTTTGCGCCCTCGTCGTAGGTCAGTTTCACGTTGTTGGCGTGGTTACCTTGCGCAAGTAGTGCGCCCGGTTTCGTTCCTTCGTAGTTCACAATATACACGCCCATAGCGTCGCCCCCAGCAAACCCATAGTCGTTAACTCTCGTAACAGCCACTTGGTCTATCTCGCCAGCCAACGACATTACGCCGCCCGTGCCTGGCTTTGCGGAGTCAAGCATGTTGTTATCCGAGCATGCCGCCATCAGCAGTATGCCGCAAATGATGTTGAGTACTTTTATGGACAATATATTTTTCATAGTTCAGTATGCGTCTGTCGTAGTCTTATTCAGCGTTTCCACCGTTGTCAGTATCGTCTTTTTCCCAGTCGTCAAGCCCAGTATTAATGCCGTTATTTACCTTGTCACCTTTATTGTCGTCCTTGCCTGGCTCGGTGTCGTTACCACCATTGTTAGGGGTATCGTTGCCATTGTCAGGCTTGGGGTTCTCGTTCTCGTTAGGTTTAGGATTTGTCCCCCCCCTGTGTTTTCGTCGTCTTTACCGTTGTTGTCAATGATGTCAGGCGACCCAGAGCAACCGTATATTACCATTGCAGATATTAGTACAGTCAGTAGTTTCTTCATTTAGGATGCAAATTTAATAAAAAATATGGTTCAAAACAAGTCCATATTGGTTCATTTCGGCATTCTGTCCATTTTCTCGTGTTATTCACTACTAAATGCTGCCGAAGAACAAATACGCCACGGCTATTGCTGCAACGACTCCGCAAAGGTCTGCGAGCAGTCCGCAAGCCACGGCATGTCGGGTCTTTCTGACGCCCACACTGCCGAAGTAAACGGCAAGAATATAGAATGTAGTATCGGTGGAACCTTGGAAAATGCAACTCAACCTGCCCACGAACGAATCGGCACCGTAGGTTGTCATGGCGTCAACCATCATGCCCCTTGCCCCGCTTCCAGAGAGAGGCTTCATCAGTGCGGTGGGCAATGCACCAACAAAGTCGGTGTTCATGCCGCATGCTGATACAGTCCATTTTATGCCTTCGATAATGGCGTCCATTGCGCCCGAGGCACGAAACACACCGATTCCTACCAGTATGGCAACGAGATAAGGAATGATACGCACCGCTGTGGTGAAACCGTCCTTCGCTCCCTCAATAAATGCATCGTAAACGTTGACCTTCTTATAGACGCCAGCCCCGATGAAACCGACGATTATTGTCATCAGCAGTATGTTGGCAACGCTGGTGCTGACGGTGTTCATCGTCTCCTTGTCCATCTGTGAGAATCCCCATATAATTGCTGCCACGACAGCCATCATGCCGCCGAGAGTGAAGACCATGACCCGGTTGAACAGGTTAATGCGCTGGTAGATGCTCGTTATTATTATGCCCGCTACAGTGGAGAAGAATGTCGCTATCAGTATTGGGATGAAGATATCGGTAGGTTGTGCTGCCCCCATTTGCGCCCTGTACACCATGATGCTGACGGGAATGAGCGTCAGTCCCGAGGTATTGAGCACCAGGAACATAATCATAGGGTTGGTGGCGGTATCGGGCTTGGTGTTCAGTTGCTGCATCTGTTCCATGGCTTTCAGTCCTAAGGGCGTAGCGGCATTGTCGAGGCCCAGCATGTTTGCCGCCAGGTTCATGAAGATGCTGCCCGTTACAGGGTGCCCCTTCGGTATGTCGGGAAACAGTTTGCAGAAGACAGGCGACAGCACTTTGGCTATCACGTTGACCACGCCGCCCTTCTCGCCAATCTTCATTATGCCGAGCCACAGGGAGAGGACACCGGTCAATCCGAGTGAAATCTCGAAGGCTGTCTTTGAAGAATCGAAGGTAGAGTTCATCATAGCGGGGAATACTTCCACATCGCCCATGACGATAAGGCGGAACAGTCCGATGACGAATGCTATAAGAAAGAATGATACGAAGATGTAGTTGAGAACCATTTTAGTTGTTTAGTTGTTTGGTGGTATTGTTGTTTTGTTGTTTGGTGGTTTGGTGTTTTTGTTGTTTAGTTGTTTGGGTGTTTGGTTGTTTGGTTGTTTGGCGTTTTTGTTGTTTAGTGGTTTGGTCGTTATTACATATCGTCCTTTTCGTGAAGAAAAGCGTTTTTGTAACTACTCGTTAGGAAGTCATTACCGAAACGGCATCGCAGACAGTCCTTGCGGTCGCAGTATTCCTTTTTAAGTTGTATCAGTGCCTGACTGTCAGAAGCCGATGTTGCGGTGATGCCACAATCCTGCCACATGCGTATGATGTTGTTGTCCTCCGCTTTTAGCGATTCTAATAACTCAAAGGCACGCTCACACAGGGCTTCGTTGGCATGGCTCCTGCCGTAGGCAAAGATAGAGGGCACAGCGGCATTCATTACCAATAACTCCAGTTTCTTGCCCTTAATGTTATATAATTTGCCGATTTCATCGACTGTATGGCATTCTAACAGGCTTGCCAGTGAGGTGCGTCTCTCGTGGTACATACGTGCTAATTGCAGCAGCCGGACGTGCGGAAAGTTTTGCGGACGGGTGCGTAAGTATCGCCAAAGTGCCGAATCCATCGGCTCTAATCCAAATTTATGGCGCATGTAGGCATACTCTTTAGTGTAACGACTGTCCACCCGGTCGAGCAGTCCTGCTTGTCCTATGAAGATGCTTTCCACCTGGAACAGGTCGTCACGGTGATGCCCAGCCGCCTTGGTCGGTTGCGTCATGGCCCACGTATCGAATGCATCGCCATTGATGCCGAAGCCGAAACTGCGTGCAAGCGTGGCGAAATAAGCATCGTCCCATGAGCCATCGAGCCTCTTTACCCTCTTCAGTATGGCTGTAGTCTTTTGCTCCAGTCGTTCCGTTTGCAGTGCGGTGAGCCATGAGTGCACCTTCAGTTTTGGCAGTGACGGTATCACCCTGTGGCATGGAGGGTATCTGTCAGCCATCAACAGTTCCTGATAGTCCTCGCAGAGTTGTTGCGGTATGGGCAGTTCTATGGTTGTCAATGTCTTCCCTTGCGATGTCTCCACGTCCATATCCGCCAGTTCCACCACGTGGATAATAACGTTATCATACGCTTCGTCGGTATCGTGACGATGCCGATACCAGTCGCTTGCCTTGATGTGAATCTCAATATTGCCCACCCATAGCATGCCGTCAATCTTCACCTTAGCATTGAAGAAGTCAGGTCCGGCGTCGCTTCTGTTGTGCATACCGGGGTCTATAATCTCCACTTCCTTGCCATCGGTGGTACGCAGCGTGCCCAACGGCAGTATTTTATGCTTCCACACGTAGTGGAGTAGTTTCTCCTTCTCCATTCTGCATTTCCCTCTCTCTCATTTTACGCTGGTATTTACTCTCCTTCATGGGCTTGGCGTGCTGCTTAGCCTTGTCCTCCTTCTTCTCGTCAGAGGGCAGTTTCTCTCCGCATCCAGCGACGATAATGACGAACTCGCCCTTCGGTTCAACCTCGTTGAAATGGGCTAAAACCTCCTTTACGGTGCCCCTTACGCTTTCCTCATAGACCTTCGAAATCTCGCGACACGCACTGATACGCCTGTCTTCACCGAAGAATTCGCAGAACTGCTCCAGTGTCTTCACCACTCGGCGTGGTGATTCGTATATAATCATCGTTCGTGGTTCCGTGGCAAGTTCCATGAGCCTTGTCTGTCGTCCTTTCTTCTGTGGCAGGAAGCCTTCGAAGCAAAACTTGTCGCATGGCAGTCCACTGCTGACCAGGGCCGGTACGAATGCCGTAGCCCCCGGTAGTGTCTGCACCTCCACGCCAGCCTCGATAGCCTCGCGAACGAGATAGAAGCCAGGGTCGCTGATGCCTGGAGTGCCAGCATCAGTGATGAGACAAACCTTTTCGCCAGCCTTCAGACGTTCCACAATAGCCTTTGACGTGCCATGTTCATTAAACTTATGGTGCGCCATGAGGCGTTTGTCCGTAATGTCGAAGTGCTTCAGCAGTATGCCACTGGTGCGAGTATCCTCACAGAGTATGAGGTCAGCCTCTTTAAGAAGTCTAACGGCACGGAAGGTCATATCTTCCATATTGCCGACGGGTGTAGGTATTAAGTAGAGCATGGTGTATCCTCCTTAGTTACATATTTTTTCCAGTATGCTATGATGATGGTAGTTGCCGGCAGGGCAATAATCAGTCCGATGAATCCTAACAGAGCACCCCATATAGAGAGTGAGAGCAGCAGTACGGCGGGGTTCAGCCCTAACTTGTGTCCCATAATCTTAGGTGTCACGATGGCGTCGATAATAACCTGTACGATACAGAACACCGCAATAGCCGATGCCAGAACCACCCAGTAATTCTCTCCAGTGTCGGCAGCCTTCATGGCAGCGAGGAAAGCCGTAGGTATAAGGGCGAATGTATGCAGGTAAGGCACCATGTCCATGATGCCGATGAGTATTCCTAAGCCAATAGCCATAGGGAAGCCGATGATGGTAAAGCCGATGCAGAAGAGAATTCCCATAGTGAGTGCCACGAGTCCCTGACCACGTATGTAGTTGTTAAGGGCACGTTCCACGTCCTTCATCAGTTCCTTCCAGAATGGTCGCACCTGCTTAGGGAATATCTTAATCCATTTCTCGCTGAGGTTCTCGTAGTCAAGGAGTATGAAGAACATATATAATAATGTGATACACGATGCCACGATGCTCATTACGACGCTCATCGTCTCGCTCAGCACGTTAAACAACTGTGGTGCCGTCTCCTTCAGCGTAGCCGAGAAATTGTCCGACCTCAGATAGTGTTCAATCTCATCGCTGTTCTCGTTCAGCCACCACTGTATCGTCTCAGGGAAGTTCCTGATGTGGGTAACATGGTGCAGGTAGCGTATGGCGAGGGCGGTAAACTTGCCGAACTGCTCAATCATTGGCGGTATGATGAGCCACAACACTCCACCGAGCACACCTATGCACACAATCATGGCGATGAGAATGCTTAATGCCCTGATTTTTACGTGCATGCGATATTGAATGAATTTCACAAGAGGGTAGAGCAGATAAGCGAATAGCCATGCAACGAAGAAAGGCAGTAGTACCGCACTAAGATAATGCAGCACCAGATATGCTGCAATGAAGGCGAAAGCAATGATGCACCATCGCGCTACGCGGTCAAAAGTAATAGGTCCGTCAATCATGTGTCGGGTTGTTTAGTTGTTTAGTGTTTCTGTCATATGCAAAGTTACAAAAATCTTTTGTACTACAATGGAAATACGTTAAAAAAACATAACACATCAACTTCTTCTGAGAAAAATTTTGTGGAATGAAAAAATCTTTGTAATTTTGCACTCGCTTTTAAGGGACATGTCCTTTATAAGTCATAAACATAAGGTCGACCCGCTAGCTCAGTCGGTAGAGCATCACACTTTTAATGTGGGGGTCTTGGGTTCGAACCCCAAGCGGGTCACGCAAAGAAGGAGTCTTATTTTAAGGCTCCTTTTTTTGTGCCCTTTCCTCATCTGTATGACGTGTTTTACGTGCTTGCCAAAATGGTAAATTTGGGAAATAGTGTAAAAGCATAGTGATTGCGCTGTAAAAGCATAGAGATTACAGTGTAATTAGGTAGTGATTACAAGGTAAAAGCATAGTGATTACACGGTGAAAAGGCATATATCACGAAATGGTTTTATAACTATCTGATATAAAGGCATATAAGTTTTGGACATTCGCTGCTAACGAAAATGGTAAATTTGGGAAATCGGCATTATGCGGGGGTGACCGTTAGTACGGGTGTAGAACCACCCTTATAACAATGTTACTTGGTAGTGATGGTTACCACCGCAGAATAGTACATTGTGTAAAATATGTATGAAATTATTTGAAAGTTTTGTGTATTTTGTAAATAAATATTAATTTTGCGGTTAAAATTGTATATCTATCCTAAAGCGAAATAAGAAAATGTACGGAAAAAGTGATAGTCTAAACTTTGTATATTTGCGTAAATCGATACTTGAGGCGGCACTTGTAGTGGTTCTATGTGTGTGCGTATGTGTATCGGTAAAGGCTCAGTTGCAGGGCTATAAGGCTACGGTAGTGCCTACGTTAAGCAAATTGCCGGTCAACTCCATTAACTGTGTCTATCAAGATACAGAGGGATACATGTGGTATGGCACTGTTGACGGGCTGTGTCGTGACGACGGTTATGGCGTACACGTGTTCCGTAATGACTACCTAACCCCCGAACTCATACAGATAAACCTTGTGCAGGGCATAACGGAAGACAAGCGTCACCGTATATGGTTTTGCACGCATAAGGGGTTGTATATCCTTGACAAGAGCAATTATGACATTAGGATAGTTGACATACCAGAGTTGAACACAGCGCATATTAATAATGTCTTGGCTGCAAGCGATGGTTATGTTTATGCTGACGTTAAGCATACACTGTACAAGATAAACCTTGACGGCAGATTGGCAGGTAAGTATGAACTGGCAGGTAATGTAAATGATATATTCGAAGACTGTGGTGGCAGACTGATTGTAAGTCTCGGTCCAACAGGATTGTGCGTACGTTATCCTGGTAATGACAAGTTCGTAACAGTAGCCAAAGACGTTCGTGCGGTATCAGTGCGTGAAGACTCCAGCCACAAATACTGCTGGCTGGCGTGTTATGACGGTAAAATATATAAGATGTTGCATGGAGGAAAGACGTTATTAGTGCCTCAGAACATCATAGGGATGGAGGGTATGACCAACGAGCAATTCTATGAAATAGTGCAGGATGATGCCAAACATTATCTGTGGGTGCGTACTTCGCATGGACTTCGTGTGCTGGCCCCCGAGGCGAACAACACTTTACGTTTTATCTCCACCGATGGATGGATGCCGCAACTCGATATGCTCCTTACCCGCATCAGTAAAGACCGTAGAGGCAATGTATGGGTAGGAGGCTTTGATATCCTAAGTTTTTATATACATTACCAGCAGAACTCCATAATGAATTATGTTGGTCCTGCGTTGCAGGCAGCCACCAATTATTCGCCAGCAGTAGTAACCCTCTGCCGTGACAATGGTGGATATGTGTGGTATTATCAAGAGGGTAACGGCTTGTTCTTTATCAATCCCTTGACAAACAGCGTGGTATCGTTTCGCGGATGTCCAGGTGCAGCCTCGGCACCGTTGGGTTGTGTGCCATATTTGATACGCTCTAAGTGGGATAATTGCATTTGGGCATCAACACTAACAGGTGCATATCTCGTGAAGCGCGAAGGCGAAACGATGAACGTTAAGGTAGCCATAGACCTGTCGTCATACGTCCAAAAGACAGGCAACGTGGAGTGTGTGTATGAAGACAACAGCGGAAACCTATGGATAAGCACCATGAACGGACTGTATGTGTGGAAGATTGCCACCCGACGTGTTAAGACCATATCCAATGACATAGGCGACATCTCTGACTTTGTGCAGACAGCCGACGGCATGATATGGGCGGCTATACGTAACAAGGGCATTTGCCGTATTGATGCAAACGATAAGATAACGATATATCCACATAACATAGACTTCACGTCACTTGACGCAACGAGCAACGGACATCTGTGGTTAGGAACGGGCGAGGGACGTGTGCTGGAGTTCGTTCCTTCAGAGTCAGACAGCCTTGTGGACTGGACGGTAAGGTGTGGCATGAATGGTGATATGGTGGACCATATCGCTATAGACTACCTAAACCACGTGTGGATAACGACCAACCAACGCATACGCGAGTTCAATCCGCGAAACGGAGCCTTCCGTATGCTGCGGACAGGCGATGAGAATGTGCCACTCAACCGTTTCCTGCCACGTGCAGTGTATTACGATAGCCCGACAAACACCATGTACCTCGGTGGCATACCAGGCTACATAACCATGCAACCGAGCAAGGCATTGGAGAGCATACCAAAGAAGATACAGGTAAAGATAAGTGATGTTACTATAGGTGGAAAGAGCATTTGGCTTGACCCAGAGAGGCATACCGATGCCGATGGCATAGACATAAAGCCTGACGAGACAAATATAGGCATACATTTCACTACCCTCGACTATGTGAACCGCAAGCGCATAAACTACTCTTACCGACTGATAGGAGTGGACAAGGACTGGATATACCTAACGGAAGAAAACAACGTAGCCAACTACAACAAACTCTCTAAGGGTGAATATACTCTCGAGGTAAGGGCTACTGACGAGAACGGATTGTGGAGTGAGGAGGTAACACGCTTCACCATCAACCGCCTTCCTGCATGGTATGAGACGTGGTATGCCTACACCTTATATATAGTGTTGCTTGCGTTAGTCATAGGCGTACTCCTTCGGATGTACTTCGGTTGGCACAAGGAGAAGCAGGAACGCCAGATGGTAGAGAATCTTCTCAAGGCAAAACAGATGCAGATAGAAGAGGACCGTCGTGTGAAGGCGGACGAGAAACGTCACGATAGTGAGACAGCAGAGCCAGAAAAGGCATCGCATCAGGAGCCAACAATAACACCCGTACGTTCATTCGATGAAGAATTCCTTGCCAAGGCGGCACACATAGTAGAGCAAAACCTTGCCAACCCCGAACTCAACGTGGTATTCCTTGCTTCAGAACTCGGCATGTCTCGCTCCACATTCATGCGCAGGATAAAGGCTGTAACAGGTCAGACGCCATTAGACTACATAAAGTCAGTAAAACTAAAACACGCTTACGCCATGTTGCAAGACAAGACAGCAACAATACAAGACGTGATGAAAGCCATAGGATACAGCGACCGCAAGACATTCACGCAATCCTTCAAAGAAGCGTTCAACATCACGCCAAGCGAGCATCAGCACAAAGGGTAAAGAGAAAAATATATTACAAATTGACCAGTACAAGGTGGTTATTCGTTCAATATCAACGTTGACGAATAACCACCTTTTCTTTGCAACACAGCAATTAGGAGTTCTTTTCATAAAAATATAATTTTGCACCGTAACAAAAATAAACCTAAAAAAGCATTTATGAAAAGACATCTACTAAACAGAAACAGAGCACTCGCAGTATTGCTGGCGATTCTTCTTAATTTTTTTTCTTTTAGTTGCGCGATGGCAACGAGGCAGTTAAACAATGCGACAACGGATCGTTCATGGACAACAGCCTCAGGTTTAGGAACGGTAAGCAGTGGAGACTACGTGCAATTAGATGGCGTAAAGGTAACGCTTGGCAACGCTCAAGACACTCAGACCCAATGGACGTGGAATTCAAGTAATAAAGGCTACATACCGAGTCAGATGCCTTCCGTGGACGGAACGTCATCAACGCTCGTGACAGCGTTTAGCGAAGCATCCCCCTACGGACAGATACCAGAGAGAGGCTGCTTCCTTAAGTTAGAGGCAACGAAGGCAGGAACGTTGACAGTAAGTTGTAAGCCATCTACGGATGCATCTCAAAAGTTGGTTATTGTCACCGCCGACAGTAGCAATCCTGACGTTATTGCTGAGGTAAAGGTAGAAAGCGGGATATGGAATGCGTCATACGATGTAGAGGTAGAAGCCGGAAAAACCTATTATTTCTTTCAGTTGGCGTATCCAGGAAAGTTGACTTCTTATCGTTTTACACTTCGCGGAATATCCTTCAGCGTAGAAGGTGAAAAACCAATAAAGGTATTCACCATAGGCGATTCTACAATGGCTAACAAGACCAGTGCTACGGAACGAGGGTGGGGAATGTTGTTCCCACAGTTTGTTGACGCATCGTTAGTGACTGTGGTCAACAAGGCGGTGGACGGTCGCAGTACACTAAGTTTTATAAACGAAGGCCGTTGGCAGGATGTAGTAAACCAACTTGCAGAAGGAGACTATGTCCTGATACAGTTTGGGCATAACGATGAGAAGACCAATGCGTCTTTACACACCGACCCACAGAGCACATACAAGGCAAACCTACGTAAATTTATCAACGAAACAAAGGCGAAGGGGGCCAATCCCGTATTGCTAACGCCTATAGTGCGTCGTATGTTCGGAGCGGATGGCAATGTGAATGATGAGCATACAGAGTACGCTGAGGCAGTGAGAGAGTTGGCAACAGAGTGCGATGTTCCATTGATTGACATGAACAACTATAGCCGTTGCTATGAGAACATAGCAGGAATAGTAGGTAGCCGTGCGCTGCATGAGTACTTCCCTGGCAATGAAATAGACAATACCCACCTGTGCCAGTTCGGAGCATACATAACAGCACGCTGTATAGCAGAGCAGATAGCAGCCAATGACGATATACATATAGCCGTCAACCCATCGCCAATGGCAATGACAGGAGCCTATGCCTCTACCTTGGAATATGCACAGAAGATGTTTAATGCAACATATCCTGACAATGAAGCACCAGCGACACTGGAGGAGATAGACGCACTCGTACGTAGTCTTCGTGCCGATTCACGCAAGAATCTAAAGAATGAAGACTTACCGGCAGACGCTACGTTCGCTGTCGTAAATCCCGACTTCGCTGAAGGCTTCTGTTGGTATAACTCCGTTCAGGGAACAAGACCAATGGGATGGACAGTAGAAAAGAGCACCAGCGGCCAGGAGAACATCAGCGTAAAGACTGAGAACGGCATGAACTATTTTACCGTTTGGGCATCTACAATAAACTATATCGATATCTCGCAGACTGTAACAGGATTGGCGGATGGAGTGTATCAACTCTCGGCCAAGGTAAAGGCAAGCAGCGGAAGCAGTGATGGCGGAGCGTTCATCTATGCCTCGTCAGGCGGAAAGACAGTATCACAGAATGCGCAGCAGCCAGAGACTTGGGAAGAACTGAAGGTAGTATGCCAGGTAAAGAGAGGAAGACTGAATATTGGACTGCACTCCGACAACGGATGGTACGGAAGACTGGCAGACGTTAAACTGGCTTATCTCTCAACTTCAAGCACAGGCATCAGTGAGGTGATGTCAGAGAGTAAGCATGAAAGCAGGGTGTATGACCTGTGCGGTCGCTGTGTAACGAAACCTGTAAAGGGAGTGTATGTTGTTGATGGCAAGAAAAAGTTGTTTAGAGATACCAGTGTAAAGTAGAAGAAAAGAATCAGAATAGATAGTTATGAAAAAGAAATATATGTCTGTGCTTGCAGCGTTGATGGTGAGCGCATTGTATGCTTCCGCAGGAAATTATGGTGATTACCCAATACAGGGGGTACCGTTCAGCGACGTAACGCTGACAGATAACTTCTGGCTTCCGCGTCTTGAACAGAATCAAAAGACGACAATACCTATTGCCCTTGACCAATGTTGGAATACAGGCAGAGTGGACAACTTTCTCAAGGCGGCAGCGATAATGAAGGGAGACTATAGTCTTGGCTGGTTTGCCACGGATTATACCTTCGACGATACCGATATATATAAGATATTGGAAGGAATGTCTTATTCATATAAGATGATGCCTTCAGAGGACATAAAGTCGAAGATGGACCAATTGGTGACGATTGTAGCCGATGCGCAAGAAGCAGATGGCTATCTGACCACAGCGCGCACAGCCGGCAAACCAGGCAGTCTGCACAGTTGGTTGGGAGCAGAAAGATGGGAGAAAGACCCAGACTTGAGCCATGAACTCTATAATTCAGGGCATCTGTTTGAGGCTGCCGCAGCACATTATCAGGCGACAGGCGAGAGAGGGTTGCTTGATGTGGCGTGTAAGAATGCCGACCTGCTCGTGCAACGTTTCCTTAAAGATGGACTGGCGTATGAACCTGGACACCAGATCGTAGAGATGGGGCTTGTCAAGATGTATCGTATTACCGGCAAAGAGGACTATCTGAAACTCGCAAAGTACTTCCTTGATATAAGAGGTGTGAACGGTCCTAACAGTAAACATTACGAATATGACCAAAGCCATATGCCACCAGCAGACCAAAGAGAGGCGGTAGGACATGCTGTAAGAGCCACCTATATGTACTCTGGTATGGCAGACGTTGCGGCTATAATGCACGCTAAAGAATACCAAACGGCTATAGATGAGATATGGAATAATGTAGTAGAGAAAAAGTATTACATCACCGGGGGAATAGGGGCAATACACGATGGCGAGAAGTTTGGTGCGAATTATGACCTGCCGAACCTTACTGCGTATAACGAAACGTGTGCTGCCATAGCCAATGTGTATTGGAACTGGCGTATGTTCCTTACGTATGGCGAGTCAAAATACTATGATGTCATAGAGCGAACATTATATAATGGTGTATTATCGGGCATCAGTCTCTCAGGAGACCATTTCTTCTATCCCAATCCGTTGGAGTCAACAGACGGGTATAGTCGTTCTGCATGGTTCGGTTGCGCGTGCTGTCCGAGTAACCTGTGCCGCTTCATTCCGTCAGTGCCAGGGTATGTCTACGCCCACAATGGCGATACGGTGTATGTAAACCTCTTTGTGCAGGGCAGCACTACCGTTGACCTCGGAGAGGGGAAAGGCATAACGCTGTCGCAGAAGACGGATTATCCTTGGGATGGCGCAGTAAGGCTATCCGTTGACAATGCACCACAGAGCGAGGCAACATTGAAGATACGCATTCCTGCGTGGGCGAAAGGAAAACCGTGCCCTGGTGACCTTTATTCATATCTTGATGAAAACAATACACCGATAGAACTACTGCTTAACGGCAAGAAGGTAGAATATAAAGAAGAGAAAGGCTACATGACCATAAGCAGAGTGTGGCAGAAGGGTGATGAACTCTCGTTCAACTTCCCGATGAGTGTAAGACGAGTCGTTGCCAATGAGAAAGTTGTTGCAGACCGAAGCAAGGTGGCATTGGAGCGAGGACCGATAGTATATTGCTTGGAATGGGTAGACAATGACGGTGAGGTGCTGACGAGTGTAGTGCCCGATGATGCTGCGATAACAGTGCGTGACGACAATGCGCTGTTGGGAAATCTACCAAACAATGCAGTGAAAGTACTTGAAATAAAAGGAGAAGAAAGCATATATGATGACGAAGGCAGTGTGAGCGCAACGCCAAAGACGCTCACTGCCATACCTTATTACGCCTGGGCAAACCGTGGGGCAGGTCAGATGGAGGTATGGGCTGCGCGCACTCCTTCTGTGGCTGAGGTGTCAACAAAGAATGTATCGAAAACTGATACACTAAAAATAAAACTTGGCGAGACACCGTCTTCTACGTTAGGTAGTGCGGGTTATCCCTCAGTACCAGTGAAAGTAGACATAGCGGCGGTAGCGAAAGCGTTTGGCATCGGTGTAAGCGAGGTGAAATCACTATTCGGAACCAAGATAACCTACGCCGCCATAGAACCAGATGGCAGCGTAAACACAACATCTACGGCAGGAGCCCCTGGTCACTGGTTCACTGCGGATGGCACGGTGACTAACTGGGAGAGCAGTGGTAAGGTGTCAGTCATATTTTCTGAGTTTGATAAGAACAATTTTGTGTTTAACGTAGGTCAGTATCCCGCTACGTGGAAGGTTGGCGATGTCTATACCATACGACAGGCATTGACATACCTTCCTACGGGAGCGGCACCGCGCAGAGTGGTCTTTGAGTTCCGTGTGGAGGCGATGGACGAGCGTGGCGTGTATGAAAAAGAATTGAAAACAGCCATAGACCTGCTTGTAAGTGAAAACTATGAGAACATAAAGGGTGATGTACGCACGGACTTGCAGAAAGCAGTTGATAACCCAGTAACAGCAGATTACGCCAGGGCTACGCAGCAGTTGTATCGTAATGTAGCATCATTTATTGACGCAAAGGTAGGTTTTGATGAATATTCTGTTGCTGTTTCAAAGGTAAAGACGGCACAACAGGATTACCCTTATGCCACGGAGAGTAAACAATCAGCCCTCTTGGCAATGTTGGGGAATGAGCCATCGTCAGCAACCCAGGCAGTACAGTATGCGGAGGAAATAAACAATGCCTTGCGCATGGTGATACTTTCCAATGCAGATGCTGAGGCTATAGGAGCAGAACAGAACCTTATAGCCAATCCAGAGTTTGCGTATAACAATGGTTCTACTGCTGACAATTGGAGCATAACCACCTTTATAGCAGGCTTCAAGAATATTGTCAGCGAGGCCAGTTACGACACATCAGCCAACCCTTATTTCGTGAACTATGGCAGTTGGGGACAGGGTAACTCCTCGTTCGACTTCAAGATGGAACAGACCATCAATGGAGTAGGTGAGGGAACATACCTCGTATCGCTGATGAGTAGAGGAAAAGACCTTGACATTTCAACGCTGACCGCTACTACACATGATGGCGATGTGGTGGTGCCCCTGACAGTAAAGGGCAATAGTGGCGGAATGTTCGGGTACGGATGGGAAAATACATGGTTCCTGTTGCCAGTGAAGACGGCAGGCGATGTTACGTTGACCGTCAATGCGAATGCAGGAAAAGACCAGACGTTTGTATCGCTCGGACGCTTCAGAATGATTCGCATCAGCGATGAAACCGCGATAAATCGTGTTGTTAATGGCAATAAAGAGGTAACAAATGAGGTGATTTATAACGTAGCGGGACAGCCAGTAGGCAAAAGAGAAAAAGGTATATTGATAAAGGAAGGAAAGAAATTTTTCATAAGGTAGGTTTTAAGTTTGTAGTGGGATTATTCATTCAAGGGTGGTGAAATGTTCAAAAAAGCCATTGGTGAATAATCCCCTTTCTTTTGAAACACGTTATTTATTTAAGTATCTAATTACTGATTACCTTTGCATCAGAACTAAAACTACGAAACAATAACATCTAAACAATAGGAACAATATGGAATTAAAGCATCTTATCATGTCATCAATGTTAGTGGCAGGCAGCGTACCAATGTGGGCAGTCAGTCTGCAGACCGCTACATTCTATGATGATCTCAGTGCCAGTGAAGATTGGACTGCAACGTATTTTGCATTGGACAAGGCATCGATAGCCAAGCAACTTGGTATAACGGAGGCAGAATTGCTGTCGTTGGGCGGTAGTTCGGTCGTTGTCTATTCTGTAAAAGCAGATGGCTCTTACGTTGCCCCCACAGGTTCTTACGCCAGTGCTAACGGCAATAACGGTGACTGGCACGATGCCAGCGGCTATTCAAATGGGGGATGGAGCGGCACTCCGTCGTTCTATCATGTAGTAAATTACAACGACTTCACCATCGGAATAGGACAGAATCCTAAGGCAGGACTGGCTTATGGCAATACATTCCGCTTCCGCCTTATGGTGAAATATACTCCTGCAAACGGTGAGGCAGTAACGGTTCCTGTAAATGTTACATACAAGATATACGAGGAAACGTCAGACAGCGAGGTAGAGTCTGTGCTCAATTCTAACGTGATGATATGCAAGGGCGATATGGCAACCACCGGACGCCAGGCTTATTATAACAAGGATGAGATAGAAGCAGCATTGAAGGCTGCCGAGACAGCAACGGACATTACGGAGAAACGTGCAGCGATAAAACTGTTGCAGCAGGCTCATGACAATTTCTGGACCATCACGAATGCCTATGATGACATGAAGAAAGCGGTGACAACGCTGTATAATGAAGTGAAATCCACCGACTTCGTGCAGAAGGATGACATCATCGCCCTGTACGATAAGACCCTTGAGTACTATGCGCTTGACGAGGACCAGACGGCATGGATGATAGAAAAACTCCTTGAAGTGAATGAGCGAAGCACTGCTTACGCACTTGCTTTCAAGGCCGATGCAACAATAAGAGTGGCACGTTTGCAACTTGCCGAGACTAATTACGAAGGCAAGGAAGACCTAAAGAAAGCCATCTCCGATGCAGAGGAAGCAAAAGAAGAAGCCAAAGAAATTGCCGATTATCAAGTCATCATCGATGCTGTAAGCAAGGCGCAGGCTACATATCTTGCCAATAGACCAGAGGAATGGGTAACAATAAAGAACGGAAACCAATGGACAGCGACCAACACTGGCGCCTCGGTCCAGGCGCATGGTCCTGGCTTTATCCGTGTAGGAGATATATGGTATATGTGTGGTGAGGACCGTGCAGCGGCTCCTTCTGCACCTTGGACGCCAGACGTTAACCTATATTCTTCCGTTGACCTCGTAAATTGGAAGTTTGAAAAGAAGATTATAGAGAATGGAGTCACGGCGTCAGAACTCGGACATGGTCGTTTCATAGAGCGTCCGAAGTTGCTTTATAATCCAAAGACCAGCAAGTATGTAGTATGGTGTCACTATGAACAAGGTAACTACGGAGCATCAGAAGCGGCATGTTTCGAGTGTGATTCCGTCAACGGAGCATACAAAAAGATATGGAGCGGACAGCCAGTCAACACCAAGTCGCGTGACTGTAACGTGTTCCAAGACGAGGATGGCACAGCATACTTTATCTCAACAACAGACGAAAACTCAAACCTCGGACTCTTCCGTCTTAGTGATGACTATCACAGTGCAGTGGAAAAAACAGTACTTTTTGCCAGACAGGGACGTGAGGCACCAGCCATCGTACGTGTAGATAACCGTTACTTCATGTTCAACTCGGCATGTTCAGGTTGGGAACCTAACCAGTGCAAGATGTCATATACCACCAATCTCAAGTCAGGATGGACCGGACTCACCAATGTAGGCAACTATTACGCTTACGATACACAGGCAGCAGCCATCCTAACTATAAAAGGAACGAAGAAGACTACATACCTTTATGTAGGTGATCGTTGGCAAGACCCAGGTTTGGCTGAGACAAAGACCATCATGTTCCCAGTGTCATTCAATGGTTCAAGTGCCAACCTTGATTGCAGAGAGCGTTTCGATATCAACTTCGTAACAGGCGAATGGCGCGAGACACCAACAGAGAACGTCTTTGCCGACCGTACAAAGTTTAAGATAAAGGCCAAGAGCAGTGAACACACTTCATATCCCGCTACTGCCGCAATCGATGGCAATGTAAACACGTTCTGGCGCACCGCCTCTGATGGTGACAGTGACAGCAGTGCCAAATATCTGACGATAGACATGGGATCAATGCAGAACATAAAGGGCGTTGTAATAACTCCACGAATGGACTACAGTGCAGGACTTATACGTAACTGCATGGTGCAGACCAGTACCAACGGCATAACATGGTCTACAGTCTATAAGACCACATGGCTGCCATATTGGACTGAGGTTACATTCGCTGAAAAGAAGTGTCGTTACATTAAGATTACAAAGACTGATGGAGGTGCTGCTTCAATAGCAGAGGTGAACGTAGTGCTTGCCAATAACGCTACAGGCATAGAGGAAACTACTGCCGACAAGGACGGAAGCAAGGAGGTAAGCAACGTTAAATACTATAATGTCAACGGTGTTGAGGTGACAACTCCCAGCAAAGGACTCTACATTGAAAAGGTAACCTACACTGACGGACGCTCAGAGGCGAAGACTGTGTTGTTCTAATATGTAAGAAAAAAGCAAAAAGTAATGATGAATAAACTAAAACAAATCGGTGCACTCGGACTCGTAATGCTTTTCCTTGGCGCCTGGACTGTAACCAAAGCCGCGGGCTATACGTTCCTTGATGACCTCAGCGGCACAGAAGACTGGACCGCTACTTATTTCCCGCTTGACAAGAGTCAGATAGCGAAAGACCTCGGACTGACCGAAGAAGCGTTGGCAGCAAATGCAGGCGACAAGGTCACAATACTGTCAGTGAAGAAAGATGGTACAGCCATAGCGGCAAAAAGCAAGTACGCCAGTGCTAACGGCAACAACGGAGACTGGCATGATGCCGATGGCCATTCGCTCGGAGGATGGTCTGGCACCCCATCGTTCTATCATGTGGTGAACTACAAAGACTTCACTATCGGTATAGGACAGAACCCAAAGGCAGGTCTGGCTTATGGCAAATCCTTCGCCTTCAAACTCGTTGCGCAGTATGCGGCAGATGCTAATAACCCAGTAACCGCTACGTACGATGTTACATATACCATATCATACAAAACCCTTTATGATAAGGCAGTGGCAGAGGCAAAAGCGGTTCTTGCCAGCAGTGACTATGCCAGCATTAACGGAACGCTTCGTGCTAACCTGCAGAACCTTGTCAATGCAGAGGTTGAGGCCAACGAAAACGCATGGCAGACTGCCGCTAACAGTATTATTGCGGCACAGACGAACTTCATAGCAGCAGCGTCTAACGTTGCCAACTATGCTTTCTCTGACTCACCGCTTCATGGCAGTTACGCTTGTACCTATTATGATATAGATAACGAAGCCATTGCAAAAGCACTCGGACTCAGCGTTGCAGACTTCACCGCCAACTATAAAGCGGACAACTCTGGCAGTGTTACCCTTTGCACATACGATACCACTGGCGCAATCTTCAAGGCATCCAACGATGCTGGCGACGGTGACTTCCGTGGCTATTGGCTGGGCAGTGATGGCAAACGTGCAGGCTGGGCAGCAGGCACTCTGTACTTTGTCTATGACCCATTAGGCCGTGTTGGCATAGGTCAAATGTCGACTACGGAAACAGGTAAGACCTTCTGTCAGCCAGGACACGACTACACTTTCCACATGATATTCCAGTATGGTGACAAGAAAGCAGTGGTAGCCGTTACATATACCACTACCTATAAGGTGGCGTATGAGTCTGCCCTCGCTGATGCCAAGAACGCTCTCGCCAATGATGACTATGCCCTTGTGACAGGTGCGCCACGCACTAACCTCCAGACACTTGTAGATGGCAGTGTAGAAACAACCGAGGAAGCCTGGAAAACAGCAGCATATAACCTTGTCACCGCTACAGAATCATTCAAGCAGGGTACTTCTGTAGAGAAAGTAGAAACATATAAGTTGAAGGATTCTCCTCAGCATACCACCTTTGCATGTAAGTATGTGGAAATAGATAATGAACCGATAGCTACTGCTCTTGGACTCTCAGTGGATGAATTCCGTACGAAATACAAGAACGATAACAGTGGAGAGGTACTGATGGGCACCTATGACACCGATGGTAAGTTCTTCACAGCGTCCAACGATGCAGCAGAGGGCGACTCCAGAGGTTATTGGTTGAACAAAGACGGTAAGCGCGCAGGATTCTCTAATGGTTATATCTATTGTGTCTATGACCCACTCGGTCGTATTGGTGTAGGCCAGATGCGTATCTCTGAAAGCGGAAAGAATCATGTAGAGGCAGGTGACGAATGCACCTTTACACTATTGTTTAAGTATAACGAAAAGATAGCGGCAGTGGAGGTAAACTATGCCGCTACCACGTTTCTCTGGCTTCAGGACGTTCTCGAAAACGCCAAGGCGGTAAGGTCTGAAATAAAGATTAATTACGATACTACCAGTTTCGACGCTGCCATCGTAGCGGCCGAGGCTAAGAAAGAGAATGATGCTGATGACGAACTCAAGGAGATAATCAACGAACTTAATGCTGCGGTGGCAGACTATCAGAAGGTTCTTGCCAATGTAAGCAAGTTTGAAAATGTTGTAGATGCCGCTAAAGCAGAGCGTACAGCAGACGAATACCCAGGCACAGTAGCCTTTGACAAGGCGCTGAAGACGGCTGAAGAGTTCCTCGTTGACCTAAAGAACCATCCCTCACTTGATGCGACAGCGCAAACCGATGCGCTCAATGCTGCACGTGAGGTGTACTACAATTCACAGTATCCTGTAGCCCCAGTGCAGCAGAACGTGTCATACGTAGATCTCTCTTTGAAAGGTTCCGAGAAGTATGTGCTACGTGTTGACGGCAAGCCTTACTATGGAACCAACATACAGTTGCGTGCTGACAAGATGCGTGGCTATCTTGGTTGGAGCGATGCCGACATCGAAGTGTGGTTCAAACGTGCCGCTGACGATGGCTTTAACACTGTCAGCGTGCCCTTGTTCTGGAGTGAAGTGGAGCCTGAGAAGAACCATTTCGACTGGCGAATACTTGACCAATACCTCAACTGGTGCCACAAGTACGGCATGCACATGGAACTCCTTTGGTTCTCATGGAGCAGTGGTGGTCGTGTACAGTGGCTTTGGAATGGTGCCAACGGTCGTTACCAACTGCGCACCCCTGACTATGTATGCTCCTCAGCAGGCACTTCCGAGTTTAATATGCTACGTACCACATGGGAGTACAGCCTTGACTGGCGCGACACAAATCTACGCAGTCGTGACGCATACGTACTGTCACGCATCATGGAACACGTAGCCCTTTGGGATGCAAACAATGGTAACCCTCACACCGTAGTGGGAGTACAGTTAGGTAATGAGGCTCGAGGCCACGGCAATAACGGTGCTACTTCAGCCGAAATCATTGACTATTACCACAACGTCGGTGCAGCGGTAAAGAACTCCAAGTATGTTACATGGACCCGACTTAACTGCGTATCCTACGAAACCAGCGGTCGCACCTCCGCCAATGAGTCAAAACGTAAAAACGGTGGCACGAACATCGATTTCGTAGGAATAGACGTTTACGGTACAAACGCAGGACAAATCAAGGGTAACATCAACGGTCAACTCGGCACAAACGGCAAGAACTACCGCATGGTGATGGAGATAGACGCCAAGGACGCCGCGTCACCATTCTATCAAATGGCAGCACTCGCTGGCAACAAAGCATACGACTACTATAACCTTGGACCAGTTGACGGCAACGGATTGTATGCCAATAACGGCACAGCACCTAAGGAACGTGCGCATATTGACTACGTTCGTCAGCGCAACAAGATTCTCAATCTCTGTATGCGAGACATCGCTGTGCGCAAGCAGGGCAGTGGACTCTATGTCTATAACTACACTGGCGGTCTTGCCAACACAGAGACTGGCTACTATGGCATCACCTTCACGCCAGATGAAGTGACAACGCAAGCCATAGCCGTTGAACATACCTCTAACGAGTTCTTGTTACTCTCAACCAAGGGTGGTACGTTCACCATACCAGCATCACTCAATGTTACCTCCGCACAGCGTGGCTATTTCGATGAGAATAACATGTGGGTGAAGGAAGGCGATGTAGCAATAGATAACAATACCATAGAGATGCCAGAGACATCATGCGTGCTCTGTTGCAAGAACGGAGACGTCCCTCCAACAGGTGTGAAGAACGTGCAGCGCAATGAGAGCAACGGCAAGGTAGAACAGTACACTCTTGATGGTCGTAAGGCAACGTCATCCGATAAGGGAATCAAGATAGTACGCCTTGCAAACGGCAAAGTAGTCAAGATGTAATCCCTCCGTTGGTGGGTTTTTGTAAACGTTTAAGGTGGTAATTGCTTCAAAAACGCTGTTGAACGATTACCACCTTTTATATGAAAGACATTGATAGTGTTTATGACCTAAATATATACTACTTTTGCATTGTTAAACCTATAACAGACAAATCAACAGATGAATAAAAAGTATTACAGTGCAGCCGTAGCCTTACTCCTGCCGTTGTCGCTTATGGCGGCACAGCGTTCCGCCAACAAGGTGGGAATGGTAGAGGATGCTGTGCGCATTTCCCATGTAGAGAATGTTCATGGTTTCTTCGGTGACCACATGAAGTTGAATCGTGACGTTTATCTAAAGAACTTTCCTATAGATAAGTATGTCGATTTTATAGCAGAGCGTCAGCAAACCTCTTGGGACTGGACTCGTGCCGAACAGCACGGCAAATGGGTGGAATCTGCATATCTTTCCGCCATACAGAGTGGCGACAAGGAGTTGCTTGCCAAGGCGGAAAAGGTGCTAAACCGCATCATCGACTCACAGGAAGCAGAGGGATACCTCGGTGCTACAGCCAAGAGCTTCCGTTCTGCCAAGCGTCCTATTCGTGGCATGGACCCTTACGAACTCTACTTTGTGTTCCATGCGCTGGAGACAGTCTATGAAGAGACGGGCGACAAGCGTCCACTGGAGTCAGTGAAGAAGCTCGCCGATTACTTCCTTCGTTACTTCGGACCAGGCAAATTAGAGTTCTGGCCCTCTAACCTTCGCGCTCCAGAAAACAAAGGAAAGGTGGTAAGTGGACACTCAGACTTTGCTGGTCACTCAGTACACTACTCATGGGAGGGCACACTGCTGTGCGACCCTATGCTGAGACTCTACACCATAACACATGACAAGAAGTATCTGGACTGGTCCAAATGGGTCATTGGCAACATCGACAAGTGGAGCGGTTGGGAAGCCTTCTCACGTCTTGACAGTGTCGCTGATGGCAAGATGGAGATATCAGAAGTGCAGCCTTACGTTCATGCTCACACCTTCCAGATGAATTTCATGGGCTTCCTGCGTCTCTATCAGATAACGGGTGACAAGTCGTTACTCCATAAGGTTCAGGGTGCGTGGAACTATATACACGACCGTCAGATGTACATTACGGGTGGAGTCAGCGTGGCTGAACACTATGAGAAAGGATACATCAAGCCACTATCGGGCAACATCATAGAGACGTGTGCCACCATGTCGTGGATGCAGCTCACGCAAATGCTGCTGCAACTCACTGGCGACACCAAGTATGCTGATGCCATAGAGAAACTTATGCTCAACCATGTCTTTGCCGCACAAGATGCACTTACTGGCACCTGTCGTTACCATACCGCGCCTAACGGTACCAAACCTAACGGATATTTCCATGGTCCTGACTGTTGTACAGCCAGCGGACACCGCATCATCTCCATGCTTCCTACCTTCTTCTATGCTCAGAAGGGCAAGGACTTCTATATTAACCAACTTCTTCCTTCAGGTTATAAGGACGCAGATGTGGATTTTACCGTTGGGGGTAATTACCCTACAGGCGAGACTGTAGATATAACAGTGAACAAATGCAAGGGCAAAACTTTGAACATACGCATACCGTCATGGTGCGAGAATCCATCGGTGACCGTCAACGGAACAGCGGTACAGGGCGTAAAGGCTGGAGCCTACCTCACCTTGAAACGTACGTGGAAGGCAGGCGACAAGATAGCGGTCAACCTTCCTATGAAGTTGCAGTGGGTAAGACGTGAGCACCATGCCGACTACGAGAAGTATTATCTGCAGGATGGTGAGATAATGTATCGTGAACACCCTACGAACAATGTCCCTTACGCCTTCATGCGTGGACCAGTGGTATATTGCGTTGATATGGTATGGAACCCACAGATAGGTAATGACGATGTGGACATAAAGAACAACATGGCTTTCGACGTTTCGAAACTCCCGACGCTCGTTGACGCACCGTCAGCATCGCTACTTGGTCCTTGTTACCAGGCGGACGCTGTGTATATGGGACGCTCTGTAAAGGTTACCTTGACGCCATTCTGCACCATCGGTCAGTGGTGGCGCAACGGCGAAGAAAAGGTAGCGGGATGGGCAAACGCCTATTCTTACGCCATCTGGCTCTCAAAGAAATAAGGTGGGTTCTATAAATTACCACCGTAAAAAACATCATTAATTATATGGGTTA
>DAIUFT010000029.1:5779-34161 GCA_036844425.1 Prevotella sp. | reverse complement strand
CTCAGTACGCCGGTTTTCAAGACCGGTGCATTCGACCACTCTGCCATCTCTCCAAAAGTTTTAAACAAAACTCTTTCTTGATTGCGAGTGCAAAGGTAGTACTATTTTTTGAATTGACCAAATTTTATTGCAACTTTTTTTTGTTTAAATTGTAAAATAGGGAAAAAAGCAGTAATTTTGCATAAAAATTAAAGATAATGAGATACAATACCATATTACTTGACCTTGACGGCACACTTATGGATAGTGGTGAAGGTATCATGAAAAGCGCACAATATGCCCTGAAGAAAATGGGGGTGATAGTGGAAGACTGGCACTCGCTGCGTTTCTTCGTTGGTCCACCACTCGAAGACTCTTTCAAAGACTTCTATGGATTTGATAATAACATGGCAAACCTAGCGGTCATAGCATACAGAGAAAGATATTTTGACAAGGGCGTGCTGGAACAAAAGCCGTACAATGGTACACTGAATTTTCTTAAGGCTCTTAAAGAGAAAGGACTTAACCTGTGTCTCGCCACAAGCAAGATGCAGAAACAGTCTCGTTTTGCTTTGGACAACTTTGGACTGGCCCCATATATAAATAATGTGTTTGCCAGAGACGATGAGGGACTGCTACACACCAAGGCTGATGTCATAAATGACGGACTCGAGAAACTCGGCATTACAAATCGAAAGGAGGTACTAATGGTTGGTGACCGTAAGTTTGATATTAATGGTGCCAAGGAATGTGGAATTGATTCCGCTGGTGTTCTTTACGGATATGGTGACCTTAAGGAACTGCAAGAGGCTGACGCCACTTACATATGCAAGAACTTTGATGATATTATAAATGTTATAGACAAGAGCAATTAATGATATACCCTAACAATTACGAGAGAAAGATAGGTTTCGAGGATATACGCCGCATGCTACGTGGCAACTGCCTCTGTCCAATAGGCTGTGATGAAGTCGATGCAATGACATTCATGACAGATGCCGATGCCGTCACCGCACGACTAACAGAGGTTAGAGAGCTACGCAGAGCCTTAGAAGATGAGGAGGAATTCCCTATGCAGTTCTTTTTTGACGCAAGGGAGAGCGTAGCAAGGCTACGACTAAAAGGTACGCACCTGGAAGAGCAGGAACTATTTGAACTAATGCAGTCGCTACGCACTATCGGTGCTATTAAGGAACGCCTGCGTCCTACCACTGACCCTGAAGATGAAAACGCCACACCAACAGCTGAATATCCCGCACTGTGGACTTTGGCAAAGGGCGTACGTACCTTCCGTGATGCCGTAAGACGCATCGGAGGAATACTCGACAAATATGGACACGTAAAGGATTCTGCCTCTTCCCTACTCTACCATATACGTCAAGAGATGCGACAGATGGAAGGAAGCGTCTCACGAACACTTGCCTCTATTCTGCGACAAGCGCAACAGGACGGTTACGTAGAGAAAGATGTTGCACCTGCCATGCGTGACGGCAGACTGGTTATCCCTGTAGCTCCTGCCATGAGAAGAAAAATACAAGGCATTGTGCACGATGAGTCTGCCACGGGCAAAACTTTGTTCGTAGAACCTGCTGCTGTTGTGGAGGCTAACAATAGAATTAGGGAACTTGAGGCTGACGAGCGAAGAGAGGTTACACGCATCCTCGTTGAAATGAGTGATATTCTGCGACCTGACGCAGAGGGCATTCTGCAGTCTTTGGCATTTCTCGGCAAAATAGACTTCATACAGGCAAAACTAAAGTTTGCGCACGAATTCGCTTGCATTGAACCTATCATTAAAAATGAGCCACACATTGACTGGATTAATGCTGTGCATCCTTTGCTTCAAAAGAGCCTACAGAAGCAGGGACGTAGCGTCGTACCACTTGACATCACCATCGATCGCGGACTACTGATAATCTCTGGTCCTAATGCTGGTGGCAAATCTGTATGTCTGAAGACCGTTGGTCTGTTGCAGTATATGCTTCAGTGCGGAATCAGCGTGCCTATAAGCGAGCGAAGCACCATGGGTATTTTCTCTAACATCATGATAGACATTGGTGACGAACAAAGCATAGAGGATGACCTTTCTACATATTCGTCGCATCTGCGCAATATGAAAATGATGATGCGCTACGCTACCGACAGCACCTTATTACTCATTGATGAATTCGGCACTGGTACAGAACCACAAATAGGCGGTGCCATCGCTGAAGCGGTATTGAAACAGTTTTGGAAAAAGAGAGCATGGGGCGTAATAACCACACACTACCAAAACCTCAAACATTTTGCTGAAGAACATCCTGGCGTAATCAATGGTGCAATGCTCTATGACCGCAAGGAGATGAACGCTCTTTTCCAGTTGCAGATAGGACGTCCAGGCTCTTCCTTCGCTATAGAGATTGCCCGCAAAACTGGACTACCAGAGGAAGTTATAAAGGATGCATCAGACATAGTCGGTCAGGACTACATACAAAGCGATAAATACCTGCAGGACATCGTACGTGACAAGCGTTATTGGGAGCACAAGCGTCAGACCGTCCATCAGAGAGAAAAGGATATAGAGCGTACCATTTCTCGTTTCGAGGAAAGCGTGGAGGAAATAGACAAGGAACGTAAATCTATTCTGCGCAGAGCAAAAGAACAGGCACAAGAGTTACTTAACGAAGCAAACCGTCGCATAGAGAACACCATACGTGAGATACGTGAAGCGGAAGCTGAGAAAGAAACGACCAAGCGACTGAGGGAAGAGATGGCAGAATTCCGGGAGGAGGTCAATGAGATTGACACGAAAGCCAACGATGCCCTTATCGAGAAAAAAATGCAACAGATTCTCGCTCGCCGCGAACGGAAGGAAAAACGCAAGAAAGACAAAGCCGATAAGGCTCTTAATGCGAGCAATACTGTCACACCACCTGCTACAGACAGCCAAAAGGACGAGGAGGTATTTATGCGTGAAGGCAACACCGTTCACATCAAAGGCACAAAGAGCACTGGTATCATTGACAGCATACAGGGCAAGTATGCCATCGTATTGCTTGGCGACATGAGAACGAAGATGCCTTTAAGTAAACTTGAAAACGACAAGAGCAAGACGCAGGAAACTACGCAAGCCTCTGTAAACACTAATATTGCAAAGTTAACCCGAAAAGTCATTGACGAGCATAAGAGCGGCTACCGTCAGGAGATAGACGTAAGAGGCATGAGGGGCGATGAGGCGTTGCTTGCCGTACAACGTTTTATTGACGACTCGATACTGGTCGGTGCTAACAACGTACGCATATTGCACGGCAAAGGCAACGGCATTCTGCGCCAACTAATACGTGAATATCTCAGTGGCATACCTAACGTTACGGACTATCGCGACGAACACGTGCAATTAGGAGGAGCAGGCATAACTGTCGTCACCTTAGGATAACAGGGAAACTTTACCCACTACATATAAGTTTTGAGCGGTTCTATAAATTACCACTTTTACAAGATTCCCCACCATCATTTTAAAAAAGATGGTGGGGATTTTTATATTCTAATGTAAGTTCGATGAAGATAACCTCGTTATTTTAACACTTTTATTTTTTTGTCATTATCAATACTTTGGCAACCTACTAAATTGCTTCACCCCGTGAATATAATACTGCACCAAAAGACTGAATGATGTCTTTCCCGGCACATACTCTACGGCTCGGTTTTTCTGAATTCTCTCCCTATCAGCCTTAAAGTCTTTCTTCCATTTTTTGAAATCACGCCTCGCCTTCAACACGGCCTTAAAATCACCTATGCTACGACCAATGACAAGCATCTGCACCGCTGCCAGGTAATCAAGAAAGATACGCATACGCATCACATGCCCAAGTTCAGAATCGGAAAGATTCTTATATAACATTGTCAAATTGTTACGGAAGTTAAGATACGTCTTGCGAGGATTACCCTTCGGCAATGTTCCTCCTCCTAGATGATACGCCTTACTCCTCGGCACACACACAACCTTTCTGCCCATAATATTCAAACGCCAGCAAAGGTCTATCTCCTCGTTGTGCGCAAAGAAACGACCGTCTAAACCACCAGCACTCCAATAGTCAGCACTTCGTATCAGCAAACATGCACCTGTAGCCCACAGTACCTCCATAACGGTATCATACTGTCCGTTATCCTTCTCTACTGTATCGAACACTCTGCCACGACAATATGGATAACCATAAGCATCAATAAAACCGCCTGATGCACCTGCATATTCGAATTTCTTAGGAGCAACATCCGACAGCAGCTTCGGTTGGCATGCAGCAACATCATGATTCTCACGCATATAGTCCATCATTGCATCAAGCCACCCCTGCTCTACCCTCACATCACTATTCAACAGCAAGTAGTATTCTGCATCGACCTGCTTCAATGCCTTGTTGTATCCGTCAGCAAACCCCCAGTTCCTGTCAAGCACAATGGTTCTGACACTCGGAAATTCCTTTGCAAGCATCTGTAGGGAGTCATCTGTTGACGCATTATCGGCAACTATCACCTCTGCGTCACCAGAATACTTTATGACCGACGGAAGGTACCGCTTCATCATAGCCGAACCATTCCAATTCAGAATAACGATGGCAAGTTCCGTATCATATTTCGTCGATTCGTTCATAACGCTTTCATTATTCATTACCTTCAATTATTTTTGCTATCAGAGCCGATTTGTCATGATTAAACCTGTCAAGACGAACATTCATTATCTTATTATCATATTCCTCTGACGCCATAGACGCAGGCAACTCCACTCTTATATAATTAGGAGTAAAACCATGCATAGCCTTGCCGTGCGGTGCTTTCTCAAACAGCACCTCTGCCTCTGTACCTATATACTTCTCATAAAACGCCTTGGTCTTACGGTCTGACAGTTCTATAAGACGCTGGCTACGCTCCTTCTTATCCCTATCACTCACCACATAGGGGATTTTCAACGCAGCGGTACCCGGTCTCTCACTGTAAGGGAACACATGCAACTGCGTGACAGGCAATGACTCCAACAATCTATAGGTCTCTTCAAAACACTCTGGCGTCTCACCTCGGGTGCCAACCATTACATCTACACCAATAAAGGCATCAGGCATCAGTTCCTTTATCTTCATTACTTTATCAGCAAACAACGCTGAGTCATAACGGCGATGCATAAGTTTCAACACTGTATCACTGCCGCTTTGCAATGGCACATGAAAATGTGGCATGAAGGCTCGACTCTTGGCACAAAACTCCAACAATTCGTCAGCAATAAGGTCTGGCTCAAGACTCGATATACGGAAACGCTTCACTTTCTCTACTTTGTCAAGAGCCTTCACCAAATCAAGGAACGACTCGCCCGTAGTACGTCCGAAGTCTCCAATGTTTACACCCGTCAAAACTATTTCCTTGGCATCGTCTTCCGCAGCTTTTTCTGCCAACTCTACCAAAGAGGCTATAGAAGGATTACGACTATTGCCACGTGCGAAAGGTATCGTACAATACGTACAATAATAGTTACAGCCGTCCTGCACCTTCAACCAATAGCGTGTGCGGTTGCCACGCGAACAACTATGCTGAAAGGTTTTGATATCCTTGGTAGCAACCGAGAATGCCTGCCCTTTATGCATGCTATCACCATCAGCCTGTTCGCTCCACGCTCTATTAAGGTAATCTATGAGATTTGCTTTCTCATTACTGCCAAGCACAAGATCTACTCCCTCTATCCGCTTTACGGTGTCGGGTTCCAACTGAGCGTAACATCCCGTGACAACCATAAAAGTTCCAGGATTTTCATTTATCATCCTACGTATGGCCTGACGACACTTACGATCAGCAACATCAGTAACAGAGCAGGTATTTATAATACATATATCGGCCTTTTCATCCTTACCAACTGTCCTCACCCCCATATCCTCCAACATTTTGCCAAACGTTGAGGTCTCAGAGAAATTCAACTTGCAGCCAAGCGTGTAATACGCTGCACGCTTTCCTTGAAACGCAGAAGTATCTATCATATTTTATTCTTTATACATTATAATATATATGTGCCACCGATTCACTTACCATGCCTATTATCCATAATAGCATAGGATCACCACAATATTCATGGCTTTTCCCGACCAGTTAGCTTAACATTATGCAAAGATAGTTATTTTTCTTTGGCTATGCAACAAAACAAGGCAAAAAGGGATGTTTTTACAATTGTTATCGCCCACAAAAGCTATTTAACATTTGTTTAACTTTTGTATCTGCCACATTAACAATGAGTTACAAAAAAGTTACAAAGTAGCATTAAAAAAAACACAAAAAATGCTTGCAAGTATTGAGAAAAGTGCGTAACTTTGCAGCGTTTTAATAAACAAAGATTGTTTTACAGATTTAAAAAGCTTAGAAAAATGAAGAAATTAGTTTTTATGTTCGTAGCTATGGCTGCTCTTACAATGGTTTCATGTGGTGACAAGACTGCAAAGAATGACGCTGCTGCTGACACAGTTGATACAGCTGCTGTTGATACAGTTGCTGCTGACACAGTTGCTGCTGACACTGCTGCTGCTGCTGAGTAAGTCAACGAACTTTAAAAAGCAAACGCTTGAAGCGAGCGCACTGACCAAGTCAATGCGCTCGCTTTTTTGTGCTATTACACAGACAATAAGTCTCAACTCAATAACATAAGGTCACATAAGAAGCGTAAATAAAGACCTAACACACGCCTAACACCATCTTTCCACCTCTACACACGAACAAGATTACGACAGTACTTGATAGAGATTACGACAGTTTTACTTTAACTAAAGTCCCTCCTTCTATTAAACTATGCTTTTACTGTCAATATCAATCGACATACATTCCTTTCTTTATTTCTTTATTTCTTTTTTGTATATTCGTTTTGTAGTTTCAAGATAAAGTTGTAACGTTTGCAACGTGAAGGGAGCGTTTAATCCCTATAGGGACACATCCTTCATTCCAGTCAGAGTTATCGCTCTGGCTTTTTTATTATTCTATCACTACGACCTTTGTTATTATTCAGTTCACCACAGGGGCCTTCCCCTGAACAAAACGGGAAACAACATTTCCATCTCTGTGCTTCGGATTCGCTTGAAAGTAAACACTAAACAGACTCAATCGCAAGCTCTCAGTAACGCAGGGATGATACATGTTATATAGAAGCGGTTGTGCGGCAACTTTGTATTACTCCCTTAGGAGTATATTATACGGTAGTCAGCCATGCTAATGGCTGGTAGGATAGTGGTGGGACAGGTACGCCTTTAGACGTCAAAAAAATTCTTTTAGGCTTGCAGGCAGAGTTTATGCCTTTCCCCAATTTACCATTTTCAACGGATATCATATTAATTTACATAAAGCATTTATTATTAATGTGTTACAATGTAGTAAAGACATGTTTATCTTTTTACATTGTAAAAGCATAGTGATTACAGTGTAATCTCTATCAAATTACACGGTAAAAGCATAGTGATTACAGTGTAATTAAGTACCTTTTACGCCATTTCCCAAATTTACCATTTTTCAGGTTTTACATAGCGCTGCTTTTTAGCCTTACGCAACCACATAAATATTCGGCAGTAGAGACACTGTATAGTTACAATGGTTAGTAACTGTTCAGTTCACCACAGGGGCCTTCCCCTGAGCAAAACAGGAAAGAACAGATACATGTTATATAGAAGTGCATAATCAGCGGAACACTGCTATCTATCACTATAAATCAAAAGAGGTCAGCACAGGACGCGCCGACCTCAGCGATTTCGTTTAAGATAAATCAATATAAAAAATCACGAAATCTTAAGTGGGAGCAAAGATACGCATAATTATTCTTATGTGCAAGAAAAATGTTACAAAAGTAATATTTTGTACAAAAAAATTTGGTTTCTCCTTTTTTTTTGGTAATTTTGCAAACGCAACAAAGAACAAAAAGTTTACGTTGCAACACAACACATGCACTATTTTATAGATACCTGTATTTTGCTATTGTATGCGACATACAGCGCCGCACACAACCTACCAAATACACCTACGATAAATAGATAAGCTAACTTTAAATAATAATAATATTATGTCACAAATTACTGGTCACATATCCCAAATCATTGGTCCTGTAATCGATGTTTATTTCGACACAAAGGGGCTTGACGCGGAGAAAGTGTTGCCAAAGATTCACGATGCACTTGTAGTAAAACGCCAAGATGGTCGCGACCTTATAGTAGAGGTACAGCAACACATTGGCGAAGAGACGGTGCGTACCGTGGCAATGGATAACACAGACGGTTTACAGCGTGGTCTTGAGGTTGTGCCTACAGGCGCACCTATTTCAATGCCTTCAGGAGAACAAATTAAAGGTCGTATGCTCAATGTCACCGGACAGCCTATTGACGGCATGAAACAGTTCGGACAAGAGAACACATACCCGATCCATCGCCCAGCTCCTAAATACGAAGAGTTGTCTACGTCAAAGGAGATGCTCGCAACGGGCATCAAGGTCATCGACTTGCTTGAGCCTTACCTTAAGGGTGGTAAGATTGGTTTGTTCGGTGGTGCAGGTGTTGGTAAGACCGTACTCATCATGGAACTTATCAATAACATTGCCAAAGGTCATAACGGCTACTCCGTATTCGCTGGTGTAGGTGAGCGTACTCGTGAGGGTAACGACCTTATCAGAGAGATGATAGAGTCTGGCGTTATTAAATATGGTGATAAATTTAAGGAGGCTATGGCTGAAGGTAAGTGGGATTTATCACTTGTAGATCCAGAGGAGTTGAAGAAGTCGCAGGCCACACTTGTCTATGGACAGATGAACGAACCACCAGGCGCACGTGCATCTGTGGCACTTTCAGGTCTGACCGTTGCAGAAGAGTTCCGTGATCAAGGTGGCGATATATTGTTCTTCATCGACAATATCTTCCGTTTCACACAGGCAGGCTCTGAGGTATCAGCCCTTCTCGGTCGTATGCCATCAGCCGTAGGTTATCAGCCAACCTTAGCATCAGAAATGGGTGCCATGCAGGAACGCATTACTTCTACGAAGACAGGTTCTATCACATCTGTACAGGCTGTTTATGTACCTGCCGATGACTTGACCGACCCTGCACCAGCAACAACGTTTACTCACCTTGATGCCACTACAGAATTGTCACGTAACATTGCGCAACTTGGTATCTACCCTGCTGTTGACCCATTGGGTTCTACCTCACGTATTCTTGACCCTCTCGTTGTTGGCAAGGCACACTATGAGTGTGCTCAGCGCGTAAAACAGATTCTTCAGAAGTACAAAGAGTTACAGGACATCATCGCCATACTCGGTATGGACGAGTTGTCAGATGAGGATAAACTGACCGTTAACCGCGCACGTCGCGTACAGCGTTTCCTTTCACAACCATTCACCGTGGCAGAACAGTTCACTGGTGTCAAGGGCGAGATGGTATCTATAGAGGACACTATCAAGGGCTTTAATATGATTCTTGATGGTGAGCTGGATGACCTGCCAGAGCAGGCTTTCTTGAACGTTGGTACCATAGAGCAAGCAATAGAGAAAGGTAAAAAACTTCTTGCGCAAGCTCAGGGATAAGACAATGTTACGCTATAATAGTAATACCACAAGTATTACGGCATAACAAACGGATTATCAACATTATAATATAGTTTACTACTATGTTAAAATTAAAAATAGTATCACCAGAGAAAGTTGAGTATTCAGGAGAGGCACAGAGTGTCACAGTGCCAGGCGCATTGGGCAACTTCGAAATTCTCACCAACCATGCTCCTCTTATTTCTTCATTGATAGGCGGTAAAGTGGAATATGTTACGACAGAAGGTGAGAAGTTCAGCATAGCCGTAACTGGAGGTGTCGCTTCCGTTCAGAAGAACGAAGTGTCGCTGTGCATAGAGAAGGCTCTTGCATAATACGCTTCCTTGGTATGGACACTGTAACTGTATTTCTGTCTGCGCTGTTCTTCACTCTGTTAGGAACAGCCTACTGTAAAGGATACGATATTACTGCGAAGCATTCACCTGAACGACTACCACAGTTTTATCTGATAATGACCACAATACGCTTCATACTCACAATGACAGTCGTAGGTGTGTATGCCATCCTTTCTGATGACAGAACTAAGACCATCGAATTTTCCATTATGTTCTTTGCAATGTACGTGGTAATGATGGTGGTAACATTAAAATTAAAACACTAATCAACAATGAATCACATAAAACATTTGGTTGCATTGGTACTCCTGACTCTGACCTTTGCATTGCCAGCTATGGCTGACGATGCTGGAGGAAAGATAAATGTGTCCGAGATTGTGGTTGAACACATAAAGGATTCCCACGAATGGCATGTTACCGATATTAACGGTGAGCCACTGGTAATACCGCTTCCTGTTATAGTCAATAGCAGCACAGGTTGGCATGTGTTTATGACATCACAGTTCGATGAGGCTGACAACAAGGGCATGAAGAAGGGACCATACAACCTTGCATTATGCGAAGAAGGCGAAAATGCAGGAAAGATTGTTGAACTGAGCGCAGCAGGAGACGTTATAGACACGCCATTAGATTTGTCTATAACAAAGACTGTAGCCGTAATGTTCATCAATGTCATTCTGCTCCTTGCATGTGTACTTGGCTCTGCTAAATGGTACAAAAAACATGAAGCAAGCGATAACGCTCCAAAAGGCTTTGTCGGTTTCGTAGAGATGATGATTATGTATGTGGTTGACGAGATAATAAAACCAGGCGTAGGCAAGGGATACGAGAAATATACTCCTTACCTCTTAACCTGTTTCTTCTTTATCTTCACATGTAACGTAATGGGACTTATCCCATTCCCACCAGGCAGCGGTAACGTTACCGGCAACATTGCCGTAACATTCTTCCTTGCTCTTTGTACATTCATCATCGTACAGTTTAGTGGTAACAAGCATTATTGGAAGGACATCTTTTGGCCTGACGTACCAACATGGCTTAAGGCTCCGGTGCCAATAATCCCCGTAATAGAGTTCGTGGGTATATTCACCAAACCTTTCGCACTGATGATTCGTCTCTTTGCCAATATGATGGCAGGTCACGCCATTGCCGTAGCCATTACGTGTATCATATTTATGATGGCATCTGCTGGCATGGGTATGCTGATAGGTATGGGTGCTCTGAGTGTAATAATGAGCATCTTCATGATGTGTTTGGAGTGTCTTGTATGCTTCATTCAGGCTATGGTATTCACCATGCTTTCAGCCACATTCATAGGTTTGGCAAGAGTAGAACCAGAACATGAATAAAAGTGCTTTTGTTCTATATTAGGTAAGAACATGAGCATAAAACAAATTGGCAATAAGAAATGTTATTGCCAACAACACATAAAGATAATAAAAATAAATAACAACTTTAAATTTAACGATTATGATTTCAATGATTTTATTAGAAGCAGGTTTGGCTAAGTTAGGTGCTGGTCTCGGCGCAGGTCTCGCAGCAATAGGTGCAGGTCTTGGCATCGGCAGAATCGGTGGTCAGGCAATGGACGCTATGGCACGCCAGCCAGAGGTAATGAATAAGTTGTTCACCAACATGATTGTAGCCGCAGCGCTCATTGAGGGTGTAGCACTCTTCGCAGCCGTAATCGCTTTCCTGTGCATCTAATTACTGATCACAGCAAGCATTAATCAACTTTACAGATAAAACAAGAAAATAATCACATCAGCGTATGGATTTATTAATTCCAAGTAGTGGCCTGCTCTTTTGGATGTCTCTGACGTTCCTGGTAGTACTGTGCATACTTTGGAAGTTTGGTTTCCCCGTCATCGTTAACATGGTGAACGAGAGAAAGGCTTTCATTGACGACAGTCTGCAAAAGGCACGTGAGGCAAACGAGAAACTCGCCAATATACAGAAAGAAGGTGAATCCATCTTGCAGCAAGCACGTGAGAAGCAGGCTCTTATCCTAAAAGAAGCCGCAGCCACACGTGATAGCATTGTTGAGGACGCTCAGCAAAAGGCACGCGAGGAGGGCAACAGACTGCTCGAAGAAGCGCGCCACGAGATAGAAAGCGAAAAGAAAGCCGCCATTAGCGAGATTCGCAATCAGGTAGCAGAACTTTCAATCCAAATAGCCGAGAAGGTTGTACGCAAGAACCTCAGTGATGACAAGGCACAGATGGAATTGATCGACCGTATGCTGGATGAAATTCCTTCCAACAAATAACGTGATATGGACATAGGAGTAATATCGGTACGTTACGCAAGGGCACTGCTTAAATGCAGTATGGAAGCGGGCATAGAGGATAATGTATATCAAGACATGCAGACTCTTGCCAAAAACTACATAGATGTGCCTGAACTGAGAACCGCGATAGATAATCCCATGCTTGCCAAGGAAAGCAAGGAGGCTATACTCAAAACGTCAGCAGGTGAGAAGGCAACAGAACTTACTGTACGCTTCATCCAACTTGTGCTGAACGAGGAACGTGAAAACGTTATGCAGTTTATCGCCAACTCCTATATCACTCTTTACAGGAAGCAGAAGAATATCATCCGCGGAAAACTCACCACCGCATCAGAAGTAACTCCTGCTATAGAGCAGAAGATGCGACAGATGGTAGAGAGCAAAACAAACGGCACCGTAGAGTTTGAAACAGAAGTGAACCCCGACATCCTTGGCGGATTCATACTGGAGTATGACACTTACAGAATGGACGCAAGTGCAAAAACTAAACTTAACTCCATACTGAAACAGTTAGCCGTAAAGTAAACATGGTTAATGGGGATATGGTTGAACGGTTATATATTATGAGTTATTGGTTATATAGTTGTGAGGTATAGATTATCAGTTGTGGATTAAGCCACATATAATTAACAATGTCAAACAACTAAACAACCAAACGACGAACCAGCCAAACAACTAAACTCCCCAAACAACAAAACAACAAGAATAACAAAATGTCAGACAAAATAAAACCAAGCGAAGTGTCACAAGTGCTGATAGAGCAGTTGAAAGGCATCAGCGACAGCACACAGTTTGACGAAGTAGGTAGCGTACTGACCGTCAGTGACGGTGTGGCTCGTATCTACGGACTGCGCAATGCTGAAGCCAACGAACTGCTTGAGTTTGAGAACGGCACAATGGCTATTGTCATGAACCTTGAGGAGGACAACGTAGGTTGTGTGCTCCTTGGTTCTACGTCAGACATCAAGGAAGGCATGACAGTTAAGCGTACAGGGCGTATCGCTTCTATACGCGTCAACGACAACATGCTCGGTCGCGTAATAAACCCTATCGGTCAGCCTATTGACGGTAAGGGAGCCATTGACCTTGCTGACGCATACGAGATGCCATTGGACCGTAAGGCACCAGGCGTTATCTATCGCCAACCAGTAAAGGAACCACTACAGACTGGTATCAAGGCGGTAGACTCTATGATTCCTATCGGCAGAGGTCAGCGTGAACTTATCATTGGTGACCGCCAGACGGGTAAGACCGCTATCGCCATTGACACTATTATAAACCAAAAGAGTTTCTACGAGGCAGGCAAGCCTGTTTATTGTATTTATGTTGCCATAGGTCAGAAGGCAAGTACCGTAGCAGCACTTGTACAGAACCTTAAGGAACGCGGTGCCCTACCCTACACCATTATCGTAGCGGCAACTGCCAGCGACCCTGCTGCCATGCAGTACTATGCTCCATTTGCTGGTGCTGCTATCGGTGAGTATTTCCGTGACCGAGGCGAACATGCCCTTGTGGTATATGATGACCTCTCAAAACAGGCTGTTGCCTACCGTGAGGTGTCATTGATTCTTCGTCGACCATCAGGACGTGAGGCTTACCCTGGTGACGTATTCTATCTTCACTCACGACTCCTTGAGCGCGCTGCAAAGATTAACGAGCAACAGGAAGTGGCAGAAAAGATGAACGACCTCCCAGAATGTCTTAAAGGACACGTAAAGGGTGGCGGTTCTCTTACAGCACTGCCTATCATCGAAACACAGGCGGGCGACGTTTCCGCCTACATCCCAACGAACGTTATCTCTATTACCGACGGACAGATATACCTTGAGTCTGACCTCTTCAACCAAGGCTTCCGCCCTGCCATCAATGTAGGTATTTCGGTATCACGTGTAGGTGGCTCCGCACAGATTAAGTCTATGAAGAAGGTTGCTGGTACACTGAAGATTGACCAAGCACAGTATAGAGAACTTGAGAGTTTCTCTAAATTCTCAAGCGATATGGATGCCGTTACAGCCATGACACTGGACCGTGGTCGTAAGAACAACCAACTGCTCATACAACCTCAGTATAGCCCAATGCCTGTAGGTGAACAGATTGCTATTCTCTATTGTGGTACACATGGACTTATGGCAGATGTACCAGTTGAGAAGGTTCGCGAATGTCAGGATTCATTCCTCGACAAACTGCGCAGCACTAAGCCTGAGGTTATAGAGACACTTGGCAACGGAAAGATTGATGACGATACCATGAAAGCAATTGAGGCTGTAATGGCTGACATCGCTGGACAGTACAAAAAATAATAAGCCATGCCGTCACTGAAAGAGATTAAAACCCGCATAACGTCCGTCAACAGCACACGTAAAATTACGAGTGCCATGAAGATGGTGGCATCATCAAAGTTGCATCATGCACAGATGATGATTGGCAATATGCTACCTTACGAGACTATGCTTGAACATATACTAAAGACGTTCATCGCCTCTGACGTTGAGTTACGCTCTTCATATTCCATAGAGCGACCGGTGAAAAACGTTGCACTTGTAGTATTCTCAAGCAACAGTAGCCTCTGTGGTGGCTTTAACGCCAACATCTTAAAGACCATGACACACGTGGTAGAAGGGTACAAGAATCTTGGGAAAGAGAACTTCATAATCTATCCCATTGGACGCAAGGTGGCGGAAAACGTACAGAAAGAAGGTTATCGAGTAGCAGGGGACTTCAACGTTCTTGTTGACAAACCTGACGTGCAACAATGTATCGAGATAACACGCGAACTCGGCAAGATGTTTGTGAAAGGCGATATAGATAAGGTGGAACTCATATACCACCACTTCAAAAGCGCAGGTTCACAGATACTAACGCGCAAGACTCTGATGCCTGTAGACATTACGGCAGAGTTGGCACGCGACCATGAACGCGACCTTGAGACGAATGTTGTTACAAAGGAAAGTCAAGAATACCTAAAGAATAAGAAGGAGGCTGAAACACGTAGTGAGGACATCAGTGCGACACCTCTCAATGAGAACTATATCGTTGAGCCAGACATGCACACAGTTCTTGACACTCTCGTACCAAAGATGCTTCACCTCATGCTATATACCGCCTTGCTTGATAGCATAGCTTCTGAGCATGCCGCACGAATGGTAGCAATGCAGACTGCTACGGATAACGCTGATGAACTGCTTAGGCAGTTAAACCTTCTGTACAACAAGAGTCGTCAGCAGGCTATTACAAACGAACTGCTTGACCTTGTTGGAGGTTCCGTCAATAACTAAATGACTTTTGTAACGTATTAATGGTGGTTTAAATTGCCACTATTAAATAATAAACAGGATACAATGAAATGGCTTTTGCCTGCATTGTATCCTGTTTTTATTTTTCAAGGTGGTTACTGTAACACCTTAATCCATAGACTTGCACCGTCTAAATAATACTTTATTTATGGGCGATTCTATGTAAGTGTTCTATCCCCCACATAGGCACACCCATGAAAATATAAATTATAACAAGTTATTTTTACCTTCACTTTAATTTGTCACTTTAATTTGCCCAACCTCCTTAGAATGGCATTCCAACCGCGAAGTGTAAAGCGTAGTCACGACTGAAGTTTGGATGAGTTATAGGGAAGTGTTCACGTGATGTTGTATAGTTAGGATTTATAGCCTTCATACCCATATCAAGGCGAATGATAAAATAATTGAAGTTAAGACGAAGACCTACGCCATAGGCTACCGCCATCTCATCATAAAGACTTCTAAGTGTAAATTGTCCACCTGGCTGATCTGGATAATTACGTAGTGTCCACACGTTACCAGCATCTATGAATGCTGCTCCCTGGAACTTCCAGAAAAGGTCTGTACGCAACTCCGCATTAAGGTCTATACGAAAATCACCAGTCTGGTTAATAAAATCTATACGTCCATCTGTACCTCGATAGCCCCCAGGTCCTAATTCACGAACGCTCCACCCTCTTACACTATTAGCACCACCAGAGAAATATCGCTTCTCAAAAGGAAGGATAGTACTGTTACCGTAAGGCACTGCCACACCTACACGCGCATGGAGGGCAAGTGAGTTACGATGATCAAGGGTGATAAGATGAGTGTAGTCCACATCAAACTTGGCGTACTGAGCAAAAGCTACGAGAGCGAATTTGTATTGTCCATCATCATTACGCGAAAAGTTAAAGAGCCGAGCAGCACCCGCAAGTGTATTGCCAGCAGTCTCCACATTGACCTTAAGGAAATCCTTACCACTGTTATACGTCACACCAAATCCCATCTTCATAATGAGTAGGTTCTCATAGTTATAACGCAATATAGCATTACGGTTTGTGGAAGAATCAAGGTAGTCATGCTTGAACGTTTCAGAAATCCATGGCATGGACACGTAGTTAAGGTCAAGAAAGTCATATTGATATGCCACCCTGCCTGTTGCTGCCTGCCAACGGTATCGCCAGGCACCAGTAAATACTCGTCTGTGGAACTCTGGACGATTTTGACGATTATAACTTAGCAGTAGTTCTGTTTTAGCATTATGGCGACGCTGAAAGTCACGCTTTATACCAGGAATAACGAATTCTGGGAAAGTCAACTTACCCTCGAAATTATATTCCGTAAAGTTATCATTTTGGTAACCTTCCAATCCTCTGATAGCTTCAAAAGCGCCACGTGCTGAGAGTGTGAACGACTCACATCCACGAAATACATTACGATTCTCATATATCGCGGAAAGCGCTGCACCAAAGTCTCCCGCAGTATTTGTTCCCTCTGGTTGCAACTGTATGCTGTGCGTCTTGCGCATGGCACAAGATATGTTCGCATCAAGAGGACGCATACCATCATGAAACAGACTATCAGGTACTTCCCCATTTACAGTAGGAACAGAGAACCTTATGTTAGTAGCACGTACAGCACTCAATCGTGAGAATTTTGAATATGTCTTCTGTACATTACTTTCCTTATACACCTCCCCTGCACGAACGAGTGTATTAATGTCAAGGGTTCGTGGACGTATCGGAACTATTGAATCAGGAAATGAATATGTTACATTGCGTACATAAAAACGTGGGTGATTTGTGAGTGGTTCACTGGAACTGGCACGATATAGTCCAAGGTTCATAGTAACATCAGCCACATGTTCTTGTTTAGAACTATCAACTCGGAAGGTTATAGCCTCTTTGTTAAAATACACATATCCATGCTCGCTCAACATATTTGTTATGCGATTACGCTCTTCATAGAGGGAGTTGATAGAGAATATCTGTCCTTCTTGCAAGCCTTTATCTAAGAAACCACCAATACGAAGCAGTGAATCAATGGAATTATCTGCAATGTTATATGAAATGTGGCGTAAAGTATAACGTTCGTTTGGAACAATATTATACTTCACCATCACCCTTCTACCCTTAACTTTCTCATCTGCTATCACTTGTGCATCAAGATATCCAGCGTTCTGCATTGCCTGCGCAAGACTTGCAACGCTTTGTTCCTTCATATCTCTACTATATGCCACCGGTGCTTCTCCCCAGTTACGGAGAAGACGATTGATACGTTTTGTCGTATCAGGACCAGAAAGAGAATATATGCCAAGTGGGACTTTAAGCGATGAGAACCACTTCGTGTTAGGCGATTGCTTTACATATTGCGCCAACGAGCCTACATGCACATCTGCATCTGTAGAGGATACTATGTTCTTGGTAAGCAACAATTCATCATCGGCTAAATAACGCGTTCCATCACAAGCGGAAAAGACGCCAATGGTAACAATTATTACCATTAGTCGTAATATATAACGTATGTTTGTCTTCATTATGGGACAAAGGTACAAAAAAATTTCTTATTCCCGAAATAAATTAGTAAATTTGCAAGCATGAAAAAGACTATTAAGTGGGCATTCGCCATCATGGTAATGCCATTGATTATTATACTTTCTGCAACAATAGCACTTTACATTCCTGCCATACAAAACTGGGCGGTAGGAATAGCAAGCAAGAGTGCCTCTGAGGCTATGGGCATGGATGTGTCCGTAGCAAGAGTCAGACTGGCATTTCCTTTAAATCTTAGCGTTGAGGGGATTAAAGCTACAAAACAAGACAGTGTTTACCCACAGAGGAGGGACACTGTTGCTTACGTAGAAAGGGCAGTGGTAAATGTACAATTGCTCCCATTACTTGATTCTCGATTGCATGCTAACGACATAGAACTTATCGGCACCAAAGTGAATACTCTTGACATTATACCACAGGCAAGGGTAAAAGGCAACATTGGCAGACTGGCAATGGAAGGTGGAACACCTGTAGCATCAATAGACTTATCACAAAACGGAATAGACTTAAAGAAGGCCATTCTTGACAATGCTCACCTTGACATTGCCATGACTGACTCCGTACCTGAGGATACGACAACAACAGAAAACCTTTGGAAGATAAAACTACAAGAACTGCATGTAACGAACTCTGACGTATTGCTACACATGGCAGGCGATACGGTAAAGATTGGAGCACAACTAAAAGAACTTACCGCTAAAGAAGGGTACTTTGACTTACACAAAGGATTGTATAAAATTGCTATGTTGCAAATTAAAGAGAGTGGAGTTCAATATAACAACAGCATTTCCCCCTACCCTACAACACAAAGGTTAGACCCTAACCACATTGCATTATCCGATATTAACACGAGAATTGATAACATCAGTGTACTTACATCTGATATATCCTTAAGTATTAAGTCGCTGTCTTTAACTGAGCAAAGTGGACTCATAGTCAACGCAATGAATGCAGATATTAAAGTTGATTCTACGAAACTATGCTTTGGTGGCATGCTCAAGACGCCATCAAGCCATATTGCAACTCAATTGAAAATGGACTTTAACGCCTTCGAGGAACAACCAGCAACCGACAACAGTCAATCAACCGGCACTGTTAAAGCAAACATAAATGCATCAATAAGTAAAAATGACCTTGCCATACTACTGTCAGCAGCAAACATGAACGACGTTTGCAAAATATTGCCTAACCACCCTATTAATATCAATGGAACAGCCGAAGGCAATCTGCAAAATATATTCATTCCTTCATTACACGCCGACATCCCCACTGTTTTCAGTTTTGATGCCCGAGGCAAGGCCAACGGTTTCATGGCATTACGTAAGAATCCTTACGACTCGCGCTTCTCTGCCTCACTACATGCTGACATGCATACGCAAAACGTTTCACCATTAGTGGCACAGTTCACCTCTTCTGTAAGAATTCCTGCGACAAAAGCGACTATAGACCTTAACGCTAAGGGTGCGCACTATACAATGGCAATAAATGCAAACGAGGGGAAAGGACGGTTAAAGGCTGACGCAGATGTAAACATAGCCAACATGGCATATAAAGCGGACATCGACTCAAGGAACCTCAACCTCGGTCATTTCGTCAAAGGTATGTCATTAGGAACCTTCACTGGAAAGGCTAAAATATCAGGTCAAGGCACCGATATTCTTTCACCCCGAACATGGATGATTGCCAAGGCTGATGTAGGAACGTTCAATTATGGGAAATATAATGTTAACAACATTAAGGGTAATCTATCTCTTAAGGATGGCCGTGCATACGCCAACATTGACGCTCACAACAAACTCATTGATGGTACTATAAGTCTTGAAGCACTGATGAATACCAAGAAGTTAGATGCCACACTCATGACTGAACTTGCCTATATAGATCTCTATAACCTTAAGATAACAGATAAACCACTGAAAGTCTCCGTATGTACGCACCTTGACGCAATGTCCGACTTTAAAGACACTCATACACTGCAGGGGTCTTTCGGAGACATATCGCTAACTGATTCATCAAAGACATATCGTCCTGACGACATCACTCTTGACATGCATACTGACCGCGACACTACCACCGCAAAGATGTACTGTGGCGACTTTATATTCAAACTGGACGCACAGGGGAACTATAAGAAACTCATGGGCATTTCTGACAAACTCATTAACGTTATGAAGATGCAGTTTGCTAATAGAACCATTGACCAGGCTGAACTACGAAAGGCTTTGCCACGCATGAGCGTTACACTGCACAGTTCAAAGGAGAACCCAATATACCGCTTCATTAAGTATTATGATATTGACTACAACGAGATTGATGCTACCGTCAATACTTCATACGAAGAAGGTATTAAGGCTAATGTTCTGATGAAAGGTCTGGCTACGAGCGGTTACCGACTTGACACTATATCCCTAAATGTGAACAGCACTAACGAACCATACGCCATTGACTACAAAGGATATATCCGAAACATTGCACCTAACGACTATGTGTTTGACATTAACTTTGATGGTGATGTGTTGGAACACGGCATTTCTCTCAACACCATATTCCGCGACGCTGATGATGAGATTGGTCTTCAACTGGGTGCCGAAGCTACAATGGTAGAGGAAGGTATTAGGCTACACCTTACACCGGAACGTCCTATTATTGGTTATGAGAAATTCAAACTCAAACCAGATAACTATATCTTGCTCGACAGAAACAACCGCGTTTTTGCCGATGTTAACATGGTGGCAAACGGGGGAACGGGCATAACCCTTTACAGTACAACGACCGACGACAATACTGACGTACTGCAAGACATTACACTTTCAATAACAAAACTTGACATAGCAAGAATACTTTCTGCCATTCCGTATGCACCAAAGGCAAGCGGACTGTTAGACGGTGACTTCCATTTTGTACAGGACCAAGATGAATCCTTCTCACTTTCTTCTAGTATTAATACGAAGAACCTTGTGTACGAGGATTGTCCTATCGGAAACCTCGGAACAGAACTTGTGTACATGCCAAAGGCGAACGACGAACATTACGTTGATGGTTTAATGACCATTGATGGTAACGAAATCGGTACTATCAAAGGTACTTACAATTTTAATACCACTGCAATTAACGCTGACATGACATTCGAGAAATTCCCTATGAGGATTGCCAACGGTTTCGTTCCTGAACGAATCATTGGTCTTGATGGTTATGCGGAAGGTGTACTGAGCGTGCATGGCTACACCAACAAACCAGATGTTAACGGTGAACTATACCTTGAATCAGCAAGCCTTATCAGCATACCTTACGGTCTAAAGATGAAGTTCGATGATGACCCTATACGCATAGAGAACTCTAAACTTTTGTTTGAAAACTTCCAAATATATGCAAACAACGACATGCCGCTCACATCATACGGTAACCTTGACTTCAGCAACCTTGACCACATAAAGTTAGACCTCTTGATGAGGGCAGAGAACTTCCTGCTCATTGACTCCAAGGAAACACGTCGTTCTGAAGCCTATGGTAAAGCTTACGTTAACTTCCTTGCATCTATTAAGGGAGAATTGGACAAACTCCAAGTGCGCGGAAAACTTGATGTACTGCCTACAACAAACCTGTACTACATTCTGCGCGACTCACCATTGTCCAACGACAACCGCATGAAAGAACTGGTACAGTTTACTAATCTCAATGCTAATGACTCTATAAAGATTAATCGTCCACAGGTTGACGGAATGAACGTAAACTTCAACATCAACGTTATGAACGGTTCACATATCAAATGCTGGCTTAATGACGCACGTACCAACTACCTTGACATCATTGGTGAGGGTGCCTTGCAGATGAAATATAAAAATGATGACATAATGATGACAGGCAGATACACCATCTCCGAAGGTGAGATAAAATATTCATTACCTGTCATTCCACTGAAGACGTTTATCATATCCAATGGCAGTTATATTGAGTTTACGGGCGACATGATGAACCCACGACTGAACATTACCGCAAAGGAAACGAAAAAGGCATCGGTAAACGTCAACGGCAACAACCGAATGGTAACATTCAATACTGGCGTTGTGCTTTCAAAGACCCTCAACGACATGGGACTGGAATTCATTATCGAAGCACCTGAAGACAATGCTATCAGTGACGAACTAAACATGAAATCAAAGGAAGAGCGTGGCAAACTTGCCGTTACCATGCTTACTACTGGTATGTACCTCTCTGACGGTAACACCTCGTCCTTCTCCATGAACTCTGCGCTCAATTCCTTCCTACAGTCTGAAATTAACAGCATAGCAGGTTCTGCACTGAAGACACTTGACCTATCATTCGGCATGGAGAACTCTACAGGGGAAGATGGCAATATACATACGGACTACAGTTTCAAATTTGCAAAGCGATTCTGGAACAACAGACTTTCTATCTCTGTGGGTGGAAAGTTGTCAACCGGTCCTGATGTATCGGGGCAGAATAAATCTTTCTTTGACAATGTTGAGGTTCAGTACAGACTGTCAGACATTTCCAACAAATATCTCAACCTCTTCTACAATCGTTCTGTGTACGACTTCCTCGAAGGTTACGTAGGACAGTATGGCGGTGGTTTTATGTGGAAGAAGAAGGTCAGCACACTTAAAGGTATCTTCAAACCTGAAGAGCAGGCTTTACCTGTAAGGACAAATACGCCAATGCTCCACAATACCAACGTGAAGAAAGACTCTGTCAAGAGTGACTCCATAAAACTGCCGAAATAACAAGAAACAGAACTCACGCATCATGAATAGCAGACAGCATAGATTTACAATACATTCTACTTTTGGCATAGTAACCATCGGTATCGCAACAATTCTTGCCGGGTGTTCCACTACATCTTCTTTGGAACCTGGCGAACAGTTATATACCGGACTATTACCTATAGAATACCATAATTACGAACCATCAGCCCACCAAAGCGATACTCAGGAGGAAATAGAAGCGGCACTCGCAACTGCCCCTAATGGTGCACTGTTTGGTTCCAGTTACTATCGTACCCCCTTCCCTTACGGATTATGGATATGGAATTCATGCTCTAACAGCGAAGGAGCAATACCCAAATGGATAAACAAGACCTTTGGCAAAGCCCCTGTAGTAATGAGTAATGTCAACCCCACCCTGCGTTCATCCATCGCAAAAAACATTCTTATAAATAACGGTTACTTCAACGGCGACGTCAACTACAAAGTAATAGAGGGTAAACCTAAGACGACGAAGAATGATAGCATCCCCATGCCAAGAACTGCCAAGATAAAGTATGACGTTGACTTCGGACACCTATATACTCTTGACACCATTCAGCGCACCAACTTCCCCCTACACATGGACACCGTATTGGCGAAGCATGAGAGTCCGTTGCTTTACCAAGGTGCACCGTTCTCAGTGGCAAACCTTGACGCAGAGCGAACACGCATATACGATCTGTTACGTGACAATGGCTTCTACTACTATCAAAAGCAGTACACATCATACCTCGCTGACACCATAGCGGAACCTGGCAAAGTACAATTACAAGTAAGAATGCTTGACTCGCTGCCCGACCATGCAACACATAAATGGATTATAGGCAAAACGGCTATAAACATTCGTCGTCAGGGCATGGAAGAACTGACCGACAGCATGCACTGGCGTTACCTTACCATACGCTATGCTGGCAAAAAATCACCATTAAGACCACGGGTTATTCTTGCAGCTAACAAGTTATTCCCAGGCACCATGTTCTCTGAAAGTAATTATGAGGAATCAATAAATAAACTTGCATCGCTCGGCATATTCTCCAGTACAGACATCTCCTTTACGCCACAGACGAACCCCGACGGGACAATCAGGGAAGTGCCTGACAGCATAATACAAAAATACGGAGCACAAAGAACTGGCGCAGGAATACTTGACATGACTATTAACACGGTCCTCGACAAACCATACGATGTTACCTTCACCGCTACAGGCAAAGGCAAGACTAACGGACGTGTGGGTCCTGGCATTACATTAGGTTTGGCAAAGCGTAACGCTTTTCGTGGAGGTGAATTACTATCTGCCGAGGTCGGCGCAAGCTATGAGTTCCAGACTGGTGGTGGGAGCAATGCCGAAAGCAGTTACGACTTCACTACGGCTCTGTCCCTTACGATGCCAAGACTGTTGGCTCCAAACTTCATGCTTCCTAAACGCAAACGCTGGTACACCACCCCATCGACGGCAATAAGTCTTGCTGGCGAAAAGATTAAGCGCGCAGGTTTCTTCAACCGCAACATTTTGTCGTTTGACTACACCTACACCTTCCAACCATCTGCCACCTCCGTCCACCAGTTCACTCCTCTTTCCTTAATATATGGTAAGACTACAGACCAAACGACGGAATATCTTGACAGGATACTTGAGTCTATTACATCCCGCATTTCCACGGCTGATGAGTTGACACCACGCATGCGCTATAAATACACCTATTCGTCTCCACAGAGTTCTCCGAACCCTATATATTGGGAAACGACACTCACTGAAGCCGGCAACATACTCAATGCTGTTAATAGCGCACTCGGCCATAAATGGGGAGAGAAGAACAAGAAACTGCTTGCTACCCCGTACTCACAGTACTTCAAAATAGAAACAGACTTCCGAAAGACCTGGGACCTCAGAAACAAAAACAGCGTCGTTGCCCATTTCTATGGTGGTGCCATATTCAACTATGGTAACTCCACAAGTGTGCCATATTCCGAACAATTCTTTGCTGGTGGTGCCAACGACCTGCGTGGCTTCAGTATGCGCGGCATAGGTCCTGGCAATGTACATTTCGAAGACAAAGAGTTTGCCTACAACTATCATAACGGCGACCTCAAACTTATCATGAATCTTGAATATCGCCCTCACCTCTTTGGTTCGCTTTACGGTGCATTGTTCCTTGACGCGGGCAACGTATGGTACATGAACCACACACGGCGCGATGAGATAAAAGAGATAGAAGACCTTGCGAACACAGCCCAGACGGGTAAAACCTTTGACCTCGGTTCTCCACAAAAGGCTGATATTGGCATTGACATAGGCTGTGGTTTCCGTTACGATCTCGACTTTTTCGTACTGCGAATAGACTGGGGCTTCGCCCTCCACACTCCATACAAGACTGGCAAATCTGGTTTCTTCAACATACCGAAGTTCAAGGAAGCACAATGTATTAACTTCGCTATAGGATACCCATTCTAAGGCATACATACCATGTTTTAATCTATAAATCAAAGAAGGCAACACCCTGTTGGGTGTTGCCTTTTTCTTAGTACTTGCACCAAGTACAGGACAGAATTTAGAATGTCTCGACTTTTGGTGTTACTCCTCTATACTGCGGCATACATTGTCCTATGGAAGCACCTATATACGTAGGATCACATATTATATATTTCTTACCATTATACATATAGCCTGTACCATCTACATTATCATCCTCAAAACATACCGCTGTACACTCATGACCAGGGAAGTTTACTAAATGTACGTCAAGCCCTAACAGGTGCCTTACAAGGTAAGCATAGAATATCGCTCTATCCTCACAATCATTCTTAGGGTAATAAAAGTTCTCTTCAAAGAAGTACGCCTTCTCATACCCATGCTGCTCTCCGTCTGTGGTGTAATCAAAAGCAAACTGAACGAAGCGTAGCAGTTTCTCTGCTGCCTTACTTTTTGTCAGTCCCTTTATCTGCGGTTTTATTTGCTCAAGCACACTCTGTCTTAACTGTGGGGATACTACTGACATGGCATACTGCGCAATGTCCATCTGAGGATAATGTCTCAACATCTCCATCTGCACTATATCAACATTTGCCGTTACAGTAATGTCACCATATTCCAATTGACAATAATGCACCTTGCCATCGTCATTGCATATCCTCATGGCTTGCACTATGCGCATATCCATCTCCCTACCCGTTTCCATGTCCTTCGGCAAACTATAAGTATATAGGCTTCCACCATCTTTGGGCTGTCCACCATCTACATTATATATATAGTACTTCTTACCGTCAATCACCGTATATCCTCTTCCATACACCTGTTGACTCATAGCAATCAGCAGACAAGGCTCATTATTTGCCAACGCCATCCTTACGTCATACCCCATATTCGCCAACAAGTACAGCATCATGGTTACTCGCTCTGCCACACTACACTTGTCACACTGAGCGTTAACACACTCACGCACCATCTCGTATGTAAACCAATCATTCAGTCCCAACAGTTCCGCACGATTCTTTATGTCAAGGGCTTTCTTAGCTATACCTTTCCCCTCATATGCTCGCCATGCATCTGCCGTCTGCTCTGGCGAAAAGTCATTCATACCCACGCCTTCTAACCTCGGCACCTTTACACTTACACCGTAAAAGGAACACTCCACACTTTGCTGCGGTATTCCTGGAACAACTGTTGGCACTGGCTGCACCATAGGTTTCTTTTTCTCTGGGGTTGTTTCCTTAGGTCTAACATCTACAGACGGCAAATCTTCCATAGGAGCCATTGCCGGCTGTTCTTCGATATTAGGAAGCGTCTTAGGCTTCGGATTATGATCTCTCACCTTCCCCTTGAAAGTCTTATACTCTTTCCAAACCTCCTTCAGATAGTTATCATACCCATCTAACACCGATTTTCTGAAGTTCCTGTAATCTCCTAACATCTCCTGACGAGTTCTGTTAAACTCATCTATTGCTGATGTCTGAGCATTTACCACATTGGGCAACGTTGCCACAACAAGTAATGTCACCGCCTTCATATTTATTATCATATCAGTTACTTTAACTACTGTCATAAAAGCAGGCCTTGCTACCTATGCTGATTATTCTGCCACCAGCCAGTCGTCTATCGTTCCTGTCACGGAAGAGAAACTGATACCGACCTTGCGCACTGGGCGACTGTCGCCAGCGTAAGGACGGGCATATCCCTTCGCCTCTATTTGCTGCAACGCCTCGGATGCCGTGCCGTCAAGTTTGAACTCAAAGATATAAATGCCTTTATCTGTTTCTACTACGCAGTCCGCACGGCCCTCGCTCTGCTGTAATTCTGTGAACGTGACATACGTGCTGAGGATGCGGAAGATGAGGTAGAACGTGTAATGGAAGTAACGTTCCTTCTCTCGCTCATCGTCCTTACGACGCATTGTGTACGGTATGCTGGCGAAGAAGGCTGTCAGACTCTTGCGCCACGTTTCAAGGTCGTCACGAACTATGGCACGGACCAACTGTATCACCAATGTGCCTGCCGACTCACGTGAACCTAGGTAGTTTGACGCCAACAGCGTGAGGAAGCCTTTCTTCACCTCGTTGTTGGGCAGGTCGAGCATGTACGAATTGGATATAGGGTCATAATCCTTTATGGTCAAGTAGCCACTCTGGTATATCATCGGCAGTGGGCGTTCCACATCGGCTTTGTAATCTACAAACTCCGAGGTGTCGTAGTACTGTCCTGTGAGGTCGTTAAGGTTCTCGTTGGTATGGTTGAGCAGGCGGATTAGGTATGTCGGTGTTCCTGTACGGAACCAGTAGTCTTGGATTTCACGATTGTTCAACGCATTGAGAAGACTGAATGGATTAAAGATGTCAGTCTTCTTTTTACTAAAATGGTAACCGTCGTAATGGCGTTTCAGACGCTGCAGTAACTCTTGGGGACTTACGCCTATCTCGTCTGCCATCTCGTCTATCTCATCATGGAACACTGTTTCGAGTTCGTCCATGGTAATACCGCAAATGGCATCATACCTTGCGCTCATACTGATATCGTCGGGCTGGTTGAAGCCACTGAACACACTTACCTGCGAGAACTTCGTCACTCCTGTTAGTAGGACGAAGCGCAAGTCTTGGTCGGCTGCCTTGAAGGCAGAATAAAATCCTTTGAGTATCTCACGGTTATAATCTTCTATCAGTATGCGTTCGCCATTCACCTCCACTTTATAGTCTGTGTCGAGCACATCGAGCAGGGGTTTGTCATACTCATCAATGAGCACAACACTCTGTTTGCCCGTTGTCTTATGAACGTGGGCAAGGAGTTGCGTAAAACGCTCACCATAAGTATAATCCGTACTTCCTACTACTCCATATTGACGCTCCCAATCTTCCACACGCCCTTTGATGAGACGTTGCAGCGTCATGCCTTCGGTGAAGTTATTGCCGTTAAAGTCTATATGGAATATAGGATATGATGCCCATTCCTTTTCCAATGCGTCAATAGCAAGTCCACGGAACAAGTCCTTCTCACCACTGAAATAATACTTCAGCGTGGATACAAGAAGGCTCTTGCCAAACCTTCGCGGACGACTAAGGAAGTAAATCTTACCATTGTTGACCAATTTATACAACAGGTCTGTTTTATCTACATAGACAA
>DAIUFT010000029.1:0-5679 GCA_036844425.1 Prevotella sp. | reverse complement strand
ATAACTCCAAATTTCTTTTATTTTACATAGAGACATCTGCGAACTCTCTTCTTCATTCCTCTACCTGCCAGTCGTCTATCGTTCCTGTCAAGGAAGAGAAACTGATGCCTACCTTGCGCACTGGGCGACCGTCGTCTGCGTAAGGACGGGCATATCCCTTCGCCTCTATCTGCTGCAACGCCTCGGCTGCTGTGCCATCCAGTTTGAACTCAAATATATATACGCCTTTGTCTGTTTCTACCACGCAATCCGCACGGCCCTCGCTCTGCTGTAGTTCCGTGAACGTGACATACGTGCTGAGGATGCGGAAGATGAGGTAGAACGTGTAATGGAAGTAACGTTCCTTCTCTCGCTCATCGTCCTTACGACGCATTGTGTACGGTATGCTGGCGAAGAAGGCTGTCAGACTCTTGCGCCACGTTTCAAGGTCGTCACGAACTATGGCACGGACCAACTGTATCACCAATGTGCCTGCCGACTCACGTGAACCTAGGTAGTTTGACGCCAACAGCGTGAGGAAGCCTTTCTTCACCTCGTTGTTGGGCAGGTCGAGCATGTACGAATTGGATATAGGGTCATAATCCTTTATGGTCAAGTAGCCACTCTGGTATATCATCGGCAGTGGGCGTTCCACATCGGCTTTGTAATCTACAAACTCCGAGGTGTCGTAGTACTGTCCTGTGAGGTCGTTAAGGTTCTCGTTGGTATGGTTGAGCAGGCGGATTAGGTATGTCGGTGTACCTGTCCGGAACCAGTAGTCTTGGATATTCCTATTATTAAAAGCATTGAGCAGACTAAAGGGGTTAAAGATGTCTGTCAACTCCTCACTGAAGTGATAACCATCGTAATGGCGTTTCAGCATCTGTCGCATCTCATCCGCCGTCACCTTATACTTCACTGCCATCGCGTCTATCTCGTCATGGAACACCGTTTCAAGTTCGTCCATGGTAATACCGCAAATGGCGTCATATCTTGCGCTCATACTGATATCGTCGGGTTGGTTGAAGTCACTGAACACACTTACCTGCGAGAACTTCGTCACTCCTGTTAGCAGGACAAAACGTAAGTCTTGGTCGGCGGCCTTAAAGGCAGAATAAAATCCTTTCAATGTCTCACGGTTGGTGTCTTCTATCAGTTGTTCTTTTCCGTTAGGCAACGTATCTGTTAGTCCAGAGTCAAGCACATCAAGCAACGGTTTATCATACTCGTCAATAAGTACAACACAGGTTTTACCTGTTGTTTGGTGTACGTATTTCATCAATTCGGTGAACCTCTTGCCATAGTCATACTCTGTATGCCCCACATATCCATACTGTTTTTCCCATTCTTCTACCGTAGCCTTTATAAGATTTTGCAACACCATGCCGCCTTTGGTATAATCACTACCGTTGAAGTCTATCTGAAATATAGGATATGTAGCCCATTCCTTTTCCAATGCGTCAATAGCAAGTCCACGGAACAAGTCCTTCTCGCCACTGAAATAATACTTTAGCGTGGATACAAGAAGGCTCTTGCCAAACCTTCGCGGACGACTAAGGAAGTAGATCTTACCATTGTTGACCAATTTATACAACAGGTCTGTTTTATCTACATAGACAAAACCACCATCACGTATGCTCTTAAAATCCTGTATGCCGATTGGGAACTTCATAACTCCAAATTTCTTTTATTTTACATAGAGACATCTGCGAACTCTCTTCTTCACTCCTCTACCTGCCAGTCGTCTATCGTTCCTGTTGCAGAAGAAAAACTGATGCCGACCTTGCGCACTGGGCGACTGTCGCCAGCGTAAGGACGGGCATATCCCTTCGTCTCTATCTGCTGCAACGCCTCGGCTGCCGTACCGTCAAGTTTGAACTCAAATATATATACGCCTTTGTCTGTTTCTACTACGCAGTCCGCACGGCCCTCGCTCTGCTGTAATTCCGTGAACGTGACATACGTGCTGAGGATGCGGAAGATGAGGTAGAACGTGTAATGGAAGTAACGTTCCTTCTCTCGCTCATCGTCCTTACGACGCATTGTGTACGGTATGCTGGCGAAGAAGGCTGTCAGACTCTTGCGCCACGTTTCAAGGTCGTCACGAACTATGGCACGGACCAACTGTATCACCAATGTGCCTGCCGACTCACGTGAACCTAGGTAGTTTGACGCCAACAGCGTGAGGAAGCCTTTCTTCACCTCGTTGTTGGGCAGGTCGAGCATGTACGAATTGGATATAGGGTCATAATCCTTTATGGTCAAGTAGCCACTCTGGTATATCATCGGCAGTGGGCGTTCCACATCGGCTTTGTAATCTACAAACTCCGAGGTGTCGTAGTACTGTCCTGTGAGGTCGTTAAGGTTCTCGTTGGTATGGTTGAGCAGGCGGATTAGGTATGTCGGTGTACCTGTCCGGAACCAGTAGTCTTGGATATTCCTATTATTAAAAGCATTGAGCAGACTAAAGGGGTTAAAGATGTCTGTCAACTCCTCACTGAAGTGATAACCATCGTAATGGCGTTTCAGCATCTGTCGCATCTCATCCGCCGTCACCTTATACTTCACTGCCATCGCGTCTATCTCGTCATGGAACACTGTTTCGAGTTCGTCCATGGTAATACCGCAAATGGCATCATATCTTGCGCTCATACTGATATCGTCGGGTTGGTTGAAGCCACTGAACACGCTCACCTGCGAGAACTTCGTCACTCCTGTTAACAGAACAAAGCGCAGGTCTTGGTCGGCTGCCTTAAAGGCAGAATAAAATCCTTTGAGTATCTCACGGTTATAATCTTCTATCAGTATGCGTTCGCCATTCACCTCCACTTTATAGTCTGTGTCGAGCACATCAAGCAATGGTTTGTCATACTCGTCTATGAGTACAACACTCTGTTTGCCCGTTGTCTTATGGATATGAGCAAGGAGTTGAGTAAAACGCTCACCTGAAGTATTACGCGGGTCTCCTGTAACACCATATTCCTTCTCCCATGTCTCCACCGTCGCATCTATCTTATTCTTTAGCGTCATGCCTTCGGTGAAGTTATTGCCGTTAAAGTCTATATGAAATATAGGATATGTAGCCCATTCCTTTTCCAATGCGTCGATGGCAAGTCCACGGAACAAGTCCTTCTCGCCACTGAAATAATACTTCAGCGTTGATACCAAGAGGCTCTTGCCAAACCTTCGCGGACGACTAAGGAAATATATGGTACCGTCATTCACTAAACTATACAACAATGCCGTTTTATCTACATAGACAAAACCACCTTCACGTATCTTCTTAAAATCCTGTATGCCTATAGGAAACTTCATAACATCAATTTCTTTCTTTTACAAAAATCATACCCTGACAACAGTCTTTACTCCCTTTACGCCTTTTATCTTTTTCATTAGTGAGTTTAGGCGTGCATTGTCGTCAAGCGAAACGGTAATAGTACCGCGGAACAAACCATCGTTGCTATCAATACGTATGTTACGCATCATGATGTTTTCCTCCTTAGCAATGATTGACGTTATATTGTTCACTATACCAATATCGTCATTACCCGTTACCTGAATGGTGATAACATACTGTCCGCCACTCTTTCCGCTCCAACGCGCCTTCACTATTCTGTAACCAAAGCGCCGACGTAACTCCGCTGCATTAGGACAGTCCTCACGGTGCACCTTGATACCTCCCGAAACGGTAATAAAGCCAAAGACATCATCGCCATAGATAGGATTGCAGCAGCGTGCAAGTGTATAGTCCAAGCCCTTTAGGTTACGGTCTATCACCAACACGTCTTCCCCAGCCTTTCCATTACTTCCTGCTGCGTTATTCGGCAAATCCGTATCACGCAGTACGAACTGCGATGCCGAACGCGTTGGTGCACTCTCCGCTGTGGTTGCTGGTGCCGTTGGCGATGAAGCGTTCTTTAACTCCAAATATCGCTCAATAACCGTCAGCGTATCAAGTTGTTCCGTGGCTATGGCTATATAGAAATCTGACACTTCCTTATAACCCATCTTCTTTATTAACTGCTGCATGAGACTCTCGTCCATCTCCACCTTACGGTTACGGAAACGACGCTCAAGCAGTTCCTTAGCGAAGATGCCATCCTTAGCCTGTGACTCTTTCAACGCGAGGCGTATCTTACTCCTCGCATGCGAACTCTTAACATAATTAAGCCATTCTCGCTTCGGCTTCTGCGTAGCGGAAGTTATGATACTCACCGTATCTCCCGAATGCAACACATGACGCATCGGCACATTACGCCCATTAACCGTAGCACCCACACACTGGTTACCCACGCGTGAATGAATATGGTAAGCGAAGTCGAGCACCGTAGCACCTGCAGGAAGTTTGCGTATGTCCCCCTTCGGAGTAAACACATACACCTCGTCTTCGTACAGGTCGCCACGCAGTGAATCCATTGCCTGCATGCCGTCACCAGCCTCCAATGCCGTGCGTATTGCTGTCAGCCACTCGTCCATTCCGCCGCCACTCTTTACTCCTTTGTAACGCCAGTGGGCTGCGAGTCCTTTCTCGGCTATCTCATCCATACGCTCGGTACGTATCTGTACTTCCACCCACTTCTGCTCTGGACCGAGAACTGTAATATGAAGGGATTCATAACCATTACTCTTCGGCACAGAGAGCCAGTCGCGCAAGCGTTTCGGGTTTGGCTGATACATATCCGTCACTATAGAATATACCTGCCAGCACTCCATTTTCTCACGCTCTATAGGCGTATCAAGGATTATGCGGATTGCAAAGAGATCATACACTCCTTCAAAAGGGCATTTCTGCTTCTTCATCTTCTGCCATATAGAGTGTATGCTCTTCGTACGTCCTTTTATGTGGAACTTCAGTCCTGCCGCCTCCAGTTTTTGCTTTACTGGCGTTATGAAGTCCTCTATATACTTGTCGCGTGCGGCCTTCGTGGCAGACAGTTTGTCCTTTATATGATAGTAAGCATCGTGCTCTAAATATTTCAGCGACAGGTCCTCCAGTTCGCTCTTCAGTTTGTATAGTCCCAGTTTATGTGCAAGCGGGGCATAGAGATAACTTGCTTCTTCCGCCACTTTTGTCCTTGCCTCTACATTCTCTGTATCGCGTATCTCGCGCATTATGTTCACCCTGTCGGCTATCATTATAAGAATGACACGCATATCGTCTGCAAACGAAAGCAGAAGGTTACGGAAGTTCTCCGTCTCTATTACTGGTGTCTTACTATACAGTTCCTGCACCTTGTGTAGTCCCTTTACTATTGCCGCGACACCCGCTCCGAAGTTTTCTTCTATCTCCTGTTGCGATATTAGTATTCCTCCCGTCAACTGATTGTCAACAGTACGCGGATGCAACAGTATCGCCATGATGCCATCACGTCCCAGTCCTGTTTCTTCTACAGCGATGCAGGCCGTCTGAACTGCCATCAACAGAGGATTCAGTCCAAAGACATCACGACAAACCTTGTTACTGTCTATCGCATCAAAGATTATCTTACGTATTTTCTCTTCATCACCTGGCAGCATGTGTTCTTTTACCTTCTGCCTTAAGGTGTCTATAAGATGGATTATCTTATCCTTCTCTGTGTCTGTGAATGTGAACATATCTTTAGGGGTTAAAGGGTTATGGAAAAGTATAGGTCACAAGGACCTTAAGTGACGATAAAAAAACAACTTGGTACAATTTAACGGAGTGAATTTCATCGTATG
>DAIUFT010000028.1:0-35499 GCA_036844425.1 Prevotella sp. | reverse complement strand
TATCTCAAAAATCTATGACATAAATTATACCAATTTATTTTTTCATCGTCACTTAAGTGTTATATTGTTGTGCTATCCTGTTGTCAATATGCTTTATTACTCCTTCGATGTCGTCAGGATTGAACCATGTAATGTCTGGGTCCTTCTTATACCAAGTTAGTTGTTTGCGAGCATATTGCCTTGTATTGCTCTGAATTTGTCTAATAGCCTCCTCCAAAGGGATGTCCCCATCGAAGTATTTAAACATCTCTTTATAACCAACCGTGTTGAGGGCGTTCTCCCCTCTGTATGCAAGCATGCTGCGGGCTTCATCTATTAGTCCGTCTTTCACCATGTCAAGCACACGTTGATTAATTCTTTCGTACAGTTCTTCTCTATCCCGTGTAAGTCCTATCTTTATTATATAGAACGGTCTTTCTTTTTTTTTGCCAGTACGAAAAGAAGTATATGTCTTACCGCTAATGTGGCAAATCTCCAGTGCATGGACTACCCTTCGTGGGTTATTATGGTCAACAACCGCCCAATGTTCAGGGTCCAGGCGTTTTAACTCATCGAGAAGAGCAGGCAATCCCTCTTCCGCCAGGCGTTGTTTCATCCAGTTTCTGGTGTTATCGTCAACCGTTGGGATATCGTCTATACCGTTACATACAGCGTCTATGTACATCATAGAACCACCAGTAAGTATTGCCTCTACACCAGTTTTGTTTGAAAAGTCGGGCTTTTGCAGCAATTTCAGAACGTCCTGTTCATACATAGAAGCAGAATAGTAATCCCCTATGTGGTGATTAGCAACAAAATGATGCCGCACTCTCCGCCTTTGTTCAGCGGTGGGTGCGGCAGTTCCCTTTGGTATTTCTGCGAATATCTGTCGAGAGTCAGCGTTGATAATGTCCACGTTATAGTGCTCGGCAAGTGAAATGCAGAGTTCAGTCTTTCCCACACCCGTAGGACCAGTTATGACTATGAGTGTATTCAAGGTGTTATCTTATTATGCCACGGTTGGCACTATCTATGAAATGTATGATGTATTCAATCTCAGGAGTCATCTTAAACTTTGCTTTAACATCCTCGATGCCCTCCTTTATGATACCCTTAGCATATATAGTGTTATATACTTCGCGTATCATGAGAATTGTTTCGCTATCAAAACCGCGACGTCTTAGTCCTATAAGATTCAGTCCAGCATACTTTATAGGCTCTTTGCCTGCTATAACGTATGGTGGAATGTCTTGTGAGGTACGGCTTCCTCCCTGTACCATAACATATCCTCCAATGTGCACAAACTGATGAACAAGTACAGAAGCAGAGATTATAGCGAAATCGTCTACAATCACTTCTCCTGCAAACTTGGTTGAGTTACCAATGATACAGTTGCTGCCGATTACGCAATCGTGAGCGATATGCATATTCTCCATCAGCAGATTATTGCTGCCAACGATGGTTGTCCCCTTAGAAGCAGTACCGCGACTTATAGTAACGTTCTCTCTGATAGAGTTGTTGTCACCAATCTGACACGTAGTAATCTCCCCTTTAAACTTAAGGTCTTGAGGTTTTGTGCTAATGCTTGCGCCTGGGAATATCTCATTGTTTGAGCCCATACGTGTTCCCTGGTTCAGGGTAACACTATTCTGCATAATATTATTATCGCCAATAACCACGTCAGCAGCGATATAGCAGAAAGGTCCAATTACATTCCCGTCACCAAGTTTTGCTTCAGGGTGTACGAATGCAAGAGGGCTGATTGTATTTGCCATATATTTTGTGTCTTATGTTGATGATGGCTCTTTAAGATACCATCTTATATAATAAACCTATTTGTTTACTCCTTATTTCTTGTCATCTGTCCTGTAAACTTCGCTTCAGCCACGAGTTGGTCGCCCACGAAGATGTATCCCTGCATAGTAGAAATACCATGTCTTACAGGTGCCAATAATTCTGCTTTGAATATAAGAGTGTCGCCAGGAACAACCTTTTTGCGATATTTTACGTTGTCAATCTTAAGGAAGTAACTTGTCCAGTTCTCTGGATCCTCTATAGTATTGAGTACAAGCAGAGCGCCACATTGTGACAATGCCTCAATCATGAGTACTCCAGGCATTACAGGTTCCTGTGGGAAGTGTCCCTGAAAGAATGCTTCGTTTGAAGTAACGTTCTTGATACCGACAATCGTTGTGCCACTAATGTTGATAACCTTATCTACCAACTGCATAGGATAGCGGTGAGGAAGCAACTTCCTTATTCGGTTAACATCAAGTATAGGTTCCATGTTAGGGTCATAAACAGGAGCCTGTATCTCATGTTTTCTCATCTCGGTGCGCATTGCGCGAGCAAATTTGTTGTTGATGGTATGCCCAGGTCGTGTTGCGATGATGCGTCCTTTGAATGGCTTACCGATAAGAGCCATGTCGCCAATGATATCCAGGAGTTTGTGTCTTGTACATTCATTCTCCCATGTCAGAGGCTTATGCTGAATGTAGCCCAGTTTCGTTGCGTCAATCTTCGGAACTTTAAGGTAGTCGCATAGTTTGTCTATATCCTCCTGCTTCTGCTCATATTCGTATATAACAATAGCGTTATCAAGGTCTCCACCCTTGATAAGACCAGCCTTAAGCAGTGGCACAAGGTCGCGTACGAATACGAAGGTACGCGCAGAAGCAATCTCAGTAGAGAACTTCTCTACGCTATCAATCGTAGCAAACTGCGAGTTGATGAACTTAGATTCAAACGAACACATGGCGGTAATGGAGAAATCTTCATCAGGAAGAATGGTGATAACCGAGCCAGTCTCCTCGTCTTTCACCTCTATTTTCTTTCTGATGATATAGAAATCCTTAGGTGCATTCTGTTCAGTAATACCCACCTCGTTGATTTTCTCAACATATTTCAGTGCGCTACCGTCAAGAATAGGGAATTCAGGACCATTCACCTGTATCAGGCAGTTGTCTATTCTGAGAGCATATAGAGCCGACATAGCGTGTTCAACGGTGCTGACCCTAATATCTCCTTTGCCAAGAACCGTACCTCTTTTAGTATCAACCACGTTCTCAGCCACAGCCTCAATGACCGGCATTCCTTCCAAATCTATTCGCTGTATTTTATATCCGGTATTCTCTGCGGCAGGGTTGAAGGTAACGGTGAGGTTCAGTCCTGTATGCAGTCCTTTACCACAAAGGGAGAAACTTCCCTTGATTGTGTTCTGTTTAATCATAAATCCTTTATTGTGTATGGTAGGAATTCTTATGCCTTTCCGGTCAATTCCTCAATTTTCTTCTCCAGTTCCTTTATTGTTTTCTGCATTTCGTTCATCTGGCGGTACATATCAGGCAATCTCTTCACGATGGCCTGAGAACGGAAAAATGCCGTCATTGGCATTGGTGGTGTACCAATCAGTTGCTGGTCGTCCTTAAGACTTCCAGGAACACCAGACTGTGCACCCAGCATAACCTTGTTACCTATGGTGATATGTCCTGCAATACCCACTTGTCCACCGAACATACACCACTCACCTACTTTAGCACTACCGGCAATACCTACCTGAGCAGACATTACGGTGTTAGCGCCAATATCCGTATTATGCGCAATCTGTACGAGGTTATCGAGTTTTACGCCCTTTCTTACGTATGTGCTACCCATGGTAGAACGGTCAATACAAGTGTTGGCACCTATCTCAACATTATCTTCGATTGTTACGATACCAATCTGTGGAATCTTATCATAACCGTCCTTCGTAGGTGCGAAACCGAATCCGTCAGCACCAACAACACATCCTGCGTGCAGAATACAATTATTGCCAACACGACAATGATGATAAATCACCGCATTGCTATAAATCTCCGTGTTATTGCCAACTGTAGCCTTTTCGCCTACTGTTACGTGTGGATGCAGAACGCAACCATCACCGATAGTAACGTCGGGACCAATAGCGACGAAAGGACCAATGTAGCAATCCTTACCTATTTTGGCAGATGGGTGGATAAAAGCAAGTGAGTCAATGCCCTTTTTCTTCGGTTTCATAGAATCATACATCTGAAGCAATTTTGCTACAGCCTCGTATGCACTCTTTACCCTAATGAGTGTAGCGCTGACAGGTTTCTCCAGCACAAGCGCCTCATCAACGAGTACCACGCTTGACTTCGTGTCGTAAATATAGTTTTCGTATTTGCGGTTAGATAGGAAAGATATTGCTCCTGGCTTTCCTTCCTCAATCTTAGCAAACGTATTAATGGTAGCGTTCGGGTCCCCTTCTACGCGTCCTTGTATCAGTTCCGCTATTTGTTGTGCTGAAAATTCCATTTTCTCTTGGTGGGTTATAGTTTCTTAAGTTCCTCTTCCATCTGCTGTTGCAGTTCCTTTGCCTTCTCTGCAGCAACCTCAGCAAATCGCTCAGTGTTGTCAGCGAAGATGATACCACGGCTTGAGTTAACGAGCAGACCGCAGTCTTTAGTTATGCCATACTGGCAAACGTCCTGCAAAGAACCACCCTGTGCACCAACACCTGGTACAAGAAGGAAGTGCTCAGGAGCCACCTTTCTGATGTCCTTAAACATCTCTCCGCGTGTAGCGCCTACTACATACATCAAGTTTTCGGGTGTTCCCCATTCTTGGCTCTTCTTAATAACTTTCTCAAAGAGGCGGCATCCCTCGGTATCGGTGGTCTGCTGGAAGTCAAAAGAACCCTTATTACTTGTAAGCGCAAGCAGTATCACCCATGGTTTCTTCTCGCTTTCGTATGAGAGGAACGGTACTACGCTGTCCTCGCCCATGTAAGGCGCAACCGTCAGTGCGTCAACCTTATATTCACCGAAGAAAGTCTGGGCGTACATCTTTGACGTATTGCCAATATCGCCACGCTTAGCGTCGGCAATAATAAACTGCTCAGGATACTTCTCCTGAATATATTTAACGGTCTTTTCAAACGCTACCAAACCTTTAATTCCGTATGCCTCATAGAAGGCGAGGTTAGGTTTGTATGCCACACAATACTGTGCTGTAGCGTCAATAATCTGTTTGTTGAAGGCAAATATAGGGTCTTCCTCTTTCAAGATGTGCTTAGGCACCTTGTTAAGGTCTACGTCAAGACCAACGCAAAGGAAACTCTTCTTGTCAAATATCTGTTTTACGAGTTCTTCTCTTGTCATGGTTTTATATCTTGTCTTTAGGGTGGTTCTATAAATTACCACCGTTAAACGAAACTGATTCTGTATAATGACGTTTTGTCATCTTTCTGGTTCTTTTCGGGGCAAAACTAATTTATATAATCACCCTTTAGGCATTTCGGTGTATGGAACCTCTTTCAGTTGTTTTTTCTCCTGTTGCATTTTGGTCATGCGTTCCATGAAGTCAGAGGCGGAGACGGTTTTCTCGTCCTTCTTTTCCTCTTCTTTTTTGATACTGGTAAAAACTCCCATAAATCCGAATATGCTATAAATGGTGTTAAAGTTCTGCTTCTTTCATTCTCTCAGCATTCTCTGCTACTGTCAGAGCGTCAATCATAGCCTGAATGTCTCCGCCGAGGAAGCCCTGTAGGTCGTGCGTAGTATAACCTATGCGGTGGTCTGTTACACGTCCTTGTGGGAAGTTGTAGGTGCGTATCTTTGCTGAGCGGTCACCAGTAGAAACCAGCGTCTTACGTCTGTTGGCAATATCATCCAGATATTTCTGGTGCTCCTTATCATATATATACGTGCGCAGGCGTGCCAGTGCGCGTTCCTTATTCTTAGGTTGGTCACGCGTCTCGGTACATTCGATGAGTATCTCCTCCGTCTCGCCCGTATTAGGGTTCTTCCACATATAACGAGCACGGACACCAGACTCCACCTTGTTCACGTTCTGACCACCAGCACCACTCGAGCGGAAAGTATCCCACTTAATCTCGCCCTCGTTAATCTGCACGTCGAAAGCCTCGGCTTCTGGCAGTACGGCAACGGTGGCAGCAGAAGTCTGCATACGTCCGTTACTTTCCGTAACAGGCACACGCTGCACGCGGTGTACGCCCGACTCATACTTCAGTACGCCGTAAACGCCCTCGCCACTAACGGCAAAGTCAATTTCCTTAAAGCCGCCCACGGCACCTTCGCTTACGTCGGTAACGCTCAAGTTCCAACCCTTAGAGTCGCAGAAACGCTTGTACATGTTAAACAAGTCGCCAGCAAATAGACATGCCTCGTCACCGCCTGTACCAGCACGAATTTCCATTTCAACGTTTTTGGCATCCTCAGGGTCTTTAGGAACAAGAGCTATCTTGATCTCCTCTTCCAGTCCTGGCTGTGCAGATTCGTTTTCCTGCAGTTGCTCGCGTGCCATATCCTTAATCTCAGGGTCGCTCTCGTTAGCCAGCAGGTCTTTTGCTTCAGCAATAGCCTCAATGCAGTCAATGTATCGTTTGCGCAGTTTCATGATGTCACCGAGTTCCTTATATTCTCTCGTTAACTTCACAAAACGCTGTTGGTCAGCAATTACGGAAGGGTCAGTGATAAGGGTTGTTACCTCCTCGTAGCGTGCTTCAAGTCCGTCAAGTTTCTGTAGTATGTTATTCTCAGCCATTTAGTTGCTTGTCTGTCGTGTGTCTTGTGGATTAGTAGTTAAATTCGCCGAACTCGCTCTTAATGGTAAGCGACTTCTTACCCTCTTCTATGCGTCCAACGATCTGTGCGTCGATGTTGAACGACTTGCTTATTTCGATAACCTTCTCTGCGGTCTCTGGTGCAACATAAATCTCCATGCGGTGACCCATGTTGAACACTTTGTACATTTCTTTCCAGTCCGTACCGCTTTGGTCGTGTATAAGTTTGAAGAGTGGAGGTACAGGGAACATATTATCTTTAATAACGCGACAGTTGTCGCTAACGAAGTGCAGCACCTTGGTCTGCGCACCACCAGTGCAGTGTACCATGCCGTGAATCTCCGGACGCAGTTCGTCGAGCATTTTCTTTATTACAGGGGCGTAGGTACGGGTAGGAGAGAGTACCAACTTACCAGCGTTTACAGGAGCACCCTCTACGGCATCCTCAAAGCGGCACTTGCCAGAATAAACCAGTTCTTCAGGTACAGCGTGGTCGTAACTCTCAGGGTATTTCTCAGCGTAGTACTTAGAGAACACGTCGTGGCGAGCGGATGTTAAGCCGTTGCTGCCCATGCCACCGTTGTATTCCTTCTCGTATGTAGCCTGTCCGAAACTTGCCAATCCCACGATGACGTCCCCAGGACGAATGTTAGCGTTGTTTATAACATCGCTGCGCTTCATGCGACATGTAACGGTAGAGTCAACGATAATGGTGCGGGTAAGGTCGCCAACGTCAGCAGTCTCACCACCAGTAGCGTAGATGCCTACACCCATGTTGCGCATTTCAGCGAGCAGTTCGTCAGTGCCATTGATGATGGCAGATATAACATCGCCAGGAACGAGCATTTTGTTGCGTCCGATGGTGCTGGAAACCAAGATGTTATCTACAGCACCAACACACAGTAGGTCGTCCGTATTCATGATGAGAGCGTCCTGTGCAATACCCTTCCAAACACTCAGGTCGCCAGTTTCCTTCCAGTACATATAAGCCAAACTTGACTTGGTTCCTGCACCGTCAGCATGCATTATGTTGCAGTATTCAGGGTCGTTACCTAAAATGTCGGGGATTATCTTGCAGAAAGCCTGCGGATAAATGCCTTTGTCGATGTTCTTTATGGCGTTGTGCACGTCCTCTTTCGCTGCGCTGACACCGCGCAACATGTATCTGTTGTCCATTAGCCTTACTTTGTTTTATATATTTGTTGCAAAGTTACGAAAAATATTTATAAATAACAAGAGAATGGTATATTGATATATTAATAAAGGTTAAAGATGTTAATTGTCTTGTTTTTCGCTTTGTGCTTGCAATGAGACTTTTGCTTGGGGAAAATACCAAAAATTGATTGTTTGTATATAGTTGTGTAACAGTGAGTTATAAATATGTACTTTTTTACCTTGTAATCACTATGCTTTTACATCGTAATCTCTATGCTTTTACGTTGTAATCACTATGCTTTTACGATGTGATTTGATAGTGTTTGTTTTGCGAAGGGATAAATATGGTTTTGTGATTGTGCGAAATGTTAAAGATGAATGCTGTAAAATGCCTGAATTTAAGTTATGTTAACTGATGCTTTTGTTGGTGTAGATGTTTGTGTGGAGCCGATGTTTTTGACCTCGGTATTGTGTTATGTCTCGTTCTAAGTACAGGGTTGGGGGTTGTAGTTACGTGTCTATCTTGGCTCGAAATGTTTTGAGTTGTACGGTTGGAAATCGTAGTAGGTGCGGTGTCTGTTGATGTTTTTGACGTTGTTTGTGACCGTATGGTTTGGTCGAAAAGTTAAAGTGTAAGGCTTGGGTTGGCGTAACTGTAAGTTATGGTGATATAAAATAAGGTAAAAAATTTGGGTATTTCAATAGAAATTGTTAACTTTGTCCCGAATTTGTATATAAAAGTATGAACAACATATCAGACACAATTAATGCGGCGGTGGATGCTTTGTCATCACCAGAAAGTCTGGAAGGACTTTTTCATCAGGTACACGAGAATGTTCCGTTGCCATCTAATGCAGCCCTTGAGGAGATTGTTGACCTTGCGAGAGGAATACTTTTTCCTGGATATTTCGGGCAAACAAAGGTTACGCAGGATACAATAAAATACCATGTTGGCGTTGCTTTAGAACGCTTCTGTCGTTTATTGAAAAAACAAATAATGGCAGGTATGTGCTTCTGTCTTGCGGAAGACGAGGAGGTGTCGGTGAGTGAGGTGCGCGAGAAAGCCCTTGCTATTACGGAAGAAATAGTACGTCGTTTGCCGAAAATGAGAGAAATTCTTGCAACGGACGTAGAGGCAGCGTATAATGGTGATCCAGCGGCAACGAGTTTTGGTGAGATAATAAGTTGCTATCCGGTGATAAGAACGTTGACAAACTATCGTTTGGCGCATGAATTGCATCTGCTTGGTGTTCCGTTGATACCACGAATGATAAGTGAGTTGGCGCATTCAGAGACTGGCATAGATATACACCCTGCTGCGGAGATAGGTCATCACTTTACAATAGATCATGGTACAGGCGTTGTGATAGGTGCTACATGTATTATCGGTAATAACGTGAAACTGTATCAGGGCGTAACGCTCGGTGCGCTGTCGTTCCCGCTCGATGAGGATGGTAATCCGATAAAAGGTATTCCTCGTCATCCGATATTGGGTAATGATGTCATAGTTTACAGCAACGCCACTATACTCGGACGAATAACAATCGGCGACAGGTCGGTGATAGGAGCCAACAGGTGGGTTACAGATAATATAGCCCCTGATACGAAAATCTATAAGAACGTAAAGATGTTCAGAGGTTTTGAGAACGGCTACGGGATATAGTGTCGTAGTAAAGTGGCGGTAACATCGCCATAAAAACGAAGAGATAATAAAAACAAAAATATAAAAAAGTAATATGCTCAGTACCCTGTAGCGAAAACGGGTGGGCGAAAAGAGTTTATGGAATTTGAGATGATAGCCAAGACCTTTATGGGTCTTGAGGATATACTGGCACAGGAGTTGATGGAGTTAGGTGCCAACAATGTAGAGAAGGGCAGACGCATGGTGTCTTTTACAGGTGACAAGGCGTTGATGTATCGTGCAAACTTCTGCTTGAGAACGGCGATACGCATACTGAAGCCGATAGCGCATTTTCGTGCGAAGTCTGCTGATCAGATGTATGATGAAATCAAGAAGATAGACTGGGGACAGTATATAGGCGAGGGAAAGACCTTTACGGTCGATTCTGTAGTGTACAGTGAGGAATTTAGTAACTCACGTTTCGTAACCTATAAGGTAAAGGATGCCATCGTAGATCAGTTCCGTGAGCGCACAGGTAAGCGTCCAAATATCTCTGTGGCAGACCCTGATATCAGAATAAATATCCATATAGCAGAGGATAAGGCTACGGTGTCTCTTGATTCGAGTGGTGAGTCTTTGCATCGTCGTGGCTATCGTCAGGAGGCAGTAGAGGCACCTTTGAACGAGGTACTCGCTGCAGGTATGATAATGATGACAGGCTGGAAGGGCGAGACAGACTTTATAGACCCAATGTGCGGAAGTGGTACGCTCCCTATAGAGGCTGCACTTATTGCGCGTAACATAGCTCCAGGCGTATTCCGTAAGGAATATGCTTTCGAGAAGTGGCCTGATTTTGACAAGGACTTGTTTGACGATATATATAATGACGACAGTAACGAGCGCGAGTTTGCACACCACATTTATGGCTATGACATAGATTTCATGGCTGTAAATATGGCTAAGACAAATGTTAAGGCAGCAGGTCTTTCGTCTGTAGTCACAATAGAGCAGCAGGACTTCCGCGACTTTAAGGGGCATGCCGAGAAAGCAATAATCGTAACGAATCCTCCATATGGAGAGCGCATCTCTACGCCAAACCTTCTTGATACCTATAAGATGATAGGCGAAAGACTGAAAAAAGCCTTTAAAGATGGAGACGCGTGGATACTCTCTTACCGCGAGGAGTGCTTCCAGCAGATAGGTCTTAAGCCAAGTGTTAAGATACCTCTTTATAATGGTTCGCTTGAGTGTGAATTCAGAAAGTATGGCATCTTTGATGGTAAGTTTAAGGACTTCCGTGCCGAGGGCGGTGTACTGAAGACGGAAGAAGAGAAACGTCAGATGGCAGAGAAGCGTCGTACATGGCACAAGGCTGACTATGAGAAAAAGCAGGAAGAGCGCATAGACAATGAGGAGGCAGACATACTTTCGTTTAAGTTTAAGTCTTTGGAGAAGCAGAGAAATGAACGCAAGAGTCGTGAGCGTAAGTCTTTTGATGGCGAACGCAAGTCGTTCGGTCGTGACCGTAAGTCTTTCGGGGATAAGGAAGAGCGTCCTTTCAAGAAAGGTGGAAAGCCATTCCGTCAGAAGGAGACAAGAGCTGACAGACAGAGCATGCGCAAGAACTTCTTTAATAAGGGTGGTAACGAGGATTAAAATATTATCATTAGCACTGTTTGCGGTGTTGAACGTAATGGCACAGCAGAAGTTATTTACGCTTGAAGACCTCAATTTCGGTGGTACGCACTATCATGAGATGACGCCAGAGAAGCGTTATTATGCATGGTGGGGTGAGGAGTTACTGCGCAAGGATGTTGACGGCGTATATAGAATAAATAAGGTGTCAGGAGAGGAAAGTCAGCTTTTCTCTCTTGATGACCTCCTTGATATGAAGGACTACGCAGAGGAGATGATAGGAACAAATCTCCTTAACGTAATCTTTCCTTATGCGGACAAGCCTTTGGCGTGTATCATAGCGCCCAAGAGACGGTTGCTTTATGACTTCGAGAAGAAGCAAGTAGTGTGGAGTCAGGCGCGGACCGGTTCGTTAGAGTGGAACTCCGAGAGCCGTACTGATGCTTATTCTAAAGACGAAAACCTGTGGCTAAGACTGCAGAACGGTACAGAAAGGCAGTTGACGGAAGACGGTTCACGAGAGATAGTTTATGGAAGGAGCGTACACAGAAATGAGTTTGGTATTTCGAAAGGAACGTACTTCTCGCCTGATGGCAGTAAGTTAGCGTTCTACAGAATGGACCAATCCATGGTGACAGATTATCCGCAGGTAAATACTTTCGGCAGGATAGCAACATATGAGCCAGACAAATACCCTATGGCAGGCATGAAAAGCCATGAGGTAACGGTAGGCGTGCATGACATAAAAAAGAACGTTACGGTTTATCTTAAGGTAGGAGATCCCGCTGACAGGTATTTCACGAATATCTCGTGGAGCCCAGACGGCAACAGAATATACCTCTATGAACTGAACCGTGACCAAAACATAGCCACGCTCGATGAGTATGATGCAGCAACGGGCGAGAAACTAAGAACGCTGGATACGGAGACAGATGAGCGTTACGTAGAACCGCAGCATCCAGTGAGGTTTATACCATGGGACAACGCGCGCTTTGTGGCGTGGAGCCAGAAGGATGGATATTGGCATCTGTATCTTTATGATGCGAAGAGCGGAAGGATGCAGAGGCAGTTGACAAAGGGGCAATGGGTGGTACTTAGTCTGTTGGGGTTCTGTAAAGAAACGAACAGTGTTATCATTCTTGCAAATAAAGATAATCATCTGCAACGTAATGTATATGCCATAAATCTCTCAACAGGGAAGATTGCAAGATTAGATAATGGGAGTGGTGTTCATGACGTGAAACTGTCAGACAACGGCAAGTACATGGTAGATGAATGGGCTGCCCCAGAGGTGCCAAAGGTCTTTACCCTGACAAATGTGAAAGATATGCAGGGCGGAAAGGCAGCAACGGCAACGCGAAAACTTTTCGAAAGCCGTAATCCTTGGGCAGAATATGCGGTGCCGCAGTTCAGAACAGGTACGCTGAAGGCTGCAGACGACACTACAACGTTGCACTGGCGTATGGTGCTGCCACATGATTTTACGCCAGAAAAGAAATATCCTACGGTGGTATATGTTTACGGAGGACCGCATGCCCACCTTGTAGATGCCTCGTGGCATTGGGGCTCACGCAGTTGGGAGACATACATGTCGCAAAACGGTTATATCGTTTTCGTCCTTGACGGCAGAGGTTCCGAGAACCGAGGAAAGGCATTTGAGCAAGTTACATACCGCAGACTGGGGCAGGAAGAGATGAAAGACCAGATGCGTGGCGTGGATTATCTTCGCACGTTGCCTTATGTGGATATGGACAGACTGGGCGTACACGGCTGGAGTTACGGCGGGTTCATGACCATAAGTCTTATGACAAACTATCCAGACGTATTCAAAGTGGGCGTTGCTGGAGGACCGGTGATAGACTGGAAATGGTATGAGGTGATGTACGGAGAGCGTTATATGGATACGCCAGAGACTAACCCCGAAGGCTATAAAATGACTTCGCTACTGTCAAAGGCAAAGAACTTGAAAGGTAGGTTGCAAATAATAATAGGTATGAACGACCCCGTTGTCGTGCCGCAACATGCACTGCAGTTCCTGAATGCATGTAACGAGGCAGGTACGCAACCCGACTTTTATGTTTATCCAGGAGAGGAACATAATATGATGGGACACCTGTCGGTGCATTTGCATGAACGAATAACAAGATATTTCAACGACTTCTTGAAATGAAAAGCGGTTTCTGCCGTTAAGAGATGGCGAAAAATTGAATTGTAACAAATTGTTTTTTTCGTCATAGATAAAAAGAATAACAACAAAACCACAATATAAACTAACAATGAACATATTGCTTTTGGGTTCGGGCGGCCGTGAACACGCCCTCGCATGGAAAATAGCACAGAGTGAAAAATGTGACAAACTCTTTATTGCACCGGGAAATGCTGGAACGCAAGGTGTAGGAGGTAAGGGTGAAAACGTAGCCATGAAGGCTGATGACTTTGAGGCAATCAAGGAGTTCGTTGTTGCCAATGGCGTTGATATGGTGGTCGTAGGACCAGAAGATCCGCTTGTAAAGGGTATCTATGATAACCTAAAAGAGGATGCGCGTACAGCCAATGTACCCGTTATAGGACCATCAAAAGCAGGTGCTGTGCTTGAAGGTTCAAAGGACTTCGCTAAGGCTTTCATGAAGAGACACAACATTCCAACGGCAGCGTATGAAACATTTGACGGTGAACACCTGGAGGAAGGACTGAAGTTCTTGGAAACATTACAGGCACCATACGTGCTGAAGGCTGACGGTCTTTGCGCCGGAAAGGGTGTACTGATACTTGATACACTTGAAGAAGCGAAGAAAGAACTGAAGGAAATGCTGGGCGGTATGTTCGGCAATGCATCATCACGCGTAGTGATAGAGGAGTTCCTTAGCGGCATAGAGTGCTCTGTATTCGTGCTGACCGATGGCAAGAACTATAAGATTTTGCCTGAGGCTAAGGACTATAAGCGCATAGGTGAGGGCGATACTGGACTCAATACGGGCGGTATGGGCAGCGTAACACCAGTGCCATTCGCTACAAAAGAGTGGATGAAGAAGGTAGATGAGCGTATCATTCGTCCTACAGTTGAGGGATTGGCAGAGGAGAATATCTGTTACAAAGGATTTATCTTCTTCGGTCTTATCAACGTGAAGGGAGAGCCTATGGTAATAGAATACAACTGCCGTATGGGTGATCCAGAGACAGAGAGCGTAATGCTTCGCCTGAAGTCAGACCTCGTTGACCTCTTTGAAGGTGTTGCTGCAGGTGACCTTGACAAGCGAAACATAGAGTTTGACGACCGTAGTGCCGTTTGCGTTATGATGGTAAGCGGTGGTTATCCACAGGCTTATAAGAAGGGATTTCCTATTACTGGCATAGAGAATGTAGAGGGATCTATCGTGTTCCATAGTGGAACGAAAATGCAGAACGGGCAGATAGTAACGGACGGAGGGCGCGTTATCTGCGTAAGTTCTTACGGTAAGGATAAGGAAGAGGCACTGCAAAAGTCGTTTAAGGAAGCAGAAAAGATTTGCTTCGAAGGTAAGTATAACCGTAGAGACATAGGTAAGGACCTTTAATACGTTGCATAACATACTGTTATATAATAAAGTATCGCTATTGTTCCTGTTGGGAGCAATAGCGTATGGGGTAATGACGGTGGGCAATCTGTCGGCTGTCGTTACGCTGATACTGTCGCTTGCTACCGTCTTTCTTGTAAAGAGTTCGCAGGAAAAGGATAGTGTAAGGTACACGTATATGGCGGGCTTCACCCTGACGTTAGCAGCTATGGTGTGGCCTTACGTTATTGTTACGCTGTTGCTCTTCTTGTGTTTCCTTGTCAAACCGTTAGAGGTTATTACCTTGCGCAACGTGACGTCTATGCTCTTGGGAGTGCTTTCACCGTTGTGGCTCTATCTGCCAGTATGGTTATATGGGCACGTTATGGCAATGGATTGGGAGTGTGTACGGGAACATTACATGGGGTATCTTACGTCAGTAGAGGTATTTGATTACGGAGAAGTAACTGTATTTCAGGCGGCTATCTACGGAGTACTGCTCTTATTGTTTCTTGGACTCATAGTGCGCAGGTCCTCTTATCGCTTCAAAGGCAAACTGTTCGTAAGAAGACAGCGTGCGGTTTACATCACAATGGTATGGGCAGTAGCGCTCGTGATGATAGTGTTACCATCGCTATCCAACTGGCTTCTGCCTTTGATGGCAACCTTTATGGGGCCTGTTGCCGCTCAGGTTGTGATGGGAGATGGAAGATAGCATTCCTTGGAAAGGCAAATGTTAGATGAGTATAATACCTATATAATATCGTAATAACGTCAATATAATGTCGTAATGATGTCTATATAATGTCGTAATGATGTCTATATAATGTCGTAATGATGTCTATATAGTGTCGTAAAAATGTTTATATTCTGACATAAAAAACACCTACATAAGAAGGGAAAATGATAGAAGTACTTGTACAATTCGGAGCGTTCGGGATGTTTCTTGCCGCATTTCTTGCAGGCAGTTTCTTTCCTTTCTCCAGCGAAGCGGTAATGCTTGCGTTGATGGCGGTTGGTGTTAATCCCTGGGAACTGATAATATACGGTACTGCTGGCAATGTGTTAGGTTCGCTATTCAACTATTGTGTAGGCAGAATGGGAAAAGAAGAATGGTTCGAGAAGTACCTGCACGTAAAGCCAGAACAAATGGAAAAGGCGCGAAAGTTTATGCGAGGCAGAGGTGCCTGCATGGGATTCTTCGCTTTTATACCGTTGCTGGGCTCGGCAATAACAATATTGTTAGGGCTTATGAGAGCCAATTTCGTATTGACTTTTGCCAGTATAACGTTAGGAAAAGTAGTGAGATACATAGCGTTGATATACGGAGCATACCTCGTAAACTGGATGTTTCAACAGTTGTCTGCACTATGATATAACTCAATCTTTATCATGTTGCTGCTGAAACTTGATGAGAAAAAGTCCTCAATTGATAGAATATACGGCATAATTCGATAAAAAGAAGATAAACATAGATAAAAAGAAGACAAATAAAAACATATAAATACAAACAAAAACGCAATGAAACAATTCAGAATTGTGGACAATGTGGTAGGATGGGTGATATTCTTTGTTGCCGCATTCGTATATTGTTCCACTATTGAACCTACGGCATCCTTTTGGGATTGCCCTGAGTTTATCACGACGGCGTATCTGCTTGAGGTAGGACACCCACCTGGCGCACCGTTCTTTATGCTTACAGCCAACCTGTTCACGCAGTTCGCAAGTGATGCTACGCAGGTTGCAAAGATGGTTAATACCATGTCGGCATTGCTGTCAGCAGGTTGTATTCTCTTCCTGTTCTGGACTATAACACACCTCGTTCGTAGGCTGATTATAGACAAAGCAGAAGATTTTACCACCGCAAAGATGATAGCAATAGAGGCCTCAGGTGTTGTGGGAGCGCTGATATATACCTTTAGTGATACCTTCTGGTTCTCTGCTGTAGAAGGCGAAGTGTATGCTTACTCATCATGCTTTACGGCTGTTGTGTTCTGGCTTATACTGAAATGGGAAGACCATGCTGATGAACCTCACTCTGATCGCTGGCTGATTCTCATAGCATATATGACAGGTCTGTCAATAGGTGTACACCTTTTGAACCTCTTGTGTATACCAGCCATTGTGCTTGTATATTACTATAAGAAATTCCCTAACGCTGACTTGAAGGGCTCTATCATTGCACTTGTGCTGAGTATGGTGCTTGTTGCCGCTGTACTTTATGGCGTTGTGCCAGGCATTATCACTGTTGGAGGATGGTTTGAGCTGTTCTTTGTCAACACGCTCGGAATGCCTTTCAATACCGGTACAATCATTTATATTGTGCTTCTTATCGCTTCTGTGCTGTGGGCAATATATGAAACATATGCTAACAAGAGCGAGAAGCGTGGTAACATCTCCTTCCTCGTGGCTGTAGGTATGCTCGGTATACCGTTCTATGGCTTCGGGTGGTCAGCAGTTATCATTGGTGTCATTGTGTTAGCAGCACTGTATGGCGCACTTATATTTAAGCGTAAGGGCGTTGTTATCATTTCGAACCGTATCAAGAATACTGCACTTTGCTGCATGCTTATGCTGATGATAGGTTACTCTACCTATTCACTCATCGTGATACGTTCGTCTGCCAACCCACCAATGGACCAGAACTCGCCAGAGGATATCTTCACCCTTGGCAACTATCTTAGCCGTGATCAGTATGGTGACAGACCTTTGTTCTATGGTCCTCAATATACATCACAGGTGGCACTTGACGTAGAAGGAAATATGTGCGTACCACGTTCAACGAAGGGTAAGCCTGTTTACCAGCGTGTGGAGAAGAAAAGCGCTGATGAAAAGGACCGCTATTTCGTTGTACGTACAAAGGATTCGTACGAATATGCGCAGAATGTTCTGTTCCCAAGAATGCACAGTGCTGACCATGCTTCGGCTTACGAGCAGTGGATGGGAGGCGTAGAAGGCAACGTAAAGCAGTACGATCGTTGCGGACAGATTGTGGATGTAAAGGTTCCTACAATGCTGGAGAACCTGCGTTTCTTCCTCTCTTACCAGTGTAACTTCATGTATTGGCGTTACTTTATGTGGAATTTCGCTGGTCGCCAGAACGATATTCAGGGTAATGGAGAACTGGAACATGGCAACTGGATTACGGGAATACCTTTCATTGACAACATGATGCTGGGCGACCAAAGCAAGTTGCCAGATGAACTGAAGAACAACAAGGGACACAACGTGTTCTACTGTCTGCCTCTTATCCTTGGTCTTATAGGTCTGTTCTGGCAGGCTTACCGTGGTAAGAAGGGCATACAGCAGTTCTGGGTAGTATTTTTCCTGTTCTTTATGACAGGTTTGGCTATTGTACTTTATCTTAACCAGACTCCTCTTCAGCCTCGTGAGCGTGACTATGCATATGCAGGTTCGTTCTACGCCTATGCTATTTGGTGTGGTATTGGTGTCGCTGCCATTATCGAAATGATAGCGAAGAAGATGAAGAGGGAAAATGTTGGCGTAGCCGCAATAGTATCTCTTGCCGCCCTTTGTGTTCCAATACAGATGGCATCCCAGACTTGGGACGACCATGATAGGTCTGGACGATACACCTGTCGTGACTTCGGACAGAACTATTTGATGTCACTTCAGGACGAAGGCAACCCGATAATCTTCACCAATGGCGATAATGATACCTTCCCACTTTGGTACAATCAGGATGTAGAACAGGTGCGTACCGACGCAAGAGTATGTAACCTCTCTTACCTACAGACTGACTGGTACATCGACCAGATGATACGTCCGGCATGGAAGTCACCATCATTGCCAATATCATGGCCACGTATTGATTTCTGCGCAGGCACGAATGAGTACATTGAGGTGCGTCCAGAACTGAAGAGTCAGATACTGGAATACTATGCAAAGGATAGCGTTAACGCCAAGAAGGAGTTTGGTGACGATCCATTCGAGATAAAGAACGTGCTCAATAAGTGGGTTCGTGCAAACAAGGATGATGCTGATATGCACGTCATACCTACCGACACCCTGTATCTTAACATAGACAAGGATGCAGTAAAGCGTAGCGGCATGATGCTGCCTAAGGACTCTACAGGCAACGTTGTGATACCAGATAGAATGGCAATAAGCCTTGTTGGTAAGCGAATGCTTTACAAGGGAGACCTGATGTTGCTCGAAATGCTTGCTAACCACAACTGGACACGTCCTATGTATGTAGCGCTTACGGTAGGAGCAGACAATTACATGAACCTTTCTGAGAACTTCATACAGGAGGGACTCGTAAACCGTATTACTCCATTCCATACGAACGAGAGTAATAACTTCGACACAGAGAAGGTTTACAAGAACATGATGACACGCTTCAAGTATGGTGGTTTGGAACAGAAGGGACTCTACATAGACGAGACTGTGATGCGTATGTGTTATACACACCGTAGGCTTTTCGGTATGCTTGTCAGCCACTTGATAAGTGAAGGCAAGATAGAAAAGGCACGTAAGGCCATTGCTTACGCCGAGAAGGTACTGCCAGAGTATAACATTCCTATGACATACATGAGCGGTGGACTTGACTTCATCGAGTCATATTACAGACTTGGCGACACAGCTAAGGCTGAGAAGATTGCCAACGAAATGTGGAAAAACTGTTCTCAGTACCTTAACTGGTATATGTCACTCAATCAGTCACGATTTATGTCATCACAGCGAGAGTGTGTAATGAACTTCTATGTAATGAAGTCGGTAGTTGACTTGTCTGCACACTACAAGAGTGCAAACACTGGTAAGCGTAACAAGGAGTTCGAAGTGCTTCTCAACAGATATGAGGCACGCGGTGGTTCTCTGCAAAACCGATAAGAAAAGTAATAAGTAAAATAGAGAAAGAGTTATGATTGCTCTACATGATGCGCACAGACAGATTTATGTCAGAAGAAACCGCATGTAAAGTAGAGTAAATCATAACTCTTTTTTGAATATTAAGGTTTTGAAAAAGCTTAGAAATACAAAAAGTAAGATATATGTTAATAGAGCAGCCCTCAAAATGGTTGCGTTGGATATACCCCAAGGCTCTCTGGAGGATGGATCCCAATGAGCATGCGGTATATTTGACATTTGATGACGGTCCGATACCAGAGTCAACACCATTCATACTTGACACTTTAAAGAAGTTCGGGGCAAAGGCAACGTTCTTCATGGTGGGAGATAATGTAAGACGATACCCAGAACTATACGAAAGAATTGTAGCAGAGGGACATCAGGTAGGCAATCATACCTATAACCACATGGGAAGCCTTCGGCATTCGTTACGTACATACCAGCGTAATGCTGAGAAAGCAAACGAACTGATACATTCGCGCTTTTTCCGTCCACCACATGGATGGATGACACATGCAGCGTATCACTTCCTGCGCAAACGTTATACGATAGTGATGTGGGACCTCGTAACGCGTGACTATTCACGAATGCTTAACGCCTTTGATGTCTTGAGAAATGTAGTATTATATGCTCGTAATGGCTCTATAATAACATTCCATGACTCATTGAAAAGTATCGAAAAACTACACTATGCACTGCCAGCATCGTTAAGATACTTAAAGGACCAAGGCTATGAATTCAAAACTTTTGAATGAGGAAGAGAAATTGTCAGTCCTGCCCACCGTCCAGACTTTAAGGTCTATCGCAAAGGAATATGACTTCTGTGCGTGCGGAATAGTTAACCTGACCACGGTAGATAAGGACACTGCGGACTACTACCATAACTGGATTAACGAGAAAAATAATGCAGGGATGGATTATCTTGCCAACTATGAAGACAAGCGTTTCGACCCCAGGGAGTTAATGCCAGAGGCGAAAACAATGATATGTCTCGCAATGTCGTATGCTCCAGACCCTGCCTTTGCGCTATCGTCAAAAGGGTATGGCTTTGCGGCTTATGCCCTTGGTAAGGACTATCATGATGTAGTGAAGGCGCGGTTACGCAACTTGGCGGAACGTTTAAACCTTGGGGTGTATCGAGTCTTTACCGATACTGCACCGATATTAGAACGTTATTGGGCACAGAAATCGGGCATAGGATGGATAGGACGCAACAGGCAACTTATCGTGCCGCATTACGGAAGCATGGTCTTTCTTGGTGAGATAATGACAGATGCTATTGCTTCAGAGGTTACATCATCTCTAAATAGAGGGTGCGGCAAGTGCAGAAGGTGCATAGAGGCATGTCCAACGCACGCCCTTGGCGAGAAGTTTGATGCCCGACTATGTTTGTCATATCAAACGATAGAGAACCGAGGAGACATACCGCAACACATTGCTGAAAGAATGTCAGACTGCATATATGGGTGTGACAGGTGTCAGAATGCGTGTCCGCATAATGCTAATGCCATGCCTACGACGGTTCAAGAATTTCTTCCTTCCGATGCTCTGAGGGCTATGACAAAGGAAGAATGGGATGAACTGACCGTGGAACAGTATAGAACACTCTTTAAAGGTTCGGCTGTAAAAAGAGCAAAATACGATGGGTTGAAAAGAAACATAGACTGTATTAAAAATAGAAACAAATAAAAGAAATGAGGAACTCTCAGCCAGCACTGATACGCGCTTTCTTCGCTTCGTTCGCAGAAGGTGTGTTGTCAGAAAATACAGAACATCAAGAGCAAGCGGTGGAACTGACACCGCAAAGGGTAAAACAAATAATGTTGGAGCATTATGAAGAGATATCAAAGCACTATTTTGATATACTCTTCAATCCGCTTGCCATCATTCATTATGATACAGCAGAAGAACTCATAGCCATACTGCGTTCGCCAGAGGTGGCTCCTACACTGCAAACGCCAATGGACCTCTTCAAACATGTGTGCCGTACGGAAGAGGCTCACGAGGATATGGTTACGGAATACAGACGTAACTTCACATCGTTGCTGTCGGGTAGGGTAATGTCGCTTGAAGATTTCTATGACGGTTTCCCTGAAGGTTATATGGAAGACGTAGAGGGGCACTGCGAGAAGGAGGTGCGAGCATTGACGCAGGTGGTTGTAAAAGCATTCTTTGCAGGACGTAAGGCGGCAAAGGCAAATGCGTCAACAGGTGTAAATCAAGTGTATCTTTTCCGTTTGTTGCTTGACAATATGCAGTGCCTGCTCCATTCGCACCCTGTAGAAATGAGCGATGAAATAGACCTTACGGAGGCTTTTATGAAGGTATGTCGCAATGAACAGAACATGAACACTATGCTTCAGACAATGCAGGCGGTGCTGCAAGAGTCAGCATCGTAGAACAAGATTACTTTAAGGGTCGTTTTATAACTCACCATTAAAAAAGCCGTCTCTTAGAAAAACTTCTAAGAGACGGCTATATTTCTATTATAATGTACCAACAGGTTGACAGTGAAAATCTTTATTTTCACTGTCAACCTTTATTTTTTCTTGCAAAGAGAGTCTGTAGTACCACGGAGGAGATAATCATAGCCAGACCAATCCAGAAATAAACGTTCACCTCTTTTGCCTCGTTAAAGATAATCATGGCGAAGATTATGCTGTAAATAGGTTCAAGATTGTATGTAAGGTTCACAGTGAATGCGCTGATGGAACGTAGCGCTTGTAACTGTAGAAGAAATGGACCTATGGTAAAAACAGACCCAAATACAAGTAGAGCGATAAGGTCTGTAGTCGTAGGAACAAGTGCTGCAGAAGGAAAAAGCCAGGCGTAGAAAGGCATGACGAGGGTTAGCATAAGCCAACCTGTGCCGAGTTCATACACTAACATGGTGCTACTCTTGTGCCCAGTTTCCTCCTGTACGCGCTTGCTGTAGATGGAAAACAGTGCGTAAAAGAAAGAACAGAGCACTCCAAACGTCAGTCCCAGTCGGTATCTGGAGTCGAAACCAAAGATGAAGAGTATTCCGAAAAAGGAGAAAAGTGACAGTACCAGTTCGCGCAAGGAGTAACGACGCCGCGAAATTATCGGGTCGAGTAGGGCAGTGGAGAAGCCATCGAGGGCAATGCTTATAACTCCGATAGACACGTTTGATGCCTTGATACTGGCATAGAAAAACACCCAGTGTACCACGAGCAAGAAGCCACACCATATTATCTGCTTAAAATGTGCACGTGGCAAGCGGTGTAATCTTCCATTGAGGAACATGATTATCGACATTACAATCCCAGCAATGAGCATGCGATACCATACAAGCGGTATCTCAGAAAGCGTAATAAATCTGCCGAATAGTCCTGTAGCGCCTGCTAACAGCACTGCGCTGTGAAGACGTATATATGCATCGTTCTTTGTAATATTCATAATTAATAAAATAACGTAAAAGTTTAATGTATTATTGTATGAATTGAAATAAAACGCTTACCTTTGCAAAAAATACAATAAGAAAAAAATTATAAAATAATGATTACGCTTGGTTCATTAATAGAGGTTGTAAAGGAAGCCTCTTCACTCATGCTAACAGACCATTTTGACGTTGCGCAAAAAGGTGGTTATTCTAACATCGTTACATCGTCAGACCTTGCTGTGCAGGAATTTCTTTGTTCGCGTCTGGCAGAGCTGATGCCCGGTAGTGGCTTCCTTTGTGAGGAGGAGGACATGCAGGACGCTACGCATGAATATACATGGATAATAGACCCTATCGATGGAACAGCCAACTATAGCCGTGGCATAGCGCAGTGTGCGATATGCGTAGGACTGCGTGTAGGTACTGAAATGCGTCTTGGAGTGGTTTATCTTCCGCGCACAGGAGAACTCTTTTCTGCAGAAAAAGGAAAGGGAGCATATTTGAATGGTAAACCAATACATGTATCAGACCGTCCGTTCGGTGACGCTATCATCTGCACAGCATATTCCGTTTACCATAAAGAACTGACGGATGTGTGTTCTGATATAGTGGCTGACGTAATGAAGCAGTGTAACGATTTTCGTCGTTTTGGTGCTTGTGCACCAGAATTATGTTATGTGGCTATGGGGCGATGCGAACTTTATTTCGAGATACAATTATGCCCTTGGGATTTTGCTGCTGCTTCGTTGATAGTCACGGAGGCAGGTGGCGTGATAACAGACGTTACAGGAAATAAGCTTACGTGTGTTTCCTCAACGGGCGTAATAGCCGCTAATACACAGGATAATCATAAGAGATTGCTTGATATTATTTCAAGAAGGATTAATAAGAAGTAAAAAAAAGGTTTTAGAATCTTTACCGTCACTAACGCCAAAGGAGATATTATTCACTCCACTACATAGGCAAACGCACCAATCCAATCGCTGATTTCTCGGGAGTATAGGTTATTTTTCACCACAATGCAGCCTCCTGCGATTTTTAGCCATTTCCCAAATTTACCATTTTCAACGAATGTGACGTAGGCTGCTGTAATATGTTTATTTTTAGAATGTTACAATGCAGTAAAATGATATGTTTTCGTTTCGCCAATAATCACATATGCTTTTAGTGTGTAAAAATGTCCTAATCACTCAGTAATCACGCCCTTTTTACTTTGTAAACACTATGCTTTACCAATATAAAAGGGCACTAATCACGCATAGAATGCGAAAAAACAGGAAAATAATGCTATTTTTCGCATTACACAAAGGTGTCTGATGATTTTTTAGGTGTATAGTGGTCGAGACTTAACATTTTTCATATTGTCAGGAAAACACGACATTTTGTGGCATATTGTATTACATACCTGTTCCGTTACTTTTCCGTGACAATGCAACCGTTATGCATACATGATTCCGCTAATAGCCAGAACAAAAGAGTGTTGTTTACACCGTATAAGTATGGAGTGTTACGGTTGCTTCTTAAAACAAAAAAGTTCGGACAGTTTCACAACTGTCCGAACATATATCATAATACTAACTTAATTAAAATTCCTACATTACTCGAATACATATTTCTTTATTGATTGCTGCATATCCGCAGACTCGGACTGATGTGCCTTACACTTATCTACAACATGATTAACTAATTTTGCCGGAATGTTATTGTGCTTTTTCCATACATCACTGCGATTCTTCCAACGTCCGGTGAAGGTGGTGGCGTTGACGAGTTTCAGATTACCAATGCGTCCCATCTCTATATATTTGCCGTTCTTGAAAGAATACGTTCCATACTCGTGTGGCAATACCTTATATTTACCATCCTTCAGTTTTACTATCTCCGCACAGGCGTATTCGCCATTAGCACGATAGACCTTAATCTGGGCATAGTTAGGAGCCACATTCACAGTCTTCGTCTTGCCTTGGCTGGTGCCACACAGTATCTTATTCTCACCGTCATACTGCATACTCTCCAGGAGCCATACGCCTATCAGTTCTTTATTAGCAACATTGCTTTGCGCTACCGCATGGCCTGCGAACAATATTGAAATGAGAATGAACACAATACTCATTGCATAACGTTTAACATTTAAAATCTTCATAATAGTAACATTGTTTTTTATAGGTTAATACTCGCTACAGGCGTAGCATTGCGGAAGACAAGGTTTATTTGACGCGTCATTTGTCTTTCCGTCGGCAAAGGTACTAACAATGGGTCACCACACCAAAATTTCTTGTTCGCAATGAATTGGCAACTTGACTTTGCCGTTCTTTATTGCCTTGCAAGATGTTTGCAAAGACTTTGCACAATGCACATAACTCACTTATAATGAACGGATAAACTCATCCCAATCCTTGGCGCCTCCTTTTCTTCCGAACACTTTATAATACAGTCGGCTGCGAATACTGCTAACGGTGCTGACCTCTTTGTTTATCACAGCTGCAATCTCCGTCGGCGGCACCTGCAACTTTACCAGCAACGTAACCTGACGCTCCACGTCTGACATATTACATAGACTGTAGATGCGGTTGGCAAACTGTGGATAAACAGCCTGAAGACGGTGCTCCACTTCTGTCCAACCCTCTTTTTTCATACGAACGCCATCCCTAATATTCCTGCGCAACCGTACATAATAATCTGACATTAGGAACTCTTCCTCAACACTCTTTAATGCTTCAGCCACCTGCTTAGGTCTCGATGCACGCTCCTCCTTTATCATTCGCAACTGTTGCTCTATGCGCTCCTTGCGACGACGTACACGCACAAGGTGGTTGACGGCAATACACAACAATAATACTACAAGAACAACAACATGCCCCAAAATATGATTGATAGTGGTAAGATGTCGCTCAGCTGTAGATATAACGTATTGATTAGTCATCCCGTTGGATGACGTCGTGTCGTTATCCAACACTTCCTGTATGTCCGCTATTCTGTCTTCTGAAAGTGTGTTCACCTTATGCCACATGCGTACTCGACCATTTTGTTGCGTTGATATAATGGTATCGCAAACAAATGTAAAAGGACGGGGTTGGTCATCTTCAAAATACAAATACTCTCCTCTACCCTTATAAACCAACGTGTAAGTGCCCTTAGAGATGGGAACAAGAGTCATGCCCGACGCTGAATTAGAGAACTTGCAATAATAGTAGATGCTGTCATTAGGATAAAGCTTTAAATAGGTGTTTCCATCCTCTGTGGGGTAACAAAACGACACCCCTTCAGGATAAGTCTCCTTCACGAGAGACCATACTCCCACCACAGCGTTATCATCAGACTCTTCACTACCATTACACGCTGCAAGAAATAAAGTGAACATGATTAACATCATGCACTTAAAATACATATAAGCTTTTTCCATTTACGTACAAAGGTAGCAAAATTATCCGAAACGACAAAGGAAACAAATGCATTTGATTGCATATTCAAAAATATAAGGGAAGACACATTATATATATAATAAAAGAAAAGAAAAAAATAAATATATAATGTATAGCACATGGAGCGACAGACGGGGTTCGAACCCGCGACCCCAAGCTTGGGAAGCTTGTGCTCTACCAACTGAGCTACTATCGCATTGCTTAAATATAAAATCGAGCAAGAATTAGTTTTACTATAAAAGAAAAAGGGAGATGAAAGTTATTCACTCGACAAACACACTTTCAAACTCCCTCTCTCATGCCCTATGGAGCCGATAACGAGACTCGAACTCGTGACCCACGCATTACGAATGCGTTGCTCTACCAACTGAGCCATATCGGCATTTCATTTAAGCGAGTGCAAAGTTAATAAATAATTTTCGTTCACGCAAATTATTTTCTGAGATTTTTTCAAGGACTATACTATATTTACCTTTTAATATAGTACCACAAGTTAAAAAGCGTTAATAAAACGTTCGGACAATAAAGTATATTTGTTTTTCTCAGAAAAAAGTAGTAATTTTGCACACTGTTTGGAATAAGTATCAATTAACGATCTTAAATTTAAAAGATAGCAATGTCTAAAATTTGTCAAATTACCGGCAAGAAGGCAATGATCGGTAACAACGTTTCACACTCAAAGCACCGCACAAAGCGTAGCTTCGACGTGAACCTTTTCAATAAGAAGTTCTTCTATGTAGAGGAGGACTGCTGGATTAGCCTCAGAATTTCTGCAGCTGGTCTTCGCATGATTAATAAGGTAGGTCTTGACGCAGCTCTTAAGAATGCTGCCGCTAAGGGTTACGTAGATTGGAAGGATATTAAAGTAATAGGAGAATAAGCACTATGGCAAAGAAAGCAAAAGGTAATCGCGTTCAGGTAATACTTGAGTGCACAGAGATTAAGAATAGCGGTTTGCCAGGTACAAGCCGTTACGTTACTACAAAGAATCGTAAGAACACTCCAGGACGTCTTGAGTTGATGAAGTACAACCCAATCCTCAAGAAGATGACACTCCACAAGGAGATTAAGTAATCTATTTAATAAGAAAGAACTATGGCAAAGAAAACCGTCGCTACCCTCCACGAAGGTTCAAAGGATGGTCGCGCATACAGTAAGGTTATTAAGATGGTTAAGAGCCCTAAGACTGGCGCTTACATCTTTGACGAAAAGATGGTTCCTAACGAGGACGTACAGGCTTTCTTCAAGTAATCACCACTTGAAAGAATAGCATTACATAAAATTTACAGAAGCTGCTTGCGTTATTTTTAATGCAATGCAGCTTCTTTTGCTTTACTTAATTCAACACTCATCAACGTTACACCATGCAGAATTTTAAAGTTGTCATCGTAGAGGATGTACCCCTGGAAATGAAGGGCACAGAGGGAATATTAAAAACGGAAGTGCCTGAGGCTGAAATCATAGGAACCGCACAGACTGAAAGCGAATACCTCAAGTTGATGCGCACAGCTGAACCCGACCTTGTTTTATTAGACCTCGGACTGCAAGGGAGCACTACCGTTGGTGTAGAATTGTGTAGGCAAACAAAAGAGAGGAACAGCAAGACGAAGGTCTTGGCTTTCACGGGAGAGATACTAAACGAGAAACTATGGGTTGACGTACTCGATGCAGGCGCCGACGGCATAATCCTAAAAACTGGCGAGATGCTGACAAGAATTGATGTGCTTAACGTTATGCAGGGAAAGAAGTACGTTTTCAACGAACCTATAATGGAAGTTATAGTTAACAACTTCAGAAGTAACGTAACAGGAGAAATCATAAAGCAAGAGGCATCCATAGGATATGACATCGACGAATACGATGAAAGATTCCTAAGACATCTCGCACTTGGCTACACTAAAGAGCAAATTACAGGACTGCGCGGAATGCCCTTCGGTGTAAAAAGTCTGGAGAAGAGGCAGGCGGAACTCGTACAGAAGTTATTCCCCGATGGTCATGGCAAACAGAACGTAAACGCAGTGCGCCTTGTGACCAGAGCTTTCCAGTTACACATACTAAATGCTGAGAATTTGGAACCAGACGAGGAATAAAACTTTCAAATCGTCAGCAATTCACGTCTAAACGGTATTATTTATAAAGAAAACGCTTCTTTTTCTTTGATAATTAAAGAAAAAGAAGTAATTTTGCATCGTAAAAAGATTGTAAGAGCAAAGAGAGCACACAAGAGCAGAGAAAAAAGAGAATGGAAAAGAAATAGAAGTCCACAACAAATGGACTACTAGGCATAGAAACAAGAACATAAATTTTATTATAAACTATGAAACATCAGCTTCGCAGCGCAGTCTGCACAGAAGGTCGCCGCATGGCAGGAGCACGTGCTCTATGGGTAGCCAACGGTATGAAGAGAGAGCAATTCGGAAAACCTATCATCGCGATAGTAAACTCTTTCACTCAGTTTGTACCAGGACACACTCATCTACACGAAGCAGGTCAGATCATAAAGGCTGAGATAGAGAAGATGGGATGTTACGCAGCAGAGTTTAATACCATAGCCATTGACGATGGTATCGCCATGGGGCATGATGGTATGCTTTACTCTTTGCCTTCACGTGACATCATTGCTGACTCTGTGGAATACATGTGTAATGCTCACAAGGCTGACGCTATGATATGCATATCCAACTGTGACAAGATCACTCCAGGTATGCTCATGGCAGCAATGCGACTCAACATCCCTGCCGTATTCGTAAGCGGAGGTCCTATGGAGGCTGGTGTTTATAAAGGAGAGAACCTCGACCTTATAGGCGCAATGATTAAAGGTGCGGACAAGACCGTAAGCGACGAGGAACTTGCTGAGGTTGAAAACCGCGCATGCCCAGGTTGTGGATGCTGCTCAGGTATGTTTACTGCCAACTCAATGAATAACCTTACAGAGGCTATCGGTCTCTCATTGCCAGGCAATGGCACCATACTTGCTACGCACGTAAACCGTAAGCAACTGATGAAGGACGCTGCAAAGCAGATTGTTAAGAACGCAATGGCATACTATAACGATGGCGACGACTCTGTTCTGCCACGCAGCATAGCCACACGCACAGCGTTCCTTAACGCTATGACTCTTGACATTGCGATGGGAGCATCTACCAACACGGTGCTTCACCTGCTCGCTGTAGCACAGGAGGCTGGCGTTGACTTCACTATGAAGGATATCGACGGACTGTCACGCAAGACTCCTTTCCTTTGCAAACTGGCTCCTAACTCACAGAAATACTCTGTACAGGAGTGTGGTCGCGCAGGCGGTATGATGGGACTTCTCGGCGAACTTGCCAAGGGCGGACTAATTGACACAAGCGTAAAGCGTGTTAACGGACATACACTTGCCGAAGACATCGACAAGTATTCTATACTCAAGGACAACATTGACCCAGAGGCAAAGCGCATTTATTCAAGCGCACCAGCAGGTAAATTCTGTAACCAACTGGGTGTACAGAACACACAATACGAGACACTCGACACCGACCGCGCTAACGGTTGTATCCGTGATATAGAACACGCTTACACCAAAGACGGTGGTATGGCCATTCTGTTTGGTAACATAGCACAGGACGGTTGCGTAGTAAAAACAGCTGGCGTGGATGAGTCTATATGGAAATTCTCTGGTCCTGCCGTTGTATTCGACTCACAGGAAGACGCTTGCGAGGGCATACTTGGCGGTAAGGTAAAGAAAGGTGACGTTGTTGTCATTACTCACGAAGGTCCTAAGGGTGGTCCTGGCATGCAGGAAATGCTCTACCCTACATCTTACATCAAGTCCATGCACATGGGCAAGGAATGTGCTCTCATCACCGATGGACGTTTCTCTGGTGGTACATCAGGTCTTTCTATCGGTCATATCTCACCTGAGGCAGCAAGCGGTGGCAACATAGGCAAAATAGTTGACGGTGACATTATTGAGATTGACATCCCTAACCGTTCTATCAACGTAAGACTTTCTGACGAGGAACTCGCAGCACGCCCACAGCAACCACTGAAGCGTAACCGCGTAGTATCAAAGGCATTGAGAGCATACGCTCAGTCTGTATCGTCTGCAGACAAAGGCGGTGTAAGAATCATTGACTAATAAACACAGAGGCAAAACAGAAACATGGAAAAAATAACTGGTGCGGAAGCACTGATGCTCTCGCTCAAGGCAGAGGGCGTAAAGACTATATTCGGATACCCAGGAGGCAGTATTATGCCTACTTATGATGCCCTGTATGACTATACTTACGGCACAAAGAAATCATTTGAGCACATTCTCGTGCGCCACGAGCAGGCTGCAGCACACGCAGCAGAGGGATACGCAAGGGCTTGTGGAAAGGTCGGTGTTACGTTAGTGACATCTGGACCTGGCGTTACAAACACGCTAACTGGCGTTGCTGACGCAATGATGGATTCTACTCCTATCGTAGTTATTGCTGGACAGGTGGCAACGGGGGTATTGGGATCTGACGCATTCCAAGAGGTTGACCTTGTTTCTGTCAGCCAGCCAATAACGAAATGGGCATACCAGATACGCCGTGCAGAGGATATAGCATGGGCTGTTAGCCGTGCTTTCTATATCGCACGAAGCGGAAGACCTGGTCCTGTGGTACTGGATTTCACAAAGAACGCTCAAACCCAACTGGTAGAATACGCACCAGCCAAGGTCGATTTCATAAGAAGTTACGTTCCGTTCCCAGAGCCTTCGCAGGATGCAATTAAGGCAGCTGCTGAACTGATTAATAATGCTAAGAAACCTTTAGCGCTGGTAGGTCAAGGTGTAGAATTAGGTAATGCACAGACAGAACTGCGCACCTTCCTCGAGAAAGCAGACATACCTGCAGGAAGAACACTGATGGGACTGTCAGCACTGCCTTCTAATCACCCTCTGAACGTAGGCATGCTCGGTATGCACGGATCTTATTCTGTTAATATTAAGGAACAAGAGGCCGATGTTATAATTGCTATTGGTATGCGCTTCTCTGACCGTGTTACGGGAGATTTGAGCCGCTATGCTAAACAGGCAAAGATAATTCATCTCGACATCGACCCATCTGAAATCGACAAAAACGTAAAGACTACGGTGGCTGTCATTGGTGATTGCAAGGTTTCTTTGCCTGCACTTACTGCGCTTGTCAACGAGGCTTCGCATACAGAATGGAAAGAATCCTTTGCACCACTGCACCAACAGGAGGTAGAAAAGGTCATTATTCCTGCAACAAATCCTGCAGAAGGACCATTGCTCATGGGTGAAGTAGCAAACGAAGTGGCTGAAGCCGTTAAGGGCGAAGCAATAATCGTTACCGATGTGGGTCAGAATCAGATGATTTCGGCACGCTACTCTAAGTATAATAACAACCGTTCTATTATCACCTCAGGTGGTCTCGGCACTATGGGCTACGGTCTTCCTGCCGCTATGGGCGCTACATACGGTGCGCCAGAACGTACTGTTTGCTGCTTTATGGGCGATGGCGGACTACAGATGATGATTCAAGAGTTCGGCACAATAATGGAACATCACATTCCTGTAAAAATGATCTTGATGAACAATAACTTCCTTGGCAATGTACGTCAGTGGCAGGATATGTTCTTTAATCACAAACGATCATTTACGCCAATGACCAACCCAGACTTTGGACAAGTAGCAGCGGCATACGACATACCTCACCGTCGCGTAGCAAAACGTGAGGAATTGGCAGAGGCCATACAGGAAATGCTGAACACTGACGGTGCTTTCCTACTCGAAACAGTTATTAAACCTGACGCTAATGTTGAACCTATGACCGCCCCTGGCAAGGCCGTTAATGAGATGATGCTTAATGTGGAATGCTAAAACATAGGTAAAACACAACGCTATGAACCTTAGCATCGACACGCAATACAAAAGCAAAGAAGATTAAAACAAAGAATGGAAAAAGATAACAACTGCTGCAATTCAACCAAAAACACCCCTGTTCAAGAGACTAACGAAAATACTCCATTATACACCTTACAGGTATATACGGAGAATATCGCTGGCGTCCTCAACCAGATTACAGGTGTTTTCACACGCAGACAGATAAACATTGAGTCGCTGAACGTTTCTCCTTCAAGTATAAAAGGAGTACACAAATACACAATCACAGCATTCAGCGATGAGGAAACCATAAAGAAGGTTGTTAAACAAATAGAAAAGAAGATTGATGTTGTTAAGGCTCACTATTACCTTAACAGCGACCTTTTCCTTGTAGAAGTGGCTCTCTTCAAGATTTCCACACCGCTAATGATGGCACATTCAGAAATGTCGCGTGCAATACGTCATGCTGATGCACACATTACAGAAGTGAACGAGACCTTCTGTATCGTTGTATGCGAGGGTACTACAGACCATATCCTGCACCTGTTCCATGAACTTAACAGCGTAAAAGATAGCATTCTGCAGTTCACACGTTCTGGACGCATTGCCGTAACACGTAACTGTCAGGAAGAGGTAAGCCACTTCTTGCACGAGCGTGGCGAATCAATGTAGGCAGTAACATTACAGCATAAAAAAAATACAAAGCGACATGACAGAGAAAACCACAAAATACAGTTGCACAGCAGATGCCTTCCACTGCGATTACCAACACCAGTTGTGTATAGCAGACCTGGGAAACAGCATGCTTAACGCAGCCGACATTCACTCTACACAGCGTAACTTCGGCATGACATACCTTAATACTATAAACAAAACATGGGTATTGTCACGATTTGCAATAGAGATGAACGAGTTTCCAAAAGAACACGAAGACTTCGTGATCGAAACTTGGGTGGAAAATGCCATGAAATACTTCACAAGGCGTAATTGGGAAATATATTCTCCTGACGGAACAAAAGTGTATGGTTATGGCAAAAGTATTTGGGCAATGATAGATACCAATACTCGCGAACCACAGGATATTCTCTCTGTCAACGATGGTAAAATAAAGGAATATACATATCCTGAGAAAGAATGCCCAATGAAAGATGTGTCACGCGTCACCACACCACAGATGACAGATTACACAGAATTCAAGGTGGCATACACCGACATTGACGTCAATGGTCACTGCAATTCCATGAAGTATATAGATCACGTAATGGACACCTTCGACCGTGAACACTATGAGAACTATAGACTTCAGCGTTTAGAAATAGCATACGTAGCCGAGGGACATTGGGGCGACACAATACGCATCAATCACACTTCGCCCGACGACATGCAACACTTCTTTCGCCTAACGAAATTAGACAAAAATGGCAGCGAGCAAGAATTATGTCGCTTAAAAGTGTATTTTTCAAACAAATTGAAATAAAAAGGGGTGCAAAAGTTGCAATATTCAAAAATATTACTTACCTTTGCACTCCGGAAAAACAAGACAGTTAAACACAAAACAACTTTATAAAAATTTACAAAAATGGCAAAAATGAATTTTGGTGGAGTTATCGAGGAGGTAATGACACGTGAAGAATTCCCATTGGAGAAGGCTCGTGAAATACTTAAAGACGAGACTATCGCAGTAATCGGTTATGGTGTTCAGGGTCCTGGTCAGGCTTGTAACCTGCGTGATAACGGCTTCAATGTTATCGTAGGTCAGCGTCAGGGTAAAACTTTTGAAAAGGCAAAGAACGATGGTTGGGTACCAGGTGAGACTCTCTTCTCTATCGAAGAGGCAGCAGAAAAGGGTACTATCGTAATGTGTCTTCTCTCTGATGCCGCTGTAATGTCAGTATGGCCAACACTGCAGAAGCACCTCACTCCAGGTAAGGCTCTCTACTTCTCTCATGGTTTTGCTATCACATGGTCTGACCGTACAGGTTGTGTACCTTCTAAGGACATTGACGTTATCATGGTAGCACCTAAGGGTTCTGGTACATCTCTTCGTACTATGTTCCTCGAAGGTCGTGGTCTTAACTCATCATACGCAGTTTACAACGATGCAACAGGTCGTGCTCTCGACCGCACATTGGCTCTTGGTATCGGTATTGGTTCTGGTTACCTGTTCGAGACAACATTCCAGCGTGAGGCTACTTCTGACCTTACAGGCGAGCGTGGCTCACTTATGGGTGCTATCCAGGGTCTTCTTAGCGCACAGTATGAGGTTCTCCGTGAGAACGGACACACTCCTTCTGAGGCATTCAACGAGACCGTTGAGGAGCTCACACAGTCACTCATGCCTCTCTTCGCAGCAAAGGGTATGGACTGGATGTACGCTAACTGCTCTACAACTGCACAGCGTGGTGCCCTCGACTGGATGGGTCCTTTCCACGATGCTTGCAAGCCTGTAGTACAGAAGCTTTACGAGTCTGTTAAGTCTGGTCACGAGGCTCAGATCTCTATCGATGCAAACTCTAAGCCAGACTACCGTGTTGGTCTTGAGAAGGAACTCCAGGCTCTCCACGATTCTGAGATGTGGCGTACTGCAGAGACCGTTCGTCAGCTCCGTCCTGAGAACAACTAATCCTTACATATAGGAAATTCTCTTTAGGAAATAATATTTACAGCGCATTGGACAGCAGTTCAGTGCGCTGTTTTTTTATATACATACAAATAAAATAACAACAAAATCCCCATGTAAACACGTAACTTTCACCATATAATTATGACTTAATCATAAGGTGATTAGGTCGTAATAACAGACGGAACTATCTTGGTGAACAATTCTAACACATAGAGGTCGTTGGGGATTACTGTCGAATATTTCTGGAGTTACGTAAGTGTAAAAAACTGCCTTCCATAAACCTTGAAAAATGGTAAATTTGGGAAATGGCGTAAAAAGCACTAAATTACTCTGTAATCACTATGCTTTTACAATGTAAAAAGATAGTGATTACATGGTAAAAGCATAGTCTTTTTTTTGTAATGTAGCGTAAATGCAACACTTGTTGTGTGTTACAGGAAAACCTGACGATTGGCATAAAAGCGTATGAAGGATGATGGGATAACCAGTACGTGAACCATGAAGGAAGTGAGAAAATCAAAATGTCATGATATTAGTGTTATTCGTGACATTTTGCAAAATGCAAGTTTTCCTGTCATACTATTGTAGAAACAACTATACCCTTTTTTCCTGTAATAAAAAAATGGGAACCCATATTTTTGACCAAAAATTATTTTTTTTGATTTTCTTTTGGTCATTTCCATAAATATCATTAACTTTGGCACGCTGTTTCGTACTTTATGTATGTTGACAGCAGATAGCCCTACGCCGAAGTCGCTTGAAAGAGTGGCGGTTGGTAGAGGGCAAACATAAGAAAAGCGTTATTGGCGCTTGGTTTTC
>DAIUFT010000027.1:0-36301 GCA_036844425.1 Prevotella sp. | reverse complement strand
CCCCTGTTTTCAGTCACAATGTTCACATTGTTCCATCAAACAGTGAAAACATCTGTTCCCAAATAGCCTATATTAAATATTAAAATAATTTAGAACACTTACTTATGAAGGAAAAAATATAAAGTAATATTTGGTAGAACCGAAAAAAAATAGTAACTTTGCCATACGAAAGATGAACGACAACGGTCGTCTCACTACTTTCAATAAGCATATTTATTCACTAAACTAAACAAATACCAAGTAACATGGAGAACAACGAACAGCCACAGGGACAGCAGCTTCAGATTGATTTGAAGCCAGAGATTGCACAGGGCGTTTATAGCAACTTCGCTATTATCTCACACTCACACGCAGAATTTATCGTAGACCTTGCTTCTACATTGCCAGGTTCGCCAAAGGCACAGGTAGTAAGTCGCGTAATCCTTGCGCCAGAGCACGCTAAGCGTCTCGCTCTCGCTCTTCAGGACAACGTAATGCGCTATGAGCAGGAGTTCGGTCAGATAGACCTAGACGTACAGCCAAAGCAGGCTGCGGCAGCACCAAAGTCACGCGTTGCTGACCCTTTCGGTGAAGCATAAAGAATAACACAAAACACCAGCAACAACAGTTGCTGGTGTTTTTTTTTGCTATCTGTACAAAGGTAAGTGACGATAAAAAACAACTTGGTACAATTTAACGGAGTGAATTTCATAGTATATATCGTTTCCTTGTCATATCTTTTTGGATATTTCGGAGCCATTCATCAGTCACAATGCGTGGCATTGCTCCTTCTTCATGTCTCCAAACTATCTCAAAAATCTATGACATAAATTATACCAATTTATTTTTTCACCGTCACTAAGCAAAATAATCTTGAACACTCACTAAACAAGAACAACTACTGATGAAACGTTTTGCATTTAAAATGTACCTCAAGCCTGGCTGTGAGGAAGAGTACCAGAAGCGCCATGCTGCCATCTGGCCCGAACTCGTAAAGATGATAAAAGACTCTGGAGTAAGCAACTACAGCATCTACTGGGACAAGGATACAAACATACTCTTTGGCTATCAGGAGTGCGACAACGACACCAACAGTCAAGACACCACCAACGGTGTTGACCCTATAACACAGAAGTGGTGGGACATGATGGCAGACATCATGGAGGTAAACCCTGACAACTCGCCTGTAACAATACCTATAAAAGAGGTGTTCCATCTTGATTAGTCATCACCAATGATTTACATTCGCAATATGCGCCTCCACGCCTACCATGGAGTGCTTCCTCAAGAGCGTGAGGTAGGCAACGACTACGTGATAAACCTCAGTGTAGATTATCCCATAGCCAAGGCTGCCGACAGCGACAACGTTGCCGACACCATGAGTTATGCCGATGCCGCCGACATCATACACCGTGAGATGGCTATCCAGAGCAATCTGCTCGAGAATGTAGCCATGCGCATAGCCCGTGCCATACTCACCGCCTACACAGAGGCAACGGAGGTGACGGTAGATATAATGAAAGTGGCACCGCCAATGACTGCCGACTGCGACGGTGCAGGGGTAGTAGTGAAATTGGGAAGATAGAATACTTTTTCGCGTATAAGTAACTCGATAAACTTGCAGAATAAGGCGTTCAGAAGTTCGAAAAGTTGTAAAATAAGGCGTTCAGAGGTTCAAAAACTTGCAAAATATGGCGTTCTGGATTACGCATGATTATGGCTTAATTGCTCATACAAACGGGGCTTAATCGCATTGCGATTAAGCCCCGTTTGCTGCTCTTTATCAGTTACAAAGTTACAAAACTTTTCAACCTGTACGGTTGAAACAGGCTGGAAGCCCCAAAGCACATAGCTCAGGGTAGCACCATGGGTAGATATGGCGGAATTGATAAGCCCTGTAAGGTAGGGTGCTTTCTACTCAAACGTACAGTACGAATATTTTTGTTTGAGTATGGATGGTGATTACCGATAAATAGTTACTAATGAGTAATATTTAGCTATGGAGCCGAGGTTTCCAACCTCGGTCTTATAACATTTATTTATCATCATATCTTAAACCGAGGTTAAAAACCTCGGCTCCATAGCACTACTTCACTAATAAACCTTTGCTTGACGCATATAAATGTCTTTGCTGCTGTGCGGTGAGACACCGTACCTACTACCTAAAGTATCATTCAGAACTATCGTTTTCAACCGTACAGGTCAAAAACTTTTTCAGAATATGTAAGGAATTGATGGATATTTTGATTAATTTATAGAACATACCCTATGTCTATTCATCATTACTTGCTAACCTCGGGCTTAGTGACGATAAAAAAACAACTTGGTACAATTTAACGGTGTGAATTTCATCTTATGTATCGTTTCCTTGTCATATCTTTTTGGATATTTTGAAGCCATTCATCAGTCACAATGCGTGGCATTGGTCAATGGTCTTTACACCCCCTCCGCTCCGCTTCTCCCCCGTTTGGCGGGGGAGGGCAACCATCTTCATGTCTCCAAACTATCACAAAAATCTATGACATAAATTATACCAATTTATTTTTTTTACCGTCACTAAAACGTAGCATAACGTAACACCGAAGTTAAAAACATCGGCTCCATAAAATAGACGGTCACCAGTAGTAAGGCTGATGACCGTCTATGTTTTTATAGTCTTGTATAAGCACTCTGCGCTCACATTATTAAATAATGTCTAACCCCTTATCCCCATACTCTTCTTGCAATCTCCTGTACAAGGTCAACCTTTGCCCATTGCTCCTCCTCTGTTAGTTTGTTGCCAATCTCGCATGAGGCGAAGCCACACTGCGGACTAAGAAAGAGACGGTCGAGCGGTATGTATTTCTCCGCTTCCCTTATGCGGGCGATGATAGTGTCGATATCCTCTAATACCGGTGACTTTGTGGTGACCAGTCCCAATACAACCTTCTTGTCGCCAGAGACATACTTTAGCGGTTCAAAACTCCCAGAACGCTCGTCATCGTATTCCAGGTAGTAAGCGTTGACGTTCTCCTTGGCAAAGAGATATTTCGCTACGGGGTCGTAGGCACCCTTGCTGGCATAGCATGAGTGGTAGTTTCCGCGGCATACGTGGGTGTTGATGGTCAGTCCTTCCGGTTTGCCCTCTATGGCGAGATTGTTCACTCTCAGGTATTGCAATGCCTCATGTTCAAGAGAAAAACCGTCACCGAGTTTCTTCTTCCAGTAGTCACTATCTACCACCATGCCCCAAGTGCAGTCGTCGAGTTGAACGGTGCGGCAACCAGCCTCGTATATCTCCTTGAAGAATGTGCGGTAAGCCTTGGCAATGTCCTCTATCAACTCTTCCGCATTAGGATAGAAGTGGCGTGTGTTCTCAGAGTTCTTTCCGCGGAACAGTTCAGAGAGAAATTGCGCAGGAGCCGGTATCGTCTGCTTAGCCTCAATGCTGTCCTCTTCAAACTGCTTAACGAACTTAAAGTCGTTGATAAACGGGTGGTTCTCGCCCGAAATCTTACCCGTCAGTCGCAGTGACCCTTTTGCCGTTTCCTCGCCGTGGAACTGGTAGCCATGTTCCAATTCTATGTGCTCCACTCCGTTGAATCCCCACATGAAGTCGAGATGCCAGTAACTGCGGCGATACTCGCCATCGGTAATGAAATGCAGTCCGTGGGCTTTCTGCTTCTTGACGAGGTCAGTGATGAGACGGTCTTCAACGGTGCGAAGGTCGGCTGCGGAAATCACGCCTTCGGCAAACTTTGCTCTTGCTTCTTTTAACTCTGCAGGACGAAGAAAACTGCCTACAACGTCTGTTCTATATTGTCTCTTAATGTTACTCATTCTTTTTCCCCTTGTTGTTAATAGTGGTTGTTCAATAAAATCTGTTCGTGTTGCAATTGCGAGTGCAAAGTTAATAATGAAAAATATTTTAGCCAAATATTCTTCGTAAATCAGTAAAATATACTAACTTTGCATGATGAAAAGAGATAATTGCAGAATAATATTCTGTGAAAAGTAAAGAAATAGAAATGGCAACACAAGAGACTCTTGATGATATAGACATCAAATTATTGAAATTATTGCAGCAGAACTCCCGCCTTACGGTGAAGGAATTGGCTGCAAGGGTGCATTTATCGCCGTCCCCAACCTTTGAGCGACAGAAGCGTTTGGAGCGTGAGGGGTACATACAGCGTTATTCTGCCGTTGTAGATCATCATAAGTTGGGCAACAACGTCATAGTGCTTTGTAATATACGCCTAAAGCAGCACACTCATGACTTGATACAACAGTTTATGGATACGGTGCAGAACATAGACCAGATAACAGAGTGTTACAATACTACGGGTGACTATGATTTCCTTATTAAGGTGTATGCCCGTGACATGAAGGCGTATCAAGACTTTATGCTCAACACGCTCGGCAACATAGACTGCATAGGAAGCCTTCACAGTGTAATAGTGATAGGTGAGATAAAGGACTCGCACTGCATACCGGTGGCGGGATAGCGACTTACCTCTCTTTATAACCGAATATCTCGCCCAAGATATGCTTTTATAGGAAAAGTGTAGTTTCAGTATGGCTATTTTGTAGGAGAAGTGTATATTTGTAGGCGTTTTCGGCTTCATAAATTTGCTTACGTTGTAGGACTTAAAAACATGGCACAACTATAGAGTAGAATAAATGAAAAAAACGGCACTCCGTGAAGCCCGGAAAATGGTAAATTTGGGAAATCGTGTAAAAGCTATCTTATTACGTTGTAATCACTATGCTTTTACATGGTAATTAGATAACTTTTACACTGTAATCACTATGCTTTTACAGCGTAAAAAGATAGATATTGTTTTAGAGTATTGTAACACTCTGAAAACGAATATGTTACATTGATGGCTGTAAAACTTGCCGAAAATGGTAAATTTGGGAAATTGCTAAAAATCGTAAGGGGCTTCGTTACAGGGGAAAATCAGCTTTTTTTTACATTGTAGCATCAAAAAAATTGCATAAATTATCACTCACTAAGTGACGGTGAAAAGAAAATAATTGGTCCCTTATTAACGAAATATCAGATAAAAGTAGTATATTTGCAATTGTAAAAGTAAAGCAATCGGAAACATGACAGAAATAGTAAATAAATATCCTGTGGGAATACAGACTTTCGAGAAGATTAGGAAAGGCGGTTATCTCTATGTGGATAAAACAAAGTACATAGTTGATTTCCGCAAGAAAGGAATGAGTTATGTCTTTCTGAGTCGTCCAAGACGATTCGGAAAGTCACTCTTTGCCTCTACGCTCCAGTCCTACTTCGAGGGAAGGAAAGACCTCTTCGAAGGGCTTGCCATAGCTGACTACGAGAAAGAATGGGTGAAACACCCCGTGCTGCATTTCGACATGAGCGGTGCCAAGCATTTCGATGCGGAAAATTTAAAAGATTATCTCAACTTCATGCTCTTGCCCTATGAGAGAGAATATGGCAAGGGAGAGGGTGAAAATACGCCTAACACTCGCTTGATGGGTATCGTGGAACGTGCCTACAAACAAACTGGTCAGAAAGTGGTAGTTATCATCGACGAGTACGATGCGCCTCTGCTCGACGTGGTGCACGAGAAGGAAAATCTGGCACCTCTCCGCCTAATCATGCAAAACTTCTACAGCCCGCTGAAGAAACTCGACCCATATCTGGAGTTCACCTTCATTACGGGCATCACCAAGTTCTCGCAGTTGAGCATCTTCAGCGAGCTTAACAACCTCGACAACATCAGCATGTTCGACCAGTACTCAGCCATCTGCGGTATCAGTAAGACCGAACTTACCACAGTGATGAAGCCAGACGTGGAGGGCCTTGGCGAAGCACTCGGCATGACGTACGAGGAATGCTTGGAGGAATTGACAAGATATTACGACGGCTATCATTTCAGTGAAAAATCTGAGGATGTCTTCAATCCGTTCAGTTTGGTAAAGGCTATGAATGCGCAGAAGATAGATCCTTATTGGTTTGGTTCTGGTACGCCAAGTTTCCTCATCAAGACCTTGCGCCATTATCACGTCAACGTGTTGGACATAGAGAAGAAAGGTTGCGATGTCGATGACTTTGATGTATCGCCAGAGCAGATGACCACCGCCCTTCCGATACTCTATCAGAGCGGTTACCTTACCATAAAGAAGTATAATCCGATGTTGCATCGCTATACTTTGGAGTATCCTAACAAGGAGGTGAAGATAGGTCTGTTGAAGAGTCTTGCGCCCAACTACCTGTCACCTATTCAGTTGGACAATAGCAGTCTGGTGGGTGATTTCCTCGAAAAGCTCTACGATGATGACCTGGAGGGAGCAATGGTACGCCTGAAGGCTTATCTCGCCAGCATCTCCAATCGCTTGTCCAATAAGAACGAGCGCGACTTCCAGACGGTGTTCTATCTCATATTCAATCTGATGGGTGCTTTTGTCCTTGTAGAAGAGGATAGTGCGATAGGCAGGGCTGATGCCGTGGTGCACATGCCAGATGCCGTTTATGTCTTTGAACTGAAGTACGATGGTTCGGCAGAAGAGGCTATAAAACAGATTGACGACAAGGGGTACCTGATACCATATTCCGCAGATGGCAAGCGACTGTATAAGATAGGAGTCAATTATGACAGCAACCAGCGCACCATCAACAAATGGATTATCCAGGAAGCATAAGCCGTTAGAACGTAACCATCATATAGAAATAAAATAGACGGTCACCAGTAGTAATGCTGTTGACCGTCTAATTTTTTATATCCTTGTGTAAGTACTGAAAGATTTTCGTAGGAAAAGTGTATATTTGCAGGCGTAAAAATGTAGGAAAAGTGTAGTTTTTGTTTGGCTGTTTCGTAGGAAAAGTGTATATTTGCAGGCGTAAAAATATAGGAAAAGTGTATTTATGCTGTACAGGAAGATAGAGAAATATATTGTAAGTCATTTGCAATCAGGGTCTAACAAGATTCTGCTGATAGATGGTGCAAGACAGATAGGAAAATCATATATTATAAGAGAAGTAGGAAAGCGACTTTATACGAACTTCATAGGGGAAGTATAGAGATAAAGCACATGTATCCGTTGGATTTTGAGGAATTTCTCATTGCCAATGGGGTAGGAGATTTAGTGTTGGACACTATACGAAAGAAGTTCATGGCGAGAGAGGCTATGCCTAATGCTATTCACAATAGGTTACTCGACCTTTTCAAGAAATATCTGTTGGTAGGGGGACTGCCTGATGCCGTTAACGAATTTATCGCAACACACAATATCACAACGATTCGCACTATACAAAATGATATAAGGCGTCTATATGGTGTAGATGCTGCACGTTATGAAGAATCTCATAATCGTCTTAAGATACAGCGTATCTATGGTATGATACCATCTACTCTTGAGAACAAGAAAAAAAGAATTGTTGTAAAGGATATAGAGGACAAGAAGGGGAAGCGAATGAGCGACTATGTAGAGGAGTTTGACTATCTGATTTCTTCGGGAATAGCACTTGAAGTGAAAGCCATTAGCAAACCGAGTTTCCCATTGATAGAGAATAGTGGTAAGAACCTACTTAAACTCTATATGAACGATGTTGGACTATTGACCGGCATATTCTTTGGTACAAACATAAGAGCGGTGATGGATGATGTGGCGAGCGTTAATCTTGGTTCTGTATATGAAACGGTAGTGGCACAAGAATTGAAAGCGCATGGCTTTGATTTGTACTATTACGACAACAAGAAAACTGGTGAGGTAGATTATATTATTGATGATATGGACAACCTCTCCGTATTGCCTCTTGAAATAAAGTCAGGCAAGGACTATAGGGTTCATAGTGCCTTAGGTAAATTCTTGCAAGTGAAGGAATATAACATACAACAAGCCTTTGTCCTTTCAAATGCCAAGCAGGTGGAAATAAAGAACGGAGTAACATATCTGCCGATATATTATATTATGTGTGTAGAACCAGAGGAAGCAAAGGAAAATCTGCTGGTGTGATAATATAAAGGGGGGTCTATATTAGAAGTTCACAAGTTTGTGGTCCACAAACTTGTGAACTTTGTTTTTTTTATTTATCTTTGCATCCAAATTCAAAGAAGGAAATAAATGGAAAAGGCATTCGTATATGGTATGTCGGTAACAGGTAACAACTTTACCGACAGAATAGAAGAGACCAAGCGCATCAAGGCTGATTTTGAACATGGCATTAATGTCATACTCATTTCGCCTCGACGAATGGGGAAAACTTCGCTTATCAAGAAGGTTATTTCGGAGATAGACAATCCTATGGTTAAGGTTGTTTACATGGATGTATATGACTGCCGGAGCGAGTACGACTTTTATAATCGTTTCGCAGAGGCCATAATGCGCTCAATGAGCAATAAGTTAGAGCAGGTTGTGGAAAATATCAGGCAATTTCTCGTAAGGGTCTCTCCTAAGATTTCTTTTAGTCCAGAGCCCACTTCTGAGTTTTCTCTTTCTTTAGGAATCACTCCAAAAGATTATTCCTCAGAGGAAATCCTAAACCTACCAGAACGGATTGCTAAGGAGAAAGGAATCCGTATGGTTGTTTGTATTGATGAGTTTCAACAAATTGGAGAGTTTCCCGAATCCTTGACTGTGCAGAAACGTTTACGTGGAGTTTGGCAGCATCATCAAGATGTATCTTATTGTTTTTTCGGAAGCAAACGCCATTTGATGGAAAACATATTTCAAAATCGTAGTATGCCTTTTTATATGTTTGGTGAGATGTTGCATTTAGACTGCATTCCTACAGAGTATTGGGTACCTTTTATTTGTTCGCGTTTCGAGAAATACGGAAAGCGTATATCGCCAGAATATGCTACTACGATATGTGAAACGGTGAAGAACTACTCTTCTTACGTGCAGCAATTGGCATGGAATGTAATGGCAGAGACAGAGTTCGAAGTGGATGAGGAGAGCATGCAAAATGGTGTTAATGCCTTGCTCCAACAGTGTGATAGTCTGTTCGTGCAACAAACGGAGAATCTCACTACTTATCAACTTAATTTTATCCGTTTGGTATGTAGAGGTATTCATTCTGGTTTTACGGCCCAGAGCATTGCTGATACCTATCCTTTAGGCAGTAAGTCTAACATCGATCGCATAAAGAAGGCTCTTGAAGACAAGGAAATCATCGCCATCAAGAAAGAGGGAGTTTTCCTTTCTGACTGTGTATTTGAACTCTGGTTTAAGAGGAAAATGATGGGGTAGGAGAAATGCATAAATCATAAAGGTGGTAATATTTTGTAGGAAAAGTGTAGTTTTTACTTGGCTATCTCGTAGGAAAAGTGTAGTTTTTACTTGGCTATCTCGTAGGAAAAGTGTATATTTGCAGACATGAAAATACAGTGAAAGTGTATTTCTCATATCTATAGAACCACCCGTAAGATAATGTAGATTGATAAAATGGCAACAGGTAATAAAGACAACAGACCCTCAATAGGGAGTGGCGATTATGCCGAGATACTGCGACACGCCGTCGCAGTAATTGAACATGCACGGACAGAAATTGCTCGACATGTTAATGGCTATGTCTCTACCGCCTATTGGGAGATTGGTCAAATGCTTCATGAACGCAAAATAGAAAGCGGATATGGTGACAGCATTGTAAGAAGATTGTCGGAAGACCTAAAAGAACGATACCCAAAGATGGGTGTTTCGCCACGAAATCTGTGGGATATGAAGAAATTCTATGAGCGTTTTTGTCACTCGGATATAAAAGTGCGACAAGCTGTCGCACTTTTGCCATGGGGACATATATTGCGACTTCTTCAGAGAATTGGTGATGATGATGCAGCAATGCTTTTCTATGCACAGGAAACACGCTCTAAAGGTTGGAATCGCGACTTGCTGCTCAATGCCATCAAACTCAATATGTATGAGTCTCAGGCGATGGCACGAGTAGATAATAATTTCGACCGCACTCTTCCTGCCGAGCAAGCACAGTATGCCAATGAAGTGTTCAGCAGCAGCTATAACCTTGGTTTCTTAGGTGTAACAAGTCCTATTTTGGAGCTTGAACTTGAAGACCGTCTTGTAAAAGCCATCACACGTTTCCTTATGGAACTCGGCAATGGCTTTACGTTCATAGGCAATCAGCATGTGTTGGAATATAATGGAAAGGAAAGCAAGGTGGATATGTTGTTTTTTCATCGAGGGCTTCGCTGTCTTGTTGCCGTTGACTTGAAGATTGGAGCTTTCAAGCCTGAATATGCAGGAAAGATGAACTATTATCTGTCTCTGCTCGACCGCCTTGAACGTGGTGCAGACGAGAACCGTTCCATAGGAATCATACTTTGTGCGGAGAAAGACCGTGTAGAGGTAGAACTTGCGCTTGAAGATATGGGAAAACCTATCGGTGTGGCGGATTATCAGCTGATAGTACCAAAAGAGAAATTACAAAAAGTCCTTGCTGACGAGATAAAGGCGTTTAGTGAGGAAAAAAACGATAAAAAGAAACATATTTAATGAAGAGGAAAAAATATAAGGGTATAGATTTGTTTTGTGGCATAGGTGGATTCCGTCTAGCCATGGAAAATAATAATGTCAAATGTGTATTCTCGTCCGATAACGACAAGTTTGCGCAACAAACTTATGAAGCGAATTTTCATGAGATTCCAATAGGTGACATAAAAGCTGTTGAAGCAAAGGATATACCCCATTTACATTGCATCAGTAGATGGCCATGTGAATGCAACTAAGGAGTTGGTATTGAATGGTCAAAGCAAAATCTTTTTCTCTGGTTACAAATCCATTCTATCAGGTGTTGATTTCCAAAAGATAAAATACTTTGCACCTGTTGACAATCACTTGGTAAAAGGATATTATCAGGTGTTCTCGGTGGAAGCAATAGATATGAGTGAAGTACTGGTGAAAGAAAAGGCGGAGGCAAAGGGGCAAGCCAAGAACTATAAAGGTTATGACAAGCCAATCCGCATTTGCTTGAAATTAGGCAAATACACTTTGCTGTCCACTCCTTTTGTCTATGGACTCGACAGCAACGCATCCAAGGGCATTGCGATGACAAGAACTGAGTTTAAGGAGTATTGCAAATATAACAAAAGTGTTTAATAATATAGATTGCGTTTCCGAGTTATTTTCTTTGAGATAATAATCTCGCTATTACTCGTTTATTATTCTCTCAATATCCTCCAGCGCGTTCGCTACCTCTATCTTGTCGTGCCAGTCACCGCGAATCATGCCTTTGGCATCCATGTCGTTGAGGAGAGAGACGAGAGAGTTCCAAAAGCCTTTCATGTTGTAGAGAATGACCTTCTTATTGGTGTAGCCAATGCAGTGTGATGCTGCTACGCTGAATATCTCGTCGAGAGTACCGATACCGCCAGGTAGGGCAATGATGATGTCGCCTTGCGCCACCATGATATCTTTGCGGTCGCTGAGGCTGTCGGTAGGTATCTCCACGTCGAGGTAAGGTGATGTCTTACCACCTTTCTCAACGAGCGACGGCACTACGCCCGTCACCATACCACCGTTTTCTTTCACCGCCTTGGCTACGCATTGCATCAGCCCTTGGTTAGTACCACCAAAGACAAGGCCGTGACCATTATGTGCCATCCATGCGCCTAACTCTTCTGTAAGGCGGAAGAAGTCAGGGTCAAGGTTCTCGTTGGCAGAGCAAAATATTGTTATCTTCATAGTGCTTTTATTGTTTAGTGTAAGTGCAAAGATACTTCTTTATTATGGATTACGCAAGATAAATAGAATAAAAAATCCCGAAGCATACATCAATGATGATTGTAGGCTTCGGGATAATACACTGTTTATCACCCCGTCATCGTTCACATTGTAACCCAATGTGTAGTCCTTAATAGTAATCTTTGGTTCATAAATACTTGTTTGACAATTGCCAAACAATGGTATATGATAGTTTTTACACTGTAAAATAGTGTAAGTACGATTCTGTCCAACACATAGGCACGCGCATTAAATATAAAAGAGAGGTAGTTTACATTAATCTTCATTAATGCTAAAACAAACTGTGCGAAGGTAACTGTTCAGCGATGGTCACGTCAACGTAAATCTTTCACTTACGTGCACGTTTTATTATCATGGAAGAGTTAGACTTTCTTTGGCTTTGCTCGGCTTTACCGCTTGATTTGGCTGGAAGCCAATACTTTTAGTAACCGTGGGCGCAGCCTACGGATTTTATGTACACTTTCTGTTGGCTGCCTGGAGGGCAGTACGCTGCAGATTATGTACTGCCTTCCAGGCTAATTCCATCCATACTTTGCACATAAACATGCTTAAAATATCGCTGTATAGTTACATTCGAAGCATGGTAACTTAATAATAAAAAAATAAAAGGTGGTTCTATAAATTACCGTTGTAATGATTCGAGGTAATTTATAGAACTACCCTTAAGAGTATGATAACGGGTGTTACTACTGAATACTCTGTACGTATTCCCACAACTCACGGTAGAAGGGATGGCGCGTCATAGTGTCCTTGTTGCCAAGGATTATGAGTTTCATCCTGGCACGTGTCATTGCTACGTTCATGCGGCGTAGGTCACTGAGGAAGCCTATCTGACCACTGTCGTTAGAGCGGACGAGAGAGATGAGTATGATGTCACGTTCCTGTCCCTGAAAGCCATCGACGGTGTTGACGCTGATGAGGTGGCGATAGGGCTTGAAGAACTCGTATTTGCGTATAAGACGCTTGAGGTATTGCACCTGAGCACGATAAGGAGAGATAATGCCGATGTCGATACTCTCGTCTAACACACGTTGCTTGCTAATCTTTGTAAGATATTCGGCAAGGGTGAGTAGGGTGAGTCGGGCTTCCGCTTTGTTTATGCGACCGAAACTCTCGCCAACGAATTGTTCCTTGAAGTCGTTGGCGTTATCATCTTCTACGGTGTCAGACATCTTCTCTGCGGTGTCTATCCAAGTTATGGCGTGGTCATAGTCGAGTATGCCGCGGTGCTTAATCTGTGGGGCGCTCACAACCTGTCCTTCGTAGAACCAGTTGCTGGAGAAGCGCATTATATCATCGTTCATGCGGTATTGCACCTTCAGGAGTGTTACGACTTCAGGCTTGTTCTCCGCTATGCGCTCCATGAGAGTCTTGCCTAAACCAGCCTTTAGTGCAGCGAAACTCTTGATGGTTGGGGGCAATTGGCAATGGTCGCCGGCAAGGACTACGCGTGATGCCCTGCGGATAGGAATCCAGCAGGCGGCTTCCAGGGCTTGCGCTGCTTCGTCAATGAAGAGTGTTCCGAACTTCATGCCGTCCAACAGGCGGTTGGCGGAGCCTGTAAGAGTGCAGGCTATGACACGTGCTTCGCTGAACAGTTCGGCGTTGATGCGTATCTCTATCTCTGCGGCTCGGCTCTTGAGGTGTTCTAACCGTTGATGGTATTCATAACTTTTCTTCTTGCTTCTGCGCAAATCTCTTATTGCTTTACGTATTGCCCACAACTGGGTATAGTCGGGATGGCTCTCGAAACGACGCTCGTAGGTAAAGCCTAACATCTTGTCGTTGACACGAGTGGGGTTGCCTATGCGCAGAACGCTGACGCCTCGGTCAACGAGTTTCTCTGATATCCAGTCAACAGCCATGTTGCTTTGTGCGCATACCAACACTTGGTTCTCGCGCATCAGGGTCTCGTTGATAGCCTCTACGAGGGTTGTTGTCTTGCCTGTGCCAGGAGGACCGTGTACTATTGCTACGTCTTTGGCGCGCAATACCTCATTGACAGCGTGTTCCTGGGTATCGTTCAGCCATGGGAAACGCATAGGACAGAAGGTGAACTGCTCGGCTTGGCGATGTGAATAAAACAGGTCGCGAAGGTAGGCGAGCCGGTTGTTCTTGGCGTTCTTCACACGGTCAAGGGCATCGAACATCATCCTGTAACTGCTTTCGTCAAAGGATAGTTGTATGCCTATGGGGAGGGCGGACTGCTGAAGGTCAAGCAACGGTGCAGAATCAGGAACGCTTACAACCATACGGTCACCGTCAACATAACTTACTGTGCCTGTGAAGCCAAAGTATTTGATTGTGCGTCCCTTATCCTCGGTATTGTTTGGTTGTGCGTTTGTGTCCTTTTGTGTGAAGAACATGACGGGACGCCCGAACTCAAAGTTATGGTCTATCTCCTCATCCGAGGTGCGAAACACTTCTATAACCATCTGGTTTAACGAGTTATAGAAGTTCTTTCCTATGCGCAATGGAAACCAAGCGTCACCACGTTTCACCTTCCGCTGTATGCCCGTCTGTTCGGTTTGTTTGCGGAATGTCTCCTTTTCTGCATAGTATTCCAACTGCAGCAGTACTCGTTGGCGTTCTATCTCTTGTATAGGTGATGTCTGTTCCATTTCTTTTACTTTGATGGTATTGTCATTCCTTATTGAATTATGCCGTATGTTGCCAATGCTTTCGCTATTCCGTCGTGTTCATTGTCATCGGTAACGTAGTCGGCCACGGCTTTCACTGCATCTTCGGCATTCCCCATAGCGATGCCGATGCCAGCGGTTTGCAACATGGATATGTCGTTGTAGCTATCGCCAAACGCCATGAGATTGCTGGTTGTCAATCCCATGTCGGTAAGCATCCGTTTAAGGGCTGAGCCTTTGTCTATGCCTAATGGCAATAGTTCTATGAAGTATGGCGTTGAGCGACAGATGTGCATCTTGCCTTTAGTTCCTTCCTGCATTATGGTTTCCCATTGTGGCGTTACTTCTGGCGAGCCTACCATGAGGCATTTGTTCAGTGGGCGTGGTGTGTCGTTGATAAAGTCATGTACACCGATAATCTCCATTTTGTTGTTGCGCGAGGACTGGTGCACGTAAGGGTCGTCGGGGTGTTCTGTGTATATGTGGTCCTCATAGTATGTCATTAGTGTCATTCCGGAACGTTCCTGACATTCGTGCAGATATGGCAATAGAGTGGGGGAGAGGGCTTGCTCTACTAATACCTTACCTGTTCCGCATTCTTCTATGTGTCCGCCGTTGTAACACAGTAATATCCCCCCGTATTGCTCCATTTGCAGTTGTTTTGCAAGCGGTCGCATGCCATAGGGAGGTCGGCCTGAAGAAAGACAAAGCCTCACACCTTGTCGCTGTGCTTGCATAAGTGCAGCGAGGGTGTGAGGCGTTATCTCCTTGGCCTCGTTGGTAAGAGTGCCATCGAGGTCAAGGGCTATTATTCGTATTTCGTTCATTCTATTACGGGTGGTTTAATAAATTACCACCGTTAGGTAAAACTTGATGGGGTAGTGACGTTTTGTTATTTATATAACCACCCTTACTTCAGACTGAGAATAGCCTTAGCGTTGGCACTCTCAGGATTCAGTTTGATAAGTTTCTCTGCATATTCCTTAGCCTTGTCCATATCGTTAAGGTTGTGGACATAGTTAGTACAGATGGCTTCGTATGCATTGATAAGCATCTTTGTCTCGCCTGCGCTGCGGTTCTCGTCTTTCTCCATGATATCGGCAAGAGTCTGGAAGTGAGGTGCAGCCATCTTCAGTTTCTCAAGGTCGCTGATGTTAGGAAGGGCAAATGGGAAACGGCTACGTTTGCTTGCTACATAGGCAGCGTTTGTAGGATATTTCTCTGCCAGTGCAGCATAGAGTTCATCAGCCTTTTTGAATGCAGCCTGTTTCCTCTCTGCAGTACTCTTCTCATCCATCAACTCGTCTGCATAGAGAGAAGCAAGTGACTCCTCAAGGCTGAACGACTTGCCTGTCTGTGCCTGAAGATATTTGTCAAGGTATTCACCAGCCTTAGCATAGTTACTGAGTTTCTTGTAGCAGTCAGAGATGTCCTTGTTCTTCTCCGTAACAGTACCAGCGTCGATACCGTCAAGTTTCTGAATCTTCTCATAACATGCTATAGCCTCTTCGTACTTCTTTGCTCCTTTGAGTGAGGTTGCGTAATAGTTATAGTCGAAAGCAGAAATCTTTGCAGAGTCAGAAGCATTGAAGAGGTTATTACCTGCGGCAATGGCTGCTTCATAATCCTTCTTGTCTGTAAGGCTGAACATGATAAGGCGGTTCATAGAAGCGTTACGAGGCCACTTGGCGTGTCCCCAGTTAGCGACTTCAAGAGCCTTGTCGTAATCCTTTGAAAGGAAAAGGTTGGTAGCGTAGTCAGAAACCTGATAGTCTTTCATATCGTCCAACTTAACCTTGCCGTAGTACTCGACAGCCTGCTTCAACTTACCGCTATTTGAATAAATCTCGGCAGCAATGAGGTCAACAGGATAGTCAGGGCGTTGTGCACGCAAGTCCTCCAGTGTTTGTACAGCACCAGCAGGGTCTGTCTTACTCATTATCTGTGCATAGCGACGATAACCGTCTGGGCTTTTTGGCGCAAAGTAGATTGCCTGTTGGAAGCACTCTGCAGCCTTACCGCCGTCATCCTTAGACACTGCGATATTGCCAAGCAACACAAAGATTTCGCCTTTCTCCTCGTTTGTACCTTTCTTGCTTATTATCTCGTATGCCTTGTTTGCATACTCCTCTGCTTTTGTAGCGTCTTTTGCTGCGAGATATGCCTTTGCTATGCTTGCAAGAGCATTAGCATTCTTCTTATTTTCCTTTGCTATAGCCTCAATCTGGCTTGCTCCATCGGCAGCATTTGCCTTAAGAATAGCTGAAACCTGTGTCATGATAGCGTCAGGCTGAGATTGAGCCATTGCAGGAGCACACATAACCATCATAAGGGCTCCAACCAGTAAGTTCTTTGTTCTCATTTTATTTTGTTCTTATTTTTGCTTGATTGTATTTCTATCTTATTCTTATATTACTAAGAAGTAACTGAATAATTATTCCTTATTTATAATTTAGTATGTTAACACGAACTTCATTTAGTCGTTAACACGTTCTTTACTTAGTCTTTAACGCGTTCTTCACTTAGTCGTTAACGCGTTCTTCACTTAGTCGTTAACATGGACTTCACGTATGGTAAGTCTACCGTAGGCAGGCAGTAAACCCGCTTTTAGTATAACGATTTGTCCACGGTCTTGTGAGATTATAAAGTTCTTGAAACCAGTGGGCAATCCCATATGAGGGTCGTTCAGCAGAATGTAGATTGTGCGAACTAATGGATAGTTACCGTTTAGGAAGTAGTACTGGTAAGGTTTCCAAGAGTTAGCCACTGTCGCAACGTCCATCTTGGTAACAGCCATTGGGCGTACCTCTTTGCGGAAAGTAAGGTTTGTGGTGTCACGCTGGTCATTGAGCCAGTTGCTGCCAATGATGCCAATTGCACCTTTATTTTTCTCCACGTATTTTACAACCTCTTCGGTCTTGTTTACAGCGAAGGCGTTAGGAGCCTTTATTGCTTTGCTGCCGAGTATGCTGTCCTCCACGTAATGTACGGTAGAAGAAGTCTTGTTATCGAATACTACGCTGATTTCACCTTTGTTAGAACCAGGATATATCTGGTCCCAACGTGTTACCTCACCGTTGAATATTCTTCTTATATCTTTCACACTGATGCAAGAGTCAGTGTTCGCTGTGTTCTGAATTAATGCCAGTCCATCGTATGCTATCTTGATGGAAAGGGGGAATTGCTTGCGCGCCTTGAGACTTTCAAGTTCCGCAGGTTTGTAGTCACGTGCTGTTATGGCCATACACACCTTGCCTTGCAGCAACATGTTAATGGCTTCCGATTCGCTCGTGTATATCGGTGTAAGTTTAGCAAGAGGATAAAGCGACTCGAACAGTGAGCGTTCCTCTTCAATAATGGGACTAAAACTTTCGTCAGAGGCGAAAGAAATCGCCCCTGACGAATAAGTATCAGTACGACCATCTTTACTCTTGCGTCCTCCGCAAGAACAAAGATTGGCCATAAGTATTAATCCTACGAATATGTAAGATATCGTTCTAATCATATTTATGTAATGGTTGTAATATGATATTACTGGAGACGGAATGTTACAGGGAGTGTGTACTTCACACGTACTGCAGAACCATTCTGCTTACCTGGAATCCAGTGTGGCATAGACTTGATGACACGCTGTGCTTCCTTGTCAAGAGAAGGGTCAACAGACTTTGCTACTCTTACGTCGGTGATAGAACCATCACGTTCTACAACGAAGGTACAAATTACACGACCCTGGATACCATTCTCCTCTGCAATTACAGGATACTTGATGTGAGAGCTGAGGTATTGCATGAGTGCACCCATACCGCCAGGATAAGAAGGCATCTGTTCAACAACGTCGAACACCTTGTTCTCTTCTTCCTTTGGCTTAACAGGCTCCTGAGCGATGACTTCCTTAGCCTTCAATACTTCGCCACCTTCGTCGTTACCAACAACGTCGAAAGCACCGACAGCGGCACCACTCTTCATGATGTCCTCCTGGCTCTTCATTTCATCCTCAGGCTTTACCTCATCATCCTTCTTGATGACAGGAGCGGTGAACTTGACAGAGCTCTTAACCTTCTCTACCACTTTCTTAACCTCTTCCTGTTTAACAAGTTGCTTACGCTCTACTTTCGCTTCCTTTTTCTTCTGCTGCTGTAGGGCGGTAAGTTCTGTAACCTGATTCATTGCTGCTTTTCTTGCTGCTGCCTCGTCCGCAATATTCTTGAGGGTGAGACCAACCTGACATGCGATAGCAAGCAAGATAACAGCCAGAATAGCAATCACATTACGCTTACCTGTGTTCTTACGCAGAGCATAGGCACCATACGCCTGGTTGCGGTCGGCAAATACTATGTCGGTCCACTCACCAGATATGAGATCTATTTTTGACATTTTGTAATCTTTTTAATTGTTAATACTTGTACTTGTTTAAATCAACGTGGGATATGTGTCTTGTTTTCTCGCCATGGCAAAGACGAATTATACTTTGCTTTGCTCATTTTGCTTAACGAAAACAATTCATTACTTTACGCCCTTCTCTTCAAGAAGTTTCTTGTCCTGGTCGTTGATTTTGTCAAGCACGTACTTACCAATGCTGCATATCTGCATCTCGTCAAGAGCGTCCACAACGTTTTTGTAGGTTGCGGTATCTGTAGCCTTGATGATGACGGTCATAGTCTGAATTTTCTGTCCGTCAATCTCACCAGCCTTAATCTTAGACAATGCTGCGTTGTATTCAGCCTCTGTCATGTCGTCCTTCTTTTGGTCGAGCATGGCTTTAGCCTTCATTACCTGCAGAACAGGCTGCGTATTATCTTCTGTTACGTGGGTCTGTAGCACCTTTCTAATACCGTTCTTGCCCCATGTAGTAGGTTTGAGGCATGAAGGGTCATCATACTTAGGCATACCTTCAACATAGAAAATCTTGTTGTTGCCTGTAGCATAGATAGTAATAGTGTACGAAGCCTTAGTTACTGACTTATCCTGATCTTCAAGGTTCTTGTCGTTAGCCGGCATACTCAGTTCCATTGACTGAGGTTTAGCCAGAGAGGTACAGAGCATGAAGAAGGTGATAAGAAGCATCATCATATCAACCATCGGCGTGAAGTCCACGCGGACGTTCATTTTCTTTTGCTTTTCTTGTTTCTTTGCCATTTATTAATCCTCCCCTGTCTTTAACGATGTGATAAGGTAGTAACGGTTCTGATCCATATCCTGAAGTTCAGACATTACCTTCTTTATGTTAGCATACGGAGTGTCAGAGTCAGCCTTGATAGCAATCTTGATATCTTCCGTATTCTCCACAACTGAAGTAACCCACTCCTGGAATTCACTCTTACCATTGTTGATAGAGTCGAGAGGAATACCGGCTTCTTTACCAGTCATAGCCTCAGTCATCTTCTCAGTAGGCAGGTTAAGATATGTTTTCAACAGGCTCAGGCTCATACCCCACATAGGGTCAGTCTGGAACTTCTTCATCTGTGTGGCATTCAGACCGAGGTCGAACTTGGTGTCCATGTCTTGGATAACCGTCAACACGTCGTTCTGATTGTCCATACTCATAAATACCTTGCCGGTCTTGTCGACAACGATATTCAGGACGTTCTTCTCTGGAATCTTAATCTCCGAAACAGACATTGGCTGGTTTACCTTTACTGGCTCGTTCTTAACGAATGTTGAAGTCAACATGAAGAACGTCAGCAAAAGCACCATCACGTCTGACATAGGAGTCATGTCAATCCAGACGTCGCTTTTCTTAATTTTTAACTTACCCATAACTGAATAAAATTTAAAGGGTTAGTAAAAATTAAGCTTCTGGGTGCTTGTCTTCGTATGTATGAGCGATTGTGTAACCAATCTCGTCCATTGCAAATGTAAGCTTGTCGATCTTGTTAGTGAAGTAGTTGTAAGAAACTACAGAAACCCAAGAGGTAGCGATACCAGAAGCGGTGTTTACGAGGGCCTCAGAAATACCAGTAGAAAGAGCCATAGAGTCAGCACCACCACCAGCAGCGAGGGCTGCGAATGAACGAATCATACCAAGCACAGTACCGAACAGAGCGGTAAGAGTACCGAGGGTAACGATAGTAGCGATGATAGGGAGGTTCATTGTCATTGTAGGCATCTCGAGTGCGCTTGCCTCTTCGTGAGCGTTCTGGATAGCTGCAACCTTCTCCTTCAACTTGATTGGAGCAGTCTCCATTTCCTTGTAAGCCTTGAGGTCAGCGAGAACCACGTTAGCAACAGAACCCTTCTGCTTGTTGCAGAGTTCCTCAGCCTTAGCGATGTCACCATCCTTGAGAGCCTTCTTGATGTTAGTTGTGAACTTTGTTACGTTACCCTTACCAGCGCAAGCAGAGATAGCGAAGATACGCTCTACTGACATTGCGATAACGGTGCAGAGAAGACCGAGGATGATAGGAACGACCCAACCACCTTTATACACTGTACCGAGCATGTTCAGAGGATGTCCTTCTGGATCACCGTTAGCGAAGTTACTTGGGTTACCCAAGAAGAAGAGGTAGAAGCAAATACCCACTGCAAATGCGAAGATAATGATAATGATTGCGTGTCTTACACCCTGGAAGCCTGCTGACTTCTTAGGCGCGGCTGTTGTTTTTGTAGCTGCCATAATTGTCTGATTAGTTTTTTAAATTATTAATGAATTAGTTGATAATCAATTTGTATGTATTGTTAGTACGGTTTTGCGTAAGATTGTGAACGATCTCTTATTTTTCTTTTCCAAACACAAAGTTAGCAAATAAAGTGGAACTACGATACTGTTTAAGAACTTTTAACAGTAAAAAAAATGTCAACAAGGTAAATTAGGGCACAAAAGGAGACTTTTTTGAGTCTCCTTTTGTTGCTTACTTGTTATGAATTATAGATTTTCTTGTCGATAATCCCTGTTGTTCTTATATGTAACGTATCCTTTACTTAAGTTTTGCGAGACACTCCTTGATGCGCTTGATAGCCTCGCGGATGTTGTCATCACTTGTAGCATAACTCATACGGAAACACTCTGGGTCACCGAATGCGTCGCCACCTACTGTAGCTACGTGACCTACCTCAAGGAGATACATAGCGAAGTCGTTCGTATCTTTGATAACTCTTTCGCCGTCTGTCTTGCCGAGATAACTCTTACACTTAGGGAATACGTAGAAAGCTCCGTCTGGTACATTTACTTCGAGTCCTGGTATCTCTTTAACAAGGCTAACGATGAGGTCTCTTCTGCGTTCGAAAGCTTGACGCATATCTTCTACACACTGCTGGTCAGCAATATACGCTGCCTCTGCAGTCTTCTGACTTACAGAGCATGGACCTGATGTGTACTGTCCCTGAAGTTTATTAACGCCTTTGACAATCCATTCTGGTGCTGCCATGTAACCAATACGCCAGCCTGTCATAGCGTATGCTTTGCTGACACCATTGATGATGATAGCCTGTTCCTTCATGCCTGGGAACTGTGCGATGCTCTCGTGCTTGCCTACGTAGTTGATGTGCTCGTAAATCTCGTCAGCGAGTACATACATGTCAGGATGCTTCTTTATAACGTTAGCAAGTCCTTCTAGTTCTGCTTTTGTGTAAACTGAGCCTGTTGGGTTGCTTGGAGAGCAGAGGATGAGCATGCGTGTCTTAGGTGTGATAGCGGCCTCCAACTGTTCTGGTGTAATTTTGAAGTTCTGGTCGAATCCTGCTGGGATGTGTACTGGTGTGCCACCTGCGAGGAGTACCATCTGTGGGTAACTTACCCAGTAAGGTGCTGGTATGATAACCTCTTCGCCATCGTCAACGAGTGCCATTATAGCGTTACATACAGCCTGCTTTGCACCATTGCTTACAGAAATCTCGCTTGCCTTATAGTCAAGTCCGTTTTCATTCTTAAGTTTTGCTACGATAGCCTCTCTAAGGTCAGCGTAACCTGCTACAGGAGAGTATCTTGACCAGTTGTCGTCAACCGCTTTCTTTGCTGCGGTTTTAATGTGGTCAGGTGTGTTGAAGTCAGGTTCTCCCACGCTGAGGTTAATCACGTCAATGCCCTGTGCCTTCATCTCGTTGCTCTTTTGAGACATAGCGAGTGTTGCTGAAGGTGCCAATCTGTTCAATCTGCTGGATAAACGTCCCATGATATAGTTGTTTGGTTGTTTTTGTTTGTTCTTTCTTTTGGTAGTCTGCTACTTTTTTCTTACAATTTCTTGCAAGTTGTGTCAGGTCGCAGTATTTGCGAGTGCAAAGTTAATACATTTCTTTCGAAAATCGAAACTTTTGACTTTGTTTTTCTGTTTCTGCTTACATTTTGTCTAAAATGCGGGCGATAACAAGTTCGTTAAGACGATGTATTGACTTAAGGTCGCGGTAAAGGCGTAATCTGAAGCGGCACATCCTTATATATAATATAATGCCCACTGGTACTATTACTGCTGCCGTGATATTCATCCATTTGTGGTTGAACGGTCTGGTGTGTGCCTTTTCTGATATTACAGGATACTGTGATATGTATGACATAATGTATCTGTCTCGTGTGTTGCTAAGGTCTTCTATCACCATCTCCATTTGTTGTGCCACAGCCTCTATCTCATGGTCAGGCTGGTAGGCGAAGAATACCTTTATAGGGTTAGGCAGTCGCATGAGTTTATGTGCTGTAGCGTACTGCTTAATATGCTTGCTGATATCCTGAAGACGTTGTGCGTCAACAGCATAGTCTGGGTCGTTGATGATTACTTCCTTGTATGCAACGATACGTTTCTGTCTCATTCCCAAGAGGTTCATGAAGAATGTGCGGTAAGCATCCATGTTGAATACAACAGAATCCTTGTTTGCTTTGCGTGTGATAAACGCTGCTAATGGTATTAAAACAGCTGGAGCGAGTCCCTTGCCTAACCAAATGGCCCATGCGCCTTGTCTTGCCATACGGTATCCTGTGTTGTCGAGGGTGTAGAACAGAATGAACACCAGTACTGATACTATTACTGGCACGCCCAGTCCACCTTTTCTAATGATAGCCCCCAATGACGCTCCTATGAAGAAGAATATAATACACGTTAATGATAGTGTGAACTTGTTGATCATCTCTATCTTGTATTCACGCTCCTTTTGGTTGTAATCGTCTGCCGACCATGCCCTGAATTCCAAGTCGTATCCCATCATCTTTACTCCGCTGCTCATTGACATGAGTATGTCTTTCTGTTTTTCTGGCGTGAGGTGTGCATAGATAGAGTCGAAGTTCAGTGTACCTTTCTCTACTTTCGCCATAGCCTTCAGTGAGTCTTTCTTGTCAACTGTTGGTGTAGAGAACATTCTTGACTTGATGTCGCTTGCCACAACTTTGCCGATGCTGTCGCCGGTGGTCCTTACGGAGTCTATTCTTATCATGAGTTCAGGCAGACTCTGTGATGCTGCCTGCTGTGACAGTCCTGAGGCTTCTGCCATGTTGAACCCATTGTCAAAGTCGAGCAGTATTACCTTATTTATAAAGGACTCCCTACGGTATGGTACGTTAGCGGTATTCGTTATTTCCTGTGAACGCATATTTTCGAACCATTCACCGTTATAAAGCGTCAGCAAAAGGTGTTTCTTCTCTGCTGTGGACTGAAGTTTTCCAGAGTCAGCCAGTATTATTGCGGCATCTTCAAAACTCTCCGTCATGCGGTATATCATGACGCCATAGAGCATTCCTGTTTCCATGTCCTTGTGTTGCACGTAGAGGTTACAGTTAGGTATGCCGCCATAGAATATGCCTTCTGGTATCTCCAGTTCAGGACTCTTCTGCTTCATTGACAGGAGCAATTGTCGCAGTTGCAGGTTTGCCTTTGGTCCTATATTATTCTGAAACACGAAGGAACATACCGTTATCACCAGAGAGGCAAAGAATAAAGAGCGCAAAGCCTTTACCAGAGAGATGCCAGCCGCCTTAATGGCTGTCAGTTCGCTGCTCTCGCCAAGGTTACCCATGGTGATGAGTGACGACAGCAGAATGGCGAGTGGAAATGCCTGAGGCACGAGCATCAGTCCCATGTACCAGAAGAATTGTCCCAAGACTTCTAAGGACAGTCCCTTTCCAATAAGGTCATCAACATATCTCCACAGGAATTGCATCATCAGCACGAAGAGGCAGATGAAGAATGTTCCTGCAAAGAGCAGCATGAACTGCTTCAGCATGAATATGTCGAGTTTCTTTATTCTTGGTCGCATGGTAGTTTCTCGTTGTTTCGTATGATGGTAGGAAGGATGAGGGCGTAGAAACGCCATCACACGAGGAAGTTAGGTTTTGTTCACTACATAGAACGTCATTACATGGGGATGTAACGGCTTAGTTCTCATAGTGAAGTTGTTCTTATTTCTTGTGTCTGTTGGCTCTTTGCTCACGGTATTTCGCTTTCTGCATGGCAGACCCAGAACCATGAGCGCCGGTAATATATTTCTTTTTCTTGGCTTTGGTCTTCACCTTGCCATCATCTTTTTTGCGTTCTCCGCCGCGGCCAAAGTTAATGCCGTTTTGTAAAATCAAGTCGAAATCATCCATAAATGGTGGTGTTGTGAAATGTGTGTATTTAATACTGTTTTGTAATCACTATCTAATTACGTTGTAATCGCTATCTAATTACATTGTAAAAGAGCCCAAATTACAACGCTGCCATAAGATGATAGCGTTGTGATTTGGGTATCAGTGAGTTACGGTTGTTTGATAATCGTAATGTATTTCTCGTCTTGTATGTCCTCTTTTTTTTGGGAAAAAAGCGTGTAGAAAATATTAATGGTGGAACAGACGTACGCCTGTAAACGCCATTGTAATGCCATATTTGTCGCAGGTTTCGATAACGTTATCGTCACGTACCGAGCCTCCTGCCTGTGCAATGTATTCCACACCACTCTTGTGAGCACGTTCAATATTGTCGCCGAATGGGAAGAATGCGTCAGAGCCGAGAGCCACTTTAGTGTTCTGTGCTATCCATGCTTTCTTTTCTTCGCGTGTCAATGGTTCAGGCTTCTCCGTGAAGAAGTTCTGCCATACGCCCTCTGCCAATACGTCCTCGTAGTCGTCCGAGATATAGACGTCGATAGTATTGTCGCGGTCTGCTCTGCGAATGCCCTCCTTGAATGGCAGTGCCATAACCTTTGGACACTGGCGTAGCCACCAGATGTCAGCCTTATTGCCAGCGAGGCGTGTGCAGTGAATACGGCTCTGCTGTCCAGCACCGATGCCGATGGCCTGACCGTCCTTTACGTAGCAAACAGAGTTAGACTGCGTATATTTCAGTGTGATGAGTGCAATCATAAGGTCGCGCTTCGCTTCCTCAGTAAAATTCTTAGCCTGTGTAGGTATATTTTCGAAGAGTGCAGGGTCGTTCAGTTTTATATTGTTACGTCCCTGTTCGAACGTAACGCCAAAGCACTGCTTGGTCTCGATAGGAGCAGGCACATAGTTAGGGTCAATCTTAATAACATTGTAAGTGCCCTTACGTTTCGCTTTCAGTATCTCTATGGCCTCGTCAGTATAGTCAGGTGCTATAACACCATCGCTGACCTCACGCTTGATTAGTGTCGCTGTAGCCGCATCGCATGTGTCAGATAGAGCGATAAAGTCTCCGTAACTTGACATACGGTCAGCGCCTCTAGCACGAGCGTAAGCGCATGCGATAGGAGATAGTGGCAGTTTGACGTCGTCAACGAAGTAAATCTTCTTCAGCGTGTCAGACAGTGGCAGTCCCACAGCGGCACCAGCAGGGCTTACATGCTTGAAACTTGCTGCAGAAGGTAGTCCTGTAGCCTCTTTCAGTTCTTTTACCAACTGCCATGAGTTCAGTGCGTCGAGAAAATTAATATAGCCAGGGCGACCGTTGATAACCTCGACAGGCAGTTCTCCTTCTGTCATGTAGATACGTGATGGCTTTTGGTTAGGGTTGCAGCCATACTTCAATGCAAGTTCTTTCATTGTGGTTTCTTTATGTTATTACGTGCTTTTAAACCGTTGCGGTATAGGTTTTAACCTATAATCCGCTGCAAAGTTATACATTTTTTTTGAAAGTACCAAGAAAACGTTTGGCAGTTTCGGAATTATTACTTATCTTTGCAGGATAATTAATAATGTATCATACGTTAACGAATAGGTATGCCATAGTTATGCGAGCACTTATCCCATTGATATTTTTTGTTGTAGTTTACCTCGGCGTTTCCATTGCGGCTGGCGATTTTTATAAAGTCCCTATCACTGTAGCCTTTATGCTTACCTCCATTGTGGCGGTGGCATCGTCGCGTGGAAGGCTGAAGAAACGCATAAAGGTGTTCACCCGTGGTACGGCAGATCACAATCTGCTGCTGATGATATGGATATTCATTCTTGCCGGTGCATTTGCCAATTCCGCTAAGGAGATGGACAGTGTAACGGACGTTGTAAATCTAACGTTGAGTATAGTGCCTTCAAATGCGTTGCTTGCGGGGCTCTTCATAGCCTCTGCCCTTATCTCTATAAGCATAGGGACGAGTGTGGGCACTATTGTCGCCCTTACGCCTATTGCCGTTGGGATGGCAAATTCGCTGGGTTTTTCCGTGCCTATGATGACAGCAATAGTGGTAGGTGGTTCTTTCTTCGGTGACAATCTGTCTTTTATTTCCGACACCACAGTTGTTGCAACCCAGTCGCAGGGAGTGAGAATGAGCGACAAGTTCCGCACTAACATACGCATAGCGCTCCCAGCTGCACTACTGATGGTGGTACTCTATGCCTATATCGGCAACGACCTGGCGTTGCTTTCCAAATTGCCTTCGGTAAATGCCCTAAAGGTAATGCCTTACCTTGTGGTGCTCATAGCAGCGGCTTTCGGTCTAAATGTGCTTATAGTCTTATGCTTAGGCATAGCCTTGACGGGCGGAGTAGGATTATACTGCGGCGACTATGACCTGTATTCATGGTTCTCGGCTATGGGGGCGGGCATATCAGGCATGAGTGACCTCATCATTATCACTATGCTTGCAGGGGGTGTGCTCGAAGTAATCCGTGCCAACGGTGGCATACGCTATATCATGAGAGGCATATTGAAACATGTTAAGTCGCAGCGCAGTGCGGAGTTAGGTATTGCCGCCCTCGTTTGCATGGTCGATATGTGTACCGCCAATAATACCGTGGCAATCATAACAGTGTCAGGCATAGCGAAGGACATCTCGATGAAGTATCACTTGGACCCTAAGCGTGTAGCAAGTATATTGGATACCTTCTCCTGCATGATGCAAGGCTTAATACCATACGGTGCGCAACTATTGATGGCGGCAGGACTAGCGGCATGTAATCCCGTTGATATCATGCCGTATCTCTATTATCCACTGACGTTGGGCGTATGTGCCTTAATATCAATTTTTATTAATGGCTTGCACCATCATGATGATGTTGAGATAATGTTAAAAGAGAAGAAACATCTCGAGGCAGAATATTAAAAAAATAAGATTGAGTTAAGAATACAATGGATACAAAAGAAAAAGAACTGCGCAGACCAGCAGAATTGGAATGTGATGTAGTACGCTTCCAAAATGCAAAGGATAAGTGGGTGGCGTTCGTAGGACTCCTTGATGGGAGACCATACGAGATATTCACCGGGTTGCAGGATGACGAAGAGGGAATACTGCTTCCGAAGGCGGTAAACAGCGGAAAAATAATAAAGACGGTGTTGCCTGACGGAACTAAACGCTACGACTTCCAGTTCGAAAACAGTAGAGGATATAAGACAACGGTGGAGGGATTGTCAGAAAAATTCAATCCTATATACTGGAATTACGCCAAACTTATCTCGGGAGTGTTGCGTTATGGTATGCCGATAAACAATGTAATAAAACTTATTTCCTCCCTCGACATGGACGGAGGACTTAACACGTGGACTAATGGAGTAGTGCGTGCGCTGAAGAAGTATGCCACTGATTAGTTTACTTTTCGCTGCGCTAACCTTGCTGGCACCTTCTCCTAACAGTACAGAAGATGACGAAACACAGTTACTCCCGCTTTATGAGGGGACGGAAGAGGATGCCATGTCGCTGAATGAGGCAAGCGATCGCGTGACGCAACTGCGCGAACAGCCACTTGATATAAATAAAGTGACGGCAAACGAACTGCTTTCTATACCAGGAATAGACCTTGCCACTGCCAACAGTATTATATACTATCGTCGTAAGTATGGCGATTTCCGTAGCGTGCAGGAACTGGATATGATAGAAGATATCGACGAAAAAGTAAGTCGTTATCTGTCAACGATGCTGTGCGTAGAGTCTTCCGATACCATACCTTGGTATAATCCCCGTCGTCTTCGCAAAGCACTTGCGCAGGCTGAGCACACCGTTATGTTCACAATGGCGGTGCCAACGTATTACCGTCTAGGCGATAAAGGCTCCGTTTCGGCATCAGTAACAAGCAGTAAACAGGCAGGAGTGTACCTTGGCGATCCGCTGAAGCACTCGCTACGTTATACTATGAACGTAGGAAACAATCTACAATTTAATTTTGCTGGAGCCAAGGCAGCGGGCGAGCCGTTCTTCTCCTCTGGCAACAATATGGGTTATGACCGTTATTCTTATAGTCTGGTGGCAAAGAATATCGGTATTGTTCGTTACGCCATATTGGGACAGTTCCGTGGCCAATTCGGTATGGGGCTGGTGTTTAACAATAGCCTTTCTTTCGGCAAACAATCGATGTTGACCTCCATTGGGCGACGCACAACATACTTTGCACCGCATACCAGTACGTCAGACTCACGCCACATGCAAGGCGTAGCCATGACGTTTGATGTAATAGGAGGTACGCTGTCCGCTTTATTCTCTTACCGATATGTTGACGCCACGTTGGCGGGCGATAGCGTTTCCGTGCAAACCGTGCTGACAAGTGCTACCCATCGCACCGCTAAGGATATGGCGAAGAAAAACAATACCACCCAGATGGCGGCAGGACTGCGTATGGAGTATAGCGGAATGTTCCATAACGAATGGGAATGGAGCGTTGGCACCTCGTTTCTTTATACAGGCTTTAACCGTGAACTTAACCCCATTTATAGCCGGGCGGACACGTTGAGTCGCAGCAAGATGTATCGCCTTTATTATCCGCAAGGAAGTCATTTCTGGAACGGAGGTATCGATTATAAACTGCATGCTGGTGCACTGACCATCATAGGCGAGACCGCCGTAAGCGAAAACGGCAGTGTTGCCACACTCGATAATATAATATATAATGCATCGCGCCGCTTGTCTTTAACAGCCGCTGGGCGCATATACCCCTACCGTTATCATGCCCTTTACGGTTCAGCCTTTGGTGACAGCCACAGTGTTAGCAATGAGAGAGGTGTGCTATTGGGTGCACACTTGTTGCCAACCAATAGTCTGACGATAGACATTTACAGCGACTTGATACGCTTTCCGTGGCTGCGTTACCGTGTGTATGCCCCCTCCAGCGCATGGGATAATGCTATAGCAGTGACGATGAGCCGCAGCCGGTGGACATACGGCATGCGTTACAGACTAAAAAAGCAGTGGCAGGATGAAGACGCTACAACGCACCGTCTGCGCCTTAACGCACAGTACGCGGGGCGTAAACTAAGCACTCGTACCGCCCTCGAAGCAATATTAACCACCGACAATAGCAACGGATATGTCGTAAACCAGTCACTAACGTGGCAGTTGCACCGTCGTTATAGCGTCTATGGTACGGTGTCATATTTTGACACCGACGACTACGCCTCCCGCATATATGTCTATGAGCGCGGCATGCTTTACAGTATGAACAGCGCTTCTTACTATGGCAACGGCATGCGCTATGCCCTCCATGTGCGTGGTGAGGTAACCCCTTGGCTGTTGGCGCAACTAAAGGTAGGCTGCACCAAGTACTTCGACCGCACTGTTATCGGCACAGCCGATCGTCGCATATTCTCTTCTTCGCAGACCGACATAGACCTGCAAGTGCGGGTAAGGTTCTGAAACTGTATTTTCTTATCCCATCACTACGTCAAGGACCATCATCAGTACAAAACCGATAGCAAAGCCTATGGTGCTGAGGTTGCTATGTTTGCCGTTCGAGGCTTCAGGTATCAGTTCCTCTACAACAACGTAAAGCATGGCACCAGCAGCAAAGGCAAGCAAGTAGGGCAGGGCAGGTGTCAGAAGTGTCGCGAGCAACAAAACTGCTATGGCACCAATGGGTTCAACGATTCCACTTAGTGCCCCTAACAAAAACGACTTCCACCGACTGTTGCCTGCCGCTCGCATGGGCATGGAGATAATAGCTCCTTCAGGAATGTTCTGAATGGCAATACCCAATGACACCGAAACGGCACTGGCAAGAGATATGAGAGTAGCATTGTTTTCGGCTCCAGCAAACACCACTCCTACCGCCATGCCCTCGGGCAGGTTGTGGATGGTAACAGCGAGAGACAGCATAGCGGTCTTTGACAGATGAGACTTTATGCCCTCTGGTTTGTCCGTCCCGATATGTAGGTGCGGAGTCAGTTCATCAATAAGTAGCAGGAAGCCGATACCAATAAGAAATCCCACCGCTGCTGGCACTACTGCCCATTTGCCACAGTCAGTTCCCATGTCTATGGCAGGAATGAGCAATGACCATACGGAGGCGGCAACCATTACCCCCGAAGCAAAGCCCAGTAACGTTTTTTGTAGTCGTTCGGACATCTCTTCTTTCATTAGGAAGACAAAGGCAGAGCCAAGTGTTGTGCCTAATAATGGAATCAGAAGTCCTAAAATCAGTGTAGTTGTCATTTCTCGTTGTATTATTTTCTTATAATGGTGCTTCTATAAACTACCACCGTTAACATAATCATTCGTGTTGCAAAGGTACTACTAAATAAAGAGAATTGCAATACCTAAAAGTAAGTTGTTTTATTCTTTTGACCTATTAGGACGGTCATTTCCCAAATTTACCATTTTCAACGGATATTATATTGATTTGTGTAAAGTGTTTATTATTAATGCATTATGGCGCAGAAGAATAATGTCTATCTTTTTACGTTGTAAAAGCATAGTGATTACCGTGTAATCTCTATCAAATTACACGGTAAAAGCATAGAGATTACAGAGTAATTAAGTACCTTTTACGCCATTTCCCAAATTTACCATTTTTCAGGTTTTACGTAGTGTTGCTTTTTACCCTTACGCAACCACATAAATATTCGGAGTAGAGATACTGTATTTAAGTTTCGGATTTGTGGAATTTAAAGTAAATAAAGAAGTTATGTTACTCTAAATTCCGCAACACTATAATTTAAGGGTGGTTCTATAAATTAGCTTTGTTATATTTCGAGGCTATTTTCGAGGTCAAAGTGTAAGTGAGCGAAAGTTGCTCTCCCCCGACAAACGGGGGAGAAGCGAAGCACAGCGGAGCGGAGGGGGTGTAAAGACCATTGACTTATGCCACGCATAACGACTGAGTAAACTTACGCTTTGAGCCGAAAAGAGACCGAAAGATAACAAAACGTCATTACATTTATTAAGTTTACATAACGGTGGTAATTTATCGAACCACCCTTAATATTTTTTATAAGCACCTGGACAACAAAAAGTTCTTGTCTGTAGCAAGCAGCAGAGCCGATTAGTTCAGGATTTTGCCATGTCAGAAATTTCTCTTATCTTAGTGCTGCATTTCTGGAATAAGCGTATCTTTACCACCGCCAATAGCAACGGATATGTCGTAAACCAGTCGCTAACGTGGCAGTTGCACCGTCGTTATAGCATATATGGTACGGTGTCATATTTCGATACCGACGACTACGCCTCCCGTATTTATGTCTATGAGCGTGGCATGCTTTACAGTATGAACAGCGCCTCCTACTATGGCAACGGCATGCGCTATGCCCTCCATGTGCGTGGCGAGGTGACCCCTTGGCTGTTGGCGCAATTAAAGGTAGGTCGCACCAAGTACTTTGACCGTTCAGTGATAGGCACTGCCGACCGAAGAATATTCTCTTCTTCGCAGACAGATATAGATTTGCAGGTGCGTGTAAGGTTCTGATTTATTTGTTTATGTATATCTGTCCGTCGGCACCCATGCCGCATACCGTTGCTTTTATGCGGCAAGGACGTGAGCCAGCGTATATTGTAGTGGTGAAATTACCATTACTATCCAGTGTCGCATTAGGGTTCCAATACAGCGTTCGCCTGTAGTCCGTAGGTTCTTTCGGCTTCGCTTCCGCGTAGTTGGGCGAGTAGAACTCCTCTGCCCAGGCATATCCAGGCATAACATATCGCCGTGAAGAGTATACATGGCGTACACCTCCGTCGGGTATGTTTTCTATCATCGTTACTACATCAGCTCGTGTAGTTCCTCTTCCTAAGCGAGTACCAGCGCGCTTGTCATAGTCAGTGAATATCTTAAAGTTAAGTATACGCTTGAATCGTAGACGGTCATATCTCGCTTGGTCCGATTCATGTGCAATGGCATAGCGGTTACCAGTGTATGTGCCTTTGGGGATTTTATAGTTATGATAATATAGAGTAGAGACAGAACTTAAAGCATCTACTCTTATGTCTGTAGGTATATCGAGGTATCCTACGTAGAAAGTCGCTGCCTGCCAAGGGAATATCCTACTGTAAACACCGTAAGACAGTCCACAGTCTGTCACGTCGTTGTAGAGTTTATACATATCAGTCCTTATAGCGGGCATATTGGGCTTTATGGCGCGTCTTGACTTTCTGAAACGTCTGACGTACACATTTCCTAACGTTGTAGATGCTGCTACGCTGTCTGCAGGGGTATAGTAATTGCCTATTCCCTCATATGTTTCAGGCTCATTAATTTGATACCATGAGTACTTTGACACGAAATTCGGAAAGAACCAGTCTCTCTTCACAAACAGCCTTTGAGGTCTATCCTCTGCGAAGTGTTTGTTTTGACTGCTGAAAATACCCTCTTTAAGCGAGTCTCTTTGTTGACGTGCGTTAACAAAGAGTATGGCATTATCGTAGTAATCTGGCATAACGAAAGCGAAATGTCCATTCTCGTCAGGCTTCAATTCTATAGATGCCACCTTGTCGTCTTTTATCAATTCTGCTTCTACCGTAACCTCTCTCTTTAACGCCTTCTTGGTCTTCTCTTCTAATTTATCACTGCTAATCTCATCTTTCAGATTTGCTTTCTCTTCCTCAGTGCTATTCTCCTCTTGATCATCATCATTAAATGGGTCTTCGTCAAGGGTAGATTCATTTCTCTCATTCAAGAAGTTGGCTATATCACTATTGTTTCTCGCTTTCTCAGACGACATATCTACATTCGTCTCTGATGGGTCTAACATTGACATAGCCATAGATGCTGTGGTGTGCAGTACTCTGCCTTCATACATCAGTTTCTTCTCGGGGCTGTATCTTAGCTTCTCTGCTCTCTTGTATTTTCTCCAACCTTGCACCAACATTAGTGAGTTAAGTGCCAGCAGATGCTCTGTGTCGTTGCTTTCAAAATAATATGATGGATATGGCACAAAGCCCTTCAAGTCTCCTGATAGCAAGATGTCCGTCAGCATGTTGCCATCATCATACGTTGGTCCGTCACTCCTTGTGTCCCTTATGGAGATGCTGAAGCGCGCCAATCGTGACTGTTGTATGTTACGGTCTGTGACATTTACCGTAAGAGACTCGTATGGATTCACCATCGTATTCTTCGTAACAGTACTGTCACTCTCCGCCTTCGTAATCTGGGTATACAGTGATGCCCCCATGTCGTGGTTGTTTACGAAAATCTGTCGTGTAGCAAGTGGAGCGGCAGTGCTGTCATATACCGTTATCTCATTAATTCCAGTTGGCAAAGACTTTGCCGCAATGTTCAGCATATACTCCCCTTTACTGTCATATACCCTTTCAAAGTGGCTCACCCTTCCCCTACAGGATATGCTGTAAGCGGCAATGGTAGTACCCTTAGTATTACAATATAGTTTCCCGTTCAGCACATTGTACCTCATTGTGCAACCATTCTCCACACTCTTGGGGAGCTTAAAACTATAGTTCTTATCAGCCCAGTTGAAGCGAGCCTTCATCGTTTTTTCCGTAGGAGTAATAATGAAAGTACCTCTACCAGTGCGGTCCGTCTTAATAGTTATGCTGTCGTTGACAGTCCCCTCAATCTTAACGGCTTGCCCGTCTTGGTCTTTTGCTTCGAAAGCTACATTGCAAGGCAACCCTTCTACCAGCTCTCCTCCTTCAGGATAGAAATGAACGTCCAACCGTAGTTTCTCGCTATAAAGCGATTGTTTAGGTCTTGGGATAATACGTTTGTCATCATAGTCGCCCAAACTGTCAGGACGTTCATATACGGGGAACACCCTTGAGTATAGTCCGGGGTATTCCCTAAAGAAGTCTTTTTCAAACTGTTTGTTGTAGAAAAGATGCCTGTTAATGCTGACGTATGGTCTATATTCTACGTTAAAGTTAAGTTGCCATCGTGTGTATGCCCTCACTTCGTAGTATCCAGAATACAGAGTATCTTTCAGAGCGAATTGTCCGTTAGCCGTTCCATCGCCACCAATGGGTAACTGCTGACGTTCCACGAGGTAGCCATCAGGAGTCAATAACTCCACATACAGAATACGGCTGATGTCTGTTGGCCTCAGATCGTCAGCGCACATCACGTAAGCCTTGTACCACAGCGTATCGCCTAAGTAGTAACACTTGTTGTCGGTGTGCAGATATATCTTCTCTTGTATCTGTGGATTGTTACAAATCTGCACTCCGAGCGAGTCTATTTTGTCGTTTGCGGTACTTGGAACGTAAGCAGAAGCCATACCAAGGTTCAGCAGGCTACGTTCACCTCTGGTGCGCATTACAATTTCGTTAGCATCCCAAAAGCCATTGTCTTTGCCTACAGCATCAATCTGATGGCGCAGGTCACGCACCTCTTTTAGCTTCTTACCGCCCTTTATCACTCTGTTGCCGACGTTGTAAAGTAAAGACGAAAACTGAATATTCCCATAGTTAGTTGTAACGTTTACCGACTGTACCTCATTAAATCCAGAGCTGTTATCATAACTTGTACTGAAGTACATGGCTGCGGTAGTGAGCCGTTCCTTAAAGTTGCCGTAGTTTTCCCATACGTGGAGGTTGCGTATCGCACCCTCTACGCCCATCAGACTCATGCGTTCAGCGTCTACATACAACTTACCGACAAATATTTCTGTTTCGTCTGTAGTGTCACGAGGTGCGAAATCTATGCAGTATATACTTTTCCCGTCATCTCTTATTACGTCATACTTAACGTTGTAGTAGTGATTATAATTTTCCATTAATGGGAGTATCCTGTCCCATCTCTTCAACTTTTTATTTGGATTATACAGTTGTATTTGTGACAACGGAAAAAGATTCGCGGTGTGTGAGAACACACCCTCTTTCATATCTATTTCAGAATATCTACCAGTTATAACCTTAGCGTTTCTCAAAGCCCCTACGCTGTTGCCGTTGAAGAATGCCTCTATGATACTTATTGGCTTACCACTGCGCATAGTGGTCTGACGGTACATATAGTTAGCGTATAGTTTCTTTCCTTTACGCATCTGCCGTTTTTGTTCCTGTAGCAATTTTTTCATTATGGTGCTAAGTGGTACCACTGTCACCTCTGGTAAGGTATGAAGAGACGGTGTCATTTCTATAACGTTGCCAACCAACTGCACAGGCATCGTGGTAGACATATATCCTATACACGATAGCTTTAGCGTGTCATCACTATTCACCTCCATGCGGAACCTACCGTCAGCATTAGTCATGGTAGCTTTACCATTAACCGATACTGAAGCAGCCACCAAAGGCGCTCTGCTTATTACGTCTATTAATTGTGCTTCAAGTAGTAAAGGTTCGGCAGCGAGGACTGATGTAGTGACAGTCAACAGTAAAAGTAATATATATTGTCTAAGATATTTCATAGAAAATAATTTAGGGGGAGTATATTCTTGCCCAATAATGAAGAATGATAGGAAATTTAAATTATGAGTCAACTTGAAAAAGTGCCCTCAAAACAGAGGGGTACCTCAAAATGC
>DAIUFT010000026.1:0-36615 GCA_036844425.1 Prevotella sp. | reverse complement strand
TGTATAAAGTCAGTAAAAACTAAGTAATTTTGTAGACTTATTTCAGGTAAAGACACTTACAATCTGAAAGCATTGAAATCACTCTGTAATCACATCCCTTTTACAGCGTAATTAGGGCTTAATTACAAGGTAATCAGGCCCTAATTGCAACAGAAAGAAATGATGCGGAAAAGTGTAAGTAAAATGGATGGTTTTCCTTACGGATTGTAACTTTTATGCGTATAGACTAAGCAACAGAAAATATATATAGATAATGAAGAAAAGTAAAATAATAGCATTGGTGTTACCGCTGTTTCTATGGCATGCGTCTTTGGCTCATGCCCAACGGCTGACGCTCGACAATGCCATAAAGATAGCGCAGGAGAACAGTCTCGATGCACAGTTGGCGAGATACACCTTTCTGAGCAGTTACTGGCAGTATCGCTCGTTTAAGGCGCAGTTGCTACCTTCGCTAAACCTCAGTGGCGGGCTGGGTGGCTTTAACCACTCCGTCATAGAAACACGTGACTACGAGACGGGACGTGTAAACCAGGTGAACAACAACACCATGACCAATTCTGTTACGCTCTCAATGGACCAACAGATTGCCGCTACGGGAGGCAAGGTGTCGCTGCAGTCGTATCTCTATCGTCTGGACCAGTTTACATATAAAGAGACTACGTATAACTCGCAACCCCTGCGCATCAGTTACACGCAACCCCTGAGGTCGTTCAATTCGCTGAAGTGGGAGAAGAAGACGGCACCTGTGGAGTATCAGATAGCGGAGCGGACATACGTAAGCACATTACAGAACATAACGATAAAGGTCACTGGACTGTTCTTTAATGTGCTTGCGGCACAGTCAAACTACAAGCAGAGCCTTGCCACGGTTAGCGACAGAGAGAAACTCTATGACATGGCACAGAAACGCCTCGCGCTGACGACAACTACAAAGAGCGAGGTGTTACAGATGGAACTCTCGTTGCTAAACGCCCGTATGGCGGTGACGAAGAATAAGATATTGCTTGACGATGCCATGTATGACCTCTTCTCTTTTCTTCGCCTTACGGATTATGATGGAGCAGAACTCGTGACACCGTTTATCGTGCCAAACATAACGGTGAGTGCCGATGCCGTGATGGAGAAAGCCATAAACAATTCCTCACACCCCTTAGAGCAGAAACTACAGATGCTGGAGGCGGAAAGAACCTTGGCGCAGGCAAAGGCAAACCGAGGGATAAAGATGACACTAAGCAGCGAGTTGGGGCTGTCGCAAACGGGCAGCACCATAGGGGGAGTGTACAGAAGGTTGCGCGACAATGAAATCATTGGTCTGTCGCTATCCCTGCCCGTCTTTGACTGGGGCGTAAGCCGGGGAAAGGTGAAGATGGCAGAGGCACAGTTGGACGTGATGCGCACGAAGGTAGAGCAGAACAATCTCGACTTCATGCAGGAGTTACGCAAGAAGGTAACGCAGTTTAACGCCCAACCGCAGCAGTGCCGTAATGCGCAAAGGGCGAAGGAGATAGCCGAAGAACGTTATGACATTACGCGCAGAAGGTATGAAACAGGTACGATAACGGTAACAGACCTCAACACGGCGCAACAAGAGATGGAGTCGGCAAAGACGCAGTACATAAGTCAGTTGCAAGCGTTTTGGAATGATTATTACACCCTGCAGAAGGCAACGCTGTACGACTGGCAATACCACCAAGATCTGACAACAGATTTTGAGAAATTAGTAAAGGAATAAAATAATGCTATGAAAAAGAAGACAAAGATAATATTCTCGTGTGTAGCCACGGTAGTCGTTTTGGCAGTTGTAGGCGGATTGGTGTATGCCTTAGTTCACGAGAAAGAGGAAAAGGCGGAGGAGGGGGCTGCGCTGTCGGTGCAAGAGCAAACCGTGGTAGAGGTAGATACGATGGTGTTACGCAAGCAGACGTTCCAAAAACAGGTGCTGTGCAACGGCAAACTCGTCGCTGTGCGCAAGGCAGAACTGATGTGTCCGCAGGCAGGAACCATGTTGCAGAGCGTGAATGTGCGTAACGGTCAGTGCGTGGCGGCAGGAACGGTGCTCGCTGTGGCGGACACACGCGACAGAACAGTGACCCTTGAAAAGGCGCGACGCGACCTTGAACGCGCCAAAGTGGAGTTGCAGGACAAGTTGATAGGGTTAGGTTATGACGGCAATTCGAAGAATGTGCCAGCGGAGGTGTTGCACCGTGCAGAGGTAACCTCAGGCTATTACACAGCGAAATATGCCCTGCAGTCAGCCCAGTCGTCGCTTGCCGACTGCCGACTGCTTGCTCCATTCAGCGGAAGAGTGTCAGAACTCGTGGCGCGACCATACCAGCGAGGCGACAAGTTCTGCACATTGATAGACGACTCCTTCTTCGATGTAGAGTTCCAGATACTGGAGGCAGAACTGGCATCCGTGCGTATAGGTACGCAGGTCAGGGTGTCGCCGTTCGTAGATGAGGATATGTCGTTGCAGGGAAGCGTGACAGAGATAAACCCAACGATAGACAGTAAGGGACTCGTCAGCGTGAAGGCACGCATAAAGAACACTTCCGACCGACTGCTTGACGGTATGAACGTGAAGGTGATAATAGAGAATTCAGTGCCCAATATGTTTGTGGTGCCAAAGGAGGCCGTGGTGGAGCGTGATGGCTTTAATGTCATATTTGTTTATGATTCAGCCACGAAGCATGCCGTGTGGACGTATATCGACATATTGTACAGTAACCTTACGAGTTACGCCATAACAGGTTGCGAGCGTAAGGAAACGACCATTAATGTGGGCGACGTAGTTATAACCTCAGGAAACCTTAACCTTGCAGACGATACGGAGGTAAGGATAGTAAAGAATGAGAAATAAATTTACCAGACAATGTTACGAACCCTTCTTCATCGCCCCATAGCCGTTACAATGACCGTTATAGCCATTGTAGTTCTTGGTGTGCTCGCATCGGGCAGAATACCAGTGTCGTTGATGCCCGATATAGACGTGCCGCGCATCGTGGTACAGATGACGGCGCAGGGCAGTTCCGCCCGAGAAGTGGAGCAGCGAATGGCGAAACCCATGCGTCAGCAGTTGTCGCAGGTCAGCGGACTGCAGAACATTGAGTCCACATCGCGCACGGATGCTGGCGTGATTACGCTGGCGTTCAGCCCAGGTACCGACATGAGCATGGCGTTCATAGAAGTAAACGAGAAGATAGACCGCGCCATGAGCACTATGCCTAAGGACATGGAACGCCCGAAGGTAATGAAAATAGGCGCGCTGGACATACCTGCCTTCTATGTGGACGTGACGGGCGGAAAGCCTGAGCAGACATCACGATTGGTGAGAAACGTGCTGGGGAAACGCCTGGAACAGTTGCCAGAGGTGGCGATGGTGGACTATAGCGGAATGACGGGTACGCAGGTTACAATCATTCCCGACCCTATGCGCATTGGCGGATTGGGCATAAGCAATGCTGATATAGAAAAGGCTATAAGCGATAACAACGTGGTGTTGGAAGCACTCAGTGTGCGTGATGGCATCTATCGTTATACAATACACTTCGACTCGCAGATACTTTCCGTAAGCGATATAGAGAATATCTACCTCCGCCAGGACGGACGCCTGTTGCAGATAAAGGACATCTGCCAAGTAGAGGAAGGACCAGCCGAACGTAAAGGCATCGTGACCTCTGACGGTAAGACAGCCATAACGATGGCGGTGATAAAGCAAAGCGACGCACAGATGAGCCACTTGCAGGAGAGTGTCGATACGCTGATGGAACAGATGACGAAGGATTATCCCGAACTGGAGTTCCATGTTACGCGTGACCAAACAAAACTGTTGGCTTACAGCATGGACAACCTGCAGACGAACCTCCTCTTGGGAATAATCATGGCGAGCATAGTGTTGTTCTTCTTCATAGGCGGATGGCGAGTACCACTGTTGGTTGTAGTATCCATACCGTTGTCGTTGATACTGACCTTGCTGTGTTTTTATGTCATAGGAATATCATTGAATGTCATTTCCCTATCGGGATTGATACTCGGTGTGGGAATGATTGTGGACAACGCCATTATCGTTACCGACAACATACGGCAGAAAACAACTTCTGATGATAATACGATAGTGCGAGCGGTGAGGGAGGTCTTTATGCCAATGCTATCGTCAGTACTTACCACCTGTTCAGTCTTCATACCGTTGATATTCCTCAGTGGTACGGCAGGAGCGTTGTTCTATGACCAGGCTATGGGCATAACGATATCCCTGTTCTGTTCGCTCGTGGTAGCGGCGGTGGTGGTGCCGGTTTATTATAAGGTGCTGTTGAGTAGAAGCAAGAAGCGAACAGAGACGCTGCGCAATAGCAAAACAATACTGCGCCTGTATGAATGCGGACTGCGCTTGACATTCAGAAACGGCAGGAAGGTAATGCTCTCGTTCCTTGGTTGTATAGTAATGATATTGGTGTTGTTTCCCTTCCTTAAAAAAGAAAGGATGCCCGAACTGCCACACGACGATGCTCTCGTCACGATAGACTGGAACGCTGGCATCACGCCAGAGGAGAACAATCGTCGTATGAAGGAAGTCGTAGCGGCTGCGGGAGAGCATGTGCAGGCGAACACGACGATGGTGGGCGGACAGGATTTCATACTCTCGCATACGAAGAACATAACGAGTAGTGAGGCAATATGCTATATTAAAAGTGCCTCTTCCGAAGAATGTGAGAAGGCGCAGAGGGCGATGAGAGACTATGTGGAGAAGCATTATCCGAAGGCAAAGACTGAGACTGAGTTGGCAACGAATATCTTCGACATGATATTCTCCACCGACGAGCCTGCATTGCAAATACGTTTGCAGAACAGAAACGGAGGCAGACCAGAGGTAGGTAGAACACGTGAGATAACAGACTCATTAAGACGGCGATTCCCTGACCTTGACATACAGCACTTGGCTACGGAGACCTATTTGCAATATACTACAGATGCGCAACAGATGGCGTACTATAAAGTTACGTACCAACGACTGTATCAGCGTTTTCGTGAACTGCTTGGCAGTAATGCCATATACGACATAAACAGTGGAGGCGAGCGTGTGCCAGTAATCATAGGCACGGATGGTAGAAGTACCGATGTGTTGTTAGGTAACACTATACGTAATGCTGACGGGGTAGAAGTGCCGTTGCAGTACCTTGTAAGAGAAATGCGTAAGGAAGACTATAAACTCCTTATGGCAGGCGATGAGGGGGAATATGCCGCTGTAGATATAGAGAAAGGCAGTGATATCGACATAGAGGAGGTCATGAACTACGTGGAGCATCTTACGGAAAAGGAGCACAGTGACATACAAGCCACCTTCACGGGTAGTTATTTCTCCTCGCGCGCCATGATATGGGAACTCGTTATGGTAATGCTTCTTGCCGTGATGTTGTTGTATTTCATACTGGCAGCCCAGTTTGAGAGCATGCTTCAGCCAGTGATAATTCTTACGGAGGTGGTGATAGACGTAACGTTGGTAATGCTCGTCTTGTTTGTTTGCGGTGAGTCATTGAATGTAATGTCGATGATAGGTATGATAGTGATGTGTGGCATCATTATCAATGACTCCATCCTTAAGGTCGATACCATTAACCGCCTGTATCGTAACGCCAAAAAGAGTGGGGCGGTAAGCAACAGAACATTGCTCGCCGCCATAATAAAAGCAGGCCATGGACGTTTGCGCCCTATCGTGATGACGTCGCTCACCACGATACTTGCTATCGTTCCCTTGCTTCATCGTGGAGATATGGGTTCAACGTTGCAGTTCCCTCTGTCGTTAGTAATAATCGTAGGAATGACAGTCGGCACCATGGTCAGCCTGTTCTTCGTGCCGTTGGTGTATTATGTGTTATATAAAAGAGGTGATAAATAACGAAAGTAAATGATAATAAAAGTAGGAAAACTCCCTTATTGGCTAATAAGGTGAAAAAACGAAATGGTTATAAAATCAAAATTATATGAAGAAGATATTTTTTTATATGTTATTTGCTGTAGTATTGTCAGCGTGTAATAAAAATAAAAGGATGTTAGATTGCTCGGATGTTAAAGAGATGAAAATTTCTCAGACGCATCAAGTAATAAATAAGGAATATTTGGGACAGATAGAGGGTATCTGTGCAAAAGATTCCATGTTGGTAACCATGGATTATCATGATGGTATGAGTTATACTCTCTTTAATTCTGTTTCTGGAGATTCTATACTTAGATTCGGAGAGATAGGTCATGGAAAAGGGGAAATACCTTTAGGATGTGATATTAGTGTATGTAATGATGCATTTATGGCATTTGACGATGAAACGCATATTGCTGCCACATATATAATGAATAGCGATACGGTATGTTTAAAAAGCGATGTTTTCAAATATAAAATAGAAAATACGCAATTGACAAAATTGGCATTAACGAATAATGGTATGCTGTTAGGTATGGGCACTTATATGGATAAGTATCAGTATGTATTGTTCGATAGAAAGGGCAAAGTATATGATTATGCTTTTGAATTATATAATTATGAAGACAAAAACTTTAATAAGTTTCATAAATTCTTGTCAAATCAGGGTAAACTTGTAAAACACCCAAGTAAAGATTTATATGCTGGAGCAGTTGATTTTTCATCAAATATTGATTTTTTCTCTATTTCAAAAAATAAGATAAAGAAAACAAAAGAAGTAAGGGAAGGTAATCCTGATATGAAAGTAGAGTCGGTAGGTGGATTAAATAGAGTAATACCAACTGGTAAGGCTATAAATGGCTTTATTGATCTTGCTGCAACAGAATCTAACGTATATGCACTATATTCTGATGAATTATTTAAGAAGATACAATATTGTTCAGATACTATATTTGTATTTGATTGGACTGGTAATGTGGTCTGTAAAATGAAAATGCCAAATAACGTATATTATATTGCAGCGACATCGTCAAGATTGTTTACTGTAGAAAAAGACATGGATGGATATTTTATTATCGTTTCATACCCTATATAACTTGTTTTTATGAGAAAATTAATAATAGGTTCTATATTATGCCTTTTCATAATCTTTGTTGTAAAAACATTGTCGTATATGGAAAAGAAACATAAAGAAAATGAAAAGGTAGTAAAAACATTATTAGGAAAAGAAATAGCATTAAGCGGTCTGGTTTTTACAAAAATAGGGAAAGATACGGTAGATTATTATATAAATCAGTATGAGTATAAAGTGTTTACGTATTTAAGGCCATCAGAATGTGTTAGTTGTAATTTGAGATTATACGCATGGAAAAATTATATAGAGGAAAATAAAGCAGCATTGTCAAAAAGGGTTGGCTATATATTTTATTACCAAGTTAATAATACGAATGATATTCAATATTTCCTTGAAAAGGAAAATTTTGAATATCCTGTGTGTATAGATTTGAAAGGAAAATTAGGTGTTATATCAGAATTGCCACAAGGCATTCAGTATCAGACATTCCTTCTTAATAAAGAAAATAAGATAATAGCAGTAGGGAATCCTGTAGTTAATTCTTCTGTAAAACAATTTTATCAATCCATTATGGAAAAATAGTTACAATGGGAAAAGGTATGTTTGTATGTATATTATTTATGTGCATACTGATGTCTGTTGGCGTATGGGTATTCCCACGTCTCGACATCAGTAATGAGCCGCGCCCAGAGCAGGGTAAGACGCTTACAATATCATACACATGGCAGAATGCTTCGGCAAAGGTGGTGGAACAAAATGTTACATCGCGCATAGAGGCGTTGGTGAGCGCGGTAAAGGGCGTGAAGAAGGTTTCATCCGTAAGTCGTTTTGGAGCAGGACGCATAACGGTGGAGATGAAACCTAAGGCAAACGTGTCAATGGCGAAGTTTGAGATAACTTCAATACTGAGACAAATGAAAAACAAGTTGCCAGAGGACGTATCGTTTCCTGTTGTTACTGGCGGTGAGGTGAATACAGCAGCTGATGACAATGAGGTAAAACTCATTCTGACATACCAGATGAATGCGGGAATGTCAGGCGAACAGATGAAACAGGTGGTGGAACGCAAACTGGGACATGCGCTCGAGAGAGTAAACGGAGTGCATCATGTGGACATTACGGGCACGACATCACATTACATGGAGATAGCCTATGACGCGGACGACATAGCAGGATATGGCATCAGCGGTGCTGACATTCTGGATGCGGTAAGAAACTATACTGGTAGGGAAGACGTTATAGGTGAGGTAACGACAGAGGGTGGACGTACTACAATACCATTGCTTCTCACGTCAAAGGAGTTGAGGGGAAGTTTTGAGACGATGCCGCTGAAGGTTATAGGTGGAAAGACGGTGTATATGAATAACCTTACAACGTGTACCATACGGGAAAAGAAACCAGATAGTTACTTCCGTGTAAATGGACAGAACACGCTGTACGTAAACATTTATGCCGATAAGGACGCTAATATAGTGCATGTGGCGGATGGTGCGAAAGAGATAATGGCGACGTTGTTTGGGGAAACAAACGGCATATCATGTGAGTTGAGTTATGATCGTGCAGAGAAGCAGATGAAAGAGTTTCGCACGTTAGTATTGCGTTCTTCCCTAACGCTCGTAATACTGTTGTTCTTCGTGTGGCTGACAGGAGGAAGAAATTGGAAATACCTTGCGATAATAGCAATATCTTTGTTGGCGAATATATTGACGGCAGTGGTCGCGTATTGGTTGTTAGACATACGTTTACACCCAGTGTCGTTGGCAGGAATAACGGTGTCATTGGGCATTATCATTGACTCAACAATCGTCATGGTGGACCATTATTCCTATTGGCGTGACAGGAAGGCGTTGCTTGGCATAGTGGCAGCAATGCTGACAACGATAGGTTCGCTGGTGATAGTGTTCTGGTTGCCAGACTTCCTGCGTCATGATTTGAAGGACTTCGCTGTGGTTATGATAATAAACCTTGCAGTGGCAATATTCGTTGCAGCGTTTTTCGCACCAGCATTGGTGGAAAGGATGGGCTATGTGAGCCGTAAACGTATCGTGAGGAGAACGTGGAGAACGACTGTTGCCCTCTTCTTTTCATCTTGCTATGCTAAGTATGTAGGCTTAAGTCAACACCGTTATGGGCGTTGGACTATACTGTTGCTGTGTGCTGCAGTCTTTGGCGTTACGCTGAAACAGTTTGTCGGGGCGTTGGATGCTGATACATACCGTCCAAGAAAGGAAGAGATGCGCTTGATGATACGCGGCCAGATGCCCTTAGGAGGAAGCGTATATGAACTGAATGATAAAGTGAGAGAAGTGGAAGCGTTCCTTTCGCATTATAAAGAAATTAAAAGATTTGAGACGACTGTTAACTCGCAAGGGGCGACAATCACGGTGGAATTTAAGAAAAACGTGTTGGACTCTACTTTCCCTTACATGCTGGAGAGTAAGGTTATTGGCAAAATAATAACCATAGGTGGAGCAGATTGGGCGACGTCAGGCGTCAGCGAACGAGGTTTTAGTAATTCACTTAACTTGCAATATCGTGCCAACAGTATAGAAATCGCAGGTTATGACTACGACCGTTTGTACCGTTATGCAGAGGATATGTGTAAGGATTTGAGGCAAAACAATCGTGTAACGGATATCGCAATAGTAACACCGAAGTATGAAGAGCAAGAGAAGGAGTTATATATGGAGTATGATAATAGGGCACTTGCCGTTGACAGTGTGTCGCAACGTGATATACATGCGGCAATGCAGGGGATGTTGGTGCAGCGTAGTGGCGATGAGATAGAACTGCAGCGTGATAATAATGCTGAGGCAACGAAAATGCCAGTGTGCATAAAACCGTCAACAACAGAGACGTATGACGTATGGAAAATGCGCAACTCCTATATAGATGTCAATGGGATGAATGTACGGCCATCAGACTTTATGACAATAAATATGCGCGAAGCAAAAAATGTTATACCACGAGATAACCAGGAATATGTGCTCCGTGTAGCCTTTAATGTGCTTGGGTCATATACTTATACAGACAGGTTTATAAAACGTATAACGGAAAAGTATAATGCAATATTCCCCGTAGGGTTTCATTGTTTGAACAATACCTATGGTCATTATAAAGATGATGGGATGCAATACTGGCTCATAGGAGTGGTGGCAGTGGTCATATTCTTTATCCTTGCCATAATGTTAGAGAGCCTGATGCAGGCATTGGCTATAACAATGCTAATACCAATATCGTTCGCAGGACTGTTCATGACATATTATCTGACAGAGGTGTCGTTCGGTACGGGAGGCTTTGCTGCGATGGTTTTGCTTGCAGGACTAACCGTGAATGCGGGAATATACATCGTGTGCCAATATAACGTGGAGAGGAGAATGGGCGTAAAGGCGTTCGTTAGAGCGTTGAACCATAAAATATTGCCGGTGGTGTTGACAATATTCTCAACCGTAATCGGTATGGTTCCCTTCCTCATAGACGGTCCAGATGCGCAACCGTTCTGGTACTCGCTCGCCGTAGGAACAATAGGAGGACTGTCTGTCAGCATTCTTTGGATATTGATAATGTTACCGTCAATGTTGCGATTAAGTGACAATGAAAAAATAAATTGGTATAATTGATGTTATGTATTTTTGAGATATTTTGGAGACATGAAGAAGAAGCAATGCGGGCATTGTGACTGATGAATGGCTTCAAAATATCCAAAAAGACATAACAAGTTTATACTTAATTCAACTAAAATAGTACAACGTTCAATTTACCAAGTTATTTTTTTATTGTCACTAAGTAAAAAAAGTATTACTTTTGCATTGCAAAACAAAGAAAGAAAAGAGTAATGGAAGATAAGAACGCCATAAGGAAAAGAATAAGAAATGAGAAAAAACATCACAGTGAAGATGAACTCCAGGAGTTGTCACGTGATATATGTAAAAGAATATTGCAGCACCCTAAGGTTGAGAGTGCCCGAATGCTGTTGCTATATTGGGCGTTGCCCGACGAGGTGCGCACCGAAGAACTCGTCCAGACGCTTGTAGATATGGGCAAAGAAGTGTTATTGCCACGCGTAATAAGCGATACGGAGATGACAATACACCGCTTTACGTCAATCAACGACTTGCAAAAGGGAGCCTACGGCATACTGGAGCCTACGGGCGAAAGGGTAGGGATAGAAGTGTTAAAAGATGCAGCCCGTGATGCAAAAGCAAGCGGAGAGGACTGCGTGGCGATAGTGCCGGGCATGGCATTCGATAGATGTGGACACAGATTAGGAAGAGGAAAAGGGTATTATGATCGTTTCTTGCGGAGTGTAGCGTGTATGTATAAGATAGGAGTATGTTACCCGTTCCAGATGATAGACAATGTGCCCAGCGTGGAACATGATGTGGTAATGAATGAGGTGATTACCTGTTGAAATACTACTAAATTTTAATTATTTTATAGAAATTATTTATAATATTTTGCAGAATAATAAAATTTAGTTATATTTGCAAAATATTCTAAGTAAGTGTTCAAAATTATTTTAATATTTAATATAGGCTATTTGGGAACAGATGTTTTCACTGTTTGATGGAACAATGTGAACATTGTGACTGAAAACAGGGGAAACAGATGCCCCAAAGAGACTGTATTAAATATTCTCAATAATCGAGAAATGACGCTTACTCATTATATAAAAATAATTTTGAATACTTACTTATTACTCTGCTAAGCCACGCAGGGAGTTGGCAAACCATACATCCATCTTACCAACGCCACGATGATTCCATGCATAATAAGGAATAAGGCGCAGTTGGGTGTCACGTACTGTGACATTACCGTCTGTTGTTGTCCCTATCACCTGAACACCTTTGGCAAGAAGTGATTTTACTGCGAACTGCTTGCCGTTGCCTTCGGTGTTGGTTATACTGTAATCGCCTAACTCGAAGGTTGGCTTACCGCCCAAATAAGCATAATGCACGTCAATGGCAGCATTGTCTGCTTGCTCTGCGCAATATACCAACGGTCCGCGCTCTATAGCCACTTTGCCACGGTCGGCAGCCACATTTTCATTGGCTGTTACCATACGAGGCTCCATGTCAAAGTGCAAGCGCACTACATCGCCTTTTCGCCATTTACGGTTTATAGAGACGTATCCATTGACGATAGAGTCGCTAACAGCATGTCCATTAACGCTAACTGTATATCCTAACGTCTTTCCGTCGCTATACTTATAGAGGTTGCTCGGTACTACGTTGCCACGCACCCACCCCGGTATGCGCACCTTCAGAACCCACTGCCCAGCTTTCGACTCGTTAAGCTTTATGGCAACATCACCATTCCAAGGATACTCCGTAGTCTGTGTTAGTGTTACTATCTTGCCCTGCACATTGACGGTTGCCGTGTTTGGCATATAAAGGTTTACATACAGTTCGTTGCCATGCTCTCCATAGATGTAGCCGGGGACAGAAGGTATGAAACGGCAAAGGTTTGACGGACAACATGCACAACCAAACCATGGCTGACGCGTGTTGGTATTGTCAGCATTAAACTTGTACTTACCATCGGCAGAGAGAGGGTTAGGATAGAAGAACTTTCCTCCGTCAACAGACATTCCGCTTATTACACCATTATATAATGTACGCTCAAGACAGTCTATGTATTTAGCGTCACCGTGCAACAGGAACATACGATGGAAGAGATATACCATGGAGATAGCGGCACAAGTCTCGTTGTATGCCGTGAGGTTAGGCAACACATAGTTTGCATCGAACGCCTCTCCCCAATGGCGTGCACCCACACCACCAGTGATGTAATATTTCTTTGATACGATATTCTCATAAAGATTGTCTATCGCCTTGATATATGCGCTATCACCAGTGAGTGCTGCTACGTCAGCCATACCAGCATACATGTAACCAGCCCTAACGGCATGGCCCACGGCTTCCTTCTGCTCTAAAATAGGCATGTGGCTCTGCGAGTAGTCTCTCTTCCAACCTGTCTTGCCACGATAATCAAGCATATACTTCGCCTCATCAAGGTATTTACGTTCGCCCGTAACAACATAAAGACGTGCCAATGCCATCTCTGCTATTTGGTGTCCAGGCACAACATGAGCCTGACCATCTTTGGGACCGACTTCCTTTACTACACAATCAGCATACCGACACGCTATGTCAAGAAACTTTCTGGAACCAGTAGCCTGATAGTGGGCACAAGCAGCGTCAACCATGTGGCCAAGGTTATACAGTTCATGGCTTAGGTCTTCTTCTTTCTCCCACCTCTTCGTGCCAGACCATCCATGAGGATGCTTAGGATTGATAGTACGAGCGGTGTATAGATAACCGTCAGGCTCTTGCGCTGCTGCTACGATGTTAAGCACAGAGTCAACATAATTTTTTAATTTCTTGTCAGGATACGTCTGAAGAACATAACTGGCACCCTCTATGGTTTTATAAACATCGGTATCATCAAAGGACAGTCCCATTATCTTCGCAACGTCCCACTCTGGCGTTTCAAGGCCTTTATGCCCAGGATGCTGTAGTGTGTATGCCGCCATTTCGAAGTTACGGTAGCGATGTTCGCTCTCACACTTGCTGAACGCTAAAGGTATTGTAACCTCGCGCACCGCACGTATGCGATCGCCCCAAAATGACGACGGCTCTATCTTTACTGACGTAAACGGTACCTGAGCATATGGATACCCTCCGTTGGTCTTGGGTTTTGCTACACCCGATAGCGCGACCATGACAAGTCCTGCTATTAATGTCTTTGTCTTCATCTTCTTCTTATTATTACTTTATTACTGTTTAGATCAATTACTTTGAAAATCCTTATACAATCATTTTTACCTTGTTGGAAAGTCAACCTAACCTACTACATAATACTAACTAATACTAACTTTATAATGAAAAATATACTACTTATCTACCTAAATGAATACTAATCTCTTTACCTTAAGGTGAAAGCCTGAATACCTTTTGATACTAACTAACTTATTTACTAACTACTAATCTGAAAAAACATTACTACTAAAAATTGTAACATTCCTGCCAACACCTTGGCATTATATCTATTATTCAGCTAACGAGTGCAAAGTTAATCATTTTGTATTTTTGAATCCAAGAGTTTGTTATGCAAAGCAAAGGTGGTTATTCGTCAACCTGTAAATTGAACGAATAACCACCTCGTTGCGGTAAGAAATACCTATATCTAATAACCTATCTTGCCATTCCAATGAAGAAAGAGATTTTGCATCTGCGTGAGATCAGTCTCTACACCACTGCCATTCTCCGCATTACGTGCATTGACCTTATCGGCTACGTATGACGGATTGCCTCTGCGGAGAGCTACACGAAGGAGGTCATAATATCTTGTTCCTTCGAAAGCACACTCTAATGCGTTTTCGTCCACTATCATATCCTCCACCTTCTCCATCTGCCACTGTTTTAGGTCTTCGCCAGAAAGCGATGCATCGTCAGGCATCTGATAATTCTGATTGTAACAAGCCCAGCCAGAACCACGTGAGTGTATGCCTATAGTATTATAAGAGGCATCCATATCATTAATATCAAACACCCTGTAACAAGAATTGCTTGTACTTGGGAAATCAAACTGACGAACAAAGGCTTTCTGTTCATCCGTAGTGCAATAAGGAAGGACATATTGCTCAATGACATCATTGTTTACGCCCCTTGCAAGTATCTGATAAGCAAAATGCGGATAACCCGCACGATTAAGTGCTTCTGCCAGTCTTAAATAAACCATAGTGCGGCGATAGATATGCACATTGCGTGTAGAGAACTTGCTGATGGTTTGCATCTGCGTTACGTTACCACTACTGCCATAGGAATAATGACTCCAAACGGCTTGTAAGCGGAGATCGCCAGAGCGATTATTGTCAAGCCCTGTAGGAGCGTAGATAATATCATGGCCACGATCAGAGCTTATGATATTGTTACTCTGCTTAGCTGACAGTGACTGCAACGACTGTGATGGCACTACACTTGCCTTGTAAGCATTGGCCGCCGTACTGTTATAGATGTTTCTTAACTCCGAGTAGTTGCCCTGTGACGGTAGTGAGTCGCCAGGTATCATCATGATAAGGTCGCGGTCGTCATTCCATGACTCGGAAGAGAATGAACGGGCGTAGTTGCCATACTCAACAGGCATAGTCCAGTTACTGTTTGCCCACTGTACTCGTTGCGCCTTTACAGGATAGTAGGAGTTACTGCCGTTGGCGGTAGTGATATAGCGATAATACGAGAGTGCTGCCTCATCATAGTGCTCCGCCCAGAGATTTAAATCACCAAGAAGCAGATGTATAGGAATGAACAACAAGCGAGAATCTACGGTACCTATATTACCAAGTCCTGGTCTGTCAACATTAGCCAATGGCTTGAGGTCATTGATAAAGTAATCGCATATCTCCTTGATGTCTTTAACAGGATACTGTGCATCGGCTGCATCCTTGGTAAGGATAGGCTCGGTAATGAAAGGTACTTTACCGTAGTTAATAGCTAACTGAAGGTAGGTCCACGCACGGTAAGCCTTAACAGCAGCATACTCACGAATAAAAAAGCTCTTGCCACGATTGTCTTTTACTGTAGTATCTACCTTGGCAAGGTAGAAGTTACAGTTGTTTATTACTGCATAATAGTCCTTAGGACTGTTATACTTGTTGTCATCGCTGACCGTGAACGTTGCGATTTCACGCAAATCTGCATCTGCCGCCTCCGTGACATTGACAAGATCGCCACGCAGTTCTCCAAGCAACACGGTACGGTCGCCAAGAGCCTGAACCTTCTGCATAACACCAGTTAGACCGTAGATAGAGTCACCGGCCTCGTTAAACTGCTTGTCGTCTGTAAAAGACACATGACTTGACTCCTGCTCCAACAAATCGCTACAGGAAGATACGGAGAGGGCTAACAGCACTACGCAGACATATATAAAATATTTTGCTTTCATAATGATTCCTTATATAAAGGTGTTATATTATATAGAACTCATATTTAAAGGTTTATCTTCACACCCGCAACGACAGAAGCCGACTGACCTACCATGCCGAGGTCCACACCCTGTCCTATAACTGATGAAGAAGAAGAGAACTCTGGGTCTGTCCCCAAATACTTCGTGAATGTAAGAAGGTTATTACCCTGAATCCAGAACTGCATACCTTGAACAAAGGTCGTATTGAGAGGCAGGTCATAACTCAAGGTCATACTCTTCAGACGAAGGTAGGAACCATCCTCTATCCAACGGTCACTGAAACGGCTATTGCCCATAGGGTCTTGGAAGGTTGCCTTAGGTACTGACGTTACCTGTCCCTCAGTCTGCCAGCGTGCAAGCATATTAGTAGTTTGGTTAAGGAAACGGCTGCCGCCCTCAAGTTGAGAACGAAGGTAGTTATAGACATCATTACCCACTACATAGTTGAAGTTAACGTCAAGACGAAGTCTCTTGTATGCCAGCGAGAGGAAGATATTACCATAGAAGTCAGGATTAGGGTCTCCTATAACAACACGGTCATTCTCATCAATGCAGTTATCACCATTCTGATCCACAAACCTCATATCGCCCGCACCAAAATAAGTCTTTGTTATTCCATTGCTGCCAAGAACATATAGACCAGCAGAGTTTGCCTCTTCAGAAGTAGCAAACACGCCATTGGTCTTGTAACCATAAAACAGATTTGCGGCGTCACCCACCTGAGAACGTATTGTTGCTCCATAGTAAGTGTTGTCTATCGCATTTTTACCATCAGGGAGTTCCGTTATCTTGTTCTTATAGTGTCCAGCACTTGCTCCCACCTCAAGTTTCCAGTCTTTACGGTCAAGAGCCCTTACTGTTGCAGACACGTCAAAGCCTTTATTCTTTAACTTACCGCCATTAGACCAGTTATTGTCAAGACCCGAGAGGTAACCAAGGCTCTGCATGGCAAGCAGGTCACTGGTGCTACTCGTAAAGAAACGGAAGCCAAGGGCAAGACGGTTGTTCAAGAGGCGAGAGTCGAAACCAACATTGAAACGGCGTGTCGTCTCCCACTTGATACGCGTATTGCCTATTCCCTCTATCGAAAGTGCAGAAACACCATTGATATAGAGTTTGGAGGTCATATAACTACGGGCGGCATAATAATCAAGTTCATCGTTACCACTTACGTCATAACCTGTGGTCAGTTTAAGATAGTTAAGCCAAGGCATTTTCTTGCCAGCCCACTTCTCGTTTGTCACAACCCATGAGGCCTGTAAAGATGGGAATATTCCCCATGTCACGCCACCGAGATGCACACCTGCATCTGCATCTTTACCGAATCGTGAACTGCTCTCTGCGGAGAGACTCGCTTGAAGGAAATAACGGCCAAGCCAGTTATAATCGGCTTGCGCGTACCATGTCATGTACTGCCAGTTATCATCTCTACCCGTTGAACCAGAGTTTAGCAGATTGGTTCCCATGAAAGGAGTCTTGTCCGACCCTGTATTATAACCTACTTGGTTGCTGAGAGTGTAAGACTCCCAATTTATGCGTGCACCTCCGAAGAGTTCCAAAGCATGGGCATCCCATCTATGTTTCCAGTTCACACGCGTATCTGACATTACGGAGTTTTGCTTTGAGAAAAGCGAACGTACCTCATTCTCACGGAAATCATTGACAGCACTTACATAATAATCTGGTACGCCATTGACTGGAATATAATATTTCTCATTAGTATTAACCAAATTATAACTGAAATGTTCACTCAACGTAAGGTCGGGCATAATGGTCCATGTAGGTGTCACTGTAAGGTTGAGCATTGAATTCTCAAAACGGTTTTTATTCTCCGCCTCAGCATACTCGTTAAGTGCCCAGGGGTTAGCCAATTTCCAGTTATAGGAGGAATAGTCAGCAAGTGCCTCCGTAAGGTAAGACTCATCAGATATATCAAGTTTAGAATCTGATAACTGTCCTGCTCCATAAGAATATGGACTTAGAAATGGTGCCTTGGTATATGCAAGAAACGCTGGCGACGTCGGAGTACCCTCAGTATAACCAGACGGAGCGCCATCATCACGAACGTCACGTGTAGTGTTAGAGAACGATGCATCGAAACGCACTGCCAAATTCTTAATGATATTGATATCAGTGTTGAAACGTATGTTAAGACGACTCATATCATTATAACGCAGCGTACTCTTTGCATCAGTATATCCGAGCGAAAGATTGTATGACGCAATATCATCACCTCCTTCAACGTTTATACCGTAGTTTTGGGTAAGTGCAGTACGATAGATTTCCTTCTTCCAATCAGTATTGTTATGATATTGTTTATAATAATAGTAATTGGGATCTTCATTTAGAAAGCGAAAATCTGTCACTGTAGTACCCGTTGTGCCTAATAAATCAGATGTATAAGTACGATACTGTGAGGCATCCATCATATCAACGGTCTTCGGTTTCATTGTCACACCTGCCGAGATGGAAGCGGTAATACGTGTCGCCATACTCTTGCTGCGCTTTGTGGTAATGACAATAACGCCATTAGCACCCTTTGCGCCATACAGGGCTGTTCCGTTACGCACGATTTCTACGTTCTCTATATCAGCAGGATTGATAGATGAGAGAATATCATTGTACAGTCCACTATGTATCAGTGAGCGACCATATTGCTGGTCATAGATAACGCCATCAACGACTATAAGAGGCTGCGCATTTACATTTAGAGAGTTAAGTCCCTGGATAAACATATTGGCACCGATGCCTGGTGTACCGTTACGCTGGGTAGTATAAGCATACGCTCCAAGCTGTTTCTGTACCTCTTCCTTGATATTCACAGCGGAAGAATACTTAAAGTTCTCGGCATCGTGTCCCTCGCCATGTTCTATTTCTGCATCATAGAGGGAGGTAAAAGCATCAGTACTTACATATATATCCTTCTGTCTCTGTTCACCCGACAAGCCTTGCATAACAGGAGCGTATGAGGTAAGACGGACATATAAAGCAGAAGTGAAATGCGGAACACTCAGTGTATATGTACCATCTTCCTTGGTTAAAACACTATGCCCAGAGATACCTTGTGCAGAAACCATTGCACCTGCTAAAGGTTGTTTCGTTACAGCATCCAACACTCTGCCCGTAACAGTACGCATGGCATATTTTTCATTATGCAACGCCTTATTATCAGCTTTAACAGCCTGGGGCAACGCATCCTGTGCCGACACTGCCACTGTAGAGGAAACGGCAGCCAGACTTAGTAATAAATATTTGTTCATAATTCTTTAAGGGGTTAGAGGTTGCTTGTATGTGGTACAACTATTATGCGGTCAATACGCAATATACGATTATACAGACCATTATTAACCTGGCTATTGGTTGGACAGGTCTTGAATATCAATTCAACTTTCGAACCCTGTCCAAGTGCATACGTCGTATATGGTACCTTGACATTCGTGGCAACCTTAAACGTATTAATCTCATCCTTGGTAGTCTCCCATGTCGCCGCGGTTCGGTTTTCGCCTCCGTCAAGTGGTATCCAGTCTCTCTGAAGCGAAGGTATTGTACCGTCCTCATTTTGGTATCTCATATATGCCCTAAACTTCGTAGGCAAGCGTTGCGTCTCTGAAGCATATTCATCGCCTGCTATCGCTGGTGCCGTTACGACATATATGTCATATCCTACATTTGAAAGAAGATTGGGCAGACTGAAGTATGACGTGGTATTTGATCTTGACAATGCGGCAATCTCCACATACGCATTGTTTGACACCTTGCCATAAAAATCATTGCTTGCTGCTACCCTATATACTGTTGCAGGATATACCGTAGTACTTTGATCTACAGAGTCAAGACGCGCCCCACTCTCTCCCTCGGCAGATATTCTTCTGAGGAATGTCTGTGTAGGAGAAATATTCCATTGTGAGGTCTTCATAACCTGACCATTCGAACATTCAATATTAGTAGTACCATTAAAGACGCCACCCTCAGCCCAGGGTTTATCATACTGATAATACTTCAATTCGCTGTCACCCCACGCCGCCTTACGCATGGCGTAGCGCACCGCATTCGTTGACATAGCAGAGTCCTGTAACGCAACATCGGTGTTAACATTGCGATTAAATATCGTTCCCTGCAAGAGAGCGAGACGTGCCTGCACCCATGTTAGGGAGTCGCGCTTGTCTCCAACAGATTTGTCATACTGGAAGTATTGTTCATACTGTGGCACAACGCGCTTCCACACGTCATTGGTAGGTACTACTGCCCAATATGAAGAATCTTCTGACTCTATAGGAGCGAGGTATGCGGCAAGAAGGTCATTGCGCATGGTGACGACTGAATCAAGATACTGCGTTTTACCGTTTACTATCTCACCGGGCACACTCTTCGACTCATCGAAATAATACCTATCAAACTTTCCAATAAACTTTGCGACAGAATCCGTTTCCTCATCCTTTGCTATATATTCATATATGCTTGGGAAATACTTTGCCTGTCCATCTACGGTATAAAGCATTCCATTGCAACATGACTTATTGGCACTCAACAGTTTTTGACCAGCAAAAGCCGTCTGTGTCAGCACTTGATACTTGCCGTTCATCATCAAGAGTGAGTCATGAGTAAGAGATGATACCGAACGAGTGTAATACGTAATATGGTTCTGCAGGAATTCCTTTATCGCTTCATTATCCGCATCACGTATCCCTGCGGTCTTCTCAGTATTATACTGCTCTATTACCTTCTGCGCCTCCTGTTCTGTAAATGCGCTATTTACAGGAGCGAAAACACTAAATGTTCTTGAACCTGCCAATGTTCTATCATATCCTACAGCTCTTACTACACTGGCAAAGTTAGTAAGGTCCTTATCATTTTCTATGACGCTCCACAGGCTCTGTGACCCGCTCTGTGCATCTGGATTATAATGATCGTCCCAGGAATCTGCACATGCCGCAAGCGTTAATGCCGCTACGGGCGCCATGAGCAAAGCCTTTATGTTAGGTATTATACTATTCATAGTTATTGCTTTTTTGTGTGTATTCCTTAAAGTGGTGACTCCATCTTACCTGACATCACACCATAAATGCTCTTCGGTACGATTTCGAGATAATCAAGCATAAACTCCGTACCCTGACTTGAAGTACTGCGTATGCGGAGATAATGATCCATATTCGGATCAATATGAACCGTGCAGAGCACCTTACGGAAGGTATATTTAGAATTAACAAATTCCGAATTATTTTGGTGAATTGCGCCATAAGGACCACGATAATATCCAAGGTTCTTCAACATCTTTTGGTCTGCAGCCTTATCTTCATCTGTCATGCTAACCCAATCACTTGTCCATTTCGTTCCAAGGATATCCTGAAGGTTCTTAGTCATGTCAATAGGAATACCCTGAGGCTTTCCATCGAAATATATCTGCGCTATGCCACGTGTCTCTATGAAAGCTGCACCGAGCCTTATCTGATAATCACCTTCAAACGGCACTGGCGGAAGACGGAACGTTATGTCATAGTCACCGATAAGGTTCATCTCGTCACCTTCATAGCAATCGAAGTTCCAGTGTGGACGTCGATAGACAAAGAAGCCACCGTTTACCTGTGTATTGTCAAGGAACCCATTAGGGAAGTAATAGTTCTTACCATTGGCAAAGGTATAATCTCTACCTGAGTCGTCCTTTGTAGGATCACCATTGAGACGTATATTCATAGTCATCAACTCTGGGAATATTGTTGACATATCCATACGTATGTTGTCATTAAACACCGTATTCTGCGTCTCATAGTCAAAGGCTATCACCTTGTCCACATAGAAATATCTTCCGTTAGGACCATCCTGTACATACTTGTCCTCAATGGTAGGATTTATGTATGCACCGTGAACTCTGATGTTATCCTCCAGCTTTACCCTGCGGTTCACATAACGTTCATACTGCACGTCACCGTCAAGGTCTCCATAAACCGTTGCCTGCTCAATCTTCATCATAGTGTGAGGCAGCAATGTCTCATACCAGTCACATGGGTTCAGAAGATTCTTCTTAATCATTATGGCAGTAGTATTGTATGGTGATGGGAAACCACTTACCTCACGAGGAGTTAGAAGATTCCAACCTATGCAGTCACGTGTTATAACATGATAGGCAATAAACATGTTGAGAGCATTCCAGCGATTTGTATAGTCACCTTTGTTAGCATCATCATTCGCCGCCTTATAATCATCGTTATTGCCATATACAGGGTCGTAAAGTTTACGTGATAATTCATAAAGGGCATTGAGCACACTCTCGCCTGATGCAGCATCTACTGTTATACCATTATCCGCAAAAGCCTTTGCATAGACGTCGTCAGGTTCTACAAATGCCGTAAAACCATACTTCTTCTCACTTGGTGCCACCGCAACCTCCTGATGTCCGTGTGATGAATACTCCTGATAGCCATACAAGTCGGCATTATAACTCTCATCCCTTATCTTATATAATGTATCTACCAGTCCGGTTGCTTTCAACGCAGTATAGAACATCTTTATTCGGTCGTTCTCACCAAGGATGTCTGCCAGTGAAGAGTTTGCCATCTCAAGCACCTTGTTTATAGGCTGCACTATGCCATTCTGTACTGAATCATCCTTCTCTGCATACTTTACGTACGCAGAACGGTTCAACCATACTACCGCATTGTCATTGTCATCCACGCCATGCGTAATCTGTATGTAACGGTTGTTCATGTTCGCAGTATTCAAAGTACCATCGTTCATGTCAACTGTGCTGTACATATTGTCTATAAGATGAGTCTTCGCCAGCGTATCACACTCTTCCTTTGTCAGTTCCTCTACACTTCTTTTTCCTTTTTCATGCAGATAAGTCTCCATTGCAGTGTTGTCTGGCAGGAAACAAGTATAGTGACCAAACGTAGAAAGCAAATCGTCCATTCCTGCCGTTTTTACGACATAAGCGAACTGACTGTACTGTGGGCGATTATTGATGTAGTCATTCATCATTTCGCCAGAGAAAGTATAGAAGTTCTCCTCTGTAGGTTCGTCAGAACAACTCCCGGTCATGAGAGTTGTAACTGCACACAACGCAGTAACAAGAAGCCTCATTCTGTATGTAAAACATATCTTTTTCATTGTTATGACTTTTCTTTGAAGTTATTGTAATAACGTATTATCGGTACATTATTCTCCACTGCCAAATGCAGTATTCTGTACCAAAGCCTTGTTAACCTTTGTTTCTGTAATATTATACGGCCAGTACATATAATCCAATTTCGAGAACTTTGTTGCGGCTCCAGAGCCTCCCGAAGTAAACTTCGTAGCGATGCACTTCTTTACGTAATCAGTATTACCATCACGTCTTGCCCTTCTAACAAGATCGTAATATCTCTTGCCCTCAAACATCAGTTCACGCTGTCGCTCTGCCAGAACAAGGTTTTCCATCTGCTCCTTTGATTTGTAGGACACGTACATCAGCGTGTCACTCAGTTCATTGTCAGCCTGAAGAACCGAACGTTTATCAACAGCATTGACCAATGCGAACGCTTGTTGCAGTCTTTCCTCGTCAATCTGACTCAACTCTGTTTCTGATGACATCAGTGCCGCCAGTGCCTCTGCCTTCATCAGCATCACATCCGTAAGACGATATACTATCCAATTACTCTTTACCTTTCCATTTGTATATCTTGTAGAAGAAGCAAGAGACGGTGTAGCCTTACTGACCGTTCCATTAGTGTAAGTGAACTTCCATATCGCGTTATTCTTCACATTTTCATAGAATCGCGCGTCCTTTTCATAATACACCTGCGTTGACGTTATCCTTGAAGTAGCAGCCTCATTCACAAGCTCCGCAGGTCCGCTCAATCCCATTCCACTGGTATAGGGACCATACAGCCAGTTGACTGAAGCGTTGCTCGCCATATTCTCGTCCGCCATATACACCAGTTCGAATATGCTCTCAGAACTATTGCCTACTCCAAATATTTCGTTATACGCATTTCCAAATTCACCACTACCCTGATTATAGTCGCTGATAAGCGGGAAGCCATTAAAACGTTTCAGATCCGTTATACCGTCCGTGCTTTCCTCATACTTCTTCTTTTTGCTCTCAATCACCTTGTCGGCATACTCTATACACTTCGCGTAATCCTGCTTCCACAGATACATATCACAGAGCATAGCATATATTGCCTCCCTCGTGATACGACCTGTCTGATACAATGACTTACTCTCTGTAGATGCTGGCCATACCGTTACCGCATCGTCCTTTACTGACTCCAGATCGTTTATCAGACTGTCCAAAACAACCTCAAACTTCGTAGCGGGTAGATTCGTTACCTGATCGTCATCATAATATGCCGTTGTAGTGTAAGGAACATCACGGAATGTGCGTATAAGATAAAAATAGCACAAATCGCGCAATGCGGCACATTCTGCTAAATCTGCCTTCAGTTCACTCTGCGTGAACGCCTTATCCTTGTCTGCTACGGCTGGAGCCTGGTCAATGATAGTATTCGCTTGGTTGATAATATAGTAGAACTGATCCCACGAAGTAAAAGTATTCGATGCCGTAATGTTCTCCGTCAGCACATTTTGGAGATGAGCGTTGTTCGTTGTTAGATTGTTCGCTACCACATCATCACTGCGATACTCTCCCCATATCATCATCCTCTCTGTTACATTAGCAGACTGCATCGTAGCATAAAGTCCAGCAATCATGTTGTCCACGTCCGACTTCTCATTCCAGAACTCGTCTTTGGTAATTATATTCTGTGGCTTCACCTCTAACCAGTCGGAGCATGATGACAGGCTGGCTGCCATCAGTGGCAACGCCAACAGATACTTGTATATTCCCTTTGGTTTCATGTTTTGTTCTTTATAAAGTTCGATTTTTAGAAGTCAACAGTAACGCCAAGCGTGAAAGAGCGCGAGCGCGGTGTCTTTGAGTTATCCACTGCTGGTCCATATCCACTCTGACTTACGTCTGGGTCAACACCACTATATTTTGTTATAATAAACGGATTGTTGGCGCTACAATAAAAGGCTATATTGTTAAGTCCTATCGGCTTCAGTTGCTTTTTGTTTAATGAGTATGACAACTGTATGTAACTGCAGCGCAAATACGTTCCATCTTCCACGAAACGGTCACTGACAAGCGTGTTATAGTTTGACGTACTACCATACATTGCTCTCGGTATTAGCGTCACGTCTCCCTCCTTACGCCAGCGGAAGTTCACCGCCTGGCTCTGGTTATTATTTCCGGTCATAGCCTCAGCGTTCAGACGTGCCATATTTATTATCTTATTGCCAATACGGTATGAGAACTGTGAGTTAAGTCTCCATCTGCCGTATGACAGCGTTATACCGAAGCCGCCAGTCAGTTTTGGTAGTGAAGAACCGAGATAAACAATATCAAGTGCATCAATGTTACCATCATTGTTAATATCCTCATAGATAGCATCACCACCAGTGAAGGCATAGTTCTTTCCTGTGCCGTCATTAGTATAATTGTAATGCATACGTACAGGATCTCCTTTTGCATCCAACACTACCTCGCCTTCCTTATTGATTACCACCGGTGCCGTCTTTCCCTCTGCGAGGAAAGCGCTGCGTTCCTCGGGGCTAAGAGCCTTGAACGTCTCATAGTTATACTGGTAAACGCCCTTTGAACGGAAGCCGTATATTGCTCCAAACGGGTTATACAACTGTACGCGCTGCAGCACCTCTCCGTTAGCATAACTGAATGTTGAGTTAAGCGAATTAAGCACATACTCATCCATCTCAAGAATCTCATTGTGGTTATTTCCGAAGTTAACATTGAAGTCTGCCGTAAACTTACCCTTTGTAATAAGTTTGTTGGTACTTGCATGGAACTCCCAACCCGTGTTACGCATCTTACCGCCGTTCTTATAAGGAAGCGTTGTAAAACCGGTGTTTGACGGTATACGATAGTTACTGAGCAACATATTCGATGTTGTTGAGCGATACATCTCAAACGTAATATTAAACTTATCGTACAGTCCGAGATCCACACCTATGTTGTAGCTATTGTTTATCTGCCACTGCAGGTCTGTCAGTCTGATGTTCTGCACAAGCATTGACGACATATCTATGTAGTTTGCTCCTGCTCCATACTTACTTACATAGAGATAATTTTGGTTTGGCTGGTTACCCACACGTCCCCATGAAGGTCTTATAGAGAGCATTTTCAGTCCTACCTTCTCCCTTGCCCACTCCATGAAGGGCTCATCGCCAAGGTTCCATCTTAAAGATACCGCTGGGAAGTAACCCCATCTGTTGTTAGGGCCGAATTTTGTAGTACCATCGGCACGGAGCGAGAAGTCAAACATATATCGGCTCTTATAAGCATAGTGAGCTGAATATGTAAAATACAACGAACGCCACTCTGAGTAGTAAGAACTCAGGCCTGTGTTGATACCTGAAGCGTCAGGACTCTCTATGCCCGAGCCTGCCAAGCCTTTACCGCCACTTGACTGTCCACTTGCCGAACCCGTGTTCAGTTCCATTCTTGCCATCATCTGCAAGGCATGATCTTGATTCTCAAAGTGTGGTATGAATGTCAACGTATGTTTAGTATTAAATCCCACACTCTTTGAACTTGCAGACGAAGCTGTGTTCACGCCATCCTGCCACACGTTGGTCTTCAGTTCTGAAGGGTAGAACGAGTCATCATACTGGTTGAAGACACTCATATACACGCTACCGCGCCAGTTCAACTGTGTGTGTTCCTCGTCCATGCCCAAGAGATGATAGTTTATCACCAACTCTGGCGCAAGGTCATAAGTGCGCCTTGTCTTCTTTGCGAGATTGGCACTTGCCACAGGGTTCACGTAACTTTTCTGGTTACCGTCAAAGCAACTTGACGCTGATTGCAACATTTGATAGTAGCGGTTTGTATTCTCGCCAGTAACGGGGTCCTGCACATAAACGCTCATGTTAGGCATCTTCTTCATAGCAATCGCCAGCAGATCGTCGCTTGACAGATGGTTCTTCGTATATGTAAGCGTGAAGTTCGTAGATACCCTTATGCGCTCACTGATATTATAGTCAAGTGCCACACGGGTTGAAAATCTGTTCAGTTTCTGCTGTATTATGGTACCCGTCTCATTATCAAAGCCACCACCTATGCGGAACGATGCTTTCTCGCCACCGCCTGCCACAGAGATATAGTGGTTTTGTCTCAATCCCCACTGCGTTACTTCGTCACGCCAATCTGTATTATTGTTATACTGCTCATATTCCGAGAAGTCATGCTTATAGTTTATCTCGTTAATAGACTGTGACGTATTATCACTCTGTGATGGATTAAAGTAACTCTCCTTCAGAAGCATGGTATAGTCGTTACCGTTCAGTAGGGCATACCCCTCAGGCTGGTGAGTCGTAGTGAGTTTCATTGAGTACGATACACGCGGCTTACCCATCTTACCACGCTTCGTTGTTATCTCAATAACGCCCGAACCTCCTTGCGAGCCATACACTGCTGTTGCCGCAGCATCTTTCAGTACATTAATAGCAGCAATGTCTTCAGGGTTGATGTTAAGCAGTTCAGCAAACTTCTCATCGTTGGCTCCAGCAAGGTCAAATGTTGACATATCCACAGACCGCACATTACCATCTACGACTATCAGTGGATTAGAGTCCGTCAGTGATGAGAGCGATGACGAACCACGCAAGCGTAACGTTGAACCTGCTCCAAGGTCACCTGAGTTGCCAACGATGTCAAGTCCTGCTATCTGTCCCTGCAATGCCTCGTCAATGCTGGTGATACCCAGTCCTTCGATGTTCTTCATGTCCACCGCCTGCTTTGCGTAAGAAATCTCCCTTTCAGGTATCGCCAGGTTATTACCATTTGCTGAACGCTTCTTTGTAACGACGACCTCGTTTAATTGTGTAGCCGACTCCAATACCACGTCATACGTGTTCTTGTCTATCGTCACGCTCTTTGTTTTGAGACCTACATACGAGAATCTTATCTTGTTTCTGGCATCTTTCACTGGCATCATGAAGTTACCGTTCATATCCGTTACGGTAGAGTTGATGATTCGTCCGCTCTTGTCTATCTCACACACCGTAGCCCCCATCAGCACTCCCAAGTCGTCAGAGACCGTACCGTGCACTGAAGATATCTGTTGTGCATTAGCCGCAACGCTGGCGAGCAATGCGGAAGCCAATGCGAGTTGCCTAAGTTTTATGTTGTATATCATTGTCTTTCTTTTTAGATGTTGTGGGTTATGGGTTATTCATAGAACAGCGGTCCGTCAATCTGATGCACCACAACGTCGGCGGCACCATATATAGACTTCGCCACTCCTACTCCTGTTCCCTCAAGCCAGTATTCGCGGCAGATATTGTTGTAAAGTCCCTCTGTCTTTACCACATGACGTCTGTTTCCGCATTGGTCAACTATCGTCAACTGCTTATTACTGAAGTCCACATTCAGAGTGTAGTAACGGCTGTTTCTTGTATTCAGCAACATTGACTCATAGTTGTTGTGATAGAGTTTATTACCCTGTGCATCCGTCTCTGGTGCCATGTCTATCGCAACTGCGTTGTCCTGTATGTGATACTTCACAAAGTTGAGTATCTTGTTCTTTATCTCCACACAAGTCTCGTCTTCTTCGTCGCCTGCTGCCACGAACGCTGCATCGTACTGATCCCACGTTGGCAACTTGCCTGCACTAATAAGTGCCCTTATCGACTCGTTGGTCGGAACATATATATTATAGTTGTAGTTACCAAAGAGACTTATGTTGTAATTGTCTGTCACGTTAGAGCAACTTAATGTTGTTCCGCCCACTTTCTGTTGTGATATCAGCAACTGATCGTCTGTAGTAAGATGCTCCGATCCTTGCAGCAACTTCAGGAACTCTGAATACTCCGAATGTGCCTTAAGAGTCTCATATACAGATTTTGGTGAACTCTGAGGAATATTACCGTCTATCAGATAAGCCTTACCGTTACCCTCCCTACTTTGGTCATAGGTCTTCGTTACCAAGGCAGGATTTGAATGTTCTTTCTGCCAACCTCCATAAATGGAGATATTGTCCCCAGACTTCTTTACCACTATTGGCGTACCATTCTTTGTCTTGTACACTGTATGACCGTCCTCTATGTCGCCCACCACAATAAGTTGGTTCAACATATCCTCCAATCTATTCTTTAGCGTTGCCGCAGTTACGTCCTTCTTCTGCAGTAATCCCTTTACTGGTGTACCATCGGCATTAATGTCGCAAGCATAACTGTTGCCCATCAGTGTAGAGTTCTCTGTATCATAATATAACTCCAGCATCGACTTCTGGTTATCACCGTAACTGCAAGGATCTACATACTTCTGCATGGCGCTGTTCGTTGGCAGTAAGAAACTGTAATATGAATCCATAGAGTTTAGGTATGGTTTGAAGTCATATTTATCCACCGCCTCATATATAGTGCTAAACAAGTTCTGGTTTATCAATGCCGGGAAGGTTACCGAAGCGTACTCCATTGGCGGGAACAGGCGTTTGGTTACATACACCACGCCATTACATCCTATGAAGCAACTGTCAATGTCCGCAGGTGTCACTCCCATCTGTGTTTTAGCGTCATTGAGTATGTTTCCGAACTTCGAGGGTATCGTAGTGGTGAATGTCTTTAGCATATTCACGTTGAGCAGCGGTGCCAACACCTTGTCTGGAACATTCTCCCATGCGCCATACATATCCCTCAGTGCGCTACCGTCACTGTTCCACCAGGCTTGTATAGCCTCGTTGGTCGGTACAAGCATTGCTCCAGCATTGTAGTGCAGGTCTATCTCCGTCTCGTTCACGTACTGGTTCCAACCTGGGTCGAAAGAAAGAGTTGCCGGTGCCTTGTCGCCCGTTTCCTTGTTCTGGCTTTTCTCCTTAGGCAGATACTCGTTTGTTGACTTTGCGAAATAACGTAAGGTGAAGACCGAGTCAACGGCTGTGCCGTATATTCTGTTGTATTCTGCCGTCTTCTGCTTGTCATAATAAGGAGCGCAGAAGCGGTCCATCAGCGTGCTCCACTGTGATGTATTGGCATGCTGTCTTAATATCTCTGCCATATTCTGGAACGGCTCTATCACTCCGTCCATCGTATGTATATATCCGTTCTTACAAGTAATGTCACGTTGCGTGACGAGATGACCTCCCACATAAGCGTCTTCCGTTGACGTTACCGCTCCGTTTGTCAGTATAGAGATGTCATCATCAGTAAATTCCTGTGCCTTCATGAAAGCTGGCAACAGGTGTATCATAGGTTGTGAGAGGTTAGACTGATCCGTACCGCTCATCATTGCGCCATCCTTAAAGAGCACGATGTCCTTGTGATTAGCACGATAATATTTCCAATAATCCGTAGCAGGCATACTCTCCCACTTCGCTACGGTTACAGAGTCGAATATGCTTGACGAGTTAGGTCTGCGCATACATTTGCCTGTTGATGGTATGCCGCCATTCTGTGCCGCTACGTTCGACATAAGTTCTATCAGATAGGCATTGTTTATCTCTTGACTATATAGCAGCAGTTTCTTCTGTGCGGCACTCAGTTGGTCGTAAGAGCGCACGCCCCACGAATTGTTATGAAACCATTTGTCGAACGTTGCATCGTCTGCCGCAAAGAGAGTCAGCGAACCTGTCTCGCTCATCTGTTCCTTTAATCCCAGATCATCGATAAGGCGCAACAGTGTTGAATAGTTTCCCTGGTGCTGCAGTTCTGCATAGATTGACTCTCCGAGCCATTCTGGTTGTCCCGTCAGCACATCGTTATCACATGACTGCAATGTAAGTGTTCCAACGGCAGTCATCGCCGCAAACATGGGGATGAAAAAGAAATGCTTTTTCATAACGTAAGTTGTTTTGGTTGTAGTAGTTGTTTAGGAATAAAGATAAGGAAGGCGAGAATGTCCGCCTTTCCTTATCCTACTTATTTATATACTTTCACATTACTTTACAAGTACTGCCTTGCTTACGGTCTTGCCGTCAGCGGTAGTCATCTTGATGATGTTCACACCCTTTGTCAGTTTGCTCTGCTTAATACCGTCAACGCTGTAGATTTCGCTTGCTACGACATTGCCCTTAGCCTCACTTACTGTCTCTACACCTGTGCCCTTGCCGAGATACTCCAGTGTCCAGTTGTCAAGGATGATCCAGTCATCGCCAGTATTCTCAAACTTGCATACACCGATGGTGAGTTTACCACCTTTTACGTCCACTGTCACCTCGTTAAGATAGTAACCATTGTCGAACCACTTGCCTGCACTTACCATGTCGTTAGGCACGTTCTTGCCGTCAATGCTTGTCTGACCTGAGATGCCTGCATTCTCGTAAGCACCTGAGCTGATGAAGGCTATAGAACTCTTTACCATATCGTCATCGCCTGACTGTGCATAGAGATATGCGTTGTTCTCCGCATTGTTGTCTGCACTCCATACTTTATAGTCGTTTGAGGTATTTCCGTAACGAGAGAAGCAGTTAACTGTTACTTTATATTTTCCGTCAGGCAGTCCGTAGATAGTCTGGTTAACATCGAACACCTTGTGATACTCCACGAGGAGTGCGTTCTGCTGATATGCGCTGTTACCGAAGCTGTGAGTGTCGCCTGTTTCGTTCCAACCGTTGAAACTGTTTACGCCTTCTCCATCGTTGTCATATCCTGGGTTGATGATAACTGAGGTATAGTCTGTTATCTCTGGGTCTGTAGGCATACGCAGTTTTGTTGTTGCCTCACTAATCTTCACGATATAGTCAGCAGCCTCGGCAGTCTTGATGTCCTTTGCAGCGAGACGTCCTGCTATCTCTGTGTTGAGCGCGGTAGCGGCAGTTACTGCCTCTTGTGTAGCAGCCTCTTGGAAGAGGTCTATAGTGTTCTTGAGTGCTTCGTTCTGTGTAGCGAGTTTGCTTATAGCCTCTGCTGAAGTTGTTAGTGCCTCTTGGTCTGCGATGAGAGCGCAGAGCGACTTGAACATTGCTTCACCATCTGTTCCACCTACTGTCTCATTGGCTGTTGCCAAAGCGTCATTTGTGTTTGCTACTTCCTCTACACCGTATGTGGTACCATTGTTAAGGAGTGCCTGTACTTCTGCTATCTTATCGGTAAGCAATGGCTTTACAGCCGCTACCTCTGTGCCTTCATATACTACATTGAAGTTATCCCATATAGCCCATGAAGTGCCTTCGTTCGTTGAGCCCTTCACACCTATGCGGAGTGCGTCGTCAGCATTTGCCACTACACCGTAGGTTGTTGCTGCATAACGGCCTGCCTTAAACGCTACGCCTGCATCGGTCATGTTGTTTGGATACCAGTAAAGTTCGTCAGCGTCCTTTATTGCGTTGCCCTCTGTGTAGTCTGTGCCTACGGCTACTTTCTCGTCATATACATTCTTGAACGATGCTGAGTTTCCGTTGACATATACCTTTACATTGTCCTGATACTTTGCAGCGGTGCCGTCAGCATAATATGTCAATGAAGAGGTGCCATTGCCGTAACGGTAGAATCCGTTTACCTTTACGGTGTAGAGACCTATAGGCATGTTCTGCAGTGTCTGATAGACATCGAAGCGTGAACTGTTCGAACCCTCTATGCAGTGGTTCTTGTCGCTGCCTCCATAGTTTACGTTGCTTCCCTCTACAGTCCAGCCTCTGCCGTCGCCGCTTGTTACCTCAAAGTCTGCGTTAACAAGATACTTGTCTGTGATGTTGGCACCTGGTGTTACGCCACCCTTGAGTGCTTCCTTGTACATATTGTCAAGTTTCGCTATTTCTGTGCGAAGTCCGTTGTTGTCGAGTTCGCCATTTGCGAGATTGTCGTTAGCCTCCTCAAGGTACTCTTCCAAAGCGTCAGCGGCATCAGTCCATACCACGTGGTCTTGGTCGTCGATTACTTCCTTCTGCGCCTTATTGATAGCCTTCTGGTAGTCACTCCACAATGAGATGTTCACGCTGATGCTGTCGGCTGCCTCCTTGAGAGGGTTATAAACTGCGAGCACCTCGTCTTCCGTGGCTACTTCGTCATACTTTGCGATGGCAGTCTCACGGAGTGCGTTATATTCGTTCAGCATTGACACGGTGTAGTACATGTCCTTTGATGGGTTGCTGTAGTCTGGAGTGCTCTCCACAAGTGTCTTCAGCCAGTCGCCGTATGTAAGGACGTATGTCACCTGTACGGTAGCACTCTTCTCACCATATTTGAATATAACGTTGAACGTAATCTTGTCGCCAGCCGCTACCTTGTCGCCAGTGCTCTGCGATGTAGGCATCTGACCGATACCTATACGTCCTGCCGGGTCATACACGAAATAGAAGCTTGCTTGACTGCCCCAGCCACAACGCTGTCCCTTCTTGTTCATCCAGTAACCTATGAAACTGCCTTCGCCAGCATCTGCAGTAGCGGTGTAGAGATTGCCTGAATTGTCATATACGCTCATTGTCACCTTTGAGTCAGAAGCGTTCTTGTTGTAACCTGCTATAAACTCATCGAGTGATATTCCGAGTACCTTGGCAATAGCCTCGTTGTCTATATCAAAGTATGAGCAGGCAAAACTGGTGTGTCCTGGTCCCTGCTTAAACTCATAACTGCCGGCACCCGTAACGCTACCTGTGAAGGCGTCTGTAGCCTGCTTGATGTTGTTGGCAGCAAGGAGCCATGCGTCTTCATTCTCCTCTACGGTTGCGCTTATCGCTTCCTGTAACGCTGTGCGCGATGCTGCAGGCACCGCACTGTAGTCTGGATTAGCGAGTGCTGCCTCTGCCTCTTCCTTGGCTTTTTGGTAAGAGACTTTGTAAGAGGTGAGGTAATTGATTTCTACCACGGCCTCATTGCCGTTATACTGATACACGGCATGAAACGTTACGGTGGAACCTGGTTCACAATGTTTCTTGCTTCCTTCTGACGTAGGCATCTGTCCTACACAGATACGTCCGGCTGGGTCATAGACATAGTAGATGTTGCCGTTAGACCATACGTCCTGCACACCTGTACTGTTGAGCCAGTAGCCACTGAAGCCATCGGCACCAGCATTTGTCGTTGTCGTCACTGTGCCATCAGAGGTATAGGTTCCTACCTTGATTGTTCCTGACTGGCTGTAGCCTGCGAAGTCGGCAGCACTGAGTCCGAGGGCGTTCGCTACTGGCGTTGTGTCAATAGTGTAATACGTGCAAGCGTAACCACCATGCAACGGTGTGTCTTCAAGTGTCACAGTAGCCACATTGGCTGCGTCTGCTGGCAAATATGCCATTGCTGACAAGAGACACGTAAAAACTGAAAGTAGTCGATTTCGTTTCATACTTCTTTCTTTTTTTGAGGTTAATAAATTCTTTATGCGAGTTTTAGTTCTTAAAATCGTCGTAGAATATTGTTGTCGGTTTTATTTGATTCGCAATCGTTGTGATTGTTTGACTGGTGCAAAATTAGATTCTTTTCATATATGTTCAAAAATATTATTATTCAAAGGGAGGGTGAATATTGCGCACCACGCATTTTGAACAAAAAGCCCCCATTTCATGGTAAATTTCGCATTATTACGTTTTTGTCCATTTTATCGACTTTCCCAAATTTACCATTTTTACAGCCCGACTATATCCACGCTATTATCTTGCTATTTTTCAGCATGTTAGGTGTGCGCGCCAAGTATATCATTGAGATTGCGTTGCAATTAGGGCTTAATTACCCTGTAATTTGGGCCTGATTACAATGTAAAAAGGCCCTAATTACACTGTAATTAAGCCCTTTTTACGCTATTTCCCAAATTTACCATTTTTCCTATTGCGGAAAACCCATTCATTAATACTCTTCTTCATCATCAATGAAATCGACATTTTTGAAGCGTGAACGTGATGATTCGTTCTGCTCGTCTCCGTATATCCCTGCAGAACCTGTAAGTAATGTTGCGTTGTTCATCTTCACTACCTGTAGGCTTGGAGTTACATATTGCTTTTTCATAATGCTATCTTTTTTCGAAAAAATTACTTACTTAATATACACTTTACCGTTGCTGATGATGAGCCCCTTTGCGTTCTTTCCTATGCGCTGTCCTGCTACATTGTAGATTGCTCCGTTCTCTACAGTATCTACAGTCTTTACTGTCTTTACTGCGGTGGTATTATCCATCACGATAGTGTAAGACTTGGCTGTCGAGGTATTGGCTTCATCAACGAGTATGTACGCCTTATTTGCCTTGATATTAGTTTCATCGGCTGGCTGACGGAAACCTGTCACACCGTTCTTGATACCGAACTCAAGGACCTTTTTGCCATCGGTTTTAAGGAGCGAAGCCTTGGTGTCGGATATTACGCCACTGAGGTCGCTTGTTGCCGTGCCACCTGTTGTCATGTTAAAGGTATATTCGCCAGCAGCACTTGCCTTTACGAGCACGGCTGTCTTGGCTGGTATAATGCCATCCTCTATCTTTGTGAGCACCACCTTTGAGTTAGCGTTGTCCACCGTGCCTGTGTATGCCTCAATACCTTCTGGGATAGTTGTGGCAAAATCGAGGTAGAGACTATAGAAATCCGTATCAGCAGCCTTCAAGACATAGTTCTGGTCCGTGACATTATAGTAAATGTTTACAGAAGCGTATTTGCCATTGTTCTTATTATAGAACAGGACGGGGAAATATATTCTGTCGCCTGCTGCTACCTTGTTTGACTTATTCTGAGTGGTAGGCATCTGTGCTATGCCGATGCGTCCAGCAGGGTCATATACGAAGAAAACGGACGGGTTGTCATCCCACTTACATCTGTGACCACCCTTGTTAAGCCATGACCCGTTGAAAGCTCCGTCTGCGGCATAACTACTATAACCACTCAATGATGCTACGAACTTTCCCTTTGAGTCGTAGTTGTCATACAGGCCAACGGTCACCGTTCCTGTGTTGCCATTTACGTAGGCTGTAGCAAGCTCTTCTTCTGTCAGCCCTAATGCGGTAGCAAGTTGAGCGTTGTCTATATTCACGTAAGAGCAAGCGAAACCGGTATTACCGTAAGGCAGACTAACGCTGTAGTCGCCTGCCTGAGTCACGTCTGTAAGGCTCTCCACCTTATAGGCTATGTTGACGTCAACGGTCTTGTCGCCGTATTTTACAACGTACTTACTATTGTACGCCTTTGGCACAGCCTTGACAACGTTAGGGTTCTGACCATAGCCTAATGAAAAGTCTGTATAGTTCACTACGTGATAGAATCCGCCAGCGTTACTGCTTGAAGCGGTAGAGTAGCCATTTGCATCATGCCAGTCACCCTGATAGTTTCCATTAGCGGCATATTTAGAATTTGGAGCCACCTCTGTACCATCAGACTTTACTGAGTACACTATGACGTCCGTTCCCGCCTTTTCCAACAGTTCGCTCTCGGTAAGTCCCAGTCCTTTTGCTATCTGCGACTTGTCAAGATTGAAGTAAGTAGGATTCCAATTACCATTTACGCCTCCGATGAACGTCTGATAGACCGTTGCATCAGCGGCATTTGCCGTTGCCCCTGCTCCAAGGAACAGCATGGCAAGCCCAATGAACAAAGAGGTGTGTTTTGTTTTGGTCATAATCTGTTTTGTTTTAGTTAAGTGATTAATTTATAGATTTACATTTATGCTCTCACCCCTTCAGCAGGGTGAGAGCCATGTTTGCTTATGGTGGGTTCTATAAATTAGCTTTGTCATATTGCAAGGCTATTTTCGAGGACAA
>DAIUFT010000025.1:35113-37018 GCA_036844425.1 Prevotella sp. | reverse complement strand
CCTCCGTGCGCTGCTTGTTCAGGTCGACACGCATCTGATAGCGTTGCTCCGCCGTACCCTTGTCGAAATAGCCGTTGGTGTTGACACGAGTCATGTTATACATGGTGGAGGCAACGGTCGCCTTGATGCGAGGGTCGTTGGCGGCGGCATTAATGGCAAGACCGCCCCAACCGCAAATGCCTAAGATGCCGATACGCTCAGCATCTACAAGATTATTGGTAGCGAGGTAATCCACAGCGGCACTGAAATCCTCCGTATTCAAGTCGGGTGATGCCACATTGCGCGGCTCTCCACCACTCTCGCCTGTGAACGAAGGGTCGAAGGCGATAGTCAAGAAACCTCTTTCGGCAAGGGTCTGCGCATAAAGTCCCGACGACTGTTCCTTTACGGCTCCGAAGGGACCGCTCACAGCAATGGCTGGGAGCTTGCCCGATGCTCCATTTGTGGCAGAGGCATCCTTCGGAATATACATATCGGCAGCAAGTGTGATGCCGAAACGGTTGTGGAAGGTAACCTTCTTATGGTCTACCTTGTCGCTTTTGGGAAATGTCTTGTCCCATTCTTGGGTCAAGTACAATTCTTGGTTTCGTACACCAGGAGCATTGGGTACAGTGTTGTCTTGAGCATTTCGGGCAAAACTACTGGTTACAACAACCAACATGCCTGCGAAAAATAATAATCTTGTTTTCATTCTTACAGTATTTAATAGTTTACTAATGTTTCATGGTGCAAAATTACGAGCATTTCCACAAAGTTTTGGTGGAATATATGTGGAAGAAATAACCAAGATTACGGATTAACCTTGTGTAAAAAATAAAAAACTGCGTTTGTCAAGTAAAGAAGCATCGCAAAATACGCAAATGATTTTTGGGACAAAGAGCATGACTTGTAATCACAACCTACAAGGAAGTCGTTTCAATAGTATCCTTTTATGATTTTCGTAAGATGAATTCTATTCATCACATTATGTGGCGGTTGAAACGTCTCATCCATCCAATCCCTGTTCTTATGATTTTTGATGTAATCGAAAGTTAAATACGTTAAAACTTAGCCCATTTGTATCTAAACAGAATGCAGATTGCCACTTTTCTACCGAATAGGGTATAAAACGTTGATAATCAATCCGTAATAGAAAATAGTTTTGTGGTTCCTTATTGCCAACAATATAGGATGACTTAATCAAACGATTTGGAAATGAGATTTTTGAATGGTAATAGTACAATCCAAGCGTAGGAAACCAGAGAATATACTAAAGGAATATCCTAACGCTATAATAGCAGATGTTACGAGTCATGCGAAAGACGGGCTGGTGAAACTCAGCCCGCTTTATCGCGTGAGCCTTTTATCTGCATGGCGTAATATCTATGTCGTTATAATAATGTGTGTGGAAGCCGTATGGCAGGGGCTAAAGGTGTTTGAAACGGCAGACGTGGACGTAGAGATGTTTAGTAACGGGACGATGAAGGACCTAAAGCGAACCGTAAGGAAGTGGATGGCACGGAACAGGTTGGGTGTAGAAATCATGGGATAAAAACTACAGAACTACCAATTATAAATTCGGAAAGCGGCAGAATAATGTAGAAAAGTGTTAAAAATATTAGCAAATGTTTGGTGGTATCAAAAAAAAACACTACCTTTGCACTCGCAATTCGGAAACGACTGTAATGCAATCGCAATTATCCGGTAGCGAACGGCACTATTAAAGGTGTCGGGTTTATTGAGACAAGAGGTGTCGGGTTGGCAACAAAACCGAGTAACTTTGGAAGGTTGGGTGAGTGGCTGAAACCACCAGTTTGCTAAACTGACGTGCGGGTTACCGTACCGGGGGTTCGAATCCCCCACCTTCCGCACCTTTCTTCTCTCGGTAATAAAAAACAAACTCTCTGCGGTGGATTCATCTAAGGG
>DAIUFT010000025.1:0-35013 GCA_036844425.1 Prevotella sp. | reverse complement strand
TTAGGATTCAAGATTCTCAATCTTGCCATAGGGGTTCGAATCCCCTATCCACTACAACCAATAGAGAGCGAGTGAAAATAAAATAACCAAGCGGTGGATTCATCTAAGGGTTAGGATTCAAGATTCTCAATCTTGCCATAGGGGTTCGAATCCCCTATCCACTACTAAAAAGAAACAAGGCGATGTTCAGTAATAGAACATCGCCTTTATTATTTTCCAGAACTGTATGGCGAGGTTTATATATATCTTTTTGATTTTAATGCTGTTTGCGCAGAATGGCTTTTCTCAGTTAAGGCAGAATAGCGTATATTGGGATTATATCTATAAATATAAGGATATAGCCATAGAGCAGATGGTGAAACATAACATTCCGGCTTCGATAACGCTGGCTCAGGGGCTGTTAGAGAGTGGGGCGGGGCGTAGCACACTCGCTACGCGCGGCAATAACCATTTCGGCATAAAATGTCATGACTGGACAGGACGGTCTATGTATCGGGATGATGATGCCAAGAATGAATGTTTTCGTGTGTATGACAATGCACGAGGAAGTTATGAAGATCATAGCACTTTCTTGAAAAGACCGCGATATTCTTCATTGTTTCAGTTGAAGCGTACTGATTATAAAGGTTGGGCAAAAGGGCTGAAAGCATGCGGTTACGCTACAAATCCGCAGTATGCCAACAGACTGATAGATATAATCGAGACGTATGGACTTAATCAGTATGATAAAGAGAAGACTTATGATCGTTTTCTTGCACGTCATGAAGGAACGTTGGCAGACGCTATAGGCGGACACAGAATAGATTATCGCAATAAAAACTACTTTGTCGTGGCGCGTAGTGGGGATACTTTCGCTTCTATAGGTAAGGAATATGGCGTTAGTGCAAGAAAACTGGCGCGTTATAATGAAAGAGGAAAGAAAGACCGCCTTGAGAATGGTGATATAGTATATCTAAAGAAAAAGCGCAGCAAGGCGGAGAAAGCGTATAAACGCAAGCCGCACGTAGTAGTGGCGGGCGAGAGTATGTATAGCATTTCGCAGAAGTACGGCATAAGACTAAAGTATTTATATAAGAAAAATAAACTATCGCCCGACTATACACCGAGGGTAGGAGATAGGTTAAAAGTATATTAGATTTTAGAATGTAGAATGAACGAAAGGGGGCTGATTGCGTTGTATTCAGCTCCCTTTCGTGTTATGAACACTATGAGATTATAATGCGAATAGATAGTGATAGCAGAACGGCATGAATGGTAGCAGCTTTTGAACGATTATGCCAAACAACTAACCAAAAATTTGTATGTGTAAAAAAAATATAGTAACTTTGCGACTTATAAGCGAAAAATAAAAAATATAACATATAAAATATGGAACTTGCAAGTAAGTATTCACCACAGAATGTAGAGACAAAGTGGTACCAATATTGGGTAGATAACAAACTCTTTTCAAGTAAACCCGACGGCAGAGAGCCTTTCACGGTGGTTATACCTCCACCAAATGTGACAGGTGTGCTGCACATGGGACATATGCTTAATGAGACTATTCAGGATATTCTTGTGCGTAAGGCGCGTCTTGATGGAAAGAATGCTTGTTGGGTGCCAGGTACAGACCATGCCTCTATCGCTACAGAAGCAAAGGTGGTGAAGAGACTTGCAGACCAGGGAATACGCAAACTTGACCTTACACGTGACGAGTTCTTGAAGCATGCGTGGGATTGGACACACGAGCACGGTGGTATAATACTGAAGCAGTTGCGTCGCCTCGGAGCATCATGCGACTGGGACCGTACTGCGTTCACCATGGACGAGAAGCGTTCAGAGTCAGTACTCAAGGTGTTCGTAGATCTCTATGACAAGGGCTTGATATACCGTGGACTCCGCATGATAAACTGGGACCCTAAGGCACAGACCGCGCTCTCAACAGAGGAAGTGGTATATCGTGAGGAAAAGTCAAAACTATATTATCTGAAGTATTATGTAGTAGATCAGGAAGCCGTAAAGCCAACAGGCGAAGAGGGCGAAGTGCTGCATAAGGACGAGAAGGGATACTATGCAGTCGTAGCAACAACACGTCCAGAGACGATAATGGGCGATACAGCAATGTGTATCAACCCTAAAGACCCTAAGAACCAGTGGCTGAAGGGACACAAGGTGATCGTGCCATTGGTAGGCAGAGAGATACCTGTAATAGAAGACCGTTACGTTGATATAGAGTTCGGTACGGGATGTTTGAAAGTAACGCCAGCACACGACGTTAACGACTATAATCTCGGAAAGATACACAATCTGGAGACTATCGACATCTTCAACGCTAATGGTACTATATCAGAAGCGGCAGGAATGTACGTAGGTATGGACCGTATGGACGTGCGTAAGCAGATAGCAAAGGACCTCGATGCAGCACATTTGTTGGAGAAGATAGAAGACTATGACAACAAGGTAGGATACTCAGAGCGTAACCCTGATACAGCCGTAGAGCCACGTCTCTGTATGCAGTGGTTCCTGTCGATGCAGCATTTTGCCGATATAGCGTTGCCACCAGTACTCAATGGCGAGATAAAGTTCTATCCTTCAAAGTATGTTACTACATACAAGAACTGGCTGGAGAATATACAGGACTGGTGTATCTCACGTCAGTTGTGGTGGGGACATCGCATACCAGCCTACTATCTGCCAACAGCAGAGGGCGAAGAGGAACGTTTTGTCGTTGCCCTGTCAAAGGAAGAGGCTCTTGAGAAGGCGCGTGCTAAGTATAATATGCCAGAGTTGACCATCGACGACCTTCGTCATGACGAGGATGCCCTTGATACATGGTTCTCTTCATGGCTGTGGCCTGTGTCGTTGTTCGACGGAATAAACAACCCTGGTAATGAGGAAATAAACTATTATTACCCAACCTGTGACCTTGTGACAGGACCAGACATCATCTTCTTCTGGGTAGCACGTATGATTATGGCGGGCGAGGAGTATATGAAGAATGTACCGTTCCGCAACGTTTACTTTACAGGTATTGTGCGTGATAACCTCGGACGCAAGATGTCAAAGCAACTCGGTAACTCACCAGATCCAATCGGACTTATCGATAAGTATGGTGCCGACGGCGTGCGTATGGGTATGCTTCTTGCAGCACCAGCAGGTAATGACATACTCTTTGATGAGTCACTCTGCCAGCAGGGCATGGCGTTCTGTAACAAGATATGGAATGCTTTCCGCCTTGTACAGGGATGGCAGGTAGCCGATATAGAGCAGCCAGAGGCAAACAAGAAGAGCATAGAGTGGATGAACGCTAAGATAAAGGCTTGTTATGCAGAGATTAACGACGACTACTCAAAGTATCGTCTTAACGAAGCATTGATGGCTGCATTCAAACTCTTTACCGACGAGTTCTCGGGTTGGTATTTGGAAATGATCAAGCCAGCATATCAGGCTCCTATCGACAAGGCAACATTAGAGGCTACACTCGACATCTTCGACAAGCTGTTGCATATCATACACCCATTCATGCCATTCCTCACGGAGGAGTTGTGGCAGCACATTGCAGAGCGTAAGGAAGGTGAGTCACTCATGGTGTCGGTATTTAGCCTTGACGCTCCTACAGAAGAAGAGAAGAAGGTGCTCGCTAAGATAGAAGAGATGAAGCAGGTAATCTCAGGCGTTCGTGGCGTAAGACAGAGTAAGAATATCGCTCCTCGTGAGCCATTGAAACTTGAGGTTGTTGTTGCTGGCGATGCAGATGACGTAGTAACAAAGTGCCCTTCACTCGGTACGCTTGTTGAAAAGATGGCAGGTCTGTCAGAAATAGCATACGTAGCACAGAAGAGTGAAGGCTCAAGTACGTTCATGATAGGCACCCGTGAGTTTGCTATACCTCTCGGTGACCTTATCGATGTAGAGGCGGAGATAGCGAAGGCAGAGGCAGAACTGAAGCACTTGAAGGGCTTTGTGGCAGGAGTGCAGAAGAAACTCTCTAATGAACGCTTTGTGGCTAATGCACCAGAGGCAGTAGTTGCGCTTGAGCGCAAGAAGGAAAAAGACTCATTGGAGAAGATTGCTGCATTGGAGCAGACAATCGCTGAGTTGAAGAAACAGAAGTAATATATATAAAAGGAGAGAGTTAGTTGTCTGTAAGGTGGGGCTATGCTTTATCTTTAGACAACTAACTCGTTTTTTTATTAATCGAAGGAAAATGGACAAGATTTCTTTGTTCGCGAGACATTCATTCGCGTCATGCGTCAGCGAGGGCTATGCGTTCCTTGCAAAGCAACTGCCATTGATATCAAGAGTGATGCTACCTTATTATACAGTGGCGGCATTGTTCATGACCATCTTTATTGCCTTTAATATGAAAGTAAATGTGGAGGTGGTATTGAATGGCTTTGCAGAACTCAATAACGTGTTCTGCGCAATGGGATTGTGGACATTGGCGTGGTTGGCTATGGTAGTGGCTATGGCACGTATGTTTCTGCTCTTCCGTCGCCTTTCGGCAATGGAGATGGCGCAAAGTGGTGACCTCGTGCAGGCAAAGAAAGAAAATAACAATAAGATAACATTGAAGCGCACCATGCAATTGGCGGTACGCAGCCTTCCATATACTGTATGGTTATTGCTATTCAATATGCCGGGCTTCCCTTTGCTGGACCCTCTGATGAGTAAAATATCAACTCTCTCATTAACGTATCAGGGGCTTGCAGTGCTGGGTCTTGTGGTAGCACTGTGTATTGTGCTGGTGTTTGTTGCACCGTTGCTTTATACGTTCTATTGTAGAATGATGAAACCTACGGGCTTAGTGGCTGACGATAAAGTGCGCATGGAGCAGTTTTCCTTTAAACCCGCATATAGAAAAGCATTTCAATGCAAAGGAAAGATACTTTCATTGACATTGTGGAGCGGTTTCTTGTGGATGATAGCGTGCGCAGTATTAATATTGCCAGGCATAGTGGCAACAGAAGCATACTTGAGCAATGTGGAAGATACCGTAAACTTTGGAGCGCATGATTTAATACCAGCATGGGGATATGCTTTGATGATATTTGTAGGCACGTTGGCTTTAACATTCTGTGAAATGTTGGGCGTAGCATGTTATGCCACGCTGATGTACCTCTTCGGAGATGTCTATACGAAAGAAGAAACAAAGAAAAAGAAATGAAAAAAGTATTATTTATAGACCGTGACGGCACGCTGATAAAAGAGCCAGAAGACGAGCAGATAGACTCGTTCGAGAAATTAGTATTTGTGGAAGGCGTGTTCCGCAACCTTTCATTCATACGTAAAAATCTCGACTTCGAGTTTGTTATGGTGTCAAATCAGGACGGGCTGGGAACAGAGTCATTCCCAGAAGAAACCTTTTGGCCAGTGCATAACTTTATACTTCAAACCCTGAAGGGAGAAGGAATAGAGTTTGACAATATCCTTATAGACCGTCATTTCCCAGAGGATAATCACCCATGTCGTAAACCAGGAACAGGAATGTTGACGCAATATATCAACAATCCAGAGTATGACCTCGCAGGTTCATACGTCATTGGTGACCGTGAGACCGACGCACAGTTGGCAGAAAACCTCGGTTGTAAGTCGCTTATCCTCGGTAAGGATGGCATGACGTGGGAGAAAATAGCCGAACTTCTCTTTGCAGGAGAACGCACAGCGGAGATTGTACGCACAACAAAGGAAACGGACATCACCGTAAAACTGAACCTTGACGGTACTGGTAAGTGCGATATTGAGACAGGACTGGGATTCTTTGACCACATGCTTGAGCAGATAGGTCGCCATGGTATGATGGATCTGTACGTGCGCTGTAATGGCGATTTGAATGTAGACGAACATCATACTATAGAAGATACAGGTATAGTAATAGGAGAATGTATACTTAAAGCCCTGGGTGATAAGCGCGGGATAGAACGCTATGGCTATTCACTTCCTATGGACGATTGTCTCGCTCAGGTATGTCTTGACTTCGGGGGAAGACCATGGTTGATATGGGATGCAGAATTCCACCGTGAGAAAATAGGAGAGATGCCGACCGAAATGTTCCAGCATTTCTTTAAGAGTGTTAGCGATGCCGCCAAGATGAACCTTAATATAAAGGCGGAAGGAACGAACGAACATCATAAGATAGAAGGTATATTCAAAGCATTTGCGCGTAGCATACGTATGGCGGTAAAGCGCGATATATACCATTATCAACTCCCTTCAACCAAAGGCGCACTCTAATGTGCCCTTGGTTGAAAAATTAAAAAATCCTAAATAAGCGAAGAAAAGGAGCGCTCGCTTGTTGAATTACATGGTTTTTTGTTAACTTTGCAATAGTTATTTGTTAACTGACAACTTATTTCATAGCAGAAAAACAAAACCTATTTGATAAAAATACCAAATACGTAAAGAACTAACTAATTATAAATCGCATATAAAAATGGCAAAATTACCAGCACTTAATGCTCGCACTGCGCCAAAGAGCGTAATGCCAGAAAAGATTATCCAGTTTGGTGAAGGAAACTTCCTTCGCGCTTTCGTTGATTGGATTGTATGGAACATGAATCAGAAGACAAACTTCAACGGTTCAGTTGTTGTCGTACAGCCTATCGAGCGCGGTATGGTTGACTGGCTCAATGGTCAGGACTGCCTATATCACGTAAACCTTCAGGGACGTCTGAACGGTGAGCCTGTTAACTCGTTGACACGTATTGATACAATCAGCCGTGCCATCAACCCATACACCCAGAACTGGGCATACAAGGCTCTCGCTGAGCAGCCAGAGATTCGTTTCGTTATCTCTAATACTACTGAGGCTGGTATCGCATTCGATGATACTTGTAAACTCTCTGATGCTCCTGCTTCATCATACCCAGGTAAGTTGACCCAGTTGTTGTACTATCGTTATAAGGCATTCAATGGTGATCCAAAGAAGGGTCTTATCATCATGCCTTGTGAGCTTATCTTCCTTAACGGTCACCACCTGAAGGAGTGCATCCAGCAGTACATCGAACTGTGGAAGGACGACTTCGGTGCAGACTATGCTGGCTTCAAGGAGTGGTTTGAGAAGTATAACTACGTATGTGCAACACTTGTTGACCGTATCGTACCAGGCTTCCCACGTAAGGAAATCGCTGACATTCAGGAAAAGGTAGGTTACGCTGACAACCTCGTAGTACAGGCAGAAATCTTCCACCTCTGGGTTATTGAGAAGGCAGAGAACATGACTTGCGACGAACTTCGTGCTGAGTTCCCTGCAGAGAAGGCTGGTCTTAACGTTCTTATCGCAGAGTCAGAGGCTCCTTATCACGAGCGTAAGGTAACATTGCTGAATGGTCCTCACACTGTACTCTCACCAGTTGCGTACCTCTCGGGTATCAATATCGTACGTGATGCACTTCATGATGAGGTTGTAGGTAAGTATATTAAGAAGGTGCAGTATGACGAACTCATGCAGACCCTCAACCTGCCTATGGACGAACTGCAGAAGTTTGCTGCTGACGTACTTGAGCGTTTCGATAACCCATACGTTGACCATCAGGTAACAAGCATCATGCTTAACTCATTCCCTAAGTTCCAGGCTCGTGACCTTCCAGGAGTGAAGACATACCTTGAGCGTAAGGGTGAGTTGCCAAAGGGACTTGTATTCGGTCTCGCTGCTATCATCACTTACTACAAGGGTGGTACACGTGCAGACGGCGCTCCTATCCAGCCAAACGATGATCAGAAGATTATGGACCTCCTTACAGAACTTTGGGCTACTGGCGATACACGTAAGGTTGCAGAGGGAGTTCTCGGTGCTGTTGACCTCATCTGGAAGGAACAGGGCAACATTAACGAGGTTGCAGGACTCACAGATCTCGTTACAGAATACCTCAACCTCATTCAAGAGAAGGGTATGTACGAGGCTGTTAAGACAATCCTTTAATGTAAAAATGGTAAGAGACCTATACTATTTATAGTAGAAGGTATAAACATACAGGAATGTAGTGTGCATAATATGGCACTGCGTTCCTGTTTTTTATTATAAAGGTACATAGTTTTATTATAAAAAGCACATAGTATTATTGCAAAAGGCACATTGTTATGATAGAAGAACGATTGAGAATGTTAGCTGATAGGTATGAAACAGCGAAGTTTCTTGATGGCGACCCATCGTGGTTTATGCATCAGGTGGAAGATGATAAGAGCCGTGAGACACTTGCGTTTGTAGCAGCAAGCCTCAGTTATGGTAGTAGAAAGCAGTTCCTTCCTAAAATACAATATCTGCTTGATTGCAGCGTAAAGAGAAAGGTTACATTCTATGACTGGGTAAAGGAAGGTCTCTTTGCGGAAGATGTACCTGATGATAGCAGTCGTTGTTTCTATCGTCTATATACCTTTCATACAATGCACACAATGCTAAATGTGCTAAAAGAGATGCTTATAGAGTATGGAACAATCAAGAATTATTTGCAGGTATCAGCACAAGGTGGTAAGATGCCAGCAATACAGGCGGTGCAACTCATTGTGGATTATTGTGCGTCGAGAGGTATAGAGGGTATTATTCCGAAGAATACAAAGTCGTCGTGCAAGCGTATATGTATGTTTCTGCGGTGGATGGTGCGTGACAATTCACCAGTAGATTTAGGTTTATGGAGTGATATAATAGATAAGAAGACACTAATAATGCCAATGGATACGCATGTAGTACAAGAAGCAAATCGCCTCGGACTGATGCAGTCCAAGGCGACAAGTATGACGTCTGCCATTAAGTTGACAGAGCGTTTGCGTAAGATATTCCCCGAAGATCCATTGAAAGGCGACTTCGCACTCTTTGGGCTTGGAGTAGGGGAGGAGGAATAGAAAGAGACATTCGCCACGATACGAAATGACATTCGCCCCAATGCGAAATGACATCCGCCCCATGATAAAAAGATCATAGATTAGCTTTACTGTTTCTTCAGTAAGTCGCGAATTTCAGCAAGCAGTTTCTCCTCGTTAGAAGGTTCTGGTTCCTTTGCCGGTTCGGCAGGAGCATCATTCTTCTTTCTTTTAAGCGAATTAATGCCCTTGACAAGCATAAACACACAGAAGGCGATAATCGTGAAATCGATGATTGTCTGAATGAAATTGCCATAGTTGATAGTAGCAGGAGCCAATTCAACACCTCCGATAACTTCCTTCGGTAACGTAACTTTTAGGTCGCTGAAGTTAACGCCTCCGATAATCCAACCAATAGGAGGCATGATAATGTCGTTGACGATACTGGTGACAATCTTGCCGAAAGCACCACCGATGATAACACCAACAGCCATGTCGATGGCATTGCCCTTAACGGCAAACTCCTTAAATTCTTGTACGAACTTTCCCATATTTTTTCTGTTGAGTAAAAAATAATACTAATTTCTTGTGCAAAATTAAAAAAAAAATCGTAACTTTGCACTCGAAAAAGTAAAAAAGATAGATTATGAAGTGAAAAACAAGCATATTATCTTATTTACATTATAAATAATGACGTTGGGTAACGCAAAATAAATATTCTTGAAAAGAGATTTATTCACTTATTTAAACAAACAAAACAAAAATGGCAACAAAAGTTGGTATTAACGGATTTGGCCGTATCGGTCGTTTCGTTTTCCGCGCTTCTCAGAACCGCGACGACATCGAGGTAGTAGGTATCAATGACCTCTGCCCAGTTGATTATCTCGCTTACATGCTCAAGTACGACACAATGCACGGTGCATTCCAGGGTACTATCGAGGCTGACGTTGAGAACTCTAAGCTCATCGTTAATGGTAAGGAGATCCGCGTAACTGCAGAGCGTAACCCAGCAGACCTTAAGTGGGATGAAGTTGGCGCAGAGTATGTAGTTGAGTCTACAGGTCTCTTCCTGACTCAGGAGAAGGCACAGGCTCACATCCAGGCTGGTGCTAAGTACGTTGTTATGTCTGCACCTTCAAAGGACGCTACTCCTATGTTCGTTTGCGGCGTAAACTTCGACAAGTATGAGAAGGGTACACAGTTCGTTTCTAACGCATCTTGCACAACAAACTGTCTTGCTCCTATCGCTAAGGTTCTCAACGACAAGTTCGGTATCGAGAACGGTCTTATGACAACTGTTCACTCTACAACTGCTACTCAGAAGACTGTTGACGGTCCTTCTATGAAGGATTGGCGCGGTGGTCGTGCTGCTGCTGGCAACATCATCCCTTCTTCTACAGGTGCTGCAAAGGCTGTAGGTAAGGTTATCCCTGAGTTGAACGGTAAGCTCACAGGTATCTCTATGCGTGTTCCTACTCTCGACGTTTCTGTTGTTGACCTCACAGTTAACCTCAAGAACGCTGCTACTAAGGAGGACATCTGCAAGGCTATGAAGGAAGCTTCTGAGGGCGAACTCAAGGGTGTACTCGGTTACACAGAGGATGCTGTCGTTTCTTCTGATTTCCTCGGTTGCACTTTGACTTCTATCTTCGACGCAAACGCTGGTGTATATCTCACAGACAAGTTCGTTAAGGTAGTTTCTTGGTACGACAATGAGATCGGTTACTCTAACAAGGTTCTCGAGCTCATCGCACACATGAAGAAGGTTAACGGTTAATCCTATTCACCTTAATCATAACCACCAGGCTCCAGGCACTTTGTGCTTGGAGCCTTTTTCTTTGCTTTACGTTATGTTGTCAGCAGCTATACGTTGTTTTATGATATATTATTTGTTGCTTTTCGATATGGAGTCAGTAGTTACTATGATATATTGTCAGCCGCTTTACGTATTCTGATTGACAGGTCGTAGAGCGCACCTCTCAGTTGTTCCTTCTCCTCTTCTGTAAATGTTACAGGTTGATTATTATTGTCTTTTCCGTCTAATCTATTATAAAGCCACGTACCAGATTTCCCGAAATATCTCCGAGATAGATCACCCCATGAAATAGATATTAGTAGGTCATACAGTTGTTTCTGAATGGTGGTCATTGGTAGTTTGTCTTGTGCCATAGTGTAAAAGTGTTTATAGCTATTTTCTTAAAATTTGAAAGCTCACAATTCTTATAATTTTGCGGCAGCCTCCTGTAACTTGTGTGCGATATCGTTAAGCGCAAACCTTAACGTTTCCTTGTCAACATCAGAGAAATCATCAGGCTTGCCATTATTGATACCACTAAATTTATGGTATAGCCATGAGCGTGATTTACCAAAATAATTCTTCGCTAAGTAAGCCCAATTAACCTGTTCGTACACTTCGTTCAATATTTTACGTGCAGTAGATCCCTGTTGTGTCTGTAATGTTTTTTCCTGTTGCATAGTTGTCGTTGATTAGTTATTGTTTAGATGTTTACCTACAAAGGTAATAATTTTTGGTGATAAATATATTCATTTCTGAAGACTTAAGTGTAAAATCTTATTTTATCAAGCAAAAAACATTTGGAAGTAGTCTATATCAAAAATTTTTACTACCTTTGTTGATTATTGATGTAAAACGACAAACAAAAAGAAAATACACCATGAATAAATCTAATTTTATATTCGCCCTGATGTTGCCATTGGTGTTCATGGCATCAAGTTGTTGTGATGGCGATGCCGATACCGCGCCACCACAGGAAGCGTTATCAGAGCGTTTGCCGACGACAGATATAATGAGTACAACTATTGAGGCGGCTTATGCTGAGTATGGTCCCTCGATAAATGACAATTTCGCTCAGGCAGTAATGAACAGACACACCTTCGGAAAGGCATCAGCCAACCAAGATATCGTAAAGAGTGTTTTTGTAGGAGGTGACAATCTGTCAACATTAAGCACTCAAGACTATAAAGACATAGTTTCATGTATTTTGGAAGGTAAAGCACTTCTCATAGTAAATCCAACAATGAGCGAATGGAATAAGTTTGCCACGAGTATAGCAGAGGCTTATGTGTTAATGATAGAAGACGCTATGTTGCCAGAAAACAGCACCGAAGAAGGCATGAATTTCTTTAACCGTTTGGTGCATGATGTAAGAGAACATCAAGATGGTGATATCTATGGACTACCTATTTCGAAAAGCGAAACACTCGGTGTTAACGATGTGTTCTCCTCAATTCTCTACATAAAAGCAGGTGATGTTCGCAGTTATGACAACGATATTCTGCAAGAGCCAGACTCCGTAAAGTCAGTAGAATATAAATATGACAAAGATGGCACGCTTGTATCTTCTAAGGAAGATAGTGACTGGAATACCGTTATGCCAAACTGTGAGGCAAACGCTTATGCCGTAGGCTTAATGGCAGACGATGTTGTTGAGCATATATCAGAGACCCCGAGTGAATATGCTGTGGTCAAGGCTTTTAGTAGTAGAAATGCAGAATCGGACCTAAAGCAGTTGATGTCAGCGCAGCAATTTACAAAAGTATTCCGTGTAGATAACTATGCGGCAGACGTACGTTTTTATTATGATAAACGTTCATGTATTGTTGAGACAAATTATTATATATGGTCTGTATATGATTTTGATAACGATAAGGATTATTACATTGTTCATCAAACCATTACTTCGCATAATGGAGACCTGCATTGTACGTCAGGCAATAAAGACTGGGATAACATAATTGGAGACGACTATGTCTTTCTGGGCTCTTGGGCAGGAGATGTGGCAACGCAGATAGATTTGATAGATGTAAATGGTCAACCAGTTAAAAACGTGCAGGTTATAGATCCTCAACCTAAGACCTACCAAGGTTCTGTTTCTCATACTACCGGCATGATGCTGACGTTAGGTGGTAACCTGGGCTTCAATATGTCGGGACCTACAGGAGGAATAAATGGTGCAGTTTCATTTACTGAGTCATATACCACTTCTACGCCTGACTATGCAACAGAATTGAATACATCAGGCTCCAAGATACAATGGAATTTTAATGCTACGAATTCACATATCAAGGGGCATTACTCCTTTTTTGCAAAAAATGCGACGCATGACGTAATACCTTCCTGCTATCGTAATGACTGTACTTTCAATCAGTCGTTTATCTATGCCATACAAAATCCGACATCGTCGAGATATTCGCTTGATGTATATACCAAGCAGGATTTTGTAACATATGAAGGATTAAATACCTTCTTCTATATGACCGATAGTTATAAAAGTTATCGAAGTGACGAAAGGTATAAGTTAGAACTCAATCCTCCTACTCGTTATAAGGCAGACTGGTATATGTCCGTAGATGTGCCACAAGGAATATCTCAGGAAAGCGTACGCAGATTCTTGCAGGTGCATTACGGAAAGTACTGGAAGGAGACGTTTACTTGCTACACATTCACGGAGAATGATACTTTGCCGGTAAGTGGCATGATGTACGCCTTAGAGAAAGATATTAAGAACGACCTCGCATCATGGAAATCTGCGGGCTTCGTGGGCAAATTCTGCATCTATGTTCATCCAAGTACATCGCCAACGGTATTGAAAAAGATAGAGTTTACGGTAGAATAACTATAAGCATGCAACATAACCGTGTTTTGATATCAGTCAAGAAAACCTTGTGTGCGTGCACAAAAGATAAAAAATAGTTTTGCGGTACCGCTAAAAAGCAGTACTTTTGCATCAAAGAAAAAGATAAGAGAGTAAAAACAAATTTTAAGGTGGGTGGTCCGCTATGATATTCGTTGAAGTTCTTCGGGACGGAGACAGTATCAGGCGGACTTTTTTTTACAGTCACTATGTAAAGGATGATAATTTGTAGAACCACCCTATAGAAACGATGAGTGTATAGACATAAGCAAACGGGTGGAGCATTATTGCTTCACCCGTTACTCTATATAGAACGCCAGAAAGGCGAGCATGTCGCGCCCCATCTTTTAGTACAATAGCCCAGCCGTATCGTGAGGTTTAAGGATATGATATTCATTAGGGTCATCACTTTTGTCTTTCAATGCTGTACCGCTAACGCCACGGTCGTAAGCCATCTCAACGAGCCAAGCCAACTTAAAAGCCGCCCTCTCGTATGACAACCCCTCTGGACGGATGTTAGATATGCAGTTGCGCTCACTCTCCAGTCTGCCTGCGTATGGCTTGTATGTCATGTAAACGCCAAGACTGTCAGGCGATGATAGTCCTGGCCTCTCACCGATAAGCATTGCCACGAGACCGCAATTCATCACCTCAGCAATGTCATCGCCAAGTGCTACGCGGCTCTGCTTGGCAAGAACAACAGGACCTACGGATAATCCCAATTCCTTCATGTAGGGCAGGAAATTACGTATCAGCGGTACAGCCTGCTTGTGTACCGCTTTGCTCGATAGTCCATCGCCAATAACAATAAGCACGTCAGCACCAGGATATTTCATCTTTTTCAATCTCTCCCTACTGACCTCACCAAGTTTTCTGCCAAGGTCTGGACGACGAATAAACACATCTCTACTTGTAGCCGCACTCTCAGCGAAAACTACCTCCAGTCCCATGTCCTCCAGTCGTTTGCGTACCATCTGTCTGTCGAAAGGCATTTTGATGGTGTCGCAAGCCCGTGCGTGTGCAAGACTGAATTTTAGGTATTCGTCAGTAAGAATGCTACATCCTGTTCGTCCTATGGCGATACGTGCGTCAGTAAACTGTTTCAAGTCTGTCCAAGGGTCACGTCTTTGCGTGTCCTTAGTCTCTATTGTTATTAAATCATTTCTATCCATGAACAGCCTCCATATTCTCAATTCTTAACAAATCGTTATCTGTATGTATAGGCAGAATGTCACCATTATTGTCAATGACATGCATTCGTTGTAGCCATTCCTCGAACTCAGGTGCATGACGTTTTCCAAGTAGTTTGCGAACATATAGAGCGTCGTGGTAAGACGTACTCTGATAGTTCAGCATAATGTCGTCGGCACCAGGAATACCCATAATATAATTTACCCCAGCAGCAGCAAGTAGCGTCAACAGATTGTCCATATCGTTTTGGTCAGCCTCCGCATGGTTAGTGTAACAAATATCGCACCCCATAGGAACTCCCATCAGTTTTCCGCAGAAGTGATCCTCGAGTCCAGCGCGTGTAATCTGCTTACCATCATAAAGATACTCCGGTCCGATAAAGCCCACCACGGTGTTTACGAGCAAAGGGTGATACCTTCGTGCCACGGCATAACAACGAGCCTCACACGTCTGTTCGTCAACCCCAAAGTTAGCGTCAGACGATAGAGCCGACCCCTGACCAGTTTCGAAATACATACAGTCATTACCTACCGTGCCGCGCTGCAGAGACGTAACAGCATCGTACCCCTCGTCGAGCATCTTCAGGTTGATGCCAAAGCCTGCATTAGCAGCCTCAGTACCCGCAATGCTTTGGAAGAGCAAGTCAACAGGAGCACCATGCTCAATCATCTCCATACAAGTTGTGACGTGAGTCAGAATGCAACTCTGTGTAGGTATATTGTATGTATTAATGATATCGTCAAGCATAAAGTTCAGTTCCGTCAGTACTGGCAACGAGTCGCTGGCGGGGTTGATGCCTATTACGGCATCACCGCTACCGTACATCAGTCCATCGATAATGCTTGCCGCTATACCTTTAAGGTCGTCAATAGGGTGGTTAGGCTGCAGTCGTACCGACATACGCCCAGGCAGACCTATCGTGTTGCGGAATTTCGTTACCACCCGGCATTTGCTTGCGGCGAGGATAAGGTCCTGGTTACGCATTATTTTGCTCACGGCAGCAGCCATCTCTGGCGTAATGCCAGGTGCTACCATACTCAGGACGTCGCTCGTACACGTCTCGCTGAGCAACCAGTTGCGAAAGTCACCCACCGTAAGGTGGCTAATAGGGCGGAAAGCCTCTTTGTCGTGAGTGTCAATGATAAGACGTGTTATTTCGTCCTTGTCGTAGTCAATCAGAGGTTCTTTCAAAAACTGTGTCAGTGGCACCTCAGCCAGTCGCATCTGCGCTGCCACGTGTTCTTCCATGGAAGTAGCGGCAATACCTGCCAATTCGTCACCCGACCTGATGGGTGTGGCTTTTGCCATCAAGTCCTTCAGGTCGCGAAACGTATATGATATGTCTCCAAGATTTATTTTGTATGACATAGAACAATTCTCCTTTCTTTTGTAAAAAAACTTTACAATGCCGATTATCAAGAGAACATCGGTATGAAGTAAATAGCCAATGCGATGACAGTAACAATGATAGTACCCCATTTCCAAATGCTGTATTCACGGTCCATCTTAGCCTTCTCCTCGGCGGTAGGTTCAAGAACCTCACCGATTTCCTCCTCAAGAGTAGGAATCTTGTTATGCTTATGCTGCGTGTAGAAGTACCAGAAGATGATGCAGACAACGCTGAGTACGCCAGCAGTGGCAAGAGCAACCTGGTCAGCAAAGAACAACATGAAGACATATATCACGATGGTGACATAGCAACCAAGTACACCGTAAGGGGCTTTATAAGGTCTTTTCAGTTCGGGGTGACGACGCTTTAATCCCATGTAAGCCAGACAGCCAATCATATAGCATACAGCGAGAGAAATGAGTGAGACAGAAGCAATGTAGTCAATGGAACCAGTAGCAATAAGTATGAAGTTGATTACGCCCACAAGAAGTATGGCGTAGTGAGGGGTCTTATACTTAGGGTGAACCTTACCGAAAATAGAAGGCAGTGAACTATCCTCCGCCATAGAGTAAATGTAACGTGCCGGAGCGGCAATGCCAGGGTTTATGGTAGAGAGGTCGCCACCAAAGGCGATAGCAGCGCAAAGCAGTATGATAGGAGTGCCAATGAAGCCAGCAGCCATAAGACCCTCAGCGTAAGGAGCATCAGCAGAAGCCAGCAAACCATAGAAGTTGTGAGGTATAAGACCAACAAGGAACCACTGGAACAGAGCGTTGACAGCGAACACAAGGAATACGCTAATCTTCAGAGCACGGGGTAGGGTGTACTGTGGGAATTTAGTCTCGCCACCGACAGAAACGCAGGTCTCAAAACCAGTGTAGCACCACCAAACCAGTCCGAAGATGTACATCATCTCCTTGAAAGGAGGCATCTTGTCCATAGCGATACCACCGAAATACTCCAAGTGAATCTTAGGAATCATATATAAGAACCATGCTATGCTGCACGCCCAGAAAAAGAAAATGAAAGCGGTCTGCGCCTTACCAGACTGTTTGATTCCGAAATAGTTCAGTACGAGGAAGATACCTACCAAGGCGCAAGCAATGATTCGTGGGTCCATCCATGAAATGTCTATGCCGAGAGCCTGAAGCAGAATGGTGAAATAGTTAGAGAACGCCAGTGTTTCACCAGCACCAATGGCAACGACCGACACGATGTAGTGCCATCCTGCCATGTTAGCCCATACACGATTCAAGCCACGCTTGGCAAAGTTGTACGTGCCTCCGGCTTCAGGTAACGCAGCAGACATCTCACCATAAATAAGACATGGCCAGATGCTGACAAGCAGGGATACGAAGGTGAAGCCAATAATCCAAGAACCTACGAGGCCAATCTGAGAAGAACCACAGGTGAACAGGCCTACGCCTACCACTGTTCCGATTGTCATGCTGATAGACTCCTTGAGTCCCAGCACCCTTAGTAATTTGTTCTTTTCCATAAAGCAAATTGTGTTTGTGTGTGTTGTTATCTGAATATGTTGTTATCTGAATGTGTTATCCGTAGGAAATACTTTTGTGACAAAAAGTAATCTTTGTGCCCGTGTAACTTGCATTATGTCTTGGTTTCTGATGCAAAATTACGCATAATATCAACAAAACGAAAATAAAAGTAGCATAATGATAGTAATGAAACTTTATTTTTGATAAAGTGAAAATAATGAGAATGTATATAATTACATTTTGAAAGGAAAAGTAGATGTAAAGTATCAAATCGTAATTTTATGTAAAAGATAAGAATAAGGTGACACAAAAAGGAAGAAAAGGCATTCGTTTTAAGTTGTAAAGTGGTATGTAAAGTGTTGTTATGTAATTGTCTTTTTATTGTTTGGCAATTGCCGTACAATCGTTTGACAGTTGCCGCACAGTTGTTTGGCAATTGTCGTAAACTCGTTTGGCAATTGCCGTACAGTTGTTTGGCAATTGCCAAACAATAATATTAGTTAAATTTTGCACGAAAATATATAAGTTATCAGAATATTTTATACCTTTGAAGGTAATAACAAAAATCTAATAACATTATATATTTTTTATGGAATTAAAATACGAATTATATCCGATAAAGAATGCGGTAGGTACAGGGGAGGACCGCCAGTATGTTCGCTTGGTACAGCAAGAGTCGCTGAACTCACAGCAATTACAGGAGGCAATACAGCAGAGGTGTTCGCTCACTAAGGGTGACGTGGCAGCGGTATTGTCTGAACTGCACGACCAGTGTGTGCAAGCATTCTGTGAGGGAAGACGTTTTTATATACCAGGGATAGGTTACTTCTCGCTCTCTGCGGGATTAGAGATGCCGCAGGATAATGCAGAAAAGAAGAAGGTTACAGGGCGTGAAGTAAAAGTTAATGGTATCAATTTCCGTCCAGAAGCAGGAGTGCTGAAGGAAGTGGAAAGACAGGTAAGTTTTGTGCGAGCAAAGAACTCTAAGCAGTCTGTTCAATATACAGAAGAACAGATGATAACAATGGTTAGGGAATATTTTAAGTCGAACCGTTATATGTCTTGTCGCACAATGCGCACGCAGTTTGGGCTTACGCAGTATGCGGCATACAGGTGGTTGCAACAGTTGTGTGACAAAGGTGTGTTGATAAAGGAGAAAGCGTCTCGCTCTGCGATATATTTTCTCAAGTAAGTGACGATGAAAAAATAAATTGGTATAATTGATGTTATGTATTTTTGAGATATTTTGGAGACACGAAGAAGAAGCAATGCGGGCATTGTGACTGATGAATGGCTTCAAAATAGCCAAAAAGACATAACAAGTTTATACTTAAATCAACTAAAATAGTACAACGTTCAATTTACCAAGTTATTTTTTTATCGTCACTAAGTAGTGTTTGCCGAAAAATATATATTCTGTTGATATTTGATTATATATAACATATAATTTTTGGTAGAATAACTAAAAATTCGTACCTTTACAGTGTTAAAGGTAACCGTCCAATATCTCATCACATCAGTAGGACGAATACAATTTGATGATTATGACAACAAAGGAAATTGACGAAAAGTCGTTAGACAACGCACTCCGTCTCTATGAGACGTGCGATATAGACAAGATACCTGTCTGAACTACAGCAGGTCTTCAGCAGATACACCATTATATGTTTGAAGGTCTATACCCGTTTGCTGGCGTCATCCGCGATAAGAATATCGCCAAGGGGGGATTCCGTTTTGTCAATAATCTTTATCTTGATGCAGCCCTCGCTGCGGTAGAAAAGATGCCCGAAGACACCTTTGAACACATCATGGGGAAATATGTAGAGATGAATGTGTGCCATCCTTTCATGGAGGGCAATGGGCGTTCCACCCGCATTTGGCTCGACATGATACTGAAACGCTCTCTGGGCAAGGTGGTCAACTGGTAGTATGTGGACAAAGCCCAGTATCTCTCTGCCATGGAACGCTCACCTATCAACGACCTTGAACTGCGCTATCTCCTCTCGCAGAACCTCACCTCTGACACGGAGAACCGCGAAGTGATATTCAATGGGATAGAACAGAGCTATTATTATGAGGGGTATGAGAAGTAAAAAAAATATGATAAACAAATCACTCAGTTTATATATAAACAGCAGGTGGCTATATATAAATGTCAGGGGACTATAATATATAAATAGTAGAGGGATGCATATAAAAAAGTAAAGGCGGTGAATCACTTCACCGCCTTTATATGTTTGGAATAAGTTTTTTTTATTGTAAGTTTTAGACCATTGGGGTGTTTGGAGTCCCGTGGGTCAAGTTTAGAGCCATTGGGGTGTTTGGAGTCCCGTGGGCTGTGTTAGGAGAGGTCTTATGCCTCTGTTGTAGGTATAACTGATACCACGCTCTTGTCGTACTTACCCTTGTGGAAGTTTACAGTACCATCGATGAGAGCGTAAAGTGTGTCGTCCTTACCCTGAGCAACACCAGCACCTGGGAAGTGCTTGTTACCGCGCTGGCGAACGATAATGTTGCCGGCAACTACAGACTGACCACCGAAAATCTTAATACCAAGTCGCTGTGAAGCTGATTCACGTCCGTTCTTAGAACTACCTACACCTTTCTTATGTGCCATTTTTTAGTCCTCCTTTGGTTTTAAGCTACTACTGATTTAATTACTACTTCAGTGAACTGAGCACGGAAGCCATTGCGCTTGCGGCTGTCCTTACGTCTCTTCATCTTGAAAACGATGACCTTGTCACCCTTTACAAGTGGGTTCACTACTTCACATACTACCTTGGCACCCTCTACTGTTGGTGCGCCTACTGTTACGGTACCGTCGTTGTCAACGAGGAGTACCTTGTCAAATTCAACAGCCTGGCCTGCTTCAACCTCTTTGATGTGGTTAACGAAGAGTTTCTTACCCTCTTCTGCCTTGAACTGCTGACCGTTGATTTCTACAATTGCGTACATTGCTTTTTATATTGTAAAACGGGTTTCTCCGCTGGGCGTTCAACACCATGCTGACACTTGACTGAGCCCATGACGGAATAAATCGGCAGCAAAGGTACTGCTTTTTTGTGACATAACGCTCTCGCAGAAGTTAAAAAAACGTAAAATGTATTAGAAGTCACGCATTTCTTTGTCTTCCTGGTGTTCAAAGTACTCTGCTATCTCGCGTTCGGCAGAATCAGAGAAGGCATAGGCTTCATCGTGCTGGCTCATGTCAAGACCAACGCGTTCGCTCTTCATGCTTACGCGCATAGGAATCATTTTGTTCGTTATCCAATAAAGTGCGAAGCTAACGGCAAAGGTATAGGCAACGACTATCAGTACACCTAATATAGAGTTGAGGAACTCTGTGACGCCACCGTGAATCAAGCCTGTATATGAGAATACGCCTGTTAGGATTGTTGCTACGATACCGCCCATGCCGTGGGTTGGGAATACATCAAGAGCATCATCAAGATTTGACTTCTCGCGCCAGTGGACTGCGGTGTTGCAGACAAAAGTAGTTATGACGGCAATGATGAAACTGGTACTTGTCGTAACGACGTCGGCACATGGGGTGATGGCTACAAGACCTACCACAGCGCCTACGGCTGCCCCCATACCTGACGGTTTGCGACCGCGCAGACAGTCTATGAATATCCATGTCATCATGGCTGTGGCACCAGCGGTGTTCGTATTGAGGAATGCTTTAATGGCAATGCCGTCAGCGGCAAGTCCAGAACCACCATTGAAACCGAACCAACCAAGCCACAGCAGTGCGGCACCGAGAATTACGAATGGTACGTTGGCGGGCAGATGCTGGGATGTCTTAGCGTTCTGGCGTCTGCCAAGGAACATGGCACCAGCAAGGGCTGCGACACCACTTGAGGCATGGACAACGATACCACCTGCAAAATCGTGAATATTCAGTAACTGGTGTAACAAGCCATCAGGATGCCATGTCCAGTGGGCGAGAGGGCAGTAAACGAATATGCAGAAGAGCATCATGAATACCATGTATGCCGAGAAACGCACACGTTCAGCGAAGGAACCCGTGATGAGTGACGGGGTGATGATGGCAAACTTCATCTGGAACAGGGCGTAAAGGGCAAGAGGTATAGAAGCCGTAATCTTAGCGTAAGGCTTTGCGCCTACATGTTGGAACATGAAGAACTGCGTTGGATCGCCTATCAGTCCCCAACCTGCCACATCATCACCGAAGGCAAGGCTGAAGCCGAATACCACCCACAGCACGCTGATGATGCCCATGGCTATAAATGACTGAAGAATGGTACTGATGACATTCTTCTTGCCTACCATGCCACCATAGAAAAATGATAGACCAGGGGTCATCATCAGTACGAAAATCGTAGCGGTTATCATCCACGCTACATTACTGGAGGTGCAGGTGTCTGTCTCAACAAAGTCCCACAGTCCTTCTTCTTCGGGCATAAATGCACCAACTAATGACACTATAAGCATAAGTGCCATCATGATAATCCATCTCTTTTGTACTTTCATAGTTGTGTTTGTGTTAAAGTGTTGTGTTGTGAAAATCGAGATTGTATTGTCGTTTCGTAATGTTTGTGGTGCAAAATTAATACTTTTTGTAAATATATGCAAGCAAAAATGATAAAAAGTGTCAAAATAAAAAGAAAAATAAAATGTAATGCTATAGGTCGGGTGTCATTTCGTGTAAATCGGCTAAATCTTCAGAATTGTGTGTTGTATGTGAAAATAAAATGTGTAGATAATTTGCGCAAGAAAAAAAAAACTATTATCTTTGCAAAAGATACTTGACGGTATCGTGAATTAAAAACTTAAAATATATAATTATTGTAACTAACCATGGAATGGTTCTTAAATCTATTTACTAACACGAACGGTGTGGCTCATATTGCTTTGCTCTATGCTGTCGTGATTTCGGTGGGCGTCTATTTGGGCAAGATAAAGATAGGCGGTATCTCACTCGGAGTGACGTTTGTGTTGTTTGCTGGTATCGTAGCCGGTCATTTGCATTTTACTGCACCAACGGAGATAATGACGTTTATGCAGGACTTTGGACTTATCCTGTTTGTCTTTATGATAGGCTTGCAGGTGGGACCTGGCTTCTTCTCCAGTTTTAAAGAAGGGGGTGTGACCCTAAACGTTTTAGCGGCATGTACCATTTTGCTTGATATATTGGTAATGTTCGCGTGTTATTTTATTTTCTTTGATACGAGTGACCCTATGAATCTTCCGATGATGATAGGTACACTGTATGGCGCTGTAACAAATACTCCGGGTCTTGGTGCTGCCAATGAAGCATTACAGACACTCTTCCCTAATGGTGCTCCGTCTATAGCCAATGGCTATGCCTGCGCTTATCCGCTGGGCGTCGTTGGTATAATAGGCGCGATGATAGCCATTCGCTATATATGTCGTGTCAAACTACAGAATGAAGAGGCGGAGTTGGAAAGTCATGACACTAACGTGGCAGACAAACCACACCTTATGCACTTGATAGTGCAGAATGAGTTTCTTGCTGGTCATACCATCCTTGAAATACATGATTTCTTGAAGCGTGACTTCGTGTGCTCAAGAATATTGCGTGATGGTAAGTTGATATTCCCGAAGAGTTCTACTACTTTTGAAATGGGGGATAAGGCGTTTATCGTTTGTCCAGAGTCTGATGCAGAAGCGGTGCAGGCGTTTATTGGACGTGAGACTGTCGTACCGGAGTTTGCAGAACAGGAGAAAACCAAGCAGATGGTGTCAAAGCGTATTATCGTGACTAAGCCAGAGATTAACGGTAAGACTCCAGCCAAGTTGCATTTCTCAAGCGTGTATGGCGTGAACGTAACGCGTGTGACACGTCAAGGTATGGATATCTTTGCCCGTGCAGACTTGCCTCTGCAGGTAGGTGACCGTGTGATGGTGGTAGGTGACCAGGTTAGTGTTAATCGCATGTCTTCACTTCTTGGTAATGCGACAAAGCACCTTGATCATCCTAACATCGGAACAATATTCGTTGGTATGCTGATAGGTATCATATTCGGTAGCATACCTGTAGCGATACCAAACATACCCGTGCCTTTGAAATTAGGTATTGCTGGTGGACCATTGATTATTGCAATCTTGATAGGCCGTTATGGATATAAGATGCATTTGGTAACATATACCACTACGTCTGCCAATATGATGTTGCGAGAGACGGGACTGGTACTGTTCCTTGCGAGTGTGGGAATAAAAGCGGGTGCAAACTTCGTCGATACGGTAGTTGCCGGTGATGGATTACTGTATGTACTTACAGGTTTCTTGATAACGGTTATACCAATCTTAATTGTCGGTACCATAGCAAGGATAAAGTATAAGTTTAATTACTTTACTATTATGGGTATGATAGCGGGTACCTATACTGACCCACCAGCATTGGCTTATGCTAATGGTATATGTACAAAGGATGCACCTTCTATAAGTTATTCTACGGTATATCCGTTGAGCATGTTCCTCCGTATCTTTACGGCGCAGATAGTAGTTCTGTTCTTCTGTGGGTAGATACTGCTTGAGTATTGATGTGATAGAGTAGGGAAGTAACCCTTGTAAGGGTGGTGATTAATTGAACCACCCATAATATATATAAGGTGAACTCTATGAGTGTTGCTAAGAAATGATAATTCATAGAGGATAACTCATAGAGTTCACTAAGTGATAGAATATTAACCTCAACAATATTACAATACAATTAGACTATGAAACGCATTGGATTAACACTGTTTGCTCTTGCCTTTGCGGTTGTTGTTGCTTTTGCTCAAGGTGCGGGTAACATCAAGATTAATGAGGTCATGACCAGTAACAGTACAAGCCTACAGGACGAGTATGGCAATCATGGACCATGGGTGGAGATTGCTAATACTGCGTATTCAACGTATGATGTCCGTGGTATGTACATTACCACAGACCCCTCGGTACTCGACAAGAAAATGTCCGTGCCAGAGCGAATTAAGAGGATGAGCATTATTCCTAATGGCGAAAAGCGTACGTTGTTGTCCGCACGTCAGCATCTTGTGTTTTTTCTGAACAGTATTCCCGTTAAAGGTGGGTTACATCTTTCTTCAAAGGTAAATGCCACAAAGCCTTTATGGGTAGCCCTTTATGATGGTAATGCTGTTGATATTATTGACAGTGTTACGGTGCCAGTGCTCGCCGCTAACACATCATATGCACGTTACACGGACGGAGCTGGCAAATGGGTAAAGAAGGCAGAGAGTGCTGTTACTCCAGGTATTGATAATTTTATTAAGACAGACATGTCAAAGACGGAGAAACTAAAACGTGATGATCCTCATGGCTTTGGCATAACTCTGCTTTGTATGGGAATAGTATTCGCATGTCTTGCTTTGTTGTATGTCTTCTTCTTAGTATTCGGATATGTTGCGGACAGACGTAATAAGTTGGAGAAGGTGGCAAAGGTACAACCTATCAAACCAATAGTAAGTACAGGTAAGAAACTTAATGAGGTTCGCCATAAGACAACCAATATCCTTAAAGATGGTATGGAGACAAAGGGACGCGACAAGGAGATTTATATTGCGGTGATAGCGATGGCGTTAAAGCAATATACCGATAATGTGCACGATGTGGAGTCAGGAATACTGACAATAAAGCCACATCACTCCAGTTGGTCTGAACATCATTTTATTAATCAAATACAGAGATAGAGAAGGGCTAATGCCACGCCATCTTTGACAAAGTGGGAATGAATACAAATAATAAAAGCAATACAATTATGGCAAAATTTGAATATACAGTACAGGGTGTAGATTATGAGGTTGACATCATTGAAGTAGAGGGAACACTCGCTAAGGTTAGTGTTAACGGAATAGAGTTTGACGTTGAGTTGAAGCAACCTATTTCCGTAGGTAGCAATCTCCCTAAGAAGCCTGTTGCTCCTAAGCCGCAACCAGCAAAGGTAGAAGGAACAGTGGAGAAACCAAAAGAGACCCCTGTTGTTAAGGCGGGCGAGGGAACAAAGGTATGCTCGCCATTGCCGGGTACTATAACATCAATAAATGTAAAGGTGGGAGATACCGTGGCAGTAGGTGATACCGTGGTAGTATTGGAAGCAATGAAGATGCAGAACAACATCGAGGCGGAGAATGCCGGAACGGTTACTTCAGTTATGGTGAATGTTGGTGACTCTGTAATGGAGGGTGCCGTATTGGTGACTATAGCATAACTACTGACGGTAACAATATATTATAATTAAGGTGTCCTTACGATTGTGTCTGTATTGTATATTATGGGCATGAAAAGGCAAAAGTAAAATTCTTAAAATCGACCAGATTATGTCAATCGGAGAATTTATTATATCAAACTTCAATGACTTTGTCAGTTATACAGGTTTTGCCAATGCGGAGATAGGTAACCTTGTAATGATAGGTGTTGGAGCGTTCTTTATATGGCTTGCCATAAAGAAAGACTTTGAACCGTTGCTCCTTGTTCCTATAGGATTGGGAATAATACTTGGTAATATCCCTTTTCGTGCGGATGCAGGACTAGAGATAGGTTTGTATGAGGACAACTCGGTGTTAAACATATTCTATCAAGGCGTAAGGCAGGGATGGTATCCACCATTGGTGTTCCTCGGTATAGGAGCCATGACGGATTTCTCTGCACTTATAGCAAACCCAAAACTTATACTTATAGGTGCAGCAGCACAGTTTGGCATCTTTGGAGCCTATATGATAGCATTGCTGTTAGGGTTTGAACCTAATCAGGCGGCAGGTATTGCCATTATTGGTGGTGCAGATGGTCCTACAGCAATATTCCTGTCAAGTAAGCTCAGTCCAAACCTTATGGGTGCCATCGCTGTGTGTGCATATTCGTATATGGCGCTCGTACCGGTTATACAGCCTTTCATCATGCGCCTACTTACAACAGATAAGGAACGTGTGATAAAGATGAAACCTGGACGTAAGGTAAGTCAGACAGAGCGTATCCTGTTCCCTATCATAGGATTGTTGTTAACAACATTCCTTGTGCCTTCGGGTTTACCGTTGCTCGGTATGCTTTTCTTCGGAAACCTGTTAAAGGAAAGTGGTAAGACAACGCGTTTGGCAAAGACTGCTACAACATCCCTTAATGATGCTGTTGTGGTATTGTTAGGACTTACAGTTGGCTGTTCTACGCAAGCCAGTGAATTCCTTACGATGAACACCATCAAGATATTTGCCCTTGGTGCCTTTGCCTTCATCATTGCAACTGCAAGCGGTGTGCTCTTTGTTAAGTTCATGAACTTGTTCCTTACAAAGGAGAATAAGATAAATCCGCTTATCGGTAATGCAGGCGTAAGCGCAGTTCCTATGGCAGCACGTATATCCAATAATCTCGGTTTGGAATACGATCGCCATAACTTCTTGCTTATGCATGCAATGGGACCAAATGTGGCAGGAGTCATTGGCTCAGCCGTTGCAGCAGGAACACTTCTTGGCTTCTTGTCATAAGGCTTGCCATGTGCGTATCATTCATTCGGCATGGCATGACCGATCATATCATTCTTTCGGCATATTGTGACTAATGATAAAGAATAAAACAAAGATTACTAACATATAAATAATAACAAAGACTATGAAAATTTCACGTATTGACCATCTCGGCATTGGTGTGCAGAGCATAGATGAGGTGTTACCTTATTTTGAAAACGTACTTGGACTGAAGTGTTATGCTATAGAAGAGGTTGCAGATCAGAAGGTAAAGACCGCTTTCTTGAAGGTGGGCGAGGTTAAACTGGAACTTCTTGAGCCAACATCTCCAGACAGTGCCGTTGCCAAATGGTTAGAGAAGGGAGGCAAGGGCGTTCACCATGTAGCATTCGCTGTAGAGGATGGTGTGGCAGAAGCACTCGTAGAAGTAGAAGGTAAGGGCGTACGTCTGATAGACAAAACGCCACGTCCAGGGGCAGAGAAAATGTCAATAGGTTTCTTACATCCAAAGTCAACAGCAGGAATACTGACAGAACTCTGTGAGCCACAAAAGTAATAAATATTATAAAAATAAGTAAGTGTTCAAAATTATTTTAATATTTAATATAGGCTATTTGGAAACAGATGCCCCAAAGAGACTGTATTAAATATTCTCAATAATCGAGAGATGACACTTACTCTTTATATAAAAATAATTTTGAATATTTACTTACATAATAAAAGATAGAAGTTATGTCTATTCAATCAGAGAAAATAAAGAAACTAATAGATAACCGCACTAAGGCACGCCTTGGAGGTGGCGAGAAAGCCATAGAAAAACAACACCAGCGCGGTAAGTACACAGCACGTGAACGTATTGATATGCTCCTTGATGCAGGTTCGTTCGAAGAATACGATATGTTCAAATTACATCGTTGCCACAACTTTGGAATGGAGAAAAAACAGTATCTCGGTGATGGTGTTGTAGTAGGTTCAGGTACGATAGACGGTCGTTTGGTGTATGTCTTCGCGCAGGACTTTACCGTAAACGGAGGTTCGCTGTCTAAGACCATGTCAGAGAAGATCTGTAAGGTAATGGATATGGCTATGACCATGGGTGCACCATGTATAGGCATCAATGACTCGGGTGGTGCACGTATTCAAGAAGGCATTGATGCCCTTGCTGGCTATGGAGAAATCTTCGAGCGCAACATACTAGCATCAGGTGTTATTCCTCAGATATCAATGATTTATGGTCCATGTGCAGGTGGTGCCGTATATTCACCAGCTCTTACTGACTTTACTTTGATGAAAGAGAATACATCATACATGTTCCTTACAGGACCCGCAGTGGTAAAGACTGTTACTGGTGAGGATGTAGATGCAGAACACCTTGGTGGTGCGAGTGTGCATGCATCAAAGTCGGGCGTTACACATTTTACCGCAAAGACAGAAGAAGAAGGTATAGAGATGATAAAGAAGTTAATCTCTTATATTCCTTCTAACAACATGGAAGAAACGCCTCGTGTGGAGTGTACAGACCCAATAGATCGTCTTGACGATTCGCTCAATGAAATAATTCCTGAGGATCCTAATCAGGCGTACGACATGTACAAGGTTATCGCTGCCATAACAGACAACGGTGAGTTCTTTGAGGTACAGCCAAAGTTTGCAAAGAATATCATCGTTGGTTTCGCTCGCTTCAATGGACAGTCGGTAGGAATCGTTGCCAATCAGCCTTCAGCATACGCTGGTGTGCTTGACGTAAATGCAAGTCGTAAGGGGGCTCGCTTCGTGCGCTTCTGTGATGCCTTCAATATTCCAATCGTAAGCCTTGTTGATGTACCAGGCTTCCTGCCAGGAACAGGTCAGGAATACAATGCCGTAATCCTTCACGGTGCAAAACTTCTCTATGCTTACGGTGAGGCAACAGTGCCAAAGGTAACAGTAACCTTGCGTAAGTCATACGGTGGTTCACACATAGTAATGGGTTGTAAGCAACTTCGTGCTGACATTAACTTCGCTTGGCCGTCAGCAGAGATTGCTGTAATGGGTGCTGCAGGTGCAGTTGCCGTACTCCAGGCAAAGGCAGCGAAGCAAGTTAAGGAAGAAGGAGGAGATGCGAAGGCATTCCTTAAAGAGAAGGAGGATGAGTACTCAGAACTGTTCGCTAATCCATATCAGGCAGCGCAGTTCGGATATATTGACGACGTGATAGAGCCACGTAACACTCGTTTCCGCATTTGTCGTGCACTGGCACAGTTAGCAACAAAGCGTCAGAGCCTTCCTGCAAAGAAGCATGGTTGCATACCAATGTAAACGAAAGAAAGGAGAACATAATGGATAATGCAGTATTTGCGGCAATAGCGATGGCACTGCATGATGAACAGGGATATAACATGCATGATTTGGAGTCAGGTAAGATTACCATTACCCCTGCACATTCGGAGTGGACATCGAAGTTAGCAAAAATAACACAAACACCGCAAAAGTAAGAATAAACAGATAATGAAAGAATATAAATATAATATAGAAGGCAAGGAATATGTCGTTACAGTTGGAGAGCGAACCGACAATGTCACTACCGTTATCGTTAATGGAGAGACATACAATGTAGAGGCTATTCCTGAGCCTGTAGTAGAGAAGAAAGTTGTATTGCCACCGCCTGTGGTAAAGAAACAGGAAGCTAAGGATGACCTGCAGGACGCGCTACGTTCGCCATTACCAGGAACTATTGTAGATATAGAAGTTAAGCCAGGTGACGAAGTGAAGGAGGGTGACACCCTCGTGGTACTTGAAGCCATGAAGATGAACAATAATCTTACTGCCGAGAGGGATGGTAAGGTTAAAGCAATCCTTGTGCAAATGGGCGAGGCGGTAAAAGAGAATACGCCGCTCGTAACATTTGAGTAATATAGTAGATATTTTGTGGTGTACATCCGCAGATGTTTTTAAATTGTAAGCAAAAACGTTTGTTTTTTGCTTACAATTTTTTTTGTAAGTTTTGCGTCCTGCACTTGGTGCAAGTGCAGAGGTAATCTCTACCAAATACATGAGTAATCAGGTCATAGTAATGGCTTTAGTTGATGCGCCAAATGCAGAATAGCAACCAACCTGGCATATTAAGTGTGAATGAAAATTAATTTTATAAACTATAACATTGTGAGTATAGAAAAAAGTGTTATCTTTGTTGTGAATAAAAAATACAATGTTATGATACTGACAATTTTTACTTTAGTTGCCACAATCATTATGTTTGTTTTCGGAAGATTAAGAGCCGACATTGTGGCACTATGTTCTCTTTCTGTATTGATACTTGGTGGTGTACTTACGCCCTCAGAGGCTTTGGCGGGTTTTTCTAATCCTGTCATCATCATGATGGCAGGACTGTTTGTAGTTGGGGGAGCCATATTGCAAACTGGTTTGGCAAAGACCATTAGCCATAGAATAATGCGTATGGCAGGCAACAATGATACGAGAATGTTCCTTATGGTAGTGCTTGTAACGGCGGTTATAGGCGCTTTCGTAAGTAATACGGGTACCGTGGCGCTTATGATGCCAATCATAGTGGCTATGGCGAAAGAAGCAAAGAAAAGTGCATCACTCTTCCTAATGCCATTGGCGTTTGCCAGCAGCATGGGCGGAATGCTGACATTGATAGGAACGCCTCCCAACCTTGTCATAGATGAGACCTTGCGAGAAAACGGATATGATGGACTGTCGTTCTTCTCTTTCCTGCCAATAGGCATTGTATGTCTTGCTGTTGGTATAATAGTAATGCTGCCGTTAAGTAAATTGTTTCTTAATAAAAAGGCTGCCACGGCTGACGATGAAGGAAAATCACTTGATGACTTGGTCGAGGAATATCATATAGCCGATGACATCGTGGTGTATCGTGTATGTAGTAGCAGTACGTTTGTGGGCAAGACTATTGCGCAATTAAATTTACGCGCAAGGTATGGAATATCAATAATGGAGATAAGACGTGAAACATCACGAAGGGGGAGACTTGTGAAAAATGTGAAGCAGGACGTGCCTACTGCGGAAACTATTATACAAGCAGAGGATATACTTTATCTTCAGGGAGATAGTAATATTATCAGTCAGTATGCTACCAGGGCTGGCTTAAGACAGATGCATAAACGTACCTTGGATTTCTACGACATAGGAATGGTGGAACTGGTAGTGATGCCAGAGTCAAGGTTAATAGGAATAAGTCTTCAGCAATCACGTATGCGTGAGAGTTATAATGTCAATGTGGTCGGAGTAAAACGTTCTGCCGAATATGTTACTTCTGAGTTACAGGACATACGCCTTCGTGCGGGCGACATACTCCTTGTGCAAGGTCGTTGGGACAGTCTTTCGGCTATGGAGAAAGAAGAACGAGACTGGCTTTTGTTAGACAGACCAAAAGAGTTAGCTGAGAATGTAACCTTAAGTTACAAGGCACCTCTTGCTGCTGCCATTATGCTATTAATGGTGCTTGCGATGGTTTTTGACTATATCCCTGTTGCTCCTGTTACTGCGGTTATTGTCGCAGGACTTCTGATGGTCGTTTCAGGATGTTTCCGCAGTGTGGATGCTGCCTATAAGACTATAAACTGGGAAAGTATAGTGTTGATAGCGGCAATGATGCCGATGGCTACCGCTTTGGAGAAAACGGGAGTGTCGTCCATGGTCAGTCACTCGCTTGTTCGGATGTTAGGAGATGCAAGTCCGGTGGTCTTACTGTGCAGTATGTATTTCACGACATCGCTGCTAACAATGTTTATCAGCAATACTGCTACAGCGGTTCTTATGGCACCAATAGCAATGAGTGCAGCGGTAGAGTTGGGCGTAAATCCTCTTCCCTTACTATTCTCAGTGACTCTCGGAGCAAGTATGTGTTTCGCCTCCCCATTCTCTACGCCGCCAAATGCTTTGGTGATGCATGCTGGAAATTATACCTTTGGCGACTATGTGAAGGTAGGTCTTCCGTTACAGATAATCATGGGACTGGTAATGACCGTAGTGCTTGCCTTTATGTATCCGTTATAAAGAAAGTCTTAAGGGGCTATGTTTTAGTTATTTTTTAGAAACACTATTTGTTAAGATAAAGAAATATTATGAGACGTTGTCGTTGGTGTAATTTAGCCAATCCGCTTTACGTCAGATATCATGATGAGGAGTGGGGTGTACCAGTACATGATGATAAGAAACTGTTTGAGATGCTGTTGTTAGAGTCTTTTCAAGCGGGGCTATCGTGGGAGTGCGTGCTCAATAAGCGCGAGGCGTTCCGCGAGGCTTTTGACGATTTCACTGTAGAAACCGTGGCGCGTTATGACGCGGAGAAACAACAAGAGTTAGCCGAGAATAAAGGCATCATACGCAACAGGCTAAAGATAAAGTCTGCCGTTAATAATGCTCGCATATTCATGCTCTTGCAGAGAGAGTATGGTTCTTTTGACGCTTATATATGGCATTTCACCAAAGGTAGAGTCATATATGAGACGGACAAAACCTCATCCCCTTTGTCTGACGAAATATCCAAGGATTTATGCAAGCGCGGGATGAGGTTTGTAGGCACAACAATCATTTACTCATATTTACAGGCTATAGGTATAATATACTCTCATGGGGCGGAGTGTGAGATGTATGCTCTAATTTCAATGAGTTAAGTCTTTTTTATCGCATTCTAACTTTCTATGTTTCAACTCTTCTATACTAGTAGTATCATTTGGCGGTAAGTAATAACAATGCCAATATCCCTTTTCATCTTTATAAGCCTTACCATAAAACATACGGTCTTTCTCGTACTTCCTGTTTCTGACACTTTCTATAACAGACGTGTCATATGCAACAATGCTGTCAAGTGACTTTAAATATATCTCTTGACCATAAAGTGCTTGAATGGAGAGTGCTCTTTCTATCATAGCATAATCTCGTGCTTCATTTGAGGTTATTGTGTCTATCAATATATTTGAAAGTTGAATAGCCCGATTAAAGCATTCCTCCGCATTTTTCCTGTTATCTTGCATATCATATATCCAACCTTCTATATAACAGTATAAAGGTTTGTTTGGATACTCTTCTTTCAAAGTATCCAAATATAATCTTGCATTTTTGAAGTCTCGGTTTATTAGTGCCGCTTGCAATTCATTTATTCTTATTTGGTTTGTTATATCTCTATCATGATTATCTCTTATTCCTTTTTTACAATTTATCATCGAATACAATACTGCGAAACATAATATAATCGTAATTACTTTTTTGATAATTTTCATAATTCACTATTTATGTTATTTAGCAAACGCTATTTAGTCCTGTCGATCACAACTTTCTTATAGCCTTTTTTAAATAAGTCGTTTATGCTGTCTTGTAATTTTAACTCCTCTATGCTTTTCGTATCACCAGGTTCTAAATACCAGCAATGCCATTTCCCATCTTTGCCCTTATATGCCTTACCATAGAACATATCTTCCTTTCTATATCTTATGTCCCTCAGTATATACAGCGTTGTTGTATCCGACATCACGTTTTTCATGCTATCTATTGTTTTTAGGAATGTTTCCCTATCATATAACACATATATCATAAACGCCCTATTTGTATAATGTCCATCCCTTTTCTTTTTGTCTCTCTCTCTCTTAATGTCTTTTTCAAGTACATTTAAAGCCTTCCTGTAATACTTTTGTGCTTCTGTGGTTTTGCCCTCCATATCATATGCCCATCCTTTAACGTAATAAAGAGTATGGTATTGATGATAAGTAAGTAGAGTATCTGTGTAGAGACGCACTTTATTGAAATCTCTGTTTATGCATGCAACGTCTAACATGGTCCATCTTGCAGCATTATTTTTCTCATCAGAATTACCAATTTTCTTATTATTACAAGCAAAGAATGATGTCGCAAATAATATGATAGAAAGTATATTAATTGTTTGTTTCATAAGTAATATAATTAAAGAGCCTATAAATAATATATTTTTTCGTAATGCAAATAGTTCTCAAATTTTATTTAATATTTGAATAACTTAGGCATTAGTTTTAAATTCCATGGACTTCCGGTACTAAGGTTATCCAAACAAATTGTTTCCTTTCCTTCTTTTAATAATCGAAGACATAGGTTGGTGCCAATGAAGCCTACTCCTCCTGTCACAAGAATCGTTTCTCTCATAAAATTAAAAGTTATTAAGTAGATGCAAGCACTATTGCTTACGACAAGAAAATTATACAAAAAAGGTCATATGGGCAAATGTTTAACGTAAAAATTTACAAACTATAACATTTTAGTTTATTCTTAAATCCGCAATCTATAGGTAGGGGATTATATGAATATACAAGAATAGTAACCATCAGAAAACTACCGTCTGATATAAACTAAAATACTCGCGAGTTCTTCACTCGCGAGCCTTTTTAAAATAATACGGAGACAATTGCTTCAATTTTTGGGGGATGATTACAAACAAATAGTACTTTATGGTTTATTATTTCTTACAGAATCCAACCATCTTTCTTCTTGCTTCATTTTCTCAACAGTTATTGTATCTCCAGGTTGTAAGAACATACAATGCCATTTTCCGTCTTCATCTTGATATGCTTTACCATAGAACATATTCTCCTTTTTGTATTTTTCGTTCTTTAGTAACTCCAAACACATCGTATCTGACAACACACTCTTCATGCTGTCTAACGTTTTCATATATGTCTCCCTACCATACAATACTTCTATCATAAACGCTCTATTCGTCCAAAGTCCATCTTTTTTCTCTTTTTCTTTTGTTCTTTTTAAATCTTTATCTATAATGTCTAAAGCCTTTATAAAGTATATATTTGCCTTTTTCGGTTTGTCTTCCATACTGTAAATCCAACCTTTTGCAAAATAAAGAGTATGGTATTCTGGATAATATTTCTGTAGAGTGTCAATGTATAGCTGGGCTGTAGAGAAATCCCTATTAATAAGGGACACATTAAGCATCATCCAGCTTTCCTCATAGGTACTTTTATCCATCATTTTCTCTTTCTTACTACCGCAAGCAAAGATTGTTGTTAAGAAAATGGCAAAAATTGGAAGATATGTTAGAAATTTCATAAAAATTAGTATTAAAT
>DAIUFT010000024.1:7559-38511 GCA_036844425.1 Prevotella sp. | reverse complement strand
GGCTATGTCGTTAATCCTACCCATACCCCCTGTTTTAGGGTGCATGGGTAGTTTTCCCTAAAAAAGTCCTAATTTCTATGTTTCTCTTCTTGCAAATTATGGGATATTAAGAAAAATATCGTATCTTTGTCCCCGAATTGAGGCGTTCTTTGCATATTGCAAAATACAGAAACGAGCAGAAGTCCGCTCGTTTCCATATTGTTACCTATATAATATAGGCAAACGCCCAACTTCTTGATTTTCAATCAAAGTCCGAATTAGAGCGAGTTAGAATCGTTAACGATATTTCTCTAAGCGAAAGAGGCACCACAACGCACGTTATTTCTTGCAATATGCCATCGGACACCCTGTTGAAAGTTATTGCCATATCCAGTATGAACCAAGAGTTGTATAATGATGACGAGAACGGTAATCCTTTGGACGAGGTATGGACTATAGGTCTGACTGCCGATAATTCTATGGAGAACGGTGACTATATCGTTACGATGCCTGCTGACGGTCTTATATTCAACATGAGACAGAATGGCACTTATGTGTCTTCACGCATTAAGGAAGATGTAACATGCGTGTTTACTATCACTGGCGGTACCATTACGGCTGTAAAACAAGTAAAAGCAGATAAGGAAACAGGTGACCTATACGACCTTAGTGGACGTAGAATTAACAAGCCTTTGAATCATGGCATTTACATCAATGGCGGCAAGAAGGTGGCAAAATAATTATTATAGGTGTAAATGAATAGCATAGATAGGACAACTCTCCATAGGTGAGTTGTCCTATTTTTTATTGTAACTTCCCTTGATTTTATAAACTGCCCTTAACATTATAATTAGAACAGATTATGAGCAGACGGAACAGCAGGTAAAAAATCGCCATTTCCCAAATTTACCATTTTGAGCCACAGTAGCAATTACCAACGTATATCATTGAAAATAAAAGAGATACACATAGTGTCTTTTTACTCAGTAATCACTATGCTTTTACAGTGTAATCACTATCTAATTACACTGTAAAAGCATAGTGATTACATTGCAATTAAGCCCCTTTTACCGCATTTCCCAAATTTACCATTTTTAGACTTTGCCAACAGACCTATAACAATGTCTCAAAAACTATATTCTTCTTAAGTTTCTCTAAGTTTATAAAACGATTGAGAATAAGGAATGTTTTGTATAAAAACTTACGGAGAACATATATAATATCCGTAACTTTTTTACATTACTATCAAACTTCGGCTACCTGCTTTACAAGTCACCATGCACTCATGTGTGTGTACAACCGATAAAGCACGTACAGAGCCATTATCTTAGCCACATAAGCAATAAAAAAAAGTTAAACCAACACACTTGTTACCTAAATACAGTGAAATTATTTCCATACATCGATATTTCTCAATATCTTTGCAACACTTTTATGGGATGCACACACATCCGTTAACCGCAAAACTGATTTATGAAGAATAAAATCGCTGCTTTACATCTATCTAACTTATGGCTCGCACTGCTTGCCATAACGACTTTCGCTTCATGTACTAAATATAATATTGTTGGCTCGTCTGATATGCAGAGTGTTGACGGGCGCATGTTGTACCTTCGTGCACTGACTGGCGATAAACCACAGGGACTGGACTCGTGTGATGTTGTTCACGGCAAGTTCACTTTCTCTGGCGCACTTGACTCCGTACAGGTCGTAATGTTGTGTCTTGACAACAATGCCGTAATACCGGTGGTACTGGAAGACGGAAAGATTACCATAGAGATGAACGAGCAGAAGCAGGTGTGTAACGGTACTCCGCTTAACGATACTCTCACGGCTTTCACCACACGATACCGTCAATTGGTACAACAGATGGAAGACTTGGAACATGCGCAGAACCAAGCATATATGAACGCCGAGGACATGGAGCAGGTAAATGCTAAGCTGGGAGTAATGCAACAAAAGTTGCTTGAAAGGGAAGACAAAATGGTGAGCGGATTTATTGCCGACAATTTCGACAACTGTCTTGGTCCATACGTTTTCCTTATGTCAACGCAGGCATACGAATATCCTGTACTGACACCATGGATTGAGGCTCTCATGGCAAAGGCTACGGACACGTTTAAGAACAACCCTATAATAAAGGAATATATGGAGGCTGCGCAACACAACCAGGACGTTATGACGGGCGCAACAGACATGAAGATGGACACGCCACCAATGAATGGCGGTACCACACAGATGCCTGTAACTGATACATCCATGATAGACCACAATACGCCACAGGAATAAACTACAAGACATACGCCAACAGCGAACACCGCAACAGGGGTTCGCTGTTTTTTTTGTTTAGTAATGTTGAAAAAATAACTTATGCAGTTTTTAAGCAAGATGAGATAAAAAATGCGTAAGAAAACATTACTCTAACTATAACAAAATTGATTAAGTTATTTTTTAAACATTACTTATTCGCCAGTACTAAGTAAGTATTCACCTATACTTTGGCAATTATTTCCTTAAAATAAACTGTTATTTCATATTTTCTTTGTAATTTTGTCCAAAACTTAAAAATACGAAATATGCTGACACTTATAAAAGGAGGAATAATTGTAAACGAGGGATTACAATACAAAGCGGACATCGTAATAAGGGATGAACGCATAGAAGATATTATAAAAGGTGGAAACACCACTGACACTGCTGCATTTGATAGGGTTATCGATGCAAATGACTGCATAGTAATGCCTGGCGTGATTGATACACACGTGCACTTCCGCGAGCCTGGGCTAACACACAAGGCTGACATGGAGAGCGAAAGCCGTGCGGCAGCCTTCGGTGGTGTGACATCGGTATTCGAAATGCCTAACACCAAGCCACAGACTACGACTATGGAAGCCCTGGAAGATAAACGCACTATTGCAAAGGAGAAAATGCACATTAACTACACCTTCTTCCCTGGGGCTACCAACGATAACATTGCTGAACTTCGGAAAATGGACCCTACGACCATTCCTGGCATTAAACTATTCATGGGGTCAAGCACTGGCAACATGCTGGTTGACAAAGAGAATGCGCTCAACGAGGTGTTCGCTGCCGCCAAGGACATGGACCTTGTACTGATGGCGCACTGCGAGGACACGGAGACGATTAACAGGAACATGGCATACTACAAAGAGAAATACAACACGGAGGACCCTGACGTTACTCTCCACCCCCTGATAAGGTCAGAGGAAGCATGCGTTAAGTCTTCTGCACTTGCCATCAGCCTTGCACGCAAACATGGCACACATCTGCACATTGCCCACGTAAGCACAGCCAAGGAACTGCAACTGCTCACACCTGAAGACACTAACATCACACTGGAGGCTACAGTTGCTCATCTTCTCTTCTCCGAAGAAGATTACCATACTCTTGGCGCACGCATTAAGTGTAACCCCGCCATCAAGTCGAAGAACGACCGCGATGCTCTGCGTAAGGCGTTGACTTCTACAAATATAGGCATTAACACCATTGGCACTGACCATGCACCTCACGCCATAGAAGAGAAACAGGGCGGAGCGGCTAAAGCCATGTCGGGAATGCCGATGATACAGTTTTCTCTGCCGGCGATGTTGTCATTAGTGGACGATGGCATACTGGGCATTGAACGCTTGGTAGATGTTATGTGTCATAATCCTGCCACACTATTTTCGATAAAGGAACGTGGCTTCTTGCGAAAGGGATATAAGGCCGACATCACTATCGTCAAGCGAAACGACACTCCATGGACTGTAACAAAGGATTGCATACAGAGCAAATGCGGATGGAGCCCCATTGAGGGAAGAAACTTCCACTGGCAAATAAAGGAGACAATATGCAACGGCAATCCTATATTCAGCAATGGAACGTTCGACTGTAACTGCCATGGGGAAATGCTGGAGTTTGAAAGATAACAAACACACTCAAACTATCAACACAAATATATGTTATTCAGGATTTATCAAATATTTATACTTGCACCAGTAGTTGCACTAAGCACTGCCATCATTGGCACATTAGATGCCATAATATGTTCATGCACAGGGTGGCTAAAGAACAAACTGCCGTTTAGCATGGGCATCATGACAAGGCCTGACTGGTGGACTACACATCTCGCCAAAATATGGTCGCGCATCATTATAAGGACATCGTTGCTGCACGTTGAGGTGAACGGAAGGGAGAATATTCCCTGCAACACCTCGTGTGTATTCACCGCAAACCACCAAGGGGCATACGACATATTCCTTATTTGCGGTTACCTCAACGTGGAACTGCGATGGATGATGAAGCGTTCACTTGAGAAAATTCCTTTCTTTGGAACTGCCTGTAAACACGCTGGCGAAATATTTGTTGACAAAGGCAGCAACGGCAAGGTGCTCAGCACTTACCGCAACGCGGAACATGCACTGAAAGAAGGGGCTTCGATCATGGTATTTCCGGAGGGAGCACGCACAAAGAACGGCCACATGCTACCCTTCCATCGCGGAGCCTTCGCACTGGCAGACGAACTGCAGTTGCCCGTAGTACCCATGACCATAAATGGTTCGTATGATATTCTGCCCAAACAACAGGACGGCAAGTTCATAAAACGCCACACACTGTCGCTCACCATACACAAGCCTATTTACCCTATATCAAAAGGTAACGACAACATCAACTGGCTGACGGAGGAGAGTTACAAGGTAATAAATAGCGCTGTAGAGGACAAATACAGGAACTAAACTTCAGAAATTGTGCTATATGGAAAACATACTTGACATAACCCTTCGCCTCGCTATAGCACTGCTATTAGGAGGCATCATAGGCATAGAGCGAGAATATCGCTCAAAGGACGCTGGCTTCAGAACACATTTCCTTGTTGCCATGGGCAGTGCTCTGTTCTGCATAGTATCACAATACGGCTTTGGCATTGACCTGAAAGACTCGTCACGAGTTGCAGCGCAGGTGGTATCTGGCATTGGCTTCCTCGGTGCCGGAACAATAATCTTTCAAAAGAACATGGTACGCGGACTGACAACAGCGGCAGGACTGTGGGTAACTGCCGCTATAGGACTGGCTTGCGGAACAGGCATGTTTGCCGCGGCTGCCATAACAACGGCCATGGTACTTATAGGACTGGAAATGCTTAACGCCCTTATACCACAGATAGGAACAAGCACTGTGTCACTTTCCTTCACTACAACATCAAGACTGAAAGTAAAGGAAGCCATAACAAAACTTCGTCAGGAATGCATGGAACTGCATTCCAACGAACTACGAGAACGACATACATCTAACGGCGTACTGTTCGAAGTATCTGTAGTACTAAAGGTGAAACGTGGCACGCAAAGCGAGAAATTTCTGGAATGTCTCGATGAATGCGGTGACGTAACAATATCAAGCATGGAATAAAACAAGACTATACCACCACGACATGACAGACTTAGAAGCAATTAAAGAACGCTTTAGCGTAAGAAAATACTGTGACCGACCACTCGCTGACAATGTTGTTGAAGCATTAAAAGAGAAAATTGAGGAATGCAACCGTAATGGTTCGCTGCACATACAACTGGTACTCAACGAGCCAAAAGCATTCAGCGGCATTATGGCTTACGGCTCATTCTCTGGCGTTAGCAACTACCTTGTCATGGCGGGGAAAAAATATGACACACTTGACGAACGCATAGGATACTATGGCGAACAATTGGTTCTACTCGCCCAACGACTGGGACTCGGTTCCTGCTGGGTAGGACTTACATATAACAAGGTGAAAGAAGCCTTTACACTAAACAATGGCGAGAAGGTCATCTGCCTTATAGCATTAGGGTATCACAACGCTCCAAAGCGCGACCATCGCCACAAATCAATAGAAGAAGTCAGCAATGTCAACGCTACTACACCCGCATGGTTCCGCAACGGAGTAGAGGCAGCACTCATGGCGCCCACTGCTATCAACCAACAGAAATTCTATTTTGAATACATTGCCAACGCAAACGGTAAGCCACATGTCATTGCTAAGCGTCGCTTCTCACTGGTAGGTTACACACGCATTGACCTTGGCATTGCCAAACTGCACTTTGAAATAGGTGCGGGCAAAGATCATTTTGAGTGGAAGGAATAGCAACCTTACTATCTAACAAAATAAAAGTCGTAACTACCTTTATTTAGTAGTTACGACTTTTCGCATACATCAGTCCCTATCTTGGTAATAATAGTAATCTTCTGCTATCATTTGTTCTTCTGTCATTTCGTCATCTGGAGAAGCATTTGAATACATGCAGCTGTTTCTTCTTGGACCGTTTCTTCTTTGCTGGTTCTTTTTCGGACGTTTCTTTTCTTGCAATGACTTCTTTAAGCCACACAACGAAATGACTAAGCCTAAGATTAAAATAATAAAAGTCCACATAGTAATAAGTTTTCAGAGTAAATTTACGGGTTAAATGCATTATCCTTATATTTCCATGGATGACTTATCCTATCCGAAATTCTATCGGAGGAAAATGAGATGGAGACAAGGAATATAGCCATACTAACAAGAAAGGCAACGCCATTTACAAAAAGAGATACGAACATGGCAATAAATGCCAAAACGACAACCATGCCTCAAGGATTAGAGTATTTCACCTTCGGGGTATCGTCATCATCGATTATCTCTATGCTTATTTCAGCCGTGATTACGTGGTCAGGCTTCTTCGCTGCATTGTCGTTGGCTTTCTATGTTGCAGCTATTATTCTTAGAGTCCCTATCCATAACGCTTAATCAGAATGGTTCATGCCCCAAAGGTACAAAAAAAATCAGATTACTTTAGTACTTATGCCCAGGAATTACGGCAAAAGAAATAAAATTTAACTTTAAAGTTGCTTGTTAACGGCAATGAGCAGCAAGTTTAATATGGAATAGATGGACTTTACGGTAGCAAAAACATTAGTATTCTTGATAATAAAAAAAACGCTAAATAGTCCATTTTTAACCATTTAGCGTTTTATATGTGTGCGCCTGACAGGACTCGAACCTGCACATCGCAAGACACTAGATCCTAAGTCTAGCGCGTCTACCAATTTCGCCACAGGCGCATCTGATTAGCGAATTGCGAGTGCAAAGGTACAAAAAAAATATGAAATACAAAAGTTTTTCATACTTTTTGTAAAAAAAACTTCAAAACATTTGGTAGTTACAAAAAAAAGCAGTACCTTTGCATCGCATTTGAAAAACAAGTGCACCGCTTCATCTGAAGAAAGGAAAACAAAAGACACAATATATGGTGCGTTGGATGAACGGTTTAGTCTCTGGTCTGCAAAACCAGCTAAGGCGGTTCGACTCCGCCACGCACCTCTAAAACACTTGAACACGATTGAAGACTTTTTCAATCGTGTTTTTTTATTTCTCTCATTTTGTTATGCCGTAATCAAGAGGCAGCAGATCTTCAATAATTCTCTCATTTTGTTATGCCATAATCAAGAGGCAGCAGATCTTCAATAATCCTCTCATCTTGTTATGTCATAATCAACGGGCAGCGGATTTTCTATAGTTGCGCTATAACATTCGACCTATAGGTCTATATTTATATAAAAAAGTTCAAATACTAGCAGAACAAAGCACACGACTGGTAAAATTTGTAAAGAAAATGGTTAATTAAGGAAAATAAACCCTACACTTTTTGCGGAACAAAATAAATTGTCTATCTTTGCAACATCAAAAGGAAAAGCAAGCCATAGAGCCACACTTTCCTACATATTACAAAAACAACGCATTACAAAAAACATTAAAACTTTATTTACTATGAAAAAGAAATTTATCTGCACCGTTTGCGGTTTCATCTATGAAGGTACTACCCCTCCAGAGAAGTGTCCACAGTGTGGCGTTCCTGCATCTAAGTTCAAGGAACTTGAAGAGACTGAAGGCGGCATACAGTTCGTACAGGAGCACGTTATCGGCATAGCAAAAGAATATGGTGTTGACGAAGAAATGATAAAGGACCTTAACGCCCACTTCACTGGAGAATGCACTGAGGTTGGTATGTATCTCGCTATGAGCCGCCAGGCTGACCGCGAGGGTTACCCAGAGGTTGCTGACGCTTTCAAACGTTACGCTTGGGAAGAGGCTGAGCACGCTGCTAAGTTCGCTGAACTTCTTGGTGATGTTGTTTGGGACACAAAGACCAACCTTGAGAAGCGTATGAACGCTGAAGCTGGTGCATGTGAGGATAAGTTCCGCATTGCTAAGAATGCTAAGGCTAAGAACTGGGACGCTATCCACGATACAGTTCACGAGATGGCTAAGGACGAGGCTCGTCATGGTAAGGGCTTCGAAGGTCTTTACAACCGCTACTTCAAAAAGTAATCACTCAAACTGCCCGTCCCCTTTATTTATGCAATGAAAAAAATAACACCTATTGTTATTATCTTACTCATAATTATCGTCTCTGCTCTGCGCGTTTGCCGGAGTGGAGACGATAACGTTTCTAAGAAAGACACACAAACTACCCAACTGCCTCCTATAGACAAAGTACTACAACAACGTGTTGATTCTTTTATTGCAACACAACAACATGTTGGCTCCATCGGCGTTATGCTATATGACATGACCGCTAAGAAACAGGTGTACGCATATAATGCAGACAAACCTATGCGACCTGCGTCGTGCATGAAACTGCTAACATGCATCGCTACTTTACGAAAGGTGGGCACAAAGTATAACTATAGAACAAGGTTATACAGTTCTGGTATTATCAAGCAAGACACTCTGTACGGCAACATTATTTTAAAGACACAATTCGATCCTTTCTTCAACCGCGATAGCCTTAATAACATGGTTACAATACTAAAGCAGAAAGGGATAAAGGCTATAAAGGGTAACGTACTGCTCGATATGGCATTCACAGAACCAATGAACCACGAAGAACACTGGACTATGGGCGACCTTAAAGTAAGCCGCATGGGACTGATATATCACGGTTACAAAAAAATGCGTACCGAAACCCTATACGCCCTACAAAATACTGCTGGCATAAGAATAAACATTGACAGTATTCGCTTCGGAAGACTCATACCAAAGAAGGCGACGCTGTTAACCGAGATAAAAACTCCAGTACAGTTTCCTATAGAAAAAGCACTTAAAAACTCTTCTAACATCAATGCGGAGTCATTGCTTTACCTTTTAGGATATACTGTAAGCCCACGAGGAAACTTCCGCAAAAACGGCATTGTAGCATTGCAACGGTTTGTTAAGCAGGAACTAAGACTTGACCCTAAGAAAGATTGTAACATTGAGGACGGATGCGGATTATGCCCCGACGACAGACTGAGCCCACATCTCCTCATCACGCTCTTAGACTACACCTACAAGCACAAGCCTATATATAAAGAGGTTTTCACATCACTACCTCTATCAGGAACTGATGGTACATTACACGACCGAATGCGGAAGCCTAACGTCCTCGGCATGGTAAAGGCTAAGACTGGCACGCTTACAAGAGAAGGCGGCATAAGCACACTCTCTGGATATTATAAAGGTAAAGACGGTCATGCTATGGCATTTGCTATAATGAACAATGAATGCCCTGTACTTGACGGCAGATGGTGGCAGGACCGGTTCTGCGAAAGAGTACTGCTTCCTCAAGAGAAGAATTCAAACAAAATTTAAAGGTGGTTCTATAAATTACCATCGTTATGTAATTTAAAGGTGGTTCTATAAATTACCATCGTTATGTAATTTAATAGTTTGAGCAACTTTTATTGTATATTCAAATAAAGCAAGGCTGCATTAAAAAAAATCTTTTTAATGCAGCCTTGCTTTATTTCTCTTAATATTTATTCGCAGACATACTCCTGTCCGTTCCATTTCATCTTACGCTGCACTATTATAGCAGCGAGTTTTTCCCTTTCGTCCTTTGACACCAGCGGTACATTCAACCTCAAGTCTATCGTTGAAGCATCCTCGAAATGCACTTCTACTAAAGGAAATTCTATTAGCTTACAGAGTTCATCATACTGTGCGATGCTCATTGTATCTGGACGTGTCGTAAATGATACGGTATCAAGAGTTAACCGTTTTATTTGTTTCCATTCCTCATCATAAAGCACGGCAGAAGTACTTGGTTCTGGTGTTGGAACTGTACGCAACAGACAACACACATTCCTATCATTTACCTTTTGCATGGCCAGTTCCACGATGGCAGTACTATCTAATGCTAAAGTCATACGTTCAGCGTCAGCATACTGTAATGCTACTTCGCAATCCAAGGCAGAACGCAGTACTGCAGAAGTTGAAGTGTCAACCCTCTTTAGGTTTACCAACTCCACTCGCTGTGCTGATGACAAGTAAGGAAACAGGCTGTCGGGCATATTAACAAACATGCTGTCAACCTCCTGTGCATGAACCGTCACAGACATCAACATGGCAAATGCCACAGAAAAGAATAACTTACGCATACGTTCTCTTATTTTTTGTTACCTTTTTTCTTCATAAGACTATAGGCATTGTACAGTCCCAGTTCTCCTGCCTTACTAAAATCTGCTTTCGCCTGCTGTGCCTTGCCCGAAACGAGATACGCCAAGCCACGGTTATAATAGGCGTACGACAACTGTGCGTCTTGCTCTATCACCTTAGTAAACAGTTCTATCGCCTTATCATATTCCTGCATTCTGGCGCAGAACGTTCCATAACAGTAAAGAACATAAGTATTACGCGGAACAAGTTCAACGAGTTTATCAAAGTCACTCATAACTCCCGCCTTACGCAAGGCTGCATCCTTAGGTGTCTGCCCCTTTTCATACTCCGCAATCATGGCACAGCACACGGCACGCTGCCACAATGCGATGATAGACGCTGGATTTATCTGTAGATAACTGTTTACATCCTTTAATGCCTCTTGGTAGTTCTGTTCTGACGAATATGCCACCGACCTCGCCAACAACAGCAATTCCGCAGTCTTCGTATCCTTAGTTTTACGCATTGCTTCCGACAATGTATCTACCTCCGAAGCCGCTTGTACGCCACTGCTTTCTCCCACATATCCTAATTTAGGGATATTGATGCCATAGGAGCCGAAAGCCGCATTCATTTCCATGCGTAACGCCTCTGCAGCATCGTCATATAAGGCTCTGTAACCTATCTCGCCCCTTTTTTCGGCATAAGTCAATGCTATATAAGGCTGATACTGTTCGGTTACCTGCCTATTCTGCACCTTACCTCGATACTCACTCTTGTATTCCTGTACTGGTTCTGGATTATCCTCCACCACTACCTGATTATATTTCTCTGGGTCAATATCGCTCATTTTGCGCACAGCGGCAACCTTCTTTCGTGACCATCTGGCCTGCTTGCCGAGATGCTTATCCATCTGCGCCTTGAGAATGCGAAACTCGTCCCTCTCTGCCTGTGCCTTCATGCCCAAACGTCGATAACATTCTGCACGATAATGCAGTCCTGTCCAGAAGTTTGGGAACTTTTCTATCACCTTACTGTAATCGCGTATTGCGGCACGCAGATTACCTGTTTTATCCAGCAACGTAGCACGATTCAACAGTGCCATAACGTTATCGGGCTCAAATGTCAACACATAGTCAAAGTCCTCTATAGCCCTATTGTCATCACCTACCTGCTGGCGAAGCAGCCCTCGGTTGTAATGTGCAAGGAAACTATTCGGATCATATTCCAAAGCGTCATCATAGTCACTCATTGCGCCACGAAGATTGTTTAGTCGCAGGCGTGCAAGCGCACGGTTTATAAGACTTCCTGAATCTTTTGGTTTTAAGTGTAATGACTTCGAAAAAAACTGGTCAGCATCCTTCCACCGCTCCTTTTGCAAAGCGAGGTTAGCACGAAAGCGCCACGCATTAGCGTTAAAGGAATCTACCTCAAGGCTTTTCTTCACCCAGTCCTCTGCCGTCAGCGTGTCCTTACGGTTTAGGTACACCTCAGCTTTCAGCAGATACGTTGGGGCATAGTCCTTCCATTTTCCTATGATAGTATCAAGTTGCAGTAGCGCACTGTCATAATCCTTCTGCTCCATGTAACATGCCGCACGGTTATACCAGTAATTACGATTACCAGGTTCAAGGGATATAGCCTTCGAATAGTCTTCTATAGCCCCCGAATACTGCTCCAATCTTATTCTTGATATGCCACGCAGGTCATACAACTCCGTAATATACGGATTTAGTTCTATCGCCTTTGAGGCATCGGCCTCTGCCCCACTCCAATCGTCCAGGTAAAACTTTGCTATGGCTCTTAACTGCCATGGTTCCCAAAGAAATGGCTTCTGCGTCAGCGCTTGGTTAAAATATTGTATCGAAAGGACGTAATCCTCATAATGCAACGCCACCCTGCCACTCAATATAAGCCTTTCTACCTTATACTGACCATAGACACACAAAGAAGCGAGGAAGAACATAAGGCTCATCCCCACCCTCTTTGTCATCCGTAGCGAAAGACGACGCAATGTATTATCATCCTGAACAATATGCAAAGTTGCCTACCTTTTCTTATAACACCACAGCAAGACGTTGCCGTTACATAGGTTTAACGCACACGAGGCATCTTAACCTTATATCCGCAGCGGAAACGTCCCTGCAACAGAGCGCGCAGTTTCGACTTTATCAACTGCTTGCGCAACGGAGAGAGGTGGTCAATAAACATCTTACCTTCAAGATGGTCAAACTCGTGTTGCATTACGCGCGCCAGATAACCCTCTACCCATTCATCGTGTTCTTCAAAGTTCTCGTCCATGTATCTTACACGAATCTTTGCTGGGCGAACTACCTTCTCATGAATGGCAGGCAGCGATAGGCATCCTTCTTCAGAAGATGTAGTCTCTGCATCGTCATATTCCTCAATATGAGCATTGATAAAAACCTTGCGGAATCCATCATATTCCGGAAAATCTTCCTTCAACACATCGAGGTCAATAACGACGAGACGGATATCAAGTCCTATCTGTGGTGCTGCAAGACCTATTCCCTCGCTGTCTGCAAGTGTCTCCCACATATTGGCAATAAGAGTTTGTAATTCTGGGTAATCTTTGTCAATATCCTGCGCCACTTTTCTGAGCACAGGCTGTCCATATGTATAAATTGGTAAAATCATTTTTCGTTTATATTTTTGCACTCAGCAACACCATTGTAAAAACACTACATTCTTGACTGTAGATAATCCTGTAGTATTATCGTTGCTGAAATTCTATCGACAAGCGCCTTGTCGCGTCTTGCCTTTTTTCCCAACCCCGCGTCGAGCATCGTGCGATGCGCCATAACAGATGTAAAACGCTCGTCAAATCCCTCTATCGGTATTTCTGGATGCGCCTTACGCCATTGTTCTTCAAATTTCTTTACGCGTTTAAGGTTTTCTGATGGCTGACCGTTTGGCTGCCTTGGCTCTCCTATCACGATACGCTCAACGCTCTCACGCTTTACGTAATCATTTAGGTAAGCCATAAGTTTCTGTGTATCCACAGTATCGAGCGCACCTGGCACAATCTGTAACGTATCAGTCACAGCCAGCCCAGTGCGCTTCATACCATAGTCTATAGCCAATATGCGTGACATAGGCTTACTTCTTCATCAAGAGCCATGCATCAGGATAAGTAGAACGCAGAGAGTTGCGGCTCTCCACAGCATTAGCCTTTGAGTCAAACGTGGTAACAACTACGCGATACATGTTTCTCTCGGAGTTGTATGCTACCTGTGCATTATATCCTGCTTTTTTCAGAGTATTCTGCATGCCCTCTGCATTAGCGCGCACACCGAAAGAACCTACGACTACAGAATAAGCCTTAAGTCCTGATCCACTCACAACGGTAAGGCTCTCTGAACGTACAGGCACATTATCGTTACCGTTAGCGACGACGGTTGTCTGTGCAGGTGTCTCTACGAGCGGTGTAACTGTTGGTGTCTGCTGTTCAGTTGTTTCCTGCTGCTGTTGTGCTGGTTCCTGCTGTTGCTGCTGTGCCATCTCCTGCGCCTTTGCCTTCTCGTAAGCCTTGCGATAAGCACTTTCCTTTGACGAGCCACACGATACCATTGCTATAGATGCGCACAATGCAGCGCATATAACTACATATTTTTTCATTACAATATTATGTTTTAAATTAATATCCACTTGAAATATGCTACAAAGGTAATAAAAAAATATATAGCATTTTGTTCATTTCGCTATTTTTAACACAATTGTTTCCTCTTTTCATTTATTTTTTTACTACATTTGCAACAAGAAATAATTATCTTCATATTTAACCCTTAAAACAATATCAATTATGAAAGCATTAGGTTACATTGGCGCAATCATCGGCGGAGCCGTTGCCGGCGCAACAGCAGCACTTCTCTTCGCACCAGAAAAGGGTACTGACACACGTGCAAAGATACAGGACGCAGTTAAGGACTTTTGCGATAAGCACGACATCAAACTGACACGCAAGCAGATTGATGAACTCGCTGACGACCTGGAATAAGATAAACACTCACTCTTCGAGGCGCACCGATAATACGTGCGCCTCGATATGTTTTTTACTGTCTGACACACTATGCTATCGAATGATGAAAATATAGAAAGGATTGCCGACTTCATTGAGGAAGCGAAACAATGGTTGACAATTAAAAAAGAGTACACCAAACTGGACATAATTGAAAAGGTGGTAAGGCTCCTTACTACACTTACCATTGCCTTTGTTATCGCACTGCTCACGCTGCTGGCTCTCATATACCTTTCTTTCGCTGCTGCCTACTTCCTGGCAGACGTGCTCAACTCCATGCCGATGGCGTTTCTTGCCGTTTGTCTGGTCTACGTTATACTGCTGTTTCTGGTTCTCGCCAACAGACGTTCCTGGATTGAGCGACCCATGGTAAGATTTCTTATCAGTATTTTCGAAGACTCTAATAATAACAAATAATTCCCCTTAAGTAAGTGTTCAAAATTATTTTAATATTTAATATTGGCTATTTGGGAACAGATGGTTTCACTGTTTGAGGAGCAATGTAATCATTGTGACCGAAAACAGGGGAAGCAGATGCCCCAAAGAGCCTGTATTAAATATTATATAACAACATCGATATACACTTACTCATATGTAAAAATAATTTTGAATACTTACTTTTTGCCATGCGAACTAAAGTTAACACGGAGCATGCTCCTATCAAAATAGTCTCCCTTGAGACTCTTGACATACGCAAACAGCAACTAAGGGACGACTTAAACAAATCTGAAGAGCAACTTGCTGACTTGTGGAACGTTATGTTCCGCCAACCAAGCGAAGAAGAGTTAGGGTCTCCTACCAAACGCCTTCTTGCCACTATCACTTCTGCATCTGCCGTTATCGATGGGGCTTTATTAGGCTGGAAACTGTACCGCAGGCTGGGAGGCACCGTTAATCTCTTTAGAAAAAGAAAAAAATAATGGTGGTTCTATAAATATGACAAAGGTAATTTACAGAACTACCTGCATAAATCAAAATAAGCAGAATGTCACAAAAAACATGTATTTTTGTAACATTCTGCTTTTTTCATGCCTTCATCCACAAAACGCGAAATAGAGATTTCCCGACACTAAAACTTGGATAGGAACAAGGAAAAATCGTTGTAGCAATCTCTATCCTTTTACAGGGTAATCAGGCCCAAATTACAATGTAAAAGCATAGTGTTTACCTCCTTATTTGTACCTTATTACATGGTAAAAGCGTATGCTTTTACATGCTCATGCACCTTTCCGTAACGACTTTTTGAACACTTTCTCAGCAACCCTCTGATTACAAGCCTATTAGTATATTACCTCATAATTCTCATATTTACGGACTACTTTCCTTTTCTTGGTCAGCATCCCCATTCTCAGCGAGTTAAGAAAATCAAAGTGTCAGCGTAAATGGCTATTTCCAAGCATTATGTCAATATAGGTCGTACACCATAAAATTACGTAAAAGTTTTGCTTACTGACATTTTTTTTGTACTTTTGCAAAATATTTAGGACGACAGTGTTCCGGCTCTATCGCTGGCATCTGATAGATGCGAGAGGAAAGTCCGGGCAGCGCAGGGCACTCCACTTGCGAAACTACAAGTTATTGGCAACAGTAAGTGAAAGACAGAAGAAAATAACCGCCTCCTTTCGGGAGGTAAGGATGAGAAGGTGGTGTAAGAGACCACCAGCCGACTGGTGACAGTCGGGCTGTGTCTGCTGGAGGCTGCAAGTTCAAGTAAACCATCGTCATGAAAGGGTTGCCCGCCCGAGAGTGTATTCTCACGATGGAGGGTAGAATGCTAAGCCATTTGGCTAAACCGTTACGGTGACGCAACGGGTAGATAAATGATGGAGCATCCGTTGACGGCGAGAGCCTCAACGGAATACAAAACCCGGCTTATAGGAACACTGTCTTCCTTTTTTTTATTTTTAGTAACGTTTCCTGGCTACATTTTTACTACTACCCATGAAGTTTAAAGAACTTACCAGCACTTCCAAACTATTCATACAGGCTCTTTGGACTGACATACAGCAAAAGCGAGTTATCGACACCGCCAGCAGCCTGACATACTCTTCTCTGCTCGCCATCGTACCTATCTTGGCTGTGGTATTTGCCATAGCGCGTGGCTTTGGTTACTCCATATACATCGAGAAATGGTTTACTACCACCTTGGCATCACAGCCCGATGTGGCAGAAACGATAATTTCTTTTGTTAACTCTTATCTTAAACACACGCAGAAAGGGGTGTTCCTCGGCATAGGTCTGCTGTTCATGTTATGGACCGTGCTAATGCTTATCTCTAACATCGAACGTGCCTTTAACGACATCTGGCAGGTTAAAAGACAAAGAAGCATCTTCCGAACTATCACCGATTATATCGCCCTGCTCTTCCTTATCCCCATCGTAATAGTCCTAAGTTCAGGACTTTCCATCTGGGTTACAGCCCTCAATCACCAACTTCACGATGTGATTGTCATAGGTCCGATGATGGCTTTCATGATAGAACTATCACCATACGTGGTACTCTCCGTAGCATTTACCGCTCTCTACACCTTCATGCCAAACACTAAGGTGAAGGTTCGCTCAGCGATAATACCAGGAATACTGGCGGGCGTTTCGTGGCAACTGTTCCAGTTGATATACATAAACTCCCAGATATGGATTTCTAACTACAACGCCATCTACGGCTCCTTTGCCGTCATACCGTTCTTCTTGTTGTGGATGCAGATATCATGGATTATATGTCTTGGCGGAGCAGAGATTTCGTATTGCCGCCAAAACTCTGAGGACTTCTTCACACTGGTGCCTTACAACCCGAGTTTCAACTCACGCCTTGAAACGTCAAAGCGCATCATGGGAATCATTATCGAAAACTTTAAGAACGGTGGACCTGCACTTACAGCCATGGACATAAAAAAACGCACAGGGTTCCCTATGCGTTCTATTAATATGATTATTTATGACCTACTGCGCATTCATTTCCTTGCAGAGATTGTGCACGACGAAAAAGGCGACACCGCCAGATACCTGCCAGCGGAAGATACGGCTAACCTTACTGACGTTTGCCTGCACGACCGACTGGCTGACCTGAGCGAAAGACCTTAGAATGATAATAATACCAGTATGTGCCGAAATACGCACTACGTATTGCCGCATTGCGAAGCACATGGTCTTTTTCTGAACGCATGGTTGTAAGGAAGTCGGCATAGTCTGCCTTTATCGTCTGACCTATGAGCGTATCTGCCACATTATATTTTTCACAATACATCACATACGCCTCGGCATAATGCACAGGCAGAGAGTCGTTTATATGATAATATTTTGGTAACGCCTTCGCAAAGTCCTTCAGACGATAATCCATTAGATATGCACAAAGCAGATAATCCTTTGCCACTGGATTCAACGTGCCTCGACGCATCTCTTTCTTTAGAAACGTATATATAGACACTGACTTGTCACGCGGTACGACTCCTATTGTTTTCCATACCGAGACGTCTGACCCTAACATGAACGTAGCGGAACAATCGGGGCGAGGCGTAAGTGATGAAGAGCCGCCTGTTATTTCATAATTAAACAGTTTATCGCCCATCTCTCCCTTATTGGCAAGGGCGAGCGCACGAAGCATAGTGAGCGACGAATCGTTGTCATACTGCGGAAAGCCCACCATCAAAGCCTTATCCCACTGTTTCTCTTTACAAAGGCGTTCCACCTTTAGGCGTGTGTGCAACGTACGGTCGGTGTTTCCCATCATATACGTGAGCGACATCATGCACACAAGTAGCAGGATATTGGTCCACCAAGGGTGTGAAAGGAATGACGTACTACGCAGGGGTAACAGAAACGGTTGATAATTGTTTATCTGCTTTATGACAAACACATAAAGCACAAGCAACAACGGTGTAGCAATGAGCCACCCCAAGGAAGTCTCTACGCTGTTACCATCAACATGAACCGCAGTAAGCAACCCCAGAAACAGAAAAGAGGGGAAGAATATCAATGAGAATGTACGCTGCGGCAGATGTACCAGCAAACTCACTATGAAGGCTACCAACGACAATATCAACGTTATAATAGCCACGCCTACACCACGATGGTAATGCGTTTGACCATTAGCCCATACGTTCTGTATCATCGTAAGCAGATCGCCCTGGAATGAGAATACATACGTAATGACAAAGATTACAAAAACGATAGCACACACTACCCTTACAGTAGCGGTGCTATCCTTTGAAGTATTAACCATTTATTAACTTTTTATTATCCTAAGAACAATTCATAATGCATAATACATAATCCATAATTAGCATTCGCTTTGGCATGATTAGTCATTATGAACTTAATCTTTTGCCACTTAGTTCTTTCGCAAGACAACGGCTGAACGTGCTGGAAGATAAAGCATTAGCCACTCCTTGCGCTCCTTGACATGCAGGATGTCATAATTAGTAAGGTGCGTTACGCTATCATCAGCAAGTCCGTTACCACCAAATTCTACCGCGTCGGTATTGAGCACAACATCGTATGAGCCTGTTGGCACGAGGAAGCCGTAGTCCGTAAACGAACGCGTAGGAGAGAAATTGAACACGAAGACAAGGTCGCCACGCATGAACGCCAATATCTGGTCGCCATCATTGTGCCATATCTCGCGTACTGGTGTCTTGTTGAAGTTCTTCTGGCTTTTTATCACCTCAAGCATCTTGCGGTCGAAATCGCCAAGATAGTGATAACACAGTTCCTTATTGTCAACAAGGTTCCACTGTCGGCGTGCATACTTATAACTCCATCCGTTTCCTTCGCGTGGGAAGTCTATCCACTCTGGATGACCGAACTCATTACCCATAAAGTTAAGATAACCACCATTAATGGTGCCTGCCGTAACGAGACGTATCATCTTATGAAGAGCTATGCCGCGGTGTACGGTCTCATTCTCATCGCCCTTCTTGAAGTGCCAGTACATGTCAGAGTCGATAAGGCGGAAGATTATCGTCTTGTCACCTACCAACGCTTGGTCGTGGCTCTCACAATATGAAACTGTTTTCTCGTCTGCTCGGCGATTCTTTACTTCCCAGAAGATGCTCGAAGGCTTCCAATCCTCGTCACGCAGTTCCTTTATTGTCTTTATCCAATAGTCAGGAATACCCATGGCAAGACGATAGTCAAAACCATAACCGCCATCTTCAAACTTGGCAGCCAAGCCTGGCATACCACTCATGTCCTCTGCTATGGTAATGGCATTCTTGTTCACCTCATGTATCAACTTATTGGCAAGTGTGAGGTAACAAATAGCGTTATCGTCCTCACCGCCATTAAAGTAATCGCTATATCCGCCAAAATCTACGCCTAGTCCGTGGTTATAATAGAGCATTGAGGTAACACCATCAAAGCGGAAGCCATCGAAATGGAACTCCTCAAGCCAGTACTTACAGTTAGAGAGCAGGAAGTGCATAACATTGTCCTTGCCATAATCAAAGCAAAGGCTGTCCCACTGGTTATGCTCACGACGGTCTCCTGGGTAGAAATACTGATTAGGATCGCCAGCAAGGTTGCCCAAACCCTCGTTCTCGTTCTTCACTGCATGAGAGTGAACAAGATCCATGATGACTGTTATGCCGTTCTGGTGCGCAGTATCAATGAGGTCTTTCAACTCCTCTGGAGTACCGAATCGACTGGACGCGGCAAAGAAAGAACTTACATGATAGCCGAAAGAGCCATAATAAGGATGCTCCTGTATCGCCATAATCTGAATACAGTTGTAACCATCTTTTATAACTCTTGGCAGTACATTCTCCTTGAACTCGGTGTACGTTCCTACCTTTTCTGCATCCTGTCCCATGCCTACATGACACTCATAGATAAGCAAAGGAGCAGTGTTTGGCTTAAACGTCTTCTTCTTCCACACGTATGGTTTCTCTGGATCCCACACCTGAGCGGAGAAGAGTTTTGTCTCACTGTCTTGCACAACACGCTGTGCCCAGGCTGGTATGCGTTCGCCTTCGCCACCTTCCCACTTTACAAGCATCTTGTAAAGGTCACCGTGTTTCATTGCGGTCTTAGGCAGTTTCAGTTCCCAGTCCTGTCCATTCTTAGCCTTTTTCAGTGCATACTTGGCTGTAGGTTGCCAACCATTGAAATCACCTATAAGGTAAATCTCCGTAGCGTTAGGCGCCCACTCGCGGAACACCCAACCGCCTTGCTTCGTGCGGTGCAATCCATAATAGAGATGACCAGACGCAAAGTCCGACAGACTCTTCTTACCATTGTTGGTCAAGTGGTTTATCATCCACAGCGCATGATCGTGTCTTCCACGGATAGCCTCCTCAAAAGGCTCTAACCAGGCATCGTTCTGCACTATTCCTATATGCTGTGGCTGCTTTGCTACCGTTTTCTTTCTGCCAGCGCAGGTCTTTCTTGTGGTAGCCTTTTTCTTTGGTTCTGCAGCAGCCTTAACAGCGGTTTTCTTCGTTTCTGCCATTTTCGTCTTTAGATATTAGGTGGGTTAACTGTTGTCTTGTCGCTGTATCTTCAAAGGGAAGTGACCATTTTCCTGCCGTCACTATGCCTTAAATTTTAAGCACTATGCCTTAACCTTGAAGATAGCCTTCTTTATCTCAGCCACGTTAGAGATACATGGTGCATGACCATCCTGTGGGAAGAATATTGCCATCATGCCTGGACGACATGTTACATAACTGCTACCAGGTATGCCAGGATACTTTGTTATGTCCTTCTCTTCATTGTAAGGAATGTCATCAGGAAGGTCCTCAAGAGGCAGGTAACCGTATGTTTCCTCTTCATCGAGCGGAATCTGTATGTCAATCATATTCTTATGGGTCTCCATCACTGCCTCGTCTGGGGTCTTCCCCTTAGCCGTTGTGATGTTAACGAAGAGATCCTTATCCTTTATATAATGTTTGCCAGGCTCAAGGGAGAGAAGATCATTCTCTTCAATGAACTTTACCACGTCAGCAAAAAGTGGGTTCATGCCAACATACTCCTTGAGGTTTTCTAATGTGTCTACTATCATGATTATTTCTTTTTATGGGTTTGTATTTCTAGTATTAATTCTCTCTTCTTACGCCCGACTCGTACGTTCCTCGAGCCGTTACCTGACCATTACGATCTTTTTCTACGAAGGCGCCTTCACGCTCATCGTCCACGTATGTACCCTCGAAGCGTACACCGTCTTTATTCTCTTCTATGGCTTTTCCGTTGCGTTTCCCGTTCTTGTATATTCCCTTGAACTTTGAACCGTCAGCATAATGTATTATAATTTCGCCATTTGGTTGTCCGGCCTTAAACTCGCCCTCGTACACGTCACCACCTTTCTTGGTCAGTTTTCCATGTCCGTTCTGTTTATCAGCTTTCCAGTAACCTACGTAGTTGTCACCATTACGCCATACGAAAGTACCCATGCCTTCTTTCTCTCCGTCAACGAAGTGACCCGTGTACTTGTCACCATTGGCATACTTAAAGATGCCTTCGCCAGTTTTCTCTCCGTTTACGTAGTCTCCTTCATAAACATCACCATTACGAAACTTATACACGCCCTTACCGTTCTGCAAGTCATCGCGCCACATGCCGTTGTAACTGTCGCCTGTGGCATACTTGAACACGCCCTTGCCCGAGCGTTTGTTCTCCACCCACAGACCGTCATAAGAACTGCCGTCACCCCAATCGAAGTAACCTTTGCCGTTCTTCATATCGTTTTTCCATTCTCCGTCATAATAGGCTCCACTCTTAAAGGTGTACTTTCCTTTACCTTGGCGTTTGTCTTGTTGCCAGTTTCCATCATACACGTCTCCTGTGTAGTAATACATTACACCGTGACCTTGCTGATAATCACGAAACCACAGTCCATCGTACCTATTATTATTGGCAAAATAGTATATTCCTTTTCCGTGCTGCTGATCCTGGAACCATTGTCCCTCATAGCGCTCTCCGTCAGTAAACATGTACACGCCATGCCCCTGTCGCTTTCCTTTTACGTATTCACCCTCAAAGGTGTCACCGTTAACAAATCGCGTCATACCTTTGCCATGAGGTTTTCCTCCCAACATCTCGCCCTGATACTGACCCTTATCATGGGTCTCACATGAACCGAGGACTATTTTCTGAGAATGTGCTCCCAAAGGAAGCAATAAAAATATTAGTTGTATTAGACAGTATCTCACTTTCTTTTCAGATTTCAGGTTACAACAATCAGGCGCATGCCTGACCGCCATGTTACAAATGAATATTGGTTCAAAATTACTAATTTATTTTGAGAAAACAGTCATTCTGCAACATTTTTTATCATAAAATTGTAATTTATACGTTCAAAATTACTCTCTGTAAATAAATATAACTATCTTTGCACTAATATAGATATACAAACATTACTTACCACAAAATTCTTACTTACTATTAAATAAAATGAAATACATTGCCATTATCCCAGCACGATATGCCTCAACCCGTTTCCCTGGTAAACCTCTTGCCATGCTCGGTGACAAGACTGTAATACAACGCGTCTATGAACAGGTTAGCAAACAAATGGATGCAACATGGGTGGCTACTGATGACGAACGTATCTTTAATCATGTACAGTCATGGGGAGGCAACGTTGTTATGACATCTCCTAACCACAAGAGTGGTACTGACAGAATAGAAGAGGCTATGGAAAAAATCGAGGCTAAAGGCACTCATTATGATGTTGTTGTAAACGTACAGGGCGATGAACCCTTCATACAACCAGAGCAGATAGCGTCTGTTTGTGCATGTTTCGAGGACGAAAAGACGCAGATTGCCACTCTCGGCATAAGGTTTGTCCCTGCTGACAATGATAGCATATCTCCAGAAGAGGCATGGAAACGCATCTCTAATGCCAACTCACCTAAGATTGTTGTTGACAATAATGGCTTTGCCATGTACTTCAGCCGTTCCGTTATTCCGTTTATCCGTGGTAAGGAACAGGCTACATGGGCTGCTGAGTTCCCCTTCCTTAAGCACATCGGTATGTACGCTTATCGCAGGGAGGTGTTACGCGAGGTAACGTCATTGCCACAATCTTCACTGGAGAAGGCTGAGAGCCTTGAGCAACTACGCTGGTTACAGAACGGATACAGAATAAAAGTAGGCGAGACGACAAAGGAGACTATCGGCATTGACACACCTGAAGATTTAGAGAAAGCACAAAGTATGATTTAATGGCGGATTAATAATAATGTAGCCAACCAACAACCATGCACGAGGACATTTTACATAATTTCTTATTGCTCCTTGAATGTGGAGCGTTCCAGAAACCATCTGATGATGCGTCTCTTAGACCTATGTCACAACACAAATGGCGCAAACTTGTTGAGGTGGCATCACTTCTGCATGTGTTGAGATTCTTAGGGAAAGGTGCCCTCTGCATGCAGAATGATAAGAATGCCTCCCCCACTCTACTGCAGACACTTGAGGATAAGGAATACTCAAAGGAGACACCTGTCTTCGATGCTTCAACGGCACACCTCTTCAACCACTGGACTCAGCAACGCCTTGAGAGCGTAAGAGAGGAAGAGATGAATTCACACAACACTTCTGACGAGTCGCTCATACTGCTCGATATCATCATAAAAAATGCGGAGTCAATCATTACCAATGACACTTGCATAGAGGGTATTATTGCCATGGGACGCTATATTCGTGACAACAAAGAGAAAATAGACTATAATAAAATAAGGTATTGGCTGGCGCACATAGGACTTGTGCAGGTAGCATCGATGGAGGGCAATATGCTGATTGACTGCATGCACTTTACTGCCGAGGAAATTCCTTTCGTCATTAAGCCTTACCATAAGGCACGCAAACTGTTCCTTAACAGCATTAAAAAAGTTTTCGAGAAACATTCCTTCAGCACTGTTACACGCATGAATGTCGTTATGCTCGAAACTATTAGTTACCGCTTCATGAAAGCAATATCAATGGTAACGGATATAGAGGAATAGACCAATAGATGATATACACCTCGTATCACCATACAAAAGCGCCCTGATTGTAACAACAATCAGGGCGCTTTTGCTTCTTATTTTAATTTTTCGTTTATTGGCAAAGACCATTTTCGTTTTTAGAATTGGTAATGCCTTATTTCCATTTTTTAATCGACAGAGCCTTATTCTAAAATTGCCACCATTTCTTTTTCGGCTTTGGCAGTGAACCTCCATGGCTCGAGGAACGCTCGCGCATAATATCCTGCCACGTCTTGTGCTCTTTTACCATCCTGTAAATAGTCCCCCAGTCAGGCAGACCACCGATATTGCGATCGTCAATCCACATATCCACCTTCAACTTACGTGAGAAATGGTTGTTCTTTGACGCTTCTTCCTCTGGATAATCTCTGTTAATGGCATAAAAATCCACTCCACGCTCATGACACCAGTTTACTGCATCCTCAAGGCACTGCCCTTCGCGCACCGTCCACAGGATTAACCTGTGCTGGTCGCGAATGAGAGCCTTCAGGGTTTCTATAGCGAACGGACGTTCTTTACCAACTTTAGGATATTCATCCGTTACAATTGTTCCGTCAAAATCTACTCCTATTGTCATTTTTCGTTTCGTTTACTTTGTCTTTACAGAGTCATCATTTGGATTGCCATAATGGCTACTCTGGTATGAACTATAACCGTATGAGTGGTAACCATAGGTGCTATGTCCATATTTGCCGTAATGACCATACTTGCCATAGCGTCCGTAACCGTAAGCATAACCGTACTTACGCTTACTCATGTCAATACCGTTGAGTACTACGCACATATTAGGCAACTTTCCTGCCTCTGCCAATCCTTCAACTTCTGAGAATGCAGCCTTCTCGGTATAATCGGCACGGCATACAGCTACAGTAATGTCGGCTATACGACCTATCTGGAGTGTATCTGAAACAAGACCTACTGGTGCTGTATCAACAATAACATAGTCATACTCCTTGCGCAGAACAGCAAAGATTTCGTCGAGTGATGAACGCGAAACAAGTTCTGCTGGGTTTGGCGGAATAGGACCAGCAAAGAGAATATCAAGATTTGAATTAATCTCAGACGATACTATCTGGTCGCATATGTCCTCACGAGTTGGGCGTTCCTTTGTAAGGAGTGTCGTGATTCCCTTATCGTTCTCTCCTGGCAATTCAAACAACGCAGCCAAACGTGGACGACGTATATCAAGACCTACGAGCAACACTTTCTTGCCTAACAGGGCGAAACTGATTGCTAGGTTGGCAGCAACGAATGTTTTTCCTTCACCAGACACTGTTGAAGTGAACATCACAACGTTTTCGTCTTGCTTCATCATAAACTGAAGGTTGGTACGCATGCCACGGAAGATTTCCTCCATACGGTCGTTCTTATTCTCGCGTACAACAATATCACCTCTCGTTTTCGCACTCTCATTAGCCACAGCAACGTCGGCAATGATTGGTCTTGAAGTGAGTTTTGCAAGGTCTTCATGTCCCTCTATGCGATAGCGCATCATCTCTATGAGTATAAATATTCCGAAAGGAATGCCAATACCGAGAATCAAGGCTATGAGGAGTATCATAGCACTCTTAGGCTGTACCTTACCGAGAGATATCGGCTCATCGAGAAGCTTTCCCTTGTCGGCAGTTGCTGCAAGAGAGATCGAGTTCTCCTCACGCTTCTGAAGGAGTATGATGTAAAGGCTTGACTTTACCTCCTGTTGGCGACCTATCTCTGTAAGAATACGCTCCTGTTGTGGCGACTCTGACACTTGTGCAGAATACTTTGAATAAGACTGTTGCATCATGTCGCGCTGTATCTTTGTATTCTTTATTGCCTGATCGAGCGCACGCTTCAGTGCAAGCACCATGTCGTCTATCTGCGATGTCATGCTAACAACGCTCGGGTTAAGTCCTGAAGCACTGTTAAGGAGTTTATTACGCTCTAAGACCGCAGTATTATACTGTGCAATGAGTGCAGTAGCGGCAGGGTCAACCAAACCAACGTTGGATGGCATTGCCTGATACTTGTTTGAAGGGATGTTTATATACTCCTTCAAACTCTCAAGGAGCATCAACTGTGTACCTACTTCTACGAGTTGCTTCTCAGCAGCATCTGAGTTTGTCACAGCCTGACCAGCAGTTGCTACGAGGTCAACCATGTTATTGCTGCGCTTGTAACTCTCAATCTTGCCGTCTGTCTGACCAAGTTCGTTATTTATTTTCTCAAGGCGCTGGTTGATAAACTGTTCTGTACGTACTGCAACCTCGTTCTTATCTATGTTTGCCTGACGATTATAGACGATTGCTATCTGCTTGAGGAAATCTATGCCACGCTCAGGAAGAATATCCTTATGGTCAAGACTGGCTATTGTAGTAGTTTTTGAAAGAGGAGACACATTAAGTGTTTTCGCATACGACTCTGCAACCTTTGTTGGGTTATAGATGCTGGCAATAATAGTGCTACCTTCCTTCCATCTTATCTTTGGATCAAAATTTCGGCTGATAGTCACAGTACCCAGTCGTGTAGGTATGCGAAGTGGTAGGACACCAGTTTTCTCGAAATCAACAGACTTCTTTGACTTACCTATAAAGCATTCGCCCTTAACCACACACTCTCTGCCCGCACGAGTGATCTCCATGCGAACATATCCATTAAGCGTATCAAGATGGGTAACGTCCATATCCACCAATACAGGACTCTCCTTATAATATATTGCACGATCTGTTACACGTCCTGCACTTGCATAATTTACATACAGTTTTAGGTCGCGCACAGCACCTTCTGCCACACTAATCGACTTCAACACTTCGATTTCGTTATCGAAGCCATCACTATTTGTCACAAAGCCAAGATTTGCGGCTGCCTGAATGCCATTTACGTTACGGCTCATTTTCTTCGGATCGTCGTCTTTAACAAGAATCTTGGCCGAAACTTCATAAACAGGCGCAGTATAGCGAATATAAACAATCGCAATACCGATACAAATAATTAGAGATAGCAGTATCCACTGCCAATTAAGCAGGAATGTCTTGATAAAGAACTGTAAGTTCAAGAAACTACTTTCTTGTACTTCTTCTGCGGAATTCCCTTTTGTTACAGGAGATGTAGCGTCAATCATATTTTTTATTTTATTTTTTTTCGTTCTTAGAGAGTGATGTCTGCAAATTCAGAGTAGCATTTGCAAAATTATAAAATATTTTTAATATAAAGCGTAAAAGAAACACTTTTTTATCACTACACCACCTTTTATTTATCAATTATATACGTTTTGTCGTTTTTTTTATGTAACTTTGCAGAGTATTAACATTAAATTTTAATTAAATGGGCATATTTTCCTTCTTTAAGAAACAAGACGACAATAAAGAGAACATTGGAGGAATGCAGGACTATATGATGCTTATAAGGGTTTATTTTCAGGCCGCTATAGCAGCACAAGTAGGAATAAACAATATTGCAATGTTACCTGACCTCCGTGTATTCAAACAGACTTTTAAGGTTCACACTGAACACAACAGATTAGGCACTGGTGAGAAGAATGCTTGCCGCAAAATGCTTAAGGAGATGTATGGACACAACGATGCTTTCTTTAAAGAAATTGACAAGAGCGTAGCCAAAAATTGCAGAAAGATACAGGACGTACAAACCTACATGCTGCAGTTCCAGCATTTTACCCAGGACACAATGATGCTTATGGGCAACCTAATGAAGTTTAAAATGCGCATTCCTTCGTTCTTCAAGAAAGCAATATATTCTATGACAGAAAAGACTGTCAACGACTTGTTTAACAAGAACGACTTTAACGATGCTGGTACACTGAAAGCCGTTGCTTCCGTAAGGAAATACAATCAGCGACTGGGCTTTACGCAAGAATGGATTACAGAGTTTGTATATAACATCGTGATGCTTGCGAAAAAAGAAAAAGCACCCGCAGAAAACAAGTAAGCAAACAGAGAAAACGGCACTGAGAAAGAAAAAGATTTGTTTTCTGAGAAAAATACGTTCGTCTTTTCTTGGAAGTTATTTTTTTTTTTGCTAACTTTGCCACACTAAACAGATAAAAGTATGTCAAAAGCAGAGTCACAAATAAATACATTTACTACTCGTGTTCGCCAGATGATACTTCAATATAAGGAAGTAAAGAAGGAGAACGCAGAACTGTATTCTATGGTTGACGAGCGCGACAAAAAGATAGAAGACCTTAAAAAGCAACTAGAGGAATCTGAAAAGAAATATAACGCTCTAATGTCTGCAAAGATGCTCAACATCGCCGACGCAGACATTGAATCTACACGTAAGCGTATTAATAAACTTATCAGAACTGTAAACCAATGCATTACTCTCTTGAGCGAGAAACAGTAATACTTGGCTAACACATTATTTGGTTGCTATAACAATCACTCCTCAGCGACAGAATGCTATGGAAGGAAACGTACAACAGAAACAACATATTACAATTAACATCTACGACACACCAATATCTATCATGGTTCCGAAGGAGCAAGAGGAACTGTACAGAGAGGCGGGCAAGATGATTAATGAAAGACTTAACGCATACTTCGGTACATACAAGGGACTGAAGAACGATAAGGAGATTATCTATTATGCAATGATAGATATCGCCTTGCGATGCGTTTCCGAAAGTAAGAAAAATGATGTTTCTCCGATAACGGATATTCTCTCTACACTGTCTTCTGAAATAGAGGAAGCATTGAAATAATTTCTTTGGATATAAATAACAGGTGTACATTAATATTGTTATACTGTTACATTCATTATTATTGTTATATATATAATATAGCATATAACAATATATAATGTATGGTATCATTATTATGTATGACATCGTGCATTGGTGGATTAACCCGCCCCTTGATGTATACCACTCTTATATTATAATAATATTATTTCAACCGAAAAGGTCTGCTACCCCAAAACAATACTAAAAATTTTAAAAGAGAATATAAAACTAAAACACATTAAGAAACTATGATTATAGCCATAATAGCTATTGTTGCGGCTCTTATCATCGGCGGATTGGGAGGATACTTAACCTTCAGATACGTCATAAAAGGGAAGTACAACGAAATGGTTGCCAGTGCGGAAAAGGCCGCAGAGGTGCTGAAAGAAAAGAAACTCCTTGAGGTTAAGGAGAAGTTTATTAACAAGAAGAGCGAACTGGAGCGCGAAGTTCAACAACGCAACCAGAAGATACAGCAGACAGAAAACAGACTGAAGCAACGCGAAATTAATCTGAACCAGAAGCAAGAGGAACTGGGAAAACGTAACCAAGAGGTTGACCAACAGTTGCAGCGCATCGAAAATGATAAGAAGTTACTCGCACAAAAGGAGCAGGAACTTTCTAATATGCAGATGAAAGAGCGCGAGAAACTGGAACAACTTTCAGGACTTTCTGCTGAAGAGGCTAAGGCAAGACTTGTTGATAGCCTTAAGGATGAGGCTCGTACCAACGCACAGAGTTATATTAACGAGATAATGGACGAGGCGAAAATCAATGCGAACAATGAGGCAAAGAAAATTGTCATAAAGACCATTCAACGCGTTGCTACCGAAACTGCCATAGAAAATTCTGTCAGCATATTCCACATTGACAATGATGAAGTAAAAGGACGCATTATCGGTCGCGAAGGTAGAAACATACGTGCATTAGAGGCTGCATGCGGAGTTGAAATCGTTGTTGATGATACTCCAGAGGCTATCGTTATCTCGGCATTTGACCCTATACGCCGTGAGACATGTCGTTTGGCTTTGCACCAACTGGTTACTGATGGTCGAATACACCCAGCACGCATCGAAGAAGTTGTAGCAAAGGTAAAGAAACAACTTGAACAAGAGATAATCGAAACAGGTAAACGTACCACTATTGATCTCGGTATTCATGGTCTTCACCCTGAACTTGTACGCATCATTGGTAAAATGAAGTATCGTTCAAGTTACGGTCAGAACCTTCTTCAGCATGCTCGTGAAACAGCAAACCTTTGCGCAGTAATGGCTGCAGAACTTGGTTTGAACCCTAAGAAAGCAAAACGCGCTGGTCTTCTCCATGATATTGGTAAGGTTCCTGACGAGGAAAGCGAACTGCCACACGCTCTTTACGGTGCAAAGTTGGCTGAGAAATATAAGGAAAAGGCTGAAATATGTAATGCTATCGGTGCCCACCACGATGAAATGGAGATGACTTCACTCATCGCTCCTATCGTTCAGGTATGTGACGCTATTTCTGGCGCACGCCCTGGTGCACGTCGCGAAATTGTTGAGGCTTACATCAAGCGACTGAATGACCTTGAGGCTATTGCCATGAGTTACCCTGGCGTTACCAAGACTTACGCTATTCAGGCTGGTCGTGAACTTCGTGTTATCGTTGGAGCAGACAAGATGACTGATGCTGAAACAGAGGCTTTGTCTGGCGAAATTGCTACGAAGATTCAAAACGAAATGACTTATCCTGGACAGGTTAAGATTACCGTTATACGCGAAACAAGAAGTGTTGCATACGCAAAGTAAACAAAGACTTGCATGCTACAACGAAATAGAAGTTGCATGCTACAA
>DAIUFT010000024.1:0-7459 GCA_036844425.1 Prevotella sp. | reverse complement strand
CGCAAAGTAAACAAAGACTTGCATGCTACAACGAAATAGAAGTTGCATGCTACAATGAAATAGAAGTTGCATACTACGAGTAAATAAGAGTTGCATTTCTACGAGTTAGTTTTGTAACCACACAATAAATAAACGTGCCAACAGCATTTGTAAATGCTATTTGGCACGTTTATTTGTTTATTACGTTTTATTATTATTTTCTTATTGTGGTGTCCTACACTCACATAACTCTGTCTATCCACCACTCATCAGGAATTCTGGCTATGACACGTGCTAATTGGTTCATCATTATACACATATCCCTTGTTAGGCGATACCGCCTTGTAGGAAAATGTTCCCACGGAGAAATCTGCACAAGCAATCCTTCAGCACACGCTTCATATGCTCTCCCAACAGGATGATAGTCTGGTGAAATGCCAAAGGGAAGTATTTCTATTATAGGTAAACAACGCTCCATGAGCATCTTCTTTACTTCTCTTTCCTTGGCACTGACAAAAGCAGAGACTATCACACTACCCTCCTCCGCCGCATCCAGTATGGCTGTTACCTGATGCTGAAACAAATGCTCTTCTTCACGATGGCATATAAGCGTTGCTTTATCAGAATGTCGCAACAGCTCTGTATTCCCTACATAGTCAAACACTAAATCACTACAAATATTACGCGAACCATCAGCAAAATGAAGCATCTCTATTATTCTTTTACACGCTCTCTTACACGCTTCCTTATCGTTGCCATAATATTTATCGTCAAGCAACGTTTCCGCAACAACACTACTGTTCCAGTTTGCGCTGCATTGTGCATAATGATGAGATAAATATACTTGCCTGCTTGCGTTTTGCATGTCGTAACGATAAAATTAGTATAGGGTTATTGAAGTCTATAAGGTTGGACTAACCACCCATATTCCTATCTGAGACGGGTGCTCGCTCATATATTGCTTCATGGTCTTTGGTTCCAAGACCACCTTTTTATGAATAGATGAAGCATTAAGAAGGTGTAGTTTACCGTCCTTACCCCATGATGCAATACCTATATGCGAAGTGTCAAGCCCTTTTAATTTTGTAGCAATGGCTATAATATCGCCATCTTTCACGTAACGCATCTGTTCGTAAGACAGTCCCATTTTGTCTTTTGGAATATACATCATAACCTTTCCTTGCGATTGCTTCTCCTGTTTTGTAATGGCATTAATGTCAGTCTTATTTCCTTTCAGCATCTTATATGAGGCAGCATGCGTACTCATATAGTTTATATTTATGATTTGCTTCTTGGCATAAGGGTAAACAGTAGTGTTTGTGTTCTTGATGATTTCCTGTAATGGAAGTTTTACCAGACCTTGCCTTTCATTGCTCTCACACCACCAAAGGAAATAGTGGTTACGACTAACATAACCGTTGCGTTTGCCATCTTTGTAACGTATTTTCTCTAACCAATGACAATAATCCGCCCAACTTACAGAACCATTCTTAGTAGTTTGCGACAGAGCAAAGACTGTCTCTACAAATGTTGTGCAATCCAACTGGCGGAGATTAATCACCAGTTTCTCCTTTTTATTCACTTCAAGTGTGTGGGCTACGTATGGTATTCCACACAATTTCTTGCCGTAATAGAGCATCAGATTAGTACCTTTTGGTTGTCTTGCTCCTTCCCTTAACAACGACACCACCTTTATACTGTCCGCCTTGGTGTACGTTATGTTAGCAGCATAATCATAACATACGTACGACATAACTACGATGAGGGTCAGTAATAGTCTTTTCTTCATAATATACACAATCCTTTCTTTTCAAAAGTAGATACAGATAAATATCAAAACTCACGCATTAACGTGTTTTACCTTAATCAAAACAACAAGTCCTCCATGAACTAATAACGTCATGGAGGACTGTTTCATCATACGGATATCAATTTATTTCCTTTACTTCAAGAATGATATGAGCACACCTGCAGCAACCGCAGAACCAATAACACCAGAGATGTTTGAAGCCATACAGTAATTCAGTACGTGGTTCTTAGGGTCATACTTGGTTGAAATCTCATTAGCGACACGCGATGCCATAGGCACAGCAGAGAGTCCTGTAGCACCAACAAGTGGGTTAACCTTCTTCTTAGTAAAGAGGTTGAATATCTTTACCATGCAGATACCAGCAGCAATAGATAGTGCGAAAGCAAGGAAGCCACCAATAACGATGCCTATAGTCTGCATGTTAAGGAAAGCCTCGCTTGTCATGGTTGCGCCAACAGAGAGACCAAGGAAGATTGTAGCCGTGTTCATAATAGCGTTACTTGCTGTATCAAACAGACGGCCTGTCATGCTACCTAACTCCTTGATAAGGTTACCAAACATCAACATTCCTACAAGACTTACAGCCGTTGGCACGAGCAATGCAACGATGATTGTAACACATATTGGGAACAATATCTTCAGTACACGCAGGTTCTTTATCTGCATTGTGTCAGGATATAGTTTATCCTGCTCCTTCATGTTAATCATGAGTTCCTTCTTTGTACAGAGCAAACGTACTACGAGCGGAATGATAACAGGCACCAATGCCATATAAGAGTACGCTGCAATGGCGATAGGACCAAGCAACTGCGGTGCCAGCTGAATTGTAGTAAAGATTGCCGTAGGACCGTCAGCACCACCGATGATACCGAGAGATGCAGCCTCCTGTGGAGTAAAGCCCATGAAGAGGGCTGCCAACAACACGGCAAAGATGCCAAACTGTGCACCCGCTCCGAAGATAGACAAGCGGAGATTACGCAGCATAGGACCAAAGTCAGTCAACGCACCTACACCCATAAAGATTATTGGCGGAATGAAACCTGTCTTTATACACATATAATATATAAAGTTCATCAGTCCGAGGTCATGCGCAATCTTGTGAAGAGGCATATCCCAAATTATCTCTTTCGTTCCGTCAGCAAGTGTTACATAGCCTGCAGAGTCTGCCTGTGCAACACCCATGCCACCACCAGGGAAATTAGCAAGCAGTACGCCCATGCCAATAGGTATCAGCAGTAAAGGCTCGTACTTTTTCACAATTCCAAGATAGAGAATGATGCACGCTATGGCTATCATGATAAGGAACGACCAGTCACCACCCGTCTGGGCAAAGGCTGTCATATCCCATATTTTACTTAATATTTCCATCTTTTCAAAGTTTTATTATTGAGGAATGTATAAACAAAGATTATGAACACGCAAGCAAGCGTATCTCATATTCTTCATTCTACATTCTTCACTTTTCATTTCTTAAGCAATCGTCATCAGTACGTCATCTTCCTCAACTGAGTCTCCCGAGGTGAAGTTGATAGAAGTGATAGTACCAGCCTTGTCAGCCTTGATGCGGTTAAATACCTTCATTGCCTCAATGTAACACAGTATGTCTCCTGCCTCCACGTGGTCGCCCACCTTCTTAGGAGTCTCGTTTGAAGAACTTACCATGTAAGCCTTACCCTCCAATGGAGCGAGTACAGGCTCTCCGCTTCCTGCAGCGGCAGCAGGCTGTGCTGACTGTGTAGCGGCAGCGGCAGGCTGTGCACCGTAAGCGATATCTACCTTATATGACTGTCCGTTCACTGTTACTGTAATCTGCTTAGGCTCTGCGCCTGCAGCAGGAGCATTCTTCTTTGCCTTACGCTCTGCAAGGTCTTTCTCGAAGGCTGCCTTAGCAGCACCGCTCTTGTATGCCTCATACTGCTGTGGGTGCATAGCATACTCAAAGAGTTCCTCGTCGTCTTGTCCGAGATCCCAACCCTTCTCCTGCATCTTCTTACGATATGTGTCAAGGTCATCAGGGAAGTTCTCCTGTGGATCAGAAGAAAGGAACTCTCGTCCTTCTGCCTTCGCCATTTCAACAAAGATAGGATCTACCTTACCTGGCAACTGACCTGCCTTACCAAGAATCATGTCCCAGATATTATCGGCAATCATGCTCCAACGCTCCTTACCCTTCTCCATCTGCATCACGTTCATCAACGCAAGGTTCTTCACGTACTGTGAGAATGGGGTAACGAGACAAGGATAGCCTACCTTAGGCCATACGTATGCTACCTCATCGAAGAGTTTTATGAGCAACTGGTCCGTGGTCAACTCTGGCTGATTGTTCTTCTTCTTCCACTTATTGAGTGACTTCAAGTTATCCTCGAGGTCTGTCATCAGTGAGCCCATCATGCCACCTGGCAGTCCTGGCTTAATCAGGAGAGAGTTGTTAAGATGGTTAAGTTCTGGAATATAGTAACCAAGGAAGTCGTCCATCATCTCCTGCACCTGGGTGCGTACCTCCATGTAAGCCTCCATGTTGATGTCCTTCACCTTGAAGCCTGCGTCTTTCAGCATCTCCTGTACGGCAATGATGTCAGCATGACCAGTACCCCATGACAATGGTGAAACGCCAGTATCGATATAGTCACAACCTCCGCGTGCAACCTCAAGTATACTTGCCATGTTGAAACCAGGACCTGCATGAGAGTGGTACTGTATTACGATGTCCTCCTTATATGCCTTTATTCCCTTACATATTTTGCCGAGGCTCTCAGGACGACCAATACCAGCCATATCCTTCAAGCATATCTCGTCGGCACCGGCATCAATAAATTTCTTTGCCAGTTCGATGTAATACTCTACGGTATGAATAGGAGAGTGAGTGATGCAGAGTGATGCCTGGGCTATCATTCCTGCTTCCTTAGCATATTGTATTGAAGGGATAACGTTACGAGGATCGTTAAGTCCACAGAAGATACGAGTAATATCTGTTCCCTGTGCTTTCTTTACCTTATAAAAAAGTTTACGCAAGTCCTTAGGACATGGACTCATGCGCAATCCATTTAGCGCACGGTCAAGCATGTGTGTCTGGATGCCTGCCTCATGGAAAGGCTTTGTCCATTCACGAACTGCCTTATTTGGATTCTCACCATACAGAAGGTTTACCTGCTCAAAGCCACCACCGTTTGTCTCTACACGGTCAAAGCAACCCATCTTAATGATTGCTGGTGCCACCTTCACTAACTGATCTACGCGTGGCTGGTACTTACCAGCACTCTGCCACATATCGCGGAAGACTAAACTGAATTTAATCTCTTTACCCATTGTTGTTTATCGTAAATATTGTTTATGTTGTAAATTCTTTTTATAGACGTGATTCTGAAATCGCTATTATAGTTTCTCCACGTTGGCAACAGTACCTTTTCCTCCTGTCACCTGACTAACAGCCTGCTGTATTACCTGCATAATCTCTGGCGAGATAGCCTGCTTTGCTACAGTGGCAGTCTTGTGTTTTACTTCTTCCTCTGGGGCAATTCTGTTTACCAAAGCGATAAGCCCCTTGCTAAGGTAAATAATGATAAGCAGTACGGCAAATACCGTCACCATGCCTACCAACATTAATGTTAATCCAATTTCCATATTTCTGTGTTTTTTGTTGTTTGGTGGTTTGGTGGTTTAGTGGTTTAGTAGATTAGTGGTTTGGTGGTTTGGTAGATTAGTGGTTTGGTAGTTTGGTAGATTAGTCGTTTGGTGGTTTGGTCGTTTGGTGGTTTAGTAGATTAGTCGTTTGGTGGTTTGGTGGTTTCGTTGTTTTGACTAATCTACTAAACGACTAATCTACTAAACGCCCAATCTACCTAACTACTAAACGACTAATCTACCAAACCACTAAACCACTAAACCACCAAACCACTAATCTACCAATCTACTAAACGACCAATCTGCTAAACGACTAATCTACCAATCTACTAAACCACCAAACAACTAATCTACTAAACAACTCATTGTTTAATTCATCGTCGGTTTCTCTTCCTCATCGAGTCTTCCGCCCCATAAGTACTTATTGGTATCATCCACAAGCACCTTGCTCAGCAACAACAACGCGAAGAGGTTAGGGATAGCCATCAGACCGTTAGAAATATCAGCGATAGTCCATACGGTATTAAGGTTGATTACCGAACCAGCAAACACTGCAACGAGGTGAATCCATACCCATACCTTCACGCCTTTGTAACCAAAGAGATATTCTACGGCTCTTGCTGAATAAAGACTCCAACCGAGAATTGTTGTGATAGCGAAAGTAAAGAGTCCGAACATCAGTACTGGGCGACCTACGTACGGTATCTTGCTGAACGCCATTGTTGTCAGCGTACCACCGTCCATGTGCTGCGCCTGTTGTTCAAGAATTCTGCCAAACATAGAGCCAAGTACGCTATCGTCCATGCATGAAGTATCAGTAAAACTCAATACACTGCTGACTATCACAATACCTGTTATTGCACAGATTATTACGGTGTCCCAGAACGTACCCGTAGAACTTACCAACGCCTGACGCACAGGGTTCTTTGTCTTTGCCGATGCTGCCACGATAGGAGCAGATCCCATACCCGACTCGTTAGAGAACAAACCACGTGCTATACCGTAACGTGCCGCGATGAGCACCGTGCTACCTACAAAGCCACCGCCTGCAGCCTCTGGAGTGAACGCCGCTGTGCATATCAACTTAATGGCAGGCCATACAAACTGCCAGTTCATTGCGAGGATGGCAAAGCAACCAAGCACGTAAAGCACAGCCATAATAGGCACAAGCGCCGTACAAACCTTTGCGATACTCTTTATGCCGCCAATGATAACAAGTCCTACAAGCACTGTTACTACTACGCCAGACATCCATGGTGTAACATCCATCATGTCGTGAGCAAGCGTCGATATAGCATTAGCCTGTACCGTACTACCTATACCAAATGTAGCGAAGCATGTAAAGATACAGAAAAGAACCGCAGCCCACTTAGCGTGCAGACCATACTCTAAAGCATACATAGGACCACCGAGCATGTGTCCCTGTTCTGATACACGACGGTACTTCACCGCAAGCAGTCCCTCGCCATATTTCGTTGCAATACCAAGTACACCTGTCAACCAGCACCAGAACACTGCACCTGGACCTCCTAAAGCGATTGCCGTGCCCACACCTACGATATTACCTGTACCGATAGTACCTGCAAGTGCCGTGGCAAGTGCACCAAACTGCGTTACGTCGCCGTCACCGTCCTTATCTTTAGTGACCGACAACTTGATGGCTGTAAAAATCTTACGCTGAGGAAATTTCAAACGAATTGTAAGGAAGAGATGAGTACCCACAAGAAGGATTATCAAAGGATAACCCCACAACAGTGAACTGAACTCATCAAGAATGGTACCAATAAATTCCATTGCTTTCTCTTTTTGTTATGTTTATTATATGTAAAAATACAATTTGCTTGCAAAATTACAAAAATTAACAACAATATGCAACACTTTCCCGTATTATTTTATTTATTATGCAAGATATTAACACTTTATGTAACGATTGCAACACGCTAACAAAATAATATCCTTACCTCGCACAAAAAGGACAACTCTGACGGGGTACATTTCTTATTCTGAAGGGGGTATTATCCTATTCGCAAAAATGGTAAATTTGGAAAT
>DAIUFT010000023.1:0-38745 GCA_036844425.1 Prevotella sp. | reverse complement strand
CAGTTTTGGGTTAGCGTCCGTACAGCTTCCCCACAGGGTTTGTCGGCTGCGCCAATTTTATCTGAATGGAAATTTGCTCAAAGATTTCTCTTTACATAAATGTCCCAATAATACATCTGTCTTTCTTGACAAGTCTTCCGTTGACAAAGTTAAAGGTACGGGACATTTATACGAGCTACAACTTAATCGAGTAAGATTAGAATATAAAAATGACAAACATATGGATGATGGTATTATCATCAACTTGCCTCCAGAGCAAATAGAAGGATTAACAAAAGAATCAAAACAAATTACGATAAAAGCATTAGGTTCGGAGATAACATTTGGCTATAACGATGAGACTACGACGTGTATCGTTTGTCCTAAATCAATTCAGAAAATACTTGTTAGCTTAATCTCTCTCTATTATTGCTTTCCCATAGAAATACTTCAGGAGTTTAAGAACAAAGACACAAATAATCAAGTGGAAGTCACATTAAAAAGTCAAAAACGCACATTTGAGGATATTGGTTCTCGAATCAACTTGTATTGCAAAGCAAACAGCGTTATTGAATTTCTTCAAACTGCAAATACAGGACATTCACATATTCAGGATTTACCGAGATATGTAAGGCAGTTTATAGATTCATTTGTTGTTAGTGAACCACAAAGATTTAGTATGCTTTTTGCAATGGCATCATCATTCGCAGAGTATATTTTAGGAAACAAAAAGCAAGGTGGAGGTAATTTGGTGAAAAAAACTATCGATCGTTTCCATATTGAAGACTTGGATAAGATTGAAGAAACGATAGAACAAGCACAATTAATGAGAAACGGAGAAAAGATATTAACTTTGGCAGATTTAAGAAATGAATGTGAACACAATTTGTATTCAGACGCAAGTTATGAATTCTTTGAAAACAATCCATCAGTAAACGTATTTATGTACGAAATTGCTTGCAAAATAGTCATGAATTTAGCAGGTTTCAATATAGAATAATTTGTTATACATGTATGTAAGGCAGGATATATCAAACAGCGTTTCTCGCATTATTCCGATTGGAATATTTATTGCAAGACACGCTGTTTTTAATTTGTTCCAACAATTGTGAGAATTGTTGATGAATTAAATTAGGTCATGTGGCAAGCGTTAGCCGTCTATTCCAGGGTTTGACCCACCTTGACCGCTGCCGCCTCCACTTGGCGTTGTTGGTGTGGTGGTTGAGCCTGTGGTCGCATCGGGCAGTTTGATGACGTTCTTGTCGTCCATGTACTTGTAGAGTACTTGGTTGACATTTGAGAAGGCGTAGGCACGTTTTAGTTTCTGTGCTTGCTGGTAGAGGGCGGTGCCCTTCTCGCCATTCTTGGTGTTAGGACGGTTGGCGTTGAGCCATGTGGTGGCTGCCGCTTGCTTGGCAGCAAATTTCTCGCGCTGTGCCTTCTGCTTCTCGGTTGCCGGACCCGTGTAGGGATTGGAGAGCTTGGCGAGGTGGATGCTGTTGCTCGATGAGTTGGTGGCAAAGTAGTCGTTGGAGCCGTTGCCGTGCTTGCCGCTGATGCCGTGAGGTTTTGGGAGAAACAGATAAAAGACGATAACACCACAGGCATAAAGCCTGTCTATAAATAACAGACTCAAGTTTCTAGCTTTTCATCAAAGCGTCCACCGCCTACGGCGAGTGAACTCGGGTCAAAGGAACACAGATAACACTGAGATTCACAGATTGGTCTTTTCACGGATCTTGACCCATACTAAATTCGGATTTACCCACGCCTACGGCGCTGATTTAAAAAGGATTTTGCGAGCAAGCTCGCCTTGTAGATATGGCTAATTATTAATATAGGAACAATATGCAACCACCAAGCAAAGTCGGACGCTTTGCGTCCAAAGTCAGTTAAAATCCGCGCCGCAGGCGTGGGTAATCCAAATTTATATGGTCAAAGGATCCGTGAAAAGACCAATCCGTCTTATTCGCAATCCGTGTTCCTTTGACCATTTCTCAGTAGCCGAAGGCTCTGAGAACCAACTTCGCACTTAAATCTGAAAGTTGAGCAACGACTTCGACGCTTTCCTCACGCCGATTACGCAGCGCAACACCACGGATATGAATGTTACTGCATTTTCCCAAATTTACCATTTTGGTCGGCGGTGCATAACGTAAATGTATGCATTTGTATATCAAAGTGTTACAGCGTGGTGTTGTGTTATGTACCTTTTTACGCTGTAATCAGGCCGCTTTTACACTGTAATCAGGTAGTGATTACACGGTAAAAGCATAGTGATTACAGCATAATTAAGCCCCTTTTACTCGATTTCCCAAATTTACCATTTTTGCCATTAAAAAAAAGAGCGTAAAAAGTAAGGATTCTACAACGGTTTTACCATGTATATACTGTCGCAAAAAATACACCTTGTCATGGCAAAACCGAGGGTAAAAAGATACTGATATTAAAAAAATATAAGGAGATAACGAAAACAAAAGCCCAAGAAACAAGCAACGGTTGGTTGTAAGTTTCTTGGTCTTTGTTACTTGTTTGCACCCGACGTGCTATTTTATGAACATGCACATATAGAAGGGTATGTAAAGAATTCCTTCCTCAACTTCTACGTTATTGCTGCTTATTACTATTCTGCGGCTTATCTTGTCGGCAAAAAGATTCTGTGCCATATCAAGTGAAGAATGTTTTTTGTAGTCTTTGCCCGACTTAACCTCTATAACTGATATCTTATTGCCTTCGGGGAACACAAAATCGAGTTCATGCTTACTCTTCCTGTCATAATAGTTCAGCGAAATACCATGCTTTGCCAACTCGTCAGCAACATAGTTTTCGGCAAGAGCTCCCTCATTAACAAAGATGTCACCTGTCAATACCTTGGATTGTATGTTGCCGAGCTTTGATAAGAAGAGCCTTATTTGTAAACTCTTCTTTCCATTTGGTTAATTCGTTGATTATCTTACGTTTAAGCATATGCCTGCAACTTTTTTTTATCTATTTGCATGCAAAGTTACAACTTTTTTCCATATATTTATATATATAATTGCAACTTTTTGCCAATAAAAGAGCTTGGTATCCGCAACTTTTTGCCAAGCACCCCGTGATTGTAAACCTTATTGCCAGTCATGTCATCGTGTCACCCAAAAATCCTCATCCAATAATGTTACATTTTTTTCTGATGCATGTTCATAGAGGTTGTCTCTATTCCAATGTATTTTCAGAAAAACTAATAACTCAATCCGCAATTAAGGTAACAAGCCTTTGCCGTATATATAGTAACTTTGCCCGTAAAAACAAAAACTACTCATTATGAACAATTTTAACTATCAATACCCTGTTCGCCAGCATTTTGGCAAGGGATGCGCCGAGAATGCGCTGAAGGAGGAGATGAAACGTGTGGGCAAACGTGTGCTGTTGGCATACGGAGGCGGTTCGCTGAAGCGTACGGGACTGTACGACAAGATACGTACTTGGCTTGAGGCTGCGGGCAAGGAAGTCACAGACTTTGGCGGAATCATGCCTAACCCCACATACGCCAAGGTGCAGGAGGGCGCAAGGATTGTGAGAGAAAAGAATATAGACTTTATCCTTGCCGTAGGTGGCGGATCGGTCATCGACTGCTGCAAGATTGTTTCCTCACAAGCCAAGATGGAGGCGGATGCTTGGGATGACTGGTACATTAATCACAACCTGCCAAAGGAGTTTGTGCCGATTGGTGCCATCGTGACGGCATCGGGAACTGGTGCAGAGCAGAACAACGGAGCCGTGATAACCAACGAGGAGAAGAAACTCAAGCAGCCTTTGTTCGGTGCCTACCACTCGTTTGCCATTCTCGACAGCGACCTCACCAAGACGCTGCCCATGAAACAGGTCATCAGCGGAGCGTTCGACACGCTGTCGCATTGCATGGAGACCTATATGGGCAAACCGCAGAGCACCAATATCTCCGACGAGATAAACGAGGCGGTGATGCGCAACGTCATCAAGAACATCCACGCCATCCTTGCCGACCCAGATGATGACTTTGCCCGTGGCGAACTGATGTGGGACTCGGCAATGGCAGAGAACGGACTCTTGAAGCTCGGCAAGGTGACCGACTTCCAATGCCACATGATAGAGCATGCCATGGGAGCCTATACCGACTGCAACCACGGTCAGGGCTTGGCAATACTTCACCCCACGTTCTATCGCCATTTGCTCGACGCCGGCACGGCAAAGTTGGCTCGCATGGCTCAGGAAGTATGGGGTGTGAAGAGTGACATTGAGGGTGTAACCTACAAGAATGCCGACGCCACGGAACTCCGCAATATTGCAGCCAAGGGTATTGATACCTTGGAGACATTCATCAAGGAGATAGGTTTGCCTACACGCTGGAGCGAGATTGGTATCACGGACGAAGAGGTGTTCCGCCATGCCGCCGACACCTGCTTCCTCTTGCCTGGCTGCTGCAAACAGATGTCGAGAGACGAAATTTTTGAATTGTTGAAGGAGTGTAAATAAAGAAACAGAAAAGCTATATGAAAAAGATATTTTTTGTGTTGGTAGGCGTTTGCGCCCTTGCCTTGGCTTCTTGCTCTGGAAACAAGCAGGAGGCAAAAGAGGAGAGTCAGGAGAACGAGCAGTATCACATCAACTACTCGGAGAAGTCGCATATCAACAAGGAGCACAAGCGGGTAGTAATCATTTCGGCCGCCACTCGCAAGGGTGGCAATACCGACCTGCTCTGCGACGAGTTTGCTCGTGGAGCGAAAGAGGCTGGAGGCGACGTGGAGAAGATTTTCCTTGGCGACTACAACATCGGTTATTTCTCTATGGCTGACGTGCAGGGTGATTCTGCCAAAGCCGTAAAGGACGATGCGCCTAAGTTGGTAGAAAAACTGGTTGATGCCGACATCATCGTGTTGTCGAGTCCTGTTTATTTCATGAACATCACAGGACAGATGAAGGTGTTCATCGACCGCACCTTCTCACGCTACCGCGACATGAAGGACAAGGAGTTCTACTACATCGTGGCTTGTGCCGATGCCGAGGAGAGTACAGCCGATTGCGGCATAACCGGTTTGCGAGGCTTCGTGATGTGTCTGCCCAATCCTACTGAGCGTGGCTATGTGAAGGCGTTGGGCATTCGTGGCTTGCAGGATGTGAAAGAGAGCAAGTACATGAAGGAGGCTTACGAACTGGGAAAGAAAATCTAACATCAATCAGACTATTATGAGCTATAATATAACAAGCCATACTACTAAACGCATCATACTCTATTTCACGGGTACGGGCAACAGCCTGTATGTGGCACGACAACTTGCCGATAACGATGCAGAGGTCTTGAGCATCCCGCAGATGATGAAAGAAAACCGCATTGAGTTTGAAGCCGACGAGATAGGGGTGATCTATCCCATCTACGGACATATGCCACCATATATGGTTAGGCAGTTTTTGCAGAAAGCCAAGTTAAAAGCCACATACACCTTCGCCGTGCTGACATTCGGTGCACGCAAGTGCAACGCCGTGGAGATTCTGAACGAAGTGACGGCGAAGGCAGGATACAGGTTCGACTACATCAATACGCTGATGATGGTGGACAACTGGTTGCCCAACTTCGACATGAACGAGCAGAAGAAGATAGACAAGCATATCCCCGAGAACCTTACTGTCATCACAAAAGACATCGCCGCTCACAAGCATTGGCACCAGCCGTTTACTGCTGAGGAACGTATGCATCACGAGGGGTTCATGGCTCTTTCGGGTATCGACCCCGAAACGGGATTTCTCAAGAAGAGTGAGAAGTGCTTCACCGTCACAGCCGACTGCGTCGGTTGCGGCATCTGCATGCAGGTGTGCCCACGCGGTAATTATTGGCTTACTCCCGATGGAGCAAAGACAGAAGGCGATTGCGAATTTTGTTTTGCCTGCATACACAACTGTCCGCAACGCGCCATACAGTTTGCTAAGAATAGCGATGACCCTTTACTGGTACATGGCGAGATGAACCCTTCGGCACGTTACCGCAATGAGCATGTGACCATAATAGATATTAAAAAAGCAAACAACCAAAATACATAACGATAATAGAAATGAAATTCAGAACATTGGGAATGAGCGGGCTGCGCGTGTCTGCCGTAGGATTCGGTTGCATGGGCATGAGCCATGCTTATGGTCGTCCTATCGAAAAAGAAGAAATGACAGAACTGCTTGCCGAGGCGGTAGATATGGGCTACACGTTTTTCGACACGGCAGAGCTTTACGGTACGCCCGACCGCCCCAACTACAACGAAGAAGTGGTGGGCGAAGCGCTTGCCCCTTATCGCGACAAGGTGGTGCTGGCAACCAAATGCGGCATACGCTTTGCGCATCCTGAGCTCGCAAGCAACCACGACATCGTGACTGACGGACGACCGGAGTCTATACGCCGTTCAATAGAAAGTTCGCTGCGCCGACTGCGCACCGACCATATCGACCTCTACTATCAGCACCGCATAGACAAGAACGTGGAGCCAGAGGAGGTAGCAGACGTGATGGCGAACCTTATCAAGGAGGGCAAGATACTGCATTGGGGCATATCAGAAACTACGGAGGAGTATCTGCGCCGTGCCCACAAGGTTTGTCCCGTTACCGCCATACAAAACCGCTACTCGATGATGGCGCGCTGGCACGAGAGCCTGTTCCCCGTATGCGAGGAGTTGGGCGTAGGCTTTGTGGCATTCTCGCCATTGGCTAACGGAGTACTCACGGAGTGCTACAACGCAGAGTCGAAGTTTGATGCCGAATATGACTACCGTGCCGTGATGCCACAGTATCAGAAGGATAGTTTTGCACAGAACAAGTATCTCTTTGAAATGCTCGACCAACTTGCCGAGGAGCATCATGCCACACCCGCACAGATTTCGCTTGCGTGGATGATGTGCAAACGACCATGGATAGTGCCGATCCCAGGCACCCGTCGTCTGTGCCGCATGAAGGAGAACATAGGTGCTGCCGACATTGTGCTCTCTGCCGAAGAAATAGTCAAAATCGACAAGGCTCTCAGCACGATGGAGATGAGCGACGTGTTTGGCGGTTCAAGAATAGTGAAAGGATAAATCGATAATACAGAATGCTTATGAAACCGAAAGTTATCTGCCACATAATGGCGTCTGTTGATGGACATATACAGGTGGAACGTTGGACTGCCCCTGCGGATGGCGTTGCGAAATCCGATTTGATGAAGACCTATTCAGACATCGGTCAAACGCTTAGTACCGATGCTTGGACATTCGGAAAGAATACGGTGCGTGATATTTTTCCCGACACGACAAGTATCTTCCCCATAGGTGAAAAGGACACGGAGGAGGACACGCCTGTTGGTAAAACGAGTGTGTATATAGGTAGTCGCAGCTCTAAGCGTATATTTATTTCATTTGATCCAGAGGCTGACATTATTTATACAGCATCGCAGTTGAGAGGGTGCGACATTGTGGTTGTGCTTGATATATCGACCGCCACACCAAGGTATTTGGCCCATTTGCGCAAGATGGGGATTTCTTACGTTGTAGTGGAGAACATTATGAAACTTGGAAACGTGCTTGAAACTCTCAACAAGAAATTTGGCATTCAGTCAATATCCTTGCAGGGAGGAGGCACGCTCAATGGGGCGATGCTCAACAAGGGATTGATAGACGAACTTAGCCTTGTGGTGTACCCTGGTCTCGACTGCAACAAATCATCTGTTTCTATCTTTGACAATACGATTGATTCTTTCGTAGGTCGGCAAAGCCTTACGCTTCTGTCGGTGCAGCAAAAAGACAATGGGGTAGTATGGTTGAGGTATAAAGTGAACCACAAATAAATAGTAGAGAATATGAAGATGAAGAAGTTTTTTACAATAGCCTTGTGCCTTTCGCTATTAGTGGGTGGCACAGCGAACGCAAAGAAAAAGGTAGAGGAAAAAGCGATGGAACCATTTACTGTTGTTGACTTCAATACGGTGAAGAGTCCCAATGGCAATCCTTTCGGACTTGTATATGACGGTGCCCTCACGAAGAATGAACAGGGCAAAGTGAATATTCACCGCATCTATTATCAGTTGGACGGATTGAAAATTGCAGCCAATGTCTATACTCCAGCCAATTACGATGCTTCGAAGAAATATCCTGCCATCGTAGTGGCTCATCCCAACGGGGGCGTGAAGGAACAGGTTGCAGGATTGTACAGTCAGCGTATGGCAGAGCGAGGGTATATCTGTCTGGCTTTCGATGCCGCTTATCAAGGCGACAGCGAGGGAGAACCACGCAACACGGATAAACCTGCCAACCGTATCGAAGACATACACCGGGCTGCCGACATCTTGACGCAATATCCAGGTGTGGACGCACAACGCATCGGCATTCTCGGCATCTGTGGCGGCGGTGGATATACGCTGAAGGCTGCACAGACCGACAAACGCTTCAAGGCGGTGGCAACGCTTAGCATGTTCAATACAGGACTGGTGCGTCGCAACGGTTTTCTCGACTCACAGATAGACCAAGTGCAGGAACGCCTTGCTGATGCATGTGCCGCACGACAGAAAGAGGCGCAGGGTGAAGCACCAGATTATGTGGGCGACATGAGTGGCGTGACACCCGAGCAAGCCGCAAAACTGCCGTTCGACCTCTATCGTGACGGCTATACTTATTACCTTCAGACCTACGCACATCCCAACTCAACTTTCCGCTACACCAAGAGCAGTCTGATGGACTTGATGGCGTTCGACGCAAGCGAGGGCATGTATCTCATCAACCAGCCGTTGCTGATGATGGCAGGAAGCATTGCCGACACGTTCTACATGACGGAGCAATGCTACGCCAAGGCTACCGGCACTAAAGACAAAGAATTGTACCTTATACCCGGAGCCACACACATCAAGACGTATTATGTGCCAGAGTATGTGGAGTTGGCGGTAAAGAAACTGACAGAGTTCTTTGGAGACAAACTGAAATGAGGTAAATATTTCTGGGACCCAACGATAAACAAAAACTTCATATTATGCGGATAAAGACAATCTTATTATATGCTGCCATTATGTTTGCAACAACAACTATGGCGCAGACAGCCGAAACATTCACGCAACCCTATCCTTTAGGTCAGCAGTTGCCTGTCAACAATAATTTCACGGGAGATGTTTGGCTCTCCACAGTCAGTAAGGAGGACAGTCTGCATCTGCCAATGGTTAACGTGACCTTTGCGCCCGGGTGCATCAATTCATGGCACTACCACACGGGCGGACAGGTGCTTGTGGCAACGGCCGGCACAGGATATTACCAAGAGAAAGGCAAGCCTGCACGGAGGTTGCACGCAGGCGACATCGTGGAGATTGCACCCGGTACGGTTCATTGGCATGGAGCAGCTCCCGACTCATGGTTTGCCCATCTTGCCTTGCGCCCTAACATGGCAAACAACGAGACCGTGTGGTTACAACCAGTGGGAGAACAAGAATACAAGGAGGCTGTAAGCAATAGTCTTATTGCCGTTTCAACGCTCACAGCCCGTCAGCAGGCTATCGTCGCCATAGCGTCATATACCGGGCGTGGCGACTTGGAGCATTTGCCATCGGCTTTGACGGAAGGCCTGGAGGCAGGAATGACAGTAAATGAGATAAAGGAGATTCTTGTTCAGGCGTATGCCTATTGCGGCTTTCCACGTAGCCTTAGGGCAATACAGACCTTCATGCAAGTGCTCGACAAGCGAAAGGCAGATGGAATTGTAGATGTGGAAGGTCGCACGGCTACGGCGGTGAAAGACAAAGGCGACAAATATGACCGTGGAGCCACCATTCTTGAAAAGCTTTCTGGCGTCAATTCTTCACATCCACAAAGTGGCTATGGAGCGTTTGCTCCGACAATCGATAGATTTCTGAAAGAACATCTCTTTGCCGATATATTCGAGCGTGATCTACTTTCTTACCAAGACCGAGAACTTGCCACGGTGTCGTTCCTCGCTGGTGTTGGCAATGTGGAACCTATGGCTTTCGGACACATGAGCATTTGCCTTCATCTCGGCATAACAAGGCAGCAACTCTCGGCTCTACTTGACATTGTGGAGAACAACCTCGGTAAGAGTGCATCCAATCCTTTAAGGAAAGTGTTGAAAAGCATAAAAGGCTCTTAAAATGCAAGAAGAATAAAAGACTTGTTGTAAAATATTTTACTTTGTTGCTCGTTTATTAAGTGTAGAGCGATGGAATAAACATATAGGAGGTTTGATATGGAACAGAACATCATCATAACAGACAATCTGAACGACATAGGCAAGAGTCCGTATAAGGAATACTTAGGACATGCCCTTTGTCTTGACGGCTCTTGCCGTATCATTTTTAATGGCAAGGAGTTCGAAATGAAGCAGGGCGACCTGATGATTGTGCGCAGGGGCAAACTGGTAGAGAAAGTGATGCCTGAGAAAAATTTCCGTGTCACGATGGTGTACATATCATCCAAGTTGATAGAACTGAGCACGCCACAAAGCAACTATGGCATGAAGGGACAGCTTGCCTTGTTTCTTAACCCCATAATGCACCTCAACCAAACGCAGTTTGAGCAATGCAAGCGCAATTTCGACAATCTGCAGATCCGCATGATGCAGACCGAGCACAAGTTCTATCACGACATGATACAAAACAAGGTGCAGTCGCTGATTATCGACTTCTTCGATTTTCATGCCACGTTATATAAGGAGAGCGATGTGTCCACCCAATATGCCACGCTGATGAATCGTTTCCTCTCGTTGCTCGAGAGTGGAGAGTATCGCACTCACCGTGAGGTTACATGGTATGCCGACAAACTCTGTGTAACGTCCAAATACCTATCGGAAGTGTCGAAGACGGTGAGCGGTTATGCTGCCAACTTCTGGATAAACCGTTACACTGCGCTTGATATTTCACGGTTGTTGCGCGACAAATCGTTGTCGTTCGTGCAGATTTCCGATATGTTCAACTTCTCGTCCCCGGCTTATTTCAGCCGTTACGTTTCGCATAACCTTGGCGTTAATCCAACGGAATACAGAAATTAGGGTTGCCTTGCAATTTGTTCATCTTGATACATATAGAACCGCTCAATAATAAATTACCGTCACTAAAAGGGGCTTGATCACAATGTGATTAAGCCCCTTTTGCTATTCTATATGACGGTAATCATCTCGGTACTTGGTAGTGATTACTGCAGTACTTGATACAAGTACTGGGAGGGATACTACAGATTACTGGAAATCTACTTATTATTTCAAACGTTAATCTCCATCAATCATTAATTCAACTTTCTGATTTAAGTGCGAAGTTGGTTCTCACTCGCCGTAGGCGGTGGACGCTTTGAGGAAAAACTAAATCTGAGAAACTTGAGTCATTAATCTTCCCCTTTTCCGCATTTGTATGAATATAATTTAGCCAGGAAGGCAGTACATAATCTGTAGAAAAAAGCAGAGCGGGCTGTAAGCCAATTCAATCGGAGAAGCAAAGGGAATATGGAGCCAAAGGCGAGAAAAGGCGCATGAATATGAAGGAAAAACAAAAGAAATAATCCCTTCCCCATAATTTTCTTTAAAAATTTGATGGAGAATTAATAAAAAAAGAGTAACTTTACAACATAATTTATATCTATTTATGATTACAGGAGAAATCAAAAACCAGATAGACCAGATATGGGACACATTCTTCGTGGCTGGTGTCACTAACCCTATCACCGTACTTGAACAGATGACCTATATATTCTTCATGAAGATGCTTGACGACAAGCAACTTCGTGAGGAAGACAATGCTCGTGACTTTGAAGTAGAAGTGAGAAACCCAACGTTCCCAGCAGACAAGATGTGGCTGAACCCAGATACAGGGCAAGAAGTACCCTACGAAAGTATGCGATGGTCTGTGTTCCGTCATACAGGACCCGAGAATATGTTCAACATGGTTCGTCAGAACGTGTTTGAGTTCATCAAGCACATCGGTACGGGCGAGGAGAGTGCCTACAGCCGATACATGAAGACCGCCATATTCCTGATACCCAATGCCCGCACACTCACCAAAGTCGTTGATGGCGTAGATGCGCTTGACATGAACAACCGCGATGCCATGGGCGATGTCTATGAGTATATCCTCGGCAAGATGGCAGCCTCGGGCACCAACGGACAGTTTCGTACCCCTCGCCATATCATACGCATGATAGTCGAGATGATGGAGCCTGCGCCACAAGACTATATCTGCGACCCTGCCATGGGAAGCGCCGGTTTCCTTGTAGAGGCTGTGAAGTATATAAAAGAACACTATGAGACGGCGTTCTATTCTTCGGACCAGACAGCCCATTTCAAAACATCCCTGATAAATGGTTATGACACCGACCAGACGATGCTACGTATTGGTGCCATGAACCTGATGCTTCATGACGTGACGGCACCAGAACTGGCATGGAGAGACTCCCTCTCCGAGCAAAATGAGGATCAGAGTTGCTATACGCTCATCATGGCAAACCCACCATTTGCTGGCAGCCTCGACAAGGGCAATGTGAACAAGAAGATACTGGCTTATGCCAACACCACGAAGACCGAACTGCTCTTCCTGGCGCAGTTTGTTCGTTCGCTCGAACTGGGCGGACGTTGCGCAAGCATTGTGCCCGATGGCGTATTGTTCGGTACATCGAAAGCACATATAGCCATACGTAAGGAGATAGTCGATAATCAGCACTTGCGTGCGGTAATCTCCATGCCCAGTGGCGTGTTCAAACCTTACGCTGGTGTATCTACGGCGGTCCTCATCTTCAATAAGACCAACTGTGGCGGAACCGACAGGGTGTGGTTCTACGACATGAAGGCAGACGGTTTCTCGCTCGACGACAAACGCACGTCAATCGCCGACAATGACATTCCTGATGTAATAGCCCGCTTCAAGAACCAGGAAGCCGAGGCAGGTCGCTCGCGTAAGGAGCAAAGTTTCTTTGTGCCGGTAGAGGACATCCGCCAAAACGATTATGATCTCTCTATCAACAAATACAAGGAGGTAGAACGAGAGAAGGTGGAGTATGAACCCGTCAAGGACATTCTCGCACGTCTTGCGGAGACGGAGAAGGAATATGCCAAAGGGTTCGAGGAATTGGGCAGCATGTTAGCAGAATAAGAAATATATGGGAAAGTCAGGTCAGTTATATTTAGATTTTGATACGTATTTGCGACAGGGAGAACCATCGCAAAGGGAGAAAGCCTCTATATGGCAGACTGCCATCGGTCTGCAAAAGGTCGATGGGCTGGAAACGTCTGAGTATCTGCAGCAGACGGCTTGCAAACATATTGAGGGCGAGATTGATATGATAGCTCATATAGCTAAGTTTGTTTCTGGTTTATGGCAGATTCATGCCTTTGGTGAAGGCAATACTCGAACAACTGCTGTATTCACAATACTCTACCTTCGTTCTATTGGATTCAATGTAGATTACGAGCCTTTTGCATGTCACTCATGGTATTTTCGTAATGCGTTGGTTCGTGCAAATTACAAGAATGCCATAAAAGGAATAGATTATACGCCTGTGTATATAGAACACTTCTTCCGAAACCTGTTGCTGGGTGAAAATTGGGACTTGCGTAACCGTTACCTGCATATTCATGCTACGGATGAATGGAAAGTACAGCCTCAATTGGACAAACCTACAAGTACCCCACAAGTACGCCATAAGTACCCCACAAGTACCCCACAAGTAGAGGAGTCGTTGCATGCAAGTAATCCATATATATTGGAACTGGTAAAGATTATCGGGGAAAATAAAATGTCGGTAAAGGAAATGTTAGATGTAATTGGACTTAATGAACGTAAAAACTTTCTCAATCTTTATCTTAATCCAGCCATCGATGAGGGGTTCGTCCGTATGCTTTATCCGGACTCGCCACGCCATCCACGTCAGAAATATCTGCTTACCGTGAAGGGGGTAGGGTTGTTTAACCAGTTTAATAAGGAGGAAATAAAATGAGAGAAGGATGGGAATATAAGAGGTTGGGAGAGGTAGCCACATTCGTAAACGGTTACGCATTTAAGCCAAATCAATGGAAAGAATCTGGCTATCCTATCGTGCGTATTCAAAATCTTAACAATCCCAATGCTCCTTATAATTACTTCGATGGTGAAGTTCCTGATAATGTAAGAATTCAGAATGGAGATTTACTCATCTCATGGTCGGCAAGTTTAGGCGTGTATATTTGGGATAGTGGCAAAGCACTCCTTAATCAACACATCTTTAAGGTCGTGTTCGATAAAATGGATATTGATAAATTCTTTCTTAAATATGCAGTCACATCCAAACTGGAGACAATGGCAGGACAAGTTCATGGAGCGACTATGAAGCATATTGTAAAGAAAGATTTTGATAATACATTGATTCCATGTCCTCCCAAGTCCACGCAACAGTTGATAGTTGCTGAACTTGACAAAATCAACGAGTTGATACGTTTGAAGAAGGAACAGCTGGAGGATTATGACCGTCTCGCCCAAAGCATCTTCTACGATATGTTCGGAGACCCTGTAGAAAATGAAAAGGGATGGGAAAGGAAAGTAATGCCGGAATTGTGTGATATTATTGATGGGGATAGGGGAAAAAATTATCCCAAACAAGAAGAATTTACATCATCAGGATATTGTCTTTTTTTAAATGCTAAGAACGTCACCAAAACAGGGTTTGACTTTAGTATGTGTAGTTTTATTACAAAAGAAAAAGATGAAATAATGCGTAAAGGCAAATTACAGCGAGGTGATCTTGTATTAACAACAAGAGGTACAATTGGTAATATTGCAATTTATAATAGTGATGTAAAATATAATAATGTCCGAATAAATTCAGGCATGGTAATATTACGACTGAATCATTATATAGACAAAACTATGTTTGAGAAGCAGTTTAAGTTACACTTGAGTTCTATAAAGCAAAAAATCGCAAGTGGTTCAGCACAACCTCAACTACCCATTTCTTCAATGAAGAAAATAAAGATGATTATCCCTCCTCTTCCTCTCCAGCACCTCTTTGCCCAACGCATAGAGCAGATAGAGCGTCAGAAGGAGGAAGTAAAGAAAGCCATTACCGACCTCGAAACGTTGCTTGCCTCACGCATGCAGTATTGGTTTGAATAATCGATAAAGCATGAAGGCGAAAAAGAAAATAAAATAAAACCGAATTAAAATATCTACCGCTTATGGCAAAGAATTTTGATTATATCCTGCTTGTAGCAGAGAGAGTGCCAGGCTTCAAACGCTTGCATGACTACTGCGATATGGCAGAAACATTGCAGGCCACTTATCCAGAGGCTTCAGCCAACAGTTCACGAAAAGCCTTGGAATGGCTTGTGAAGAATATGCTGAGGATGAAAGACGTTCAGATTGCGGAACGCGAGACACTCGGCGAAATGATACGTAGGCAAGAAACAACTGCTTTTATTAATGGTGACATAAGGCTGGAGAATGATATGCGTAAAGTTCACAGAATAGGTAACTGTGCTAGTCATGATGGTGGTGAACCCGTAAAACGAGCAAGAGCATTCCGTTGTTTATATGCCCTTTATAATGTAGTCGCAGGCTTTATGTATCGCTGGGGAGCCATGAGGAGCATAGCCCCCTTTGACGCAACACTAATTCCAGACACCATTACGGGGCCTGTGCTTACGACAACGCCAGAGCCACAGGTAGAGCCAGACGTGGTGGACAGCGTGCCAAGAGAGAATGTGGAACATCCGCAATCACTGGAAATGCCGAGGGAAAGTCTTGCAAGTGAGGCAATCACACGCAAATATCTCATAGACTATATGCTCATAGAAGCAGGGTGGGATATACTGGACGTGAAAGGTGACGTGCAGGGAGGCAAAGCCTGCATAGAGGTAGAAGTAGATGGCATGCCAAGCGCATCAGGAAAAGGCTATGCCGACTATGTGTTGTTCAGTCGCGGTGGTAAGCCGCTGGCAGTAATAGAAGCGAAATCGACAACGCACGAGGTAGGCGAGGGACGCAGACAAGCACTACTCTATGCTGACGCTTTAGAAAGAAAATATGGAGTAAGACCAGTAGTATATTATACAAACGGTTATGAAACAAAGGTGATAGACGGCATGGGGTATATGGACAGGTCGGTATATTCCTTCCACTCAATGGACGACTTGGAGCGAATGATACAGAAGCGCAGCCGTTCAGAGATACGAGATCTCTCCATAAACGAGAATATCACGAACAGACCATATCAGCAGACAGCCATAAAGAGCATCATAGAATGGTTAAACCAAAAGCATCGTCGTGGCCTTCTGGTCCTTGCGACAGGCACAGGTAAGACACGTGTCAGTATCTCGCTATGTGATGTGTTGATGCGCAATGATTGGGTGAAGAACGTATTGTTTCTTGCCGACCGAACGGCACTTGTTAATCAGGCACATAAGAACTATGAGGCGTTGCTCCCAGATGTCTCAATGGCAGTATTGAGCGAAGAAAAAGAGCCAGACATGAACGCCCGAATAATGTTCTCCACTTATCAGACCATGATAAACTATATCGACATGGAAGAAAAGAAATTCTCTGTCGGCAGGTTTGACCTGATAATCATAGACGAGGCACACAGAAGCGTGTTCGGACGTTATGGAGCCATATTTAACTATTTCGACTCATTGCTGATAGGTCTTACAGCCACGCCACGTGACGAGATAGACCGTAGCACGTATGACTTGTTGCAACTGGATAACGGTACACCGAACTACAGTTACGACTATAAAGAAGCCGTGGATGATGGTTACCTAATACCTTACAAAACGCTGCAGAACCATTCAAGAATAATGGAGACAGGCATAAAATGGAATGACCTGCCGAAAGATCAGCGAGACAACCTGGACGAGGTGTGGGATTACGAGAAGGCATTGGCAGGCATGGGCGATAAGGAGGAATATCATCGTGACATAGAGTCGAGGGAGATATTCAACTACCTTATAAATAATGATACCATTGACAAGGTGCTGCAGAAATTGATGGATAAGGGCTTGAAGGTGCATAGTGGGGAAGAGATAGGCAAGACAATAATCTTTGCGCAGAATCATCTACATGCAGAGCAGATAGTAAAGAGATTTCGAGAACTCTATCCAGAGAAGGGCGAGAAGTATTGCCAGTTGATAGATAACTACGTAAAGTATGCTGGGGCGCTAATCCTTGACTTTGGAGAACAAGAGAAGATGCCACAGGTAGCCGTAAGTGTGGATATGCTTGATACGGGCGTGGATGTGCCATCGATACTGAACCTCGTGTTCTTTAAGAGAGTGAAGTCGAAGATAAAGTTTATGCAGATGATAGGTCGTGGCACACGTCTCTGTCCAGGTCTCTTTGGAAATAAGGACAAGAAAGAGTTCTATATCTTCGACTGGTGTAATAACTTTGAGTACTTCTCAGTTCATACAGAAGGAGCAACTCCCGTAGCGGTAAAGTCCTTGACAGAGAGACTATTCTCACTACGTTTAGATGTAGCCTTCGCATTACAATCGGCAGAGCATCAGGAGAAAGAAGAAGACAAGAGATTACATGATGAATTGAAGGAAATACTTCATCGGCAGGTTGACAGTCTGAGCATGGCGAGGATAGACGTGAGAGAAAAGTTGTCTCAGGTAGAGCCGTATCGCAGTATGGAGGCATGGACCTGTCTTAGCGAAGTAGATGTGGCAAGACTGAAGGATATAGCCTCATTACTTCCACGCCCAAATGAGAATGAAGCAGCGAAGAAGTTTGATATACTGATGCTTCACTTACAGTTGGAGAAGGTAGATAGCACGGCGAATGCAGATAAGTGCAGAACGAGTGTGATAACCATAGCCCGAATGTTAGAAGGAAAAGCGACAATACCGATAGTAAGGGCTCGTATTGATACCATACGCGAGGTGCAGACTGTGCGGTTTTGGGAGAATAGCACTATCGACAGATTGGAACGTGTACGTAAGGAATTGCGTGATCTGATACATATTCTTGAAGAAAGTCGTAATGATCGTAAATTTATCATAGATATAGAAGATACAACAACATCAGACGATGAGGCGGCACGAGTAGAGTTGAGAGCAACATACAAACAGCGTGTCATAGAGTATCTTGCCAGTCATGATAACAATGAGACACTAAACAAGATACAGAACTTTGATCAACTAACACCAGATGATATAGAAGAACTGCAACGCATATTCTGGGAAGAACTGGGGACACGAGAGGAATATGACGAAATGGCGCATGGTAAGCGATATGGCGACAATGTAGCAGCGTTCATACGAGTAATAAAAGGTGTAGATCGCAGAAAGGCATTGCAGAAGTATGCTCACTTTATAAAGGATGTCAACATGACCTCAGAACAAGAACAATACTTGAAGAATATACTTGACTATATCAGCGTGAATGGCGATATACAGTTGAGTGACTTTATGGAGTATCCGTTAAACAATTATCGTTGGCGTGATGTCTTTGGCAATAAGTTCGTAGGACTTAAAGAATTTATAAAAGAAGTGCATCATGTAATATCTATTACGGCTTAATGTAAGTGGGATGATATGATATAATGTAAATAGGTGTCATAAAATTTAATTTGATAAAAAAGTTACATTTGCTTGCAAGATGAGAAAAAATGTATTAACTTTGCAAAGAATTTATGTGTGCGTATGTAATAGTGCGTGTACATGGTGAGTAAAGCAGAATAAAAGCATAAAATAAATAATCCTGGTACTCGATGAAGAAAATTTTAATTGCAGTGGCATTATGCGCAATGACGGTGATGTTTTCCGGTTGCGTGATGACCAAGCAAGTAACCTATTTCCAGAACATTGATTCTGTTGACATTAACCAAAGGGTCAACGTGCCAGAAGCACGTGTAAAGACCAATGATGAATTAACTATCCTCGTTTCATCTATCGCACCAGAAGCAGCAGAGCCGTTTAACATGAATCTTACTTCGAGATATACGTCGAGCGTAAGTAACTCTACTGCCAGCAGGGGTATGTATTCGTACATCGTAGATAAAGAGGGATATATCAACTTTCCTGTTGTGGGTAAGTTGAAGGTCGTTGGCAAAACGAGACCTGAAGTGGAGGAGTATATTACCAACGCTATAAAACCTTATTTCGCGGCTAACGAAAAACCTGTTGTAAAGGTGAGATATAGTAGTTTTAGAGTTACTATTATTGGTGAAGTGACGGGTACAAGAGTGGTAAACGTGGAAAATGAACGTATAGGTATTATAGAGGCACTGGCACAGGCTGGTGACTTGTCGGTGTATGGTAAAAGACCTAATATACTCCTCGTAAGAGAGCAGTCGGATGGTCAAAAGAAAGCTGTGAGAGTGAATATTAATGATGCTAATATCTTTAACTCTCCATATTACTATCTGGAACAGAACGATATCGTTTATGTTGAGCCTCATAAAGCGAAGGCTCGTAGTGCTGACGTAAGTTCATATACGTTCTGGACACCTATATCAAGCGTGCTCATATCGCTTGCGACATTGGTAATAAGTTTGACAAAATAATGATGAGAAAATGGAGTTGATATGAGGAACAATGTTCTTCGTATTGACTCCTTTTTCTGAAAAAATATGAGAGATGCAGCGAAAAATGTTGCAAGACATAAAACTAACAGATAATACTTAAATAAAGAAGATACAATATGTGCGGAATCGTTGGATATATAGGAGAGAGAGAGGCGTATCCTATCCTTATTAAAGGATTGAAGCGTTTGGAATACCGTGGCTATGACTCGGCTGGTTGTGCTATGCTGTCGGATAATGACGGCGTGTTGAATGTGTACAAGGCAAAGGGTAAGGTTTCAGACCTTGAGAAGGTTGCGGAAGGAAAAGACGTTAGCGGTACGATAGGTATAGCCCATACACGTTGGGCAACGCATGGTGTGCCAAGTGAGGTGAATGCACATCCGCATGTAAGTCAGAGCGGAAATCTTACGCTGGTGCATAACGGTATAATAGAGAATTATGCTACGCTGCGCGAACAGTTGAAGGAACGTGGCTTTGTATTTAAGAGTGAGACAGATACAGAGGTACTGGTGCAACTCATAGAGTACGTTATGGAGTCGAACAATGTGGATCTTCCTACTGCGGTGAGAGGTGCGCTGAAACAAGTGTTTGGTGCGTATGCTATAGCGGTAATAGATAAGAGACATCCTAATGTGATGGTGGCTGCACGCAAGTCTTCACCTTTGGCAGTGGGAGTGGTGGAAGGAAATAAAGAATTCTTCCTCGGTTCAGATGCCTCGCCAATAGCAGAATATACAAAGCATATCGTCTATCTCAAGGATGAGGAGATGGCAGTGATAGAGCGTGGCAAGGAGATGGTGGTAATGAACCTCAACGGTGAGCACGCTGATGCAGAGGTGAAGGAAGTGAATGTGGACCTCTCTATGCTTGATCATGAAGGTTATCCTCACTTTATGTTGAAGGAGATATTTGATCAGCCAAATGTGTTGCGTGACTGTATGAGTGGACGTGTGGTGGAGTCACCATATTCACATGACCCACAGGTGATACTCTCTGCCGTGACAAACAGTCGCCGTCGTCTGTTGCAGGCAAGAAGGGTGGTAATTGTTTCGTGCGGAACATCATGGCATGCAGGACTTATAGGAAAGCAGTTGATAGAACATTTCTGTCGTATCCCAGTAGAGGTAGCGTATGCCAGTGAGTTTAGATACTCCGACCCAGTGATAGGACCAGACGATGTTGTGATGGCAATATCGCAATCAGGCGAAACGGCAGATACGCTTGCAGCAATACAATTGGCGAAGAAGAGTGGAGCACTCATCTTTGGTATAGTAAACGGTGTGGGCTCATCAATAGCGCGCGAGTCAGATACAGGTACATACATCCACGTTGGTCCAGAGATAGGCGTTGCGTCAACAAAGGCATTTACGGGTCAGGTAACGGTACTCGTTATGATAGCCCTTGCTCTTGGCATGGCAAAGGGTACGGTAGAGCAGCAAGAGTATGAGACGACTATCAAAGAACTGCAGTGCATACCAGATAAGATAAAGAAGGTGCTGGAGCAAAATGATAAGATAGAGAAACTTGCAAAGACGTTCACTTTTGCACGTAACTTCTTGTATCTTGGTAGAGGTTGGAATTATCCAGTAGCATTGGAAGGTGCACTTAAACTGAAAGAGATAAGTTACATACACGCAGAGGGTTATCCTGCTGCAGAGATGAAACACGGTCCAATAGCGTTGGTAGATGCAGAGATGCCGATAGTGTTTATTGCAACAAGGCATAACCTTTACGAGAAAACTCTGTCGAATATGCAGGAGGTAATATCGCGCAATGGTAGCATTGTGGCGATATGTAATGAGGGAGACGAACAGGTGAAGGCTATGGCGAAGGAGGTTATCGAACTGCCAGAGACCTTGGCGTGCCTTGATCCGTTGCTCAGCGTAATACCGTTGCAGTTGCTTTCATACCATGTAGCCGTAGCAAAGGGACTTAACGTGGATCAGCCACGTAACCTTGCCAAGTCGGTTACGGTAGAATAAGAAAAAGATTTCGCAGCGCACGGATTGCGGTTCGTGTGTTGCGAATAAAGAATAATACACAACACACAAACAACAAACACAATAGTTCATAAGCATGAATGTGCGATATGAATTAGAACTTACGAATTATGGAACCGCTAAAGCATGAGTGTGGCGTGGCGATGATACGCCTGTTAAAGCCATTAGAGTATTATCAGAAGAAGTATGGTACGTGGATGTATGGCATCAACAAACTATACCTGATGATGGAAAAACAGCATAACCGCGGACAGGAGGGTGCTGGATTGGCCGCAGTGAAATTGAATGTAGAGCCAGGAAACGAGTACATGTTCAGAGAAAGAGCGGAGGGTGCGAATGCAATAAAGGAAATATTCGCTACTGTGCATGGAAAATTTAAGGGTGTTTCGAAGGAACTGTTGAACAATGTAGATTATGCTCGTGAGCATTTAGCGTTTGCTGGAGAACTGTACATGGGACACCTGCGTTACAGTACGACAGGAAAGAGTGGCATAACGTACGTGCATCCATTCCTGCGCCGTAACAACTGGAAAGCAAAGAACCTGTGTCTGTGTGGTAACTTCAACATGACCAACATAGAGGAAGTGTTCAAGAAGTTGACAGACCAGGGACAATATCCGCGTATTTATAGTGATTCCTACATCATGCTTGAACTGTTGGGACACCGTCTTGATAGGGAGGTAGAACGTAATTTCGTTAAGGCAAAGGAACAGGGATTTGATGGTCGTGCCATAACAAGGTATATAGACGATAATGTGGACATGAGTAATGTCTTGTCCACGTCTATGCAGTATTTTGATGGCGGATATGTAGTGTGTGGCATTACGGGCAGTGGCGAGATGTTCGCTATGCGTGATCCATGGGGCATACGTCCAGCATATTTCCACCTTGATGATGAAGTGATGGCGCTGGCAAGTGAGAGGCCTGTGTTGCAGACAACCTTTGACCTTGAGACGGATGATGTCGTAGAGTTGAAACCTGGTGAGGCAATATTCGTAAATAGGGCAGGAGAGATAAAGAGAAAGCAGATAATAGAACAGAAAGGCGACAGTAAATGTTCATTTGAGAGAATATACTTCAGCCGTGGTTCGGACTGCGATATATATAAGGAGCGAAAGAAACTGGGCGAACAGTTGACAGAGCAGATACTGAAGGCTGTGGACTACGATCATCGTCACACCGTGTTCTCATATATACCAAACACTGCAGAGGTTGCATACTATGGCATGTTGACAGGTTTTAAGAACTATATCAATAGTCAGAAAGTAGAGAGACTGCTGGCGTTAGGGCATATGCCAACGCGTGAGGAACTGACAGAACTGCTTGATGAGTATGTACGCTCAGAGAAGATAGCCTGGAAGGATATTAAGTTGCGCACATTCATTAGTGAGGGTAGCACGCGTAATGACCTTGCTTCGCATGTGTATGATGTAACTTACGGTTCTATCGAAAAGGGGATAGACAACCTCGTGGTGATAGATGATTCTATAGTTCGTGGCACAACACTAAAGGAAAGTATTCTGAAGATACTCGACAGATTGCGCCCAAAGAAAATAGTCATAGTAAGCAGTGCACCGCAGATTAGGTATCCAGACTATTACGGCATTGATATGGCAAGGCTTGAAGAGTTCTGTGTGTTCCGTGCTGCCATACAACTGCTGAGGGAACGCGGGAAAGAGAATGTCATAAGAGACGTTTATGTGGCATGCTGCAAGGAATTGCAAAAGCCAAAGGGAGAGATGAAAAATATAGTGAGGGAGATATACGAACCATTCACTGTAGAAGAGATAAACGCCAAGATAGTAGAGATGTTGCATCCTGATGGTATGACGACGCCAGTAGAATTGGTGTTCCAAAGTATAGAAGGATTGCACAGGGCTATACCAGACCACAAAGGAGACTGGTACTTTACAGGAAACTACCCGACGCCAGGAGGTACGAAATTGTGCTTGCAGGCGTTCGTTAACTATTATGAAAAATATGCAGACCAATTGTCGCAATAAACATCATGGTTTGGCAATAGGAAAAAGATAAAACAAAGAAAATGAAAAAGGTAACATTAGTATTACAGGACGGAACCAAGTTCCATGGAAAGTCATTCGGATACGACAAACCCGTAGCGGGTGAGGTAGTGTTCAACACTGCTATGATGGGTTATCCAGAAAGCCTTACGGATCCATCGTATGCAGGACAGTTGATGGTGCTCACATACCCACTCGTGGGTAACTATGGAGTTCCGCCATTCACATTCGAAGAAAACGGATTGCCAACATTCATGGAGAGCGACAAAATCTATGCTTCTGCTATTATTGTTGCTGACTATAGCACAGAGTATAGCCATTGGAATGCTAAGGAAAGTCTTGCAGACTGGCTGAAAAGAGAGCAGATACCAGGAATAACAGGCATAGATACACGTGAACTGACAAAGGTATTGCGTGAGCATGGTGTCATGATGGGTAAGATAATCTTTGACGATGAACCTGATAATGTTCCTGAGGCAGACTATGAAGGAGTAAACTTCGTGGACAAGGTATCAACAAAGAAAATCCTGACATACAATGAAGGAGCTCCAAAGAAGGTAGTGCTTGTTGACTGTGGTGTTAAGGCAAATATTATTCGCTGCCTCATAAACCGTGGTTGTGAGGTAATAAGAGTGCCATGGAACTATGACTATACCGACATGGAGTTTGATGGTCTCTTCCTTGCCAATGGTCCTGGCGACCCAGATATGTGTGAGGATGCTGTAAGAATCATACAGAAGCAGATGGCAAAGAGCGATAAGCCAATTTGTGGTATCTGCATGGGGAACCAACTCCTTGCAAAGGCTGCAGGTGCAACTATATATAAGTTGAAGTATGGTCACCGTTCACATAACCAGCCAGTACGCATGGTAGGCACAAATCAGTGTTTCGTAACATCACAGAACCATGGATATGCTGTTGACGCAAAGACGCTTGGTAGTGACTGGGAAGAGTTGTTCGTAAACATGAATGATGGTTCAAATGAGGGTATAAAGCACAAGACCAAGCCTTGGTTCTCAAGCCAGTTCCACCCAGAGGCATGCTCAGGACCAGTAGATACGGAGTTTATGTTCGACAAGTTTGTGGAGAAACTGTAAACTGTTAAATAAATTCTCACAAAACATAGACCCTACCTTTAACTATAAAAAGAAACAAACGACAATGAAAGACGAAAATATAAAGAAAGTTCTCTTGTTAGGTTCTGGTGCTTTAAAAATTGGTGAAGCAGGAGAATTTGACTACTCGGGTTCACAGGCATTAAAGGCATTGCGCGAAGAAGGCGTAGAGACGGTGCTTATAAACCCTAATATCGCAACAGTGCAGACATCTGAAGGCGTGGCAGATAAGGTGTATTTCCTTCCTGTACAGCCTTACTTCGTAGAGCGAGTAATACAGCAGGAGCATCCTGATGGTATCCTTTTGGCATTCGGAGGACAAACAGCGTTGAACTGTGGCGTGGAACTTTATCAGTCAGGAGTACTGGAAAAGTATAATGTTCGTGTGCTCGGTACACCAGTACAGGCTATCATGGACACAGAAGACCGTGAACTCTTCGTAAAGAAACTCGATGAGATAAATGTACAAACCATAAAGTCTCATGCTTGCGAAAATATCGATGAGGCACGTAAGGCTGCCGCAGAACTTGGTTATCCTGTAATTATACGTGCTGCGTATGCGCTCGGCGGATTGGGATCAGGATTCTGTGATAACGAAGAGGAACTCAATCAGTTGGCAGAAAAAGCCTTTTCTTTCTCACCACAGGTGCTTGTTGAGAAATCGTTGAAAGGTTGGAAGGAGATAGAGTATGAAGTAGTACGTGACCGTTACGACAACTGTATAACAGTATGTAACATGGAAAACTTTGACCCACTGGGCATACATACTGGTGAGTCTATCGTAATTGCTCCATCGCAAACACTGTCAAATACAGACTATCATAAACTTCGTGCACTTGCAATCAAGATAATCCGCCATGTGGGTATCGTAGGAGAGTGTAATGTGCAGTATGCTTATGACCCTAAGTCAGAAGATTATCGTGTCATAGAGGTGAATGCACGTCTGTCGCGTTCGTCTGCACTTGCTTCAAAAGCAACAGGTTATCCTCTTGCATTTGTAGCGGCAAAACTCGGTATGGGTTATGGACTCTTTGAGTTGAAGAACTCAGTTACTAAGACAACATCAGCATTCTTTGAGCCAGCCCTTGACTATGTAGTTTGCAAAATACCACGTTGGGATCTTTCAAAGTTCCGCGGAGTGGATAAGGAACTTGGCTCTTCTATGAAGTCTGTAGGCGAGGTTATGGCGATAGGACGTAACTTTGAGGAAGCGATACAGAAGGGACTCCGCATGATAGGACAGGGAATGCACGGCTTCGTGGAGAACAAAGAACTCGAAATAGACGATATTGACGCTGCGTTGCGTGAGCCTACAGATAAGCGTGTGTTCGTAATCTCGAAGGCAATGCATAAGGGTTACACCGTAGATCAGATACATGAACTTACGAAGATAGACAAGTGGTTCCTGGAGAAGTTGAAGCACATCATCGACATCGATGAGAAGATGAAGAAGTGTAATATCAATACTCTGGACAAGGAATTGCTGCTCGAGGCTAAAGTCTATGGCTTTACCGACTTCCAGGTGGCTCGTGCCGTTGGTCTTGAGAAGGAGTTGGGCAACATGCACAAGGCTTGTCTTACTGTAAGAGCGTTCAGAAAGAGAATGGGAGTGTTGCCAGTTGTGAAACAGATTGATACACTTGCAGCAGAATATCCTGCGCAGACCAACTATCTGTACCTTACTTATGCTGGCATTGCTAATGACATCAAGTACGAAAATGACAAGAAGTCAATAGTAGTTCTTGGTTCAGGTGCTTATCGTATTGGTTCATCAGTAGAGTTTGACTGGTGTGGAGTTCAGGCTCTCAACACCATACGCAAGCAGGGGTATCGTTCAGTTATGATAAACTATAACCCAGAGACGGTGTCAACAGACTATGATATGTGTGACCGTCTCTACTTTGATGAGTTGACATTCGAGCGTGTGATGGATATTATAGACCTTGAAACACCTCATGGAGTAATAGTATCTACAGGTGGTCAGATACCAAATAATCTCGCAATGCAGCTTGACGCGCAGAACGTGCCTATCCTTGGTACATCCGCAAAGGATATTGATAACTGTGAGGATCGTGACCGCTTCTCTTCAATGCTTGATCGCATAGGTGTCGCACAGCCAGAATGGGCAGCGCTGACAAGTATGGATGAGATGAATGCATTTATTGAACGTGTAGGTTTCCCTGTACTTGTTCGTCCATCATACGTACTCTCTGGTGCGGCAATGAACGTATGTTCAAACCGTGAAGAATTGGAGAAATTCCTACAGATGGCAGCCAATGTTAGTGCTGAGCACCCAGTAGTAGTCAGCAAGTTTATTGAGCATGCGAAGGAGATAGACTTTGATGGTGTTGCAAAGGATGGTGAGGTTATAGCTTATGCAATCTCAGAGCACGTGGAGTTTGCTGGTGTACACTCAGGAGATGCAACACTTCAGTTCCCACCACAGAAGCTTTATGTTGAGACAGTACGTAGAATAAAGCGCATAACTAAGCAGATAGCAAAGGAGTTGCATATCTCTGGTCCGTTCAACTGCCAGTATATGGCAAAGGACAACGATATCCTTGTGATAGAGACAAACCTCCGTGCGTCACGTTCTTTCCCATTTGTCAGCAAGGTATTGAAATATAACCTTATAGATCTTGCAACAAAGATAATGCTCGGTGTACCGTTTGAGCGTCCTAACAAGGACCTCTTCGATCTTGACTACGTAGGAATCAAGGCATCGCAGTTCTCATTTAACCGTCTGCAGAAGGCTGACCCAGTTCTTGGTGTTGACATGGCATCAACAGGTGAGGTAGGTTGTATCGGTAATGATACATCATGTGCTCTCCTTAAAGCAATGTTGTCAGTAGGTCATCGCATACCAAAGAAGAACATACTTCTTTCTACAGGTTCTACGAAGCAGAAAGCAGAGATGCTTGATGCTGCCAAGATGCTTGTAAAACATGGCTATCAACTATATGCTACTGGTGGTACATATAAGTTCCTTACGGAAAACAATATTCCAAGCATAGAAGTATTTTGGCCATCAGACGCAGACAAAAAACCGCAGGCTCTTGATATGTTGCACAACAAGGAGATTGACATGGTAGTCAACATTCCAAAGAATTTGACAGCAAGAGAACTTGATAATGGTTATAAAATACGCCGTGCTGCAATAGACCTTAACATACCTCTTATTACAAATTCACGTCTTGCTTCAGCATTTATCAATGCATTCTGCACAATGCCACTTGATAAGATAGCCATCAAGCCATGGCAGGACTATAAATAAAAGGTATAATAAGAACCAAACCAAAAGAAAAAAGATAATTTATGCAGAACATATTTCGTGGACTGGGTATAGCCCTTGTCACACCATTCAAAGATAATGGTGCTGTTGACTATGATGCTCTTGGTTCTATATTGAACTATCAGTTGGACAATGGTGCAGATTTTCTCTGCATCCTTGCTACAACAGGTGAGACACCTTGCCTTTCATCTGAGGAACATTATGCTGTGAAGCAGTTTATAGTCAAGACAGTAGCAGGTCGTGTCCCATTGCTGATGGGATGCGGAGGAAATAACACTGCTGCGGTTGTAGAAATGCTACATACCTATGATTTCAGTGGTATAGATGGTATTCTTTCCGTTTGTCCTTACTATAACAAGCCTTCACAAGAGGGTCTTTATCAGCATTTTAAAGCTATTGCTGGCGCAACAAAACTGCCAGTGGTACTTTATAATGTTCCTGGACGTACAGGTATAAATCTTAAACCAGAGACAACATGCCGTTTGGCAACCGACTGTGATAATATCGTAGCTATAAAAGAAGCAAGCGGTTCCATTGAGCAGGTAGACGAAATAATAAAATATAAGCCTGCTGACTTTGAGGTTCTGTCAGGCGATGATGCCCTTACCTTCCCAATGATAGCATGTGGTGCTGTAGGTGTTATATCAGTAATAGGTAATGCTCTGCCTAAGGAGTTCTCACGTATGATACGTCTTGAGTTCCGTGGTGAGTTCGGTGCAGCGCAGAAGATACATCATAAGTTTACTGACCTTTACAGCCTACTCTTCGTAGATGGTAATCCAGCAGGCGTAAAAGCGTTGATGAGCGAGATGGGATTGTTGGAAAATGTATTGCGTTTGCCACTTGTTCCGACACGTCTCACAACGCGTCAGAAGATAGCACAAGTATTGAAAGATCTGAAACTGTAGAACCTTGACCATTGTCCATCAATGTTCTGTGGCAAGAAAAGTCCCCTAATGTAAATGTAGGGATACATAAATAAAGTGTAAAGTTCCTGCATTCGTGCGTTTATGCGGATGCAGGAACGTTTTCGTTAAGCCAGATGAGCAAAACCAAACTTGTTTGAGTTCTGCCATGGCGAGAAAAGGTGCGCGTAAGCGAACGTTTTCATTAAGCCAGATGAGCAAAAACAAACTTGTTTGAGTTCTGCCATGGCGAGAAAAGGTGCGCGAAGGCGAACCTTTTTTGTAATACCCATCTTAATCCTTATATAAATGGAACACAGCGTATCTCTTGATCTCATGGAGTTTGTAGAGCGTAACATATTGCCACGTTATGCTTCTTTCGATGCAGCACACAATATGGAGCACGTGATGCACGTGATAAAGGCTTCAGGTAAACTTGCTCGTAAAATGGGGGCGGATGCCAACATGGCTTATGCCATAGCCGCTTATCATGACTTAGGATTAGAAGGACCACGCGCCATTCATCACATTACAGGCGGAAAGATAATGCGTGCAGATAAGCGTTTAGAGAAATGGTTTACGCACCAACAAATAGAAACAATGGTGCAAGCAGTAGAAGACCATCGCGCTTCCGCCTCAAGAGCACCACGTTCTATTTACGGCAAGATAGTGGCAGAGGCAGACCGTGATTTGTTACCAGAAACAGTATTCCGACGGACGGTACAGTTCGGGCTCGACCATTATCCAGAGAAAAATGAGCAAGAACACTGGGAAAGATTCTACGAGCATATAAAGCAAAAGTATTCCGCTTCAGGTTACATCCACCTGTGGATATTAGGTTCAGAGAACGAGAAGAACCTCAACGAACTACGCGCAATAATAGTAAATGAACCATTGTTACGCCAGACCTTCGACAGAATATATAAGCAATTAACCCAAATCCAAACAGACTCCCCATGTCAGAAACAGTAAAACAGAATTCCTTAAGAGCATGGTTGCTTGCTTCACGTCCCAAGACTCTGACAGCGGCAGCAGTGCCAGTGATGATAGGTTCGGCAACTACATGGCATGAAACTCAAGGAGTAGGTATGGAATATGTAGCGATGACACTTTGCTTTCTTTTCGCCTTCGTAATGCAAATAGACGCTAACTTCGTGAATGATTATTACGATTGCGTGCGAGGTTGTGACAATGAGCAACGCCTTGGCCCACAGCGAGCATGTCAACAAGGTTGGGTAACGCTACGCGCCATGCGTCTTGCCATCGCTATAACGTCAGTCTTAGCGTGCATAGTAGGTTTACCACTCGTGCTTTATGGTGGTTGGCAATTGATATGGGTAGGCATAGCGTGTCTCGTTTTCTGCTTCTTGTATACCACCATGTTGGCAGGCAAGGGGCTTGGAGACTTGTTAGTGCTACTCTTTTTTGGACTTGTGCCGTGTTATTTTACCTATTACGTCACTATGCCAGCAGAGTTACACACTTTCACAAACGCTAACGTATGGCTTCTCTCGTTGGCAACAGGTTGTGTCGTGGACACCCTACTGTTAGTCAATAACTATCGTGATATCAATAATGACAGTTCCGTAGGCAAGCGAACCCTTGTCGTTCTTTTAGGTAAAATGCCAACAGAATGGTTATACTTCCTTATTGTACCCGTAGCGATAACGTTGGTCATCGTCAGTCTCAGCAGTAGTTGGTGGCAGGTATTATATGCAATAGCAGTGCTCATTCCTCATCTTCATACATGGTACACGATGCGTAAGATAGGTGAAGGAACCGCCTTAAACAGAGTTTTAGGTATGACAGCAAGGAATATCTTTATCTTTGGCATATTGACAACAGTACTTATCATATTATCATGAAATGTTATAAAAATGCACAAAAAACTGATTTTGTGCATTTTTTTTTTGTCGTTTTCAAATAAAATGCGTACCTTTGCTCCGCAAAGTCTAACCATACACTTTGCTTACGAATAAACGTTCGCTTACGCGCACCTTTTCTCGCCACGGCAGAACTCAAACAAGTTTGGTTCTGCTCATTTGGCTTAACGAATAAATGTTCGCTTACGCGCACCTTTTCTCGCCACGGCAGAACTCAAACAAGTTTGGTTCTGCTCATTTGGCTTAACGAAAACGTTCGTTAAATATTAAAAAAGAAAACTCAAAAGAGCCTATATAAACTTTAAACAATAAATCAATGAAGAAGTACAATTTTAATGCAGGCCCATCAATGCTTCCACGTGAAGTAATTGAGGCAACAGCAGCACAGTGCCTTGACTTTAATGGTTCAGGCCTCTCACTGATGGAGATCAGTCACCGCGCAAAGGACTTCCAGCCTGTCGTTGACGAAGCAGTTGCGTTGTTCAAGGAATTACTCCAGATACCAGAAGGTTACTCGGTAATCTTCCTCGGTGGTGGTGCTTCGCTTGAGTTCTGCATGATACCTTATAACTTCCTTGAGAAGAAAGCCGCTTACCTTAACACAGGTGTTTGGGCAAAGAAGGCCATGAAGGAAGCAAAACTTTTCGGTGAAGTTGTAGAGGTGGCATCTTCTGCAGAGGCTACATATACCTATATACCAAAGGATTTCACTATTCCTGCAGATGCAGATTACTTCCATATCACATCAAATAATACTATATACGGTACAGAGATACGTAAGGATTTCGATTCACCAGTACCTGTAATCGCTGATATGAGTTCTGACATATTCTCACGTCCACTCGACGTAAGCAAGTACGGCATGATTTACGGTGGTGCGCAGAAGAACCTTGCTATGGCAGGTGTTACTTTCTGTATCATCAAAAACGACCTTCTTGGTAAGGTCTCACGTCAGATCCCAACAATGCTTGACTATCGTACACACGTAGAGAAGGGTTCTATGTTCAATACCCCACCAGTAGTTCCTATCTATTCTGCCCTTGAGACATTGCGTTGGATTAAGCGTAACGGTGGCGTTGCAGAGATGGAAAAGCGTGCTAAGCAGCGTGCTGAGATAGTATATGGTGAGATAGACCGTAACAAACTCTTCCACGGAACAGCAAACGTAGAGGACCGTTCACTGATGAACCTGTGCTTCGTTATGAATGAGGAGTACAAGGAGTTGGAGCAGGAGTTCCTCGACTTCGCAATGAAGGAGCGTGGCATGGTAGGCATCAAGGGTCACCGTTCAGTAGGTGGTTTCCGCGCTTCTTGCTACAATGCGCAGACCATTGAGGGCTGTGAGGCACTCGTTGCTTGCATGAAAGAATTTGAGGCAAAGCACTAATTAGTTGTTTAGTTTTTAAGTTGTTTTGTTGTTTAGTTGTTGGTAGTAATTAAAGAACATTCCATTGTGGATATGGTATCCAATATAACAAACAACAAAACACGCAATGTAAAACAAGAAAAACTATGGCAAAAGTATTAATAGCAACAGAAAAGCCTTTTGCTCCTGCAGCAGTAGCAGGTATAAAGGAAGTAATAGAAGGTGCAGGTTATGAACTCGCCCTCCTCGAAAAGTATACAGAAAAGGCACAACTCCTTGCTGCCGTGGCTGATGTAGATGCAATCATCATACGTTCAGACAAAATCGACAACGAGGTATTTGATGCAGCCAAGAACCTTAAGATAGTAGTTCGTGCAGGTGCAGGTTACGACAATGTAGATCTCGCAGCTGCAACAGCCCACAACGTTGTTGTAATGAACACCCCTGGTCAGAATGCCAATGCAGTAGCAGAACTCGTACTTGGCTTGCTCGTTTACACCGTTCGTAACTTCTACAACGGTAAGGCAGGCAGTGAATTAAAGGGTAAGAAGCTTGGTATTCTCGCTTTCGGTAACGTAGGTCGCAACGTGGCTCGCATCGCCCAGGGCTTCGGTATGGAAGTATGCGCATACGATGCTTACTGTCCAGCTGAAGTGATCGAGGCTGCAGGCGTTAAGGCAATGGCTTCACAGGCAGACCTTTTCAAGGAGGCAGACATCGTATCGCTCCACATCCCTGCAACAGCAGAGACAAAGCAGTCAATCAATAAGGCGCTCTGCTCTACAATGAAGAAGAACGCTATCCTTATCAATACTGCGCGTAAGGAGGTTATTGACGAGGCAGGTCTTATCGAACTCATGGCAGAGCGTACCGACCTTAAGTATATTACAGACATCAAGCCTGACGCAGACGCAGAGTTTGCGAAGTTTGAAGGTCGTTATTTCTCTACGCCAAAGAAGATGGGTGCGCAGACAGCAGAGGCTAACACCAATGCAGGTATTGCGGCAGCAAACCAGATTGTAGGTTACATTAAGGACGGTATCACAAAGTTCCAGGTGAACAAGTAATATGTTAAAGCATACGTATGATAAGCATACGGTGAAATAAGGAAATAAGGGAGACATGGTAATCGCAAAGGTTACTGTGTCTCCCTTTATGCGTTTATTAACATTATCGCCTTTTTCCTGTTACATTAATCTTCATAAATCTATCATTGCATATAAGTAAATATTCAAAATTATTTTTATATAATGAGTAAGCGTCATTTCTCGAATTAATGAGAATATTTAAAATAATTTTGAACACTTACTTATCTTTGACAATTTAACAAGATGCAGTAAAGAGCAAAAGTAATAATGATGGATTAATGTAAGATTAATAGAGATTAATGTTTAACTGTTCGCCTATAAAAAACGAAATATACTATGAAAGCAACACTTGTACAGATGGACATAGCGTGGGAACAGCCAGCCATAAATCGCCAAAAGGCAGAAGAACTAATGCAGGCAGCACAAGCATCAGACTTGTATATCCTGCCGGAAATGTTTACAACAGGTTTTGCTGTTACCCCAGGAAACGGTATAGAGCCAGAGGATGGAGACACGCTCGCTTGGATGAAAGCAACGGCACGCAAATTTGATGCAGCGGTAACAGGCTCTGTTGCAATAGTAACCAACGAAGGCGAACGTCGTAACCGACTCTATTTTGTTACTCCCGATGGCAGCGTAAACTATTACGACAAGCGTCACCTCTTCACCTATGGTGGTGAACAGAAAATGTATTCACCAGGCGAAGACAGCGTGATAGTAGAGTGGCGTGGTGTGCGTTTCTTTCTGCAAGTGTGCTATGACCTCCGCTTCCCCGTCTTCTCCCGTAACAGAATCGTGCATGATGGCGACAAAGCAGAAGTCGGTCAGCCGTTATATGATTGCGCAATATACGTAGCCAACTGGCCCGACAGTCGTCGTAGAGTATGGAATGTGCTCACCCACGCCAGAGCTATAGAAAACCAATGCTATGTGTTGGCAGTGAACAGAGTAGGCAACGACCCCGTATGTCGCTATGATGGTGGTACCATAGCATTAGATGCCTATGGCAAAGACATGGCGATGGTGGCAGACGGCACAGTAGGCACAGCCACAGTAGAGCTGGATATGCAACGCTTAGATAACTTTAGGAAAAAGTTCCCGGTCTTGCTTGATGGAGACATGTAAAAAGTATGCGTAACTAATCACTATCTAATTACATCGTAATCACTATCTAATTGCAACGTGATTTGAATGAGTTTGTTTTGTGACTGGATAACGTGTTGAACCTAAGTGTATTGCAAGAAATAGAAAAGTCAGGATAAGTAAGGAAATAAAAAAACAGAAAATATGCGCAGATATTTACTAACACTAACATTATTTTTCTCAGCCTGCGTTACGTTTGCAATGGGCAGGTTAAATACTACGTCATACGTACGATATGGCGAGACATACCTTGGCAAGCCGTGGGCAACACTTCCCGTAACAGAATTTGCCCGTTTCCGTAAGGAAGGCAACAGAGTGGGGTATGAGGGCATAGTCTTTGAGCGTCGTCGTCAACTCGCCGCCCTTGTTATGGCAGAGATAACGGAGCGCAAAGGACGCTTCATGCCCGACATCATCAATGGTCTTGAGGTAATGCTTGAAGAACCATGGTGGGGCATACCTGCACACTATGGCAAACCAATACCCGTGTATAGCGACCAGCCCGTAGATCTCTTCAATGCTGAGTCAGCCTCACTCATAGCGTGGACAGGCAAGGAATTGAAGACAGAACTTGACAAATTCTCCCCCGAACTGTACCGTAAGATAGAGCGAGAGATAAACTATCGTATTCTTACCAAAGCACTTGGCAGCAAAGACTGGTGGAAGAAGGCTGGTATGAACTGGAATCCTTGGATATGTAGCAACTGGCTTACCTGCGTGATGCTATATGAAAAGGATGGTGACCGCAGACAGAAAGCGGTGACAGAGATAGAAGGCTGTATGCGTGCCTTTATCGATGCCTATCCTGAAGATGGCGGTTGCGACGAAGGAACCAGTTACTGGGACAGGGCAGCGGCATCACTCTTTGAGTGCCTTGCGCTGATGAAGCAGATACAGACCGACAGCCTCGCTAATGTCACCGTGCTCAACTACCAGAAGGAGAAGGTTGCACGCATGGGAGCGTATATATATAAAATGTATATAGGCAATGGCTATTCCGTAAACTTTGCTGATGCCCACGAAAACAAAAGCGTGGTGCAACTCAACGTGTTGTGGCCCTTTGCCCAATACCTTAACGATGCAGCCATGAAAGGCTTTGCCGCATGGGTGGCGCAAGACAAAGACTTCTGGAATGACCCTGCGGCACTTTACGCCAAGAGCGGCAACTTCCCTACGCTCGGCAGAGAGCTGATGTTACTGCGCGAGGTTACAGCGTTAGAGGCAGAAAAGCCCGTTGAGCCATTGGTAGAGTCATGGCTCCCCAACCTACAGATAGCCACAATGCGCAGCAATGGCGTATATGTAGCAGTAAAAGGCGGTACGAACGGCGAGAGTCATAATCATAACGATGTAGGCTCTTTCATCGTATATGATAAAGGTGAGCCACTGCTAATAGACTGTGGAGTAGGGGAGTACACCTCCAAGACTTTCAGCGGACAGCGTTACACCATCTGGACCATGCAGAGTGACTATCATAACCTGCCGCAGATAAACGGAGTAAGCCAAAAAGATGGCAAGCAATATCACGCCACAGTATTGAAAAACAGTCGCCACAGCATAACGCTCGACATAGCAGGAGCATATCCCAAGGAAGCGGCAGTAAAGAGGTGGCAGCGCACAGTGTCGCTGAAAGGTACCAAGGTTTCAGTGGCAGAAAACTACGTTTTGAATGATTACAAGGCTCCGTCGCGCATGATGTTGATGACTACAGTAAAGCCAGATGCTTCAAAGACGGGAGTAGTACGTATAGGAAATGCTACTTTGGCGTATGATGCGAAAAGTCTTGCGGTAACAGTAGAAGACAAGTCAGCGTTGCTTGACCCACTGCTACAAGGACTATGGGGTAAGTATCTCTACCGCATAGTGATGGAAGTAAAGAACACGTCATGCTCTGGAAAAATAAAATATGATATAACAGTGCGTTAGTACGCACCACTTCACAAAAAGATAACATAAGTAATATTAAAAAAATAACTTATTCAATTTTTATATTGTTAAAGTAATGTTTTCTTGCGCATTTTTTATCTCATCTTGCTGGCTATTTTGTGGCTATTCATCAGTCACGATGCTCGCATCGCTCCATCTTCATATCCCCAAAATATCTCAGCAATCTGAGGTAAAAACTGCGTAAGTTATTTTTTCAATATTACTAATCTCAAGAAACACACAAAAAAGATGAAAAAAGCATTAACAGCCCTTGCCTTTGGAACATTTGGCTTGGGAGTAGCGGAATATGTCATGATGGGCATATTGCCGTATCTTGCCACAGATTTTAGGGTAACGATACCACAGGCGGGGTATTTTATCTCGGCATACGCTCTTGGCGTGTGTGCCGGAGCACCAATGGTAGCCATCATAGCGCGAACATGGCCATTGAAACGCATTCTCTATATGCTCTGTAGCATAATGGTCCTCTCCACATTTGCCATGAGCGTATGTCCAGTGCCAACAGAGAGCAACGGGATGTCATGGCAGTTCGCTCTGATGATACTCTTTCGCTTCTGTGCCGGCATACCCCATGGAGCCTACTTCGGCGTAGGTAGCATAGTGGCAGACCGACTGTCGAGTGATGGAAAGTCAACGCTCGCAGTGGCTATAATGACATCGGGCATGACGATAGCCAATCTTATAGGCATACCTTTGGGTACACTCTTGACAAGTATGGTAAGTTGGAGAGTGGTATTTGCAATGTCGTGCGTATGGAATACCTTTACGCTTATAAGCATAATGCGCTGGATACCAGAGATGAAGCCCTTGCCAGATACAGGATTAAAGGGAACCTTTAGGTTCTTGAAGAAGCCAGCCCCTTGGCTCATTATCCTTGCAACGATATTCGGTAACGGAGGCATCTTCTGTTGGTACAGTTATATCTCTCCAACTTTGACACAACTTGCGGGCGTTCCAATAGGTTGGATGACAATGATGATGGTGCTTGCAGGAGCAGGAATGGTGATAGGCAATATCTGTGGCGGCGAGTTATCTGACCACTTCGGGGCAGGAGTAACGGGTCGCGGACTGGAGATCGTAATATTCATAAGCCTTGTCGTTATAGCCTTAACAGCCGACATTAAGTGGTGCCTTATACCGCTGATGATAGTAACGTGCGGTTGCCTCTTTGCCGTGTCACCTCCGCAGCAGTTGCTCCTGCTCCGATTCAGCAAAGGAGGCGAACTGATGGGAGGAGCCATGGTGCAGTTGGCGTTCAACCTCGGTAATGCTGCTGGAGCATGGCTCGGAGGATTACCAATAGACGAGAGTGTCCCCACAACGTACCATTATCCAGCCGCTATAGGCGCACTCATGGCAGTAGGAGGCATAATATGCTACGTAATCTTCTGCCGTAAGTATGCCAGTCAAGCGTAACCAAGAGTATGCTGAAACTAAAGAAAAATAATGAAATAATACAATAAAATAAGAAACAATACGTTATTTCTTACAAAAAGTTATAGAAAAACAACGAAAAGAACGTTAGCAGTTATGAACTGTAAGTGAACGTAAACGAGAGGCAAACTTATCTAAACAACCAATAACATAAATAGTATGCGAGTAATTATTGAACCAGACTACGACAAGATGTCCAAGTGGGCAGCAGACTATGTAGCAAAGAGAATCAAGGAGGCAAACCCTACAGAAGAGAAACCATTTAAGTTAGGCTGTCCTACAGGCTCCTCTCCACTCGGATTGTATCGTGAACTGATAAAGAAATATGAAGCAGGTGAGATATCTTTCAAGAATGTCATCACCTTCAACATGGATGAGTACGTTAACCTTCCAGAGGAGCACCCAGAGAGTTACCATTCATTTATGTGGAACAACTTCTTCTCACACATCGACATAAAGAAGGAGAACGTACACATACTTAACGGTAACGCCAAGGACCTTATGGCAGAGTGCGAGGCATACGAGAAAGCCATTGAAGATGCTGGTGGCATAGATCTCTTCATGGGGGGTGTAGGTCCCGACGGCCACCTTGCCTTTAATGAGCCAGGTTCTTCGCTCAGCAGCAAGACACGCATCAAAACCCTTACCACAGACACTATCATTGCCAACTCACGTTTCTTCGAAGGCAACCTCGACCTCGTGCCAAAGCAGGCACTCACCGTAGGTATCGGCACTGTGATGGCAGCCAAGGAAGTACTCCTTGTATGCAGTGGCCACAACAAGGCGCGTGCGCTTCAGCACATCATTGACGGTTCAGTGTCACACAAATGGACAGCGTCAATCCTTCAGATGCACCAGCATAGCATCGTGATATGCGATGAGGCAGCATGTGACGAACTCACCGTAGGAACGTACAAGTACTATCTTGACAAGGAGAGAGGTAACCTGTAAAGTATTATCTTTAGCATCATAAGTAATCCCAGCATGGCGGAATATAATTCTGCTGTGCTGGGATTTTTGTTTATAGATATAACTTTAAAACTTTCAAAATAAAAACAAAAAGTTTATCG
>DAIUFT010000022.1:0-39911 GCA_036844425.1 Prevotella sp. | reverse complement strand
AATTTACATTCGCTTTGGCGAGTTTTTTTTAGCTCATGGATATTTCATAAATCTAATGTAACAGTTTTAGCTATTGTACAGAAAATGCCGCTTACCAACATAGGCAGACAATATGGTACATGTCTGTCCAAATTGATAAGCGGCAATCTATATGTATTATATGTTAAAATGTAGTCTATAGTCCAAGGCTTTTCTTTATTGCTTCTATGCGCACATCAGCCTTTGCGGTAGCGGCAACGTAGTCTCCATCGAACTGTCCTGGTACAGGAACCTCGCAGTAGAACTTAATCTTAGGTTCTGTGCCTGAAGGACGTACAGAAATCTTCATACCATCCTCTGTAAACCACTGCAATACATTGGCAGTAGTAGGCATTACGATGTCAGACTCTACACCATTGCTAACCTGCTTCAATGTCTTGTAGTCCTTAACGGTAACAACCTTTGAACCAGCAATCTCTGTTGGAGGTGTTGCACGGAAGTCTTCCATCATCTTCTTTATCTCGTCAGCGCCACTCTTTCCAGGCTTTGTTACGCTGATAGCAGCCTCCTTCTGGAAGCCATACTCACGATAGATGTCGAGAAGAAGGTCGAAGAGCGTCTTGCCCTGGTCTTTTGCCCACGCTGCAATCTCACAGATGAGACAGATAGATGCTGGAGCGTCCTTATCACGAACCTTATCATAAGGCAGGTATCCGAATGACTCCTCGCCACCACCGATATACTTACGCTTGCCTTCGTTAACGCGTATGCGATATGCAATCCACTTGAAGCCTGTGTATTCATCAAAACATTCTACACCATTAGCACGTGCTATCTTTGCAATCAGTTCTGATGTAACGATTGTCTTCACCATGAAGTCTGTTGGGTTCAACTGTCCAAGAGCCTTCTTGTTCTTGATAGTGTACCAGTAGAACATGCAGGCAGTTTGGTTACCGTTGAGTATCTGCCATTCGCCCTTATCGTTACGGCAAACAATAGCAAGACGGTCTGCATCTGGGTCAGTAGCGACAACGAGGTCAGCACCTAACTTTGTTCCAAGTTTCATACCAAGAGTCATTGCCTCAGCATTCTCTGGGTTAGGTGAAACAACTGTTGGGAAGTTGCCATCAACAACCATCTGCTCTGGTACAACATTTATATTCTGGAAACCCCATGAACGCAAACACATTGGAACGATGTGGCGACCTGTGCCGTGCATGGCAGAGTAAACGATATTAAGGTCCTTCTGGCGCAGGATAACATCCTGGTCAACCATACCTTCCTTTACTGCCATCATATAATCATAGTCCATCTCGCCACCGATAATCTTAATGAGGTCAGGATTGGCTGTAAACTTGACGTCTTCAATAGCAACCTTGTTTACCTCCTCTATGATACCTGTATCGTGTGGAGCGAGCACCTGAGCACCATCTTCCCAATATGCCTTGTAGCCGTTATACTCCTTAGGGTTGTGAGACGCTGTAACGTTAACACCGCCCTGAGCGCCCAACTGGCGGATAGCAAATGAAATCTCAGGAGTAGGACGAAGGCTCTCAAACAAGTAAGCCTTAATGCCGTTTGCAGAGAAGATAGCGGCAACAGTCTCTGCGTACATGCGACCATTGTTACGACAGTCGTGACCTACCACTACAGAACACTGCTTGCCTGGGAATGCCTTAAGAATGTAGTTGGCAAATCCCTGTGTTGCCATACCTACAACATATTTATTCATGCGGTTAGTACCTGCACCCATGATTCCACGCAGACCACCCGTACCGAACTCTAAGTTCTGGTAGAAAGCGTCAACAAGAGCCGTCTTGTCTTCTGCATCGAGCATAGATTGAACCTCTTTACGTGTTTCTTCGTCAAAGGCAGGAGAGAGCCACTGTTGTGCTTTTGCTTCACACTGCTTTATTAATTCTTCGTTATTAGCCATGATCGTATTATTATTTAATATGCATACGTTTGTTATCAAACAATACTTTTCTCTTTCGCAAAGGTACAATTTTTATATGAAACTACAATAATTTTATCAGGAAATTTGCTCAAAAGTTACTTAATTTACAACTATTACAGCAAAATCGCACCTTTAATTATAGTAAGATTCGACAATATTGCACTTCTTAATTAATGGTGCTTACTTGCAAATTCTGTATAATCTATTACACTGCACCAATAATATCCTGTACGCTTGCACATCCATGCTTATCAAGCCATGCATTGATTCCATCGCGAATCTTTATTGTTATGGCAGGGTCAAGGAAATTAGCGGTTCCTACTTCTATCGCTGTTGCACCTGCCATGAGAAATTCTATAGCATCTTCTGCTGTACAAATACCACCAAGTCCTACAACAGGAATCTTCACAGCCTTAGACACTTGATGCACCATACGCACTGCAACGGGCTTAACCGCTGGACCAGAGAGACCACCTGTGCCAATAGAAAGCAATGGTTTACGCTTCTCTATATCTATCGCCATGCCCATAAGGGTATTGATAAGTGAGACGCTATCAGCACCTTCGTCTTCTACGGCACGTGCTATCTCGGTGATGTCTGTTACATTTGGAGAGAGTTTCACTATGAGAGTTTTGTCATAACGCTTTCTTACCTCGCGCACAACGCTTGCCGCTCCCTCTGTAGTTGTACCGAACGCCATGCCACCATGTTTTACATTAGGACATGAAATATTGAGTTCTATGGCAGGAATGTTTGCCAATTCATTAATGCGTGCAGCGCATTCACCGTAGTCTTCTACGCAAGAACCGCTGACATTGACTATCATATTAGTGTCAATATCCTTAATTTCTGGGTATATGTGCTCACAGAAATATTCCACACCTTTATTCTGTAGTCCCACGCAGTTAAGCATGCCACTGGCTGTTTCTGCCATACGTGGATAATCATTGCCCTCACGGTGTTTCAGGGTTGTGCCTTTTACTATGATGCCACCGATACCATCGAGAGGCATGAAGTCTTGAAATTCTATACCATAGCCGAAGGTTCCTGATGCTGTCATGACAGGATTCTTCAGCGCAAGTTTTCCTATATTAACATTAAGATTTGCCATTATCGTTGTTGTTTATGCTTCTTCAATATGTTATAGATATATCAACAGGTGTTACATTAAGCCCACTCCAAACGTTTTGCATTGATTACAGGACCTTCTGTGCAGATACATACGTTACCTTTATCCTGCGTTTTCTCTACGCAACAGAGACATGCACCCAGTCCGCACGCCATTTTGTTCTCAAGACTCACTTCGCACTCCGTACCTATTTTCTCTGCATAGCGTGCCACTGCCACCATCATTGGCTTAGGACCGCAGGTAGAGATGAGGTCAAAGGATTCGTTTGAGAGTATGCTATGGTTGGTAACGAAACCTTTTTCGCCTTCAGAACCATCCTCAGTAGTAACAAATACGCGTCCTACGGCCTTAAACGCATCAAGCATAAGCAGGTCTTTGGCTGTGCGGGCACCAAGTAGGAAGGTTGCTTCACCACCCATTTCCTTAATTTTTTTTCCAAGATAAAGAAGAGGAGCAACACCTACCCCACCACCTACGAGGAGGTGTCTTTTGCCAGAATCAACTGGCATTGTGAAGCCATGACCAAGCGGCAGCATCACGTTCAGCGTTTCGCCATTATTCAGTTGCGCCAGTTTGCGTGTACCATCACCTATCGCAGCAACAAGAAGATGCAGTTCATTCTTCTCCTCGTCAACATTATTTATGGATATAGGACGGCGCAGAAAGGTTGTAGGCGAGCCATCTACTCTCACCTCTACGAACTGCCCGGGATGCATCTCTGGCAGTTTCTCTGCATGAGTAAGTTTTATCAGCACATACTTTTCATTTATGTGTTCTACAGAAGTCACCGTTAGGTCAAGACATTTTTTCATGTTTCTTTTCGTAATATAGTTGTATTAGATGTTTTTAAGTATCTCAAGTATCAGTTTCCATACTTTGTCTACCGATGGAATGTATAGGCGTTCATCGGGAGAGTGGACGCCTTTCATCGTTGGACCTACTGACAACATATCTAAATGTGGGTATTTCTCAGCGAACAATCCACATTCTAATCCAGCATGAATACCTACTACCTTCGGGGTGTTACCAAACAAATCTTCGTAACACTTAATGGCAACGGCACGCAGTTTGCTGTTAGGATTCATCATCCATGCAGGGTAACCGTCACTATGATTGATGCTGTCAGCACCGGCAAGTTCAAATACAGCCTGTACGCTATTGACCATGTTGGTAAGGTTACTCATTACATTGGAGCGCTGACTGCATGTTATGCTGCACACACCTTGTGTGGAATCATTGTCAGAAACTGCGGTTTTGATTACGGCAGTATTTGAAGATGTCTCGGTCATTCCGCCAAGAGCCGCATCTTGACACACGCTAAAGACGCCGTTATGCACGCACTGTAACACTGTAATTATTTTCTTACTATAATCAGAAGGCATAACTTTCTCTGCCTCAGCGCTTCCCATGTGCCAGTTAATTGTTTTCTCCGTAACATAGAATTCCTCTTCTACCTCACTGCAATATACATTCCAGTCTACTCTTACCGTTTCCTTTTCTGCAAACGGAACAGCAAAGATTACGCTACCTTCACGCGGTATTGCATTGTGCAGTTTGCCGGCATTGAACTGTGCCAACCTTACGTTCATCTTCTGTTGTTCAAGGTATAGGAATCTTGCGAGCAGTTTTATCGCATTGGCTCTCTTCTTGTTGATATCATCGCCAGAGTGTCCTCCCACCAATCCCTTAATGGAAGCCTCAATGAAAAACATATCCTTCGGAGCGTCTTCTAATGTATATTCAAACGTTGCAGTGGTCGTTTTGCCTCCCGCACAAGATACGTAAAAGAGCCCTTCATCTTCTGAATCCAAGTTAATCAGGGTGTTTCCATGCAGCAAATCACCCTTAAGACCATTAGCACCTGTTAGTCCTGTCTCCTCGTCGCGTGTAAAAAGACATTCTATCGGACCGTGTTCTATTGTATCATCATCAAGCAACGCCAACTCCATTGCGCAGCCAATGCCATCGTCTGCACCTAAGGTTGTGCCATCAGCACGAAGCCATTCCCCTTCTACATATGTAGTAATAGGGTCATTCATAAAGTCTATCTCACGCCCAGCGACCTTATCGCACACCATATCCATATGGCTTTGGAGTATAACTGTGGGGCGGTTCTCCATGCCTTTAGTTGCATTTTTACGTATAATGACGTTGCCAATCTCGTCAACAAGTGTCTCCAGACCTCTATTTTCACCGAATTCTTTAAGGAAAGAAATCATTTTTTCTTCATGCTTTGATGGTCTTGGAATGTTATTTATTTCCTGAAAGAAGTGGAAAACGCTTTCAGGCTTTAAGTCTTTTTTAGTCATAATTTAACTTTTTTATAGTGCTAATTCAGAATTTCTTGTTAACTTTGCATTCGCATGACTGTAAATATTCGGTGGACTTACATTGCGTTAGCAACTGATTATTGGTGCAAAATTACAAAAAAATACTGAAAACGATAACAAATTAAGTAAAATAAAATGACTAAGAAAAATCTTTTCTGTGCAATGGCAGTAGGTGCGGTTGCTATGACTATGTTTAATTCATGTGACAACTCTCCTAAGCCTGAGGCAGACTCTGCATCACAAACAAAGGCTCCTCAGGAGTTAAAGATTGCATATGTAGAGGTGGACTCACTCATAACACAGTATGATTTCTGTAAGGAATATACACAAGTTCTCGAGAAGAAGAGCCGTAACGTGCAAAACACTCTGCAACAAAAGGGACAGAAGCTGCAGGCTGACGCTGCCAATTTCCAGCAGAAGCTGCAGGCTAACGCACTTGACCGCCCTACCGCAGAGCGCATGCAGGCTGCACTGCAAAAGCAAAACGCGGACTTAGAGGCACTGCAACAGCGTCTGGGCGCTGAACTTCAGGAGGAGACAAACAAGTACAACGCAGCCTTACACGACTCTGTTCAGCACTTCATAGCAAAGTATAACAAGAACAAGAAATACACACTCATTCTTTCCAAGTCTGGTGATAATATCCTTTACGCTGACAAAGGCATTGACATCACCAACGATGTTATTGCTGGACTAAACAAAGCATACAAGAAAGGTTCTGTAGAAAAGAAGTAAAAAAAGACGTATATGCGAGAGGTTCGTTGGGGATTCATCGGTTGCGGTGAAGTAACAGAGAAGAAGAGTGGACCTGCATTCAACCAGATTGCAGGCTCAAGAATCGTTGCAGTAATGAGTCGTAATGGTGATAAAGCGCGCTCATACGCTCAGCGTCACAACGTACCCAAATGGTATACCGATGCACAGGCACTTGTAGATGACCCTGACATAAATGCCATTTACATCGCTACGCCTCCATCAAGCCATGCCACCTACGCCATAATGGCTATGAGAGCCGGCAAACCTGTATATGTAGAAAAGCCTCTAGCAGCCAGTTATGACGATTGTGCACGTGTAAACCGCGTATCAATGGAGACACACGTGCCCTGCTTTGTGGCTTATTATCGTCGTTACCTTCCGTATTTCAAGAAGGTAAAAGAGTTGCTACAGCAGAACCGCATAGGCAAGGTTCTCAACGTACAGATACGCTTTGCTTGTCCGCCAAGACAGGTAGACTACAACGCACCAGAAGAAAGACCATGGCGAATACAGCCTGATATTGCTGGCGGTGGCTACTTCTACGACCTCGCTCCACATCAGTTGGACATGCTACAACAGTTCTTTGGCGTCATTGTACATGCTGAAGGCTACAGTGCCAACATTGGAGGTTTGTACCAAGCAGAGGATACTGTGAGTGCATGTTTTAAGTTTGAAAATGGTTTACCAGGCAGTGGATCATGGTGTTTTGCTGGTCATGAGTCTGGACGCGAGGACCGTATAGAACTCATTGGCGAAGAGGGAATACTCTGCTTTTCCGTATTTGACTATGACCCAATACGCCTTCACACATCAGACGGTGTACAGGAAATCGTGGTAGAGAACCCACGCTACGTGCAACAACCTCTTATTCAAGAGATTGTTGAGACTCTACAAGGACGCGGTGACTGCCAGTGTACATCGCTGAGTGCCACACCCACAAACTGGGTTATGGACAAAATACTAAGAAAATTCTGATAGAATCTTACTTTATCGTGATCAAAGGAAATAGTCTTATACGCACAATCATAATAGGAATAATGATAAACGCCACACTTGCTGCATCAGCCCAGACTGATACGGCAAGTGTGGCGTTTGCCAATTCTGTATCTACCGACACAATTAAAAAGAAACGTGACAGCTGGTTTATGCGAGCATACCGTTTCTGTGACAAGGTATTATCACCACAACGTGACAGTAACTACATTGATGTGCAGAACTACAACTGGTGTGCAGAACTGCAACTTACAACACGTTTGGAACAGTACGAGATAGATGGTGGCGACGATTACGACATAAAGTTCTCTCCTGAACCACGCACTCGCATAGGACCTTTCTTCGGATGGCGCTGGGCTTTCCTGGGATACAACTTCGACTTAAAATCTCTTTTCATAAACAACGAGGACACAGACCTTGGCGGCTCTGTATATTCCGCAGCCTTCGGGCTCGACGTTTTCTATCGCCGAGTGGGCGGAAACTATAAAATTCGCTCCCTTTCTGTGGCTGGTCAAGATTATAGCGACATGGTTAACGGACGTTCTTTCGATGGTATTAGGATTGGTATGACACGCTTAAGTTTTTACTACATACTTAACTATAAGCGCTATTCACACCAAGCTGCGTTCAGTCAAACCAACCGACAACTACGCTCCGCAGGTAGTCCTATTCTCGGTGCATCTTATGCCCACAATAGGTTCTCCATTGACAGTGAACGTCTTGCCTCACTTATTTCACCAACATCTCCCACCCTTCCCTACCAAAACCAAGTGGAAGAAATGAATAATGACGAATACTCATTCACGGGAGGATATGCTTACAACTGGGTCTTCGCCAAGAACTGGCTTGCAGCTGGCGAGCTTACAGGCTCCTTTGGATATCTTGTTCACCACACAAACGTTACGACAAAAGACAGTGGCAGTTCTGTATTTGACAAGATAGACACCTTCTATCGCAAGAACATTGCATTCAATGGCAATGCGCGTTTTGCCGTCCTTTACAACAATGGACCATGGTTTGCTGGTACTCAAGGCGTATTCTTCTATTACCAATACGGCAACGGTGCCGTCATGACACGCAACTCCCTTGGATCAATATACGTCTACGTAGGCTGCAACTTCTGATTAAGTGACGGTGAAAAAATAAATTGGTATAATTTATGTCATAGATTTTTGAGATAGTTTGGAGATATGAAGAATGTTGCCCTCCCCCGCCAAACGGGGGAGATGCGAAAGCGGAGGGGGGCAATGCCACACATTGTGACTGATGAATGGCTCCAAAATATCCAAAAAGATATGACAAGGAAACGATATATACTATGAAATTCACTCCGTTAAATTGTACCAAGTTGTTTTTTTATCGTCACTAACCAAGTAATACGGGCCGTTCTAAAGGCTACCAGCCATGAGCCTTGCAAGGGCTATAGGAAGGGCTGCTGCTGCCAAACCCAACACAAGACTTGCCACTACGTAAACTATGTAAGTAACGTAATGCCCTTCGCTTATTAACGCTACACCTTCGTAACTAAATGTTGAGAATGTAGTAAAACCTCCGCATAAGCCTGTAGTTAATAATAACCGCAACTCAAAAGACAGTCCCCAACGGTCACTAAACTGATAAAACAACCCTATCAAGAAACAACCAAGAACATTTACAATAAATGTGGGCCACGGAAAAACTACGTTCTCAAAGCGAGGATGTAGCGAAAAATGCTTCCACAACATGGAAACGATAAAGCGGAGAACACTACCTGTGCCTCCGCCTATGAATATATAAAGTAATTCTTTCATTTTACTAAATGTATCACATGAACTGTACTGTTGTTGCAGTAAACAAATTACAATCGATTATGACACTTTTCTACGAACCATATTTGTATGGTAATTTGTAGAACAACCCATTAATCAATCAAGGTAGATGAACGCACACGACTCAAAGTCTCTGGCGTCATCTGCAAATAACTGGCTATATAGACCAAAGGTGCTCGCAGAACTACCTTTGGCATCTGCTTGCATATTCTACGATAACGATCCTGTGCCGTCTCAAAACGAACGAGGTCAGCATGTATCTGCGCATCAATCAACGCTTCTTCAAGTATCTTTCTGTACAGTATCTGTATATTCTGATTATGCAATGCTACCTCTTCTAAACGTTTCTTTGGCAACGCATATATATAACATGGCTCCAAAGCCTCTATCGTCTCCTGGCTCTCAGACCCGCGAAACAGACTTTCAATACTCATTATTACTGAACCGTCCACACCGAGAAAGTTTGTCACCTCCTTACCATTCTTCAAGTAGAACTGGCGCACCAGTCCCTGATGTACATAATATATATACTTTGAGACTTCGCCTGTCTTCAGTATTTTTTCTCCCTTCACGAACTTCATTGGTACCAGTATACTCTCTAACACCGCCAGCTCGTCATGAGACATAGTACTAAACCTGCGCGCTAATTCACGCGCAATGTCTCGCAATGGTATGTTCAGGTCTTTCATTGTTTATATAGTTTTAAGATAGGTTTTTCGAAATAGATTAGTCCAGTTTTAGGACTGCAAGAAAAGCCTTTTGTGGGACTTCTACGTTGCCTATTTGCTTCATACGTTTCTTTCCCTTCTTTTGCTTCTCAAGCAGTTTACGTTTTCGACTAACGTCACCGCCGTAACACTTGGCTGTCACGTCCTTACGTACGCACTTTATAGTTTCTCTTGCAACAATTTTTGCTCCTATTGCAGCCTGTATAGCGATATCAAACTGCTGACGCGGAATGAGGTCTTTCAACTTCTCGCACATACGGCGACCGAACGTTACGGCATTGTCATTATGCGTCAGCGTTGAAAGCGCATCAACGGGCTCGCCATTGAGCAGAATATCAAGTTTCGCAAGTTTTGAAGGACGGAAACTATCTATGTGATAGTCAAAGGAAGCATATCCCTTTGATATTGATTTCAGTTTATCATAGAAGTCTATCACTATCTCTCCGAGTGGTATCATAAAGTGCAGTTCCACTCTGTTACCAGAGACATATTCCTGTTTGACCAACTCACCGCGCTTATCCAAGCACAGTTTCATGATACCACCAATATAGTTAGCATCGGTAATGATAGTAGCCTTTATGTACGGCTCCTCTATATGGTCTATCATTGTTGGGTCGGGCAGTCCTGAAGGATTATGCACTTCTTTCACCTCGCCCTGCTTGTCATACACCATATATGATACATTAGGTACGGTAGTTATCACGTCCATGTTAAACTCACGATCCAAACGCTCCTGCACTATCTCCATATGAAGCAGTCCGAGGAAGCCACAACGGAAACCAAAGCCAAGGGCCACGGACGACTCTGGCTGGAATGTCAACGAAGCATCATTCAGTTGTAATTTCTCCAACGAGGTACGCAGATTCTCATAATCTGCAGGGTCGATAGGATATACACCAGCAAAGACCATTGGCTTCACCTCCTGGAAGCCACTTATGGCCTTATCACACGGTTCATTAACATGCGTAATAGTATCGCCTACCTTTACCTCGGTAGCGTCTTTAATGCCCGATATAATATATCCAACCTCGCCAGTGCTCATTTCTGTGCGTGGAATCATATCCATCTTCAGCACGCCTACCTCGTCAGCGGTGTACTCCATACCTGTGTTAAAGAACTTAACCCTGTCACCTTTCTTTATGGAACCGTTCTCTATTTTGAAGTATGCAATGATACCACGGAAACTGTTAAACACAGAATCAAAGATAAGTGCCTGCAATGGTGCTTTAGGGTCACCTTCTGGATGTGGTATTCTCTCTATCACTGCATCAAGAATTTCTGGAATTCCAACACCAGTCTTGCCACTCGCACGTATAATTTCGCTACGGTCGCAGCCTATAAGTTCTACGATTTCATCCTCTACCTCATCAGGCATAGCGGCAGGCATGTCTATTTTATTAATGACAGGAATTATCTCAAGGTCATGATCTATAGCCATATAAAGGTTAGATATCGTCTGCGCCTGTACACCCTGCGTTGCATCGACAACAAGAATTGCACCTTCACACGCAGCAATACTACGTGACACCTCATAAGAGAAGTCCACGTGTCCCGGAGTATCAATAAGATTTAGAGTATATTTCTCACCGTCTTTCTCATAAGACATCTGTATAGCATGGCTCTTTATGGTTATGCCGCGCTCCTTTTCCAAATCCATGTCATCAAGCATCTGGCCTTCTGTTATCTGGATTGTATTGGTGTATTCAAGGAGACGATCAGCTATGGTACTTTTACCGTGGTCAATGTGAGCTATAATACAGAAATTTCTTATATTCTTCATGAGTTTGACTATTCGAGTTTACTTTCAAGTTACAAAGATAGACATTATTTTACAAATAAGCAAACTCTCACGCATTTTTTTGCCGTTTTTATTGTTTTTCCCAGCCATTTTTCTTAATTTTGCGCCACAGTTTTTTGTTAATACACACTTAAAAACAAACTTTTTTTTACTGATGACAACCAAAAACTCCATAGCCCTTGTTGCGTTATTCGCAACAGCACTCTTTTCTTCCTGTCAAAAAAGCCTTGAAGAGAAAGCCATGCAGGACGCGAAAGAATACACAAGAAAGTATTGCCCCACCCCAATCATAAACAACACACGAACCGATAGCGTAACGTTTAACATGGAAACACATGTTTACACGTACCACTGCACATTCTCAGGAGTACTTGACAACGAAGATATTATACAACAAAACAAACAGAAAATAACTGAAGTTCTTGCATCATCTGTAAGGGAATCCACATCAATGAAGCCATACGTACAGGCTGGTTTCCATTTCCAATACATCTGCCGCTCAGCAAAGAATCCTGAAATCATACTGCTACAAGCAAAATTTTAGTCTCCATAGGCTTCCGCCATGCAACCAAAAAGCATTAATAATAGATACAAGATTAACGTTAGACTAACATCACAAAAGTAGTACGAAGCACAACAGTCAGCCCCTCACTTTTGGTACATTTTTTACGATAACCACACAAAGGAAAAATCTTCGAGTTTTCACAAACGGCAGATTTTACAACGTTTTAAGCGCGTAAAACTACCAAATAAGACCAAACCACAGAACAATTAGGCCCTAATTACTCAGTAAAAACTACGTGATTACAATGTAATTAGATAGAGATTACAAAGTAAAAGCATATATTTTTGCGAGCAAAAGGATAAAAATATCATAAAAGAAAAAATAAAGAAAAAGCCCATCTCGTTTTTGCCACCATACAAGCGCTATGGCGGCGCTAAGGAAAAATTGGAACAACACGAAGAAAGGCAAGGAAAATCGCGTCAGAAAGAGTTTTCTGTTTTAACACAGAAAAATATACGATAAGTAAGTATCCATAATCACTTTAATTCAGTACATTTGCAAGCAGACATTTTCTCTATTTGCGAAGAACCCCCGAAAAACACCTAAACTCAGTAAAGAATACGAACATTACGACTTTTTCGCACGCACATACCTATTTATAGTCATTTTGCTTGCATCGTTAAGATATTTTTTGTAATTTTGCAAAAGATTTCGGTTAATTATAATTATAATTTTATTCATAAATACACACAAAAAATTTTATGTACTTCACTTTATTAATCACCGTTCTTGTAACGGCTGTTTTCTTGGTGGTGGCAGCTTACATCACAGCAAAATTGCTGGGTCCACGCTCCTACAACAAGGTAAAGGGTGAACCATTTGAGTGTGGTATTCCTACGCGCGGCTCCTCTTGGTTGCCTATGCACGTGGGTTACTATCTCTTTGCCATTCTTTTCTTGATGTTCGACGTTGAGACTGTCTTCCTCTATCCATGGGCAGTAGTAGTTAAAGAATTCGGTACAATGGCATTGTGTAGCATTGGTTTCTTCATGCTTGTACTGGTATTTGGCCTGGCATACGCTTGGCGGAAAGGAGCTCTGGAATGGAAATAAAGAAGCCTTCTATCAAATCTATCCCTTACGAGGAATGGAAAGACAATGAGTCTCTTGAGAAAATCATCGACGAACTGAATGAAGGTGGTGTCAACGTAGTACTTGGTAACCTTGACGCTCTTATCAACTGGGGTCGTAGCAACTCTCTCTGGTCTCTGACCTTTGCAACCTCTTGCTGTGGTATCGAATTCATGGCTTGTGGTTGTGCTCGTTACGACTTTGCACGTTTCGGTTTCGAGGTAACACGTAACTCTCCACGTCAGGCTGACCTTATCATGTGTGCTGGTACTATAACACACAAGATGGCACCTGTATTAAAGCGTCTGTACGATGAGATGGCAGAGCCTAAGTACGTAATTGCCGTTGGTGGTTGTGCCATCAGTGGTGGTCCATTTAAGGCGAGTTACCACGTAGTACGCGGCATTAACGAATTTCTGCCAGTCGATGTATATATCCCTGGCTGCCCTCCACGCCCAGAGGCAATTCTCTATGGCATGATGCAGTTGCAGCGTAAGGTTAAGGTTGAGAAGTTCTTCGGTGGCGTAAACCACAAGGAGGATAACCCTAACCCACTCGTTATAAAGGATATTCCTAAGAAGTTCGTGGAAGAGATGAAGAGCGCGGCGGACACTTGCGTGAACGCTGTGAAGAAGGAAATTAATGATTGTCTTAAATAAGGAGGATAAACGGAATGAAACTTAACAACATAGTATATTCTTTTACTGAGTTTCCTGCTGAAATGGCGAAACTCCGCAATGAGAAGCATTTCGACTATCTCGTGACAATCATTGGCGAGGACTTCGGCGAGGAAGGACTGGGATGCATATACATCCTTGAAAATACAGACACCCATGAGCGCATCTCTGTTAAGACTATGGCAGAGAAGAAGGGCGATAGCGACGTCATCTACAGTGTTACATCACTGTGGAAGTGCGCTGACCTGCTGGAGCGTGAGGTATTCGATTTCTACGGCATCAAGTTCCTTGGCCACCCTGACATGCGCCGTCTTTACCTGCGCAGCGACTTTAAGGGATTCCCTTTCCGTAAGGATTTCGTTGCAGAAGAAGGTTATTCTCTTGAAGACGAGAAGGAAGAAGACTACACCATGCAGTATAGTCTCGACAAGAACGGCAACCTCGTAGAAGAAAAGGTAGCACGCTTTGGCGATGATGACTTCGTTGTCAACATAGGTCCTCAGCACCCTTCTACCCATGGTGTGCTTCGTTTGCAGACTGTGCTCGATGGTGAAACGGTGAAGAAGATTTACCCACACCTCGGCTACATACACCGTGGCATAGAGAAGATGTTCGAGAATATGACATATCCTCAGACTCTCGCAATGACTGACCGTCTGAATTATCTCTCTGCCATGATGAACCGCCACGCTATTGTTGGCGTTATAGAGGAAGCTCTCGGTGTAGAACTGAACGACCGCATCAAGACTATACGTACTATCATGGACGAGTTGCAGCGTATTGACGGTCACCTCTTGTACCTTGGCTGTTACGCTCAGGACCTCGGTGCCCTGACAGCCTTCCTCTTCTGCATGCGTGACCGCGAGTACGTGCTCAACGTTATGGAGGAGACAACGGGCGGACGCCTGATACAGAACTACTACCGTATTGGCGGACTGCAGGCTGACATTGATCCTAACTTCCAGGAAAACGTGAAGAAGTTATGTGCATATCTTAAGCCAAAACTTGCGGAGTACGTAAATGTGTTCGGTGACAACGTTATCACTCATCAGCGACTTGAGGGCGTAGGCGTTATATCTAAGGAGAACGTTATCTCTTACGGTATGTCTGGTTCTAACGGTCGTGCTTCACAGTGGGCTAACGATATACGTAAGAACTATCCTTACGATATGTACGACAAGGTAGATTGGGATCAGGTTGTAATGGACGGTTGCGACTCACAAGATCGTTACTATCTTCGTATAAAAGAGATTGAACAGTCTATCCGCATCATCGAACAACTTATAGACAATATTCCTGAAGGAGAATACTATATCAAACAGAAGCCAATCATTAAGTGTCCAGAGGGACAGTGGTATTACGCTGTCGAAGGAACGAGCGGTGAGTTCGGTGTTTACCTTGACTCTCGTGGCGACAAATCACCTTACCGCATGAAGTTACGTCCAATGGCGTTGACACTCGTTGGCGCACTTGACGAGATGCTTCGCGGCACAAAGATTGCCGACCTTATCGCTGTCGGTGCAGGTCTTGACTATATCATCCCTGACATTGACCGATAAAACACCTTATATATAATATAGTATAAAGCAAACAATTATGTTCGATTTTTCATTAATAACAACATGGTTCAATGACCTGCTCCTTAACATCGTGGGATGTCCGAGCTGGCTTGCCATACTTATCGAGTGCGTGATAGTAGGTCTGCTCATCATCGTGGGCTACGCTCTACTTGCCATCGCACTGATATTCATGGAGCGTAAGGTATGTGCTTACTTCCAGTGCCGTCTTGGTCCTATGCGTGTAGGTCCTTGGGGACTGCTTCAGGTGTTTGCCGACGTGCTGAAGATGCTTATCAAAGAAATCTTTATCGTTGACAAAGCCGACAAGTTGCTGTACGCTCTTGCTCCTATTCTCGTTATCATCGGCTCTATCGGTGCCTTCGCTTTCCTGCCTTGGAACAACGGCGCTGTGATACTCGACTTCAACGTTGGTATCTTCCTTTATACCGCTCTCAGCGCCATTGGCGTTATCGGTGTGTTCCTGGCTGGTTGGTCTTCTAACAACAAGTATGGTGTAGTATCAGCTATGCGTGGTGCGGTACAGATGATTTCTTACGAGATGTCTCTCGGCCTCTGCCTTATCACAGCATGCATCCTTACAGGTACAATGCAAATTAGCGGTATCGTTGAGGCACAGAGTGGTCCTTTCGGATGGCTGATATTCCAGGGACATGTTCCTGCTATCATCGCTTTCTTCATCTTCCTTATCGCAGGTAACGCTGAGGCTAACCGTGGCCCATTCGACCTTGCAGAGGCAGAGTCAGAGTTGACAGCAGGTTATCACACTGAGTATTCTGGTATGGGCTTCGGCTTCTACTACCTTGCTGAGTTCCTTAACCTCTTCATCGTAGCAGGTATGACGAGCCTTATGTTCCTCGGTGGCTGGTGTCCAATACACATTGGTGTAGCTGCATTTGACAGCGTTATGGACCTTATCCCAGGTATCGTATGGTTCATCGGTAAGGCATTCGCAATGGTATGGCTGCTGATGTGGATTAAGTGGACTTTCCCACGTCTGCGTATCGACCAGATTCTTAACCTTGAATGGAAGTATCTCATGCCACTGGCTCTGTTTAACCTCGTGCTGATGACTGTATGCGTAGCATTCGGCCTTACAGGTATCATGGGTGCAAGCATCGCTGTCGCTGCGGTAATAGTTGTGCTCCTCGCTGTAATAGGCGTACGTGCGCTCAAGTTCCGCTCTAACTTTGCTGAGGCACAGAAACTTGTTGGAGCAGATATCGCCACACGTACAGACAAGTAATTAAAAGCAAACAAAGAAATGGCTAACAATAATTCATATTTTGGCGGTATCATAGCAGGACTGAAAACTCTCGTTACGGGTATGGACATCACCATGGGTGAATACGTAACACCGAAGATTACAGAGCAGTATCCTGAGAACCGCAAGACACAACACATTGCGGAGCGCCACCGCGGAACACTCGTTATGCCACACGACGAGAACGGCAAGAACAAGTGTATCGCCTGCACACTCTGCGAGAAGGCATGTCCTAACGGTAGCATTAAGATTGTGTCGCAGATGGTAACAACAGCAGAAGGAAAGAAGAAGAAACTTCTAACCGACTACCAGTACGACCTCGGCGACTGTATGTTCTGTCAGTTATGCGTTAACGCATGTCCACACGACGCTATCAAGTTCGTGAAAGACTTTGAGAATGCGGTATTTAACCGCGACGCGCTCAAGCAGCACCTTAACATCCCACCAACAAAGGAGGAGATGGACCAGTATGCAGAGAACGCAAAGAAAGCTGCAGAGAAAGCCGCTGCTGAAAAGGCAGCAGCACCAAAGGCTACTGAAACAAAAAATGACCTTAACAAGAAGGAGGAAAAGTAAATCATGGCAAATATTATAATGTTCGCTATCTTGGCAGTAATAATCATTGTGGCTGCCATTGCCTCTGTAGTGACGCAGAGTATCATGCGCGCGGTAACGGCACTGCTCTTTGTGCTGTTCTCTGTGGCTGGTATGTACTTCTTGCTTGACTACACATTCCTCGGTACTGCACAACTTAGCATATACGCTGGTGGCATGACGATGATTTACATCTTCGCCATTCAACTTATATCAAAGCGCACACTGCAGGGAATGAAAGAGAAACTGAACCTCAAGCGTTTCGCGGCAGCGGCTATCGTTGCTGTGGTAGGTCTGCTCACCGTCGTTACTGTGCAGTTGAAGTCTGCATTCTTCGACAAGTTCATGGAGCAACCTGACGTGGAAGTGCCAATGGAACAGATAGGCACCGCACTCATGGGTTCAGAGAAATATCAGTATGTACTACCGTTTGAGTTCATATCAGTATTCTTGCTGGCATGTATCATTGGTGGTCTCGTTGTATCACGTAACCAAAAGGAGGACAAGTAAATATGGTACCAGTAGAATGTTTCTTCATACTCAGTGCAATACTGTTCTTTATCGGCGTCTTCGGATTCGTTACACGCCGTAACATGATAGCCATGCTGGTTAGTATTGAACTTGTGCTCAATGCTGTTGACCTTAACTTCGCAGCTTTTAACCGTCTGCTTTACCCTGGTCAGATGGAGGGTATGTTCTTCACTCTCTTCTCTATCGGTGTGAGCGCAGCGGAGAGTGCTGTGGCTATCGCTATCATTCTTAATGCTTACCACCACTTCAAGAACGACACTGTGGAAGGCATAAAGAACATGAAGTTCTAATAAAAGTCAAACCACGTTCGTTGCTTATCAGCAACTTACAAGAAACAATAAAAGTAAAACAATGGAATTCGGTTATACAATCGGTATACTTCTTCTTCCTCTGCTTTCATTCTTGATAATCGGTTTGACTGATTATTTCAGAGGTAAGAAAGGATGGTCACACAAGGCGGCAGGTCTTATTGGCACATGTTCCCTTGGTCTTGTTACCATTCTCAGTTACGTCACAGCGTTCCAGTACTTCACTGCTGACCGCTTGGCTAACGGCACATTCCCTACCATAGTGCCTTACAACACTACATGGTTACCACTGGGAAGCCTACACTTCGACTTGGGTATCCTCCTCGATCCTATCGCGGTTATGATGCTCATCGTTATCTCTACGGTATCACTCATGGTACACATCTACTCTTTCGGCTACATGCACGGTGAGAAAGGTTTCCAGCGTTACTACGCTTTCCTTTCACTCTTCACCTTCTCTATGCTCGGACTGGTAGTTGCAACAAACATCTTCCAGATGTATATGTTCTGGGAGTTGGTGGGTGTCAGCTCTTATCTGCTCATTGGTTTCTATTATCCTTTGCAGGCTGCGGTTCACGCTTCAAAGAAGGCGTTTATCGTAACACGTTTCGCTGATATGTTCTTCCTGATTGGTATCCTTATATTTGGTTACTACACAGGTTCCTTCAACTTCTCTTTCGCTGGAGAAATTCAAGGTGCAGCAGCAGACACATTCACATTCTGCAACGCTGACAAGGCATGGATGTCAGGCGCAATGATACTTCCTACAGCCCTCGTACTGATGTTCATCGGTGGTGCTGGTAAGTCTGCTATGTTCCCACTCCACATCTGGTTGCCAGATGCTATGGAAGGTCCTACACCTGTATCTGCTCTTATTCACGCTGCTACGATGGTCGTTGCCGGTGTGTTCCAGATTGCACGTCTCTTCCCATTGTGGATTGAGTATGCTCCAGACCAGATGTCTATCGTTGTTGTTGTAGGTGCATTCACCGCTTTCTATGCTGCAGCTGTTGCTTGCGCACAAAGCGATATTAAACGTGTTCTCGCTTTCTCTACTATCTCACAGATAGCATTTATGATGGTGGCTTTGGGCGTATGTATGCCTGGTCACGGTGACGAAGCAATGATAGATAACCATGCTTCTCTTGGTTACATGGCATCTTTGTTCCACCTCTTTACCCACGCTATGTTTAAGGCTTGTCTCTTCTTGGGTGCTGGTTGCATCATTCATGCCGTTCACTCTAACGAGATGTCTACTATGGGTGGTCTGCGTAAGTATATGCCTATCACTCACGCTACATTCCTTATCTCATGTCTTGCTATCGCTGGTATTCCATTCTTCTCGGGCTTTAGTTCAAAGGATGAAATCATATCTGCTTGCTTCGCTTACTCACCAATCTGTGGTTGGTGGATGACAGGTGTTGCTGCTATGACAGCGTTCTATATGTTCCGTCTTTACTACGGTATCTTCTGGGGAACAGAAAATAAGGAACTGCACGCTCACCACACACCACACGAGGCACCTTGGACTATGACTTTCCCACTCGTATTCCTTAGCGTTATCACTGTAGGTGTAGGTGTTTTCTCTACACTTGGTGGTTTCCTGCATTGGGATTGGGCAAGTTTCGGTAGTTTCGTAACTGCATCTGGTACTGCTTATACAATCCACTTCGATGGTGCTATTGCAGCTACATCAACGGTTATCGCTATCTGCTCTATCGCTCTCGCTACATATATATATAAAGGTGAGACGCAGCCCATCGCTGAGAAGATGTACGCTATGGCACCACGTCTGCATCGTTGGGCTTACAAGCGTTTCTATATGGACGAGGTTTACCAGTTCGTTACACATAAGATATTGTTCCGCTTCGTTTCTTATCCTGTAGCATGGATTGACGAACACATTATCAACGGACTTATAGACTTTACCGCGTGGGGTGCAAATGCTGGTGGCGAAAGCATACGTTCAACACAGGATGGCGATGTACGTAGTTACGCTGTATGGTTCATTACCGGTGTAATAGCATTAACACTGCTCTTGGTATGTCTCTAATTAACATCTAACATTTTAGAAACTAAAAAAACAATGAGTATATTATCATTATTTGTAGTCATCCCTGTACTGATGTTGCTCGGTCTGTGGATGGCACGCAACGTCAACCAGGTTCGCGGTGTGATGGTGGCAGGTTCTATCTGTCTGCTCGCTCTTAGCGGATGGCTCACGCTTGACTTTATTGCGCAGCGTGCGGCTGGCGTTACAAACGAGATGCTCTACACCTATTCTACTGTATGGTTCAAGCCTCTGAACATTGCATACGCTGTAGGCGTTGACGGTATCTCTGTCGTAATGTTACTTCTTTCAAGCATAATCGTCTTCACTGGTACATTTGCTTCTTGGAAGTTACAACCACTGACAAAGGAATTCTTTATGTGGTTCACGCTCCTTTCTACTGGTGTGTATGGATTCTTTATCTCAATAGACTTGTTCACCATGTTCATGTTCTATGAGGTAGCCTTGATTCCTATGTACCTTCTTATCGGTTACTGGGGTTCTGGTCGTAAGGAGTATGCTGCGATGAAGTTGACTCTGATGCTTATGGGAGGTTCTGCTCTTATCATCATCGGTCTTATCGGTATCTACTTCTTTAACGGTGCTACCACGATGAACATATTGCAGATTGCTCATGCACACGCTATCCCTGCTGTTGTGCAGAAGGCTCTCTTCCCATTCGTATTCATCGGCTTTGGTGTGCTTGGTGCTTTGTTCCCATTCCACACATGGTCTCCTATCGGTCACGGATGTGCGCCAACATCAGTATCAATGCTTCACGCTGGTGTATTGATGAAACTCGGTGGCTACGGTTGTTTCCGAATTGCAATGTTCCTGTTGCCTGACGCTGCTCATGACCTTGCATGGATATTCCTTATCCTTACCACTATATCTGTGGTTTATGGTGCATTCTCTGCTTGCGTACAGACCGACTTGAAGTTTATCAATGCTTACTCTTCAGTATCACACTGTGGTTTGGTACTGTTCGCACTCCTTATGATGACAAAGACATCATGCACAGGTGCTATCCTGCAGATGCTCTCACATGGTCTTATGACGGCTCTCTTCTTCGCCCTCATCGGTATGATTTACGGTCGTACTCACACTCGTGATATTCGTAAACTCGGTGGTCTTATGAAGATTATGCCATTCCTCTCTGTAGGTTATGTTATTGCAGGTCTTGCAAACCTCGGTCTGCCAGGCTTCTCAGGCTTCATCGCTGAGATGACAATCTTTGTTGGTTCATTCGAGAATGCTGACACTTTCCATCGTTGCTGCACAGTAATAGCATGTACTTCTATCGTTGTTACAGCTGTTTACATTCTCCGTACTGTAGGCTTTATCCTTTTCGGAAAGGTAACAAACCCACATTATGAGGAACTGACAGACGCTACATGGGACGAGAAATTCGCTGTATGCTGCCTCATTTTCTGTGTTGCAGCATTAGGTAGTTTCCCACTTTGGGCAAGCGATGTTATTCTTAACGGCGTAACGCCAATACTTAACAATTTGGCTGCAATGTAATTTTAACAAACACACAACTATGAATTATTCTCAATTTTTGAATATGATACCTGAAGCCACACTGATGGCTATTCTGGTAATAGTATTTGTGGCAGATTTCTGCAGCCACGGCAAGGCGGAGCGCAAATGGTTTAACCCAATGGTCTGCGTGCTTCTCTTGGCTCAGTTGATTATTAATATCTGCCCAGGTACGGACACAGTTTCTCTCTTCGGCGGTATCTATGAGGCTACACCTGCCGCTAACATGATGAAGAGTGTGCTGACATTTGGTACCCTCATCGTGGTACTACAATCACGCAACTGGCTCACGGTTACTGATACAAAGAAGTACGAAGGTGAGTTCTATATGCTTACTGTCTCTACCCTTTTAGGTATGTTCATGATGATGAGCGCAGGCTCATTCCTCATGTTCTTCCTTGGGCTGGAGATGGCATCAGTACCTATGGGTTGCATGGTAGCACTCGACAAATACCGTAAGAACTCAGCAGAGGCTGCAGCAAAGTTTATACTTACTGCTACGTTCTCTTCTGCTGTTATGCTATATGGCATATCATTCCTCTATGGTTCTACAGGAACACTTTACTTCCACGACTTCAGAAACGCCTTGGGTTATACACCTATGGCTATTATGGGAATGGTGTTCTTTATCGCAGGTCTTGGCTTTAAGATTTCACTTGTACCTTTCCACTTCTGGACTGCTGATACATATCAGGGCGCTCCTACTACAGTGACTGGATATCTTAGTGTTATCTCAAAGGGTGCCGCAGCATTCACACTCGTAACATTGCTTTATAAGGTATTCATCAGCCTCTCTGTTTATTGGACATTCGCTATGTATATCCTTGTAGTTCTTTCTATCACCGTTGCTAACTTAATGGCAATACGTCAGACTGAACTCAAGCGTTTCATGGCATTCTCTTCTATCTCACAGGCAGGTTACATTATGCTTGTTGCGATAGGTGGCAGTTACGTAATGAGCATCACTGCTCTTATGTACTACGTTCTCATCTACATCGTGGCAAACATGGCAGTGTTCACCATCATTGCTTCTGTAGAAAACGCCAACAATGGCAAGACAGAAATGTCAACATACAACGGATTGTACAAGACAAACCCGAAGATGGCGTTCCTTATGACGCTCGCTCTCTTCTCACTTGGTGGCATACCACCATTCGCTGGTATGTTCTCTAAGTTCTTTGTCTTCCTCTCTGCTGTTGATGGCAGACCAAATGTAATGCCTTACTTCATTGTATTCATTGCTTTGATAAACACCGTAGTGTCACTATACTACTACCTTCTTATTGTGAAGGCAATGTACATTAACAATGACGGTGATCCTATCAAGACATTCAAGATGGACTGCAACACAAAGATTACCCTCGCTATATGTACAGCTGGTGTTCTCTTCTTTGGCGTAGCAAGTTACATTTATGATGCACTGTACGCAGCAGCTGCAATGTAATATATAATAGAAATATTTTATCAAAGGGAAATACCAAAAACACATCATAGGTTTTTGGTATTTTTCTTTGATATTTTATATCATGACACAGAATTAAAACACCATCAAGTCAATGACTTAATGGTGTTTTTTTTATTCTTTTTTTCCAATTTGACAACAAAAACTTGCGTATATCCAAAAAATGTTATAACTTTGCAATTCAATATGCGAGCAATGACAGCAACAAATAACAGAATACTTGTAAAACGTGTGACAGACAAGAAGGGGATTGACGCATTTGTACACTTCCCTAAATCATTGTATTCTGGCATAGAACAATATGTGCCAGACATGGATAGCGATATACGTAACATGTTTAAACCCAAGAAGAATAAAAGTCTTGAGTTCACTGACATACAGGCATTCTTAGCATATAAAGGTGATGAGGTTGTTGGACGTATTGCAGGAATTATAAACCGCAAGGCAAACGACATATGGAACAAGCGAGTTGTTCGATTTTCACTTATAGAGTTTATTGATGATACTAACGTATCCAAAGCACTTCTTGAAAGTGTTATGGAATGGGGAAAAGAACATGATATGAACACTATCCAAGGACCTTTGGGCATCACAGACTTCGACAAAGAAGGTATGCTGATAGAGGACTTTGAATTAAGTGGAACATTCCTTGAGTATTGGAATCCTTCTTATTATAAAACTCACTTAGAGAAATTAGGATTTACGAAAGAAGCAGACTGGGTACATATAAGGTTCGACGTTCCACAAGAGGTTCCTGCAAGGTACAAACGCGTTGCTGATTATACGAAAGAAATGTTCAACCTCAAGGTAGTCAAGAAAACGAAGAAGGATTTGTTCCACGGATATGGTATAAAAGTCTTTGAGTTGTTAAATGCCGCTTATGCCCCACTCTTCGGCTTCTCTCCTTTTTCACATGAACAAGTAAAGGAATTTCTTATAAAATACGTTCCATTACTTAACATGAAGATGATAACCTTTATCGAAAATGAGAAAGACGAACTTGTATGCGTAGCTATTACGGTTTCCGATTTCTCTGATGGTATAAAGAAAAGCAAAGGAAAAGTTTTCCCGAAAGGTTGGTATCATCTGCTAAAAGCTATTAAATGGAAAAAGAGCGATAAAGCCGAACTCATGATAATCGGTATAAGACCAGATATGCAGGGATTAGGCATCAACGCTATCGTCTTTGACCATCTTATCCCTGTGTATAATAAATTAGGTATAAAATGGTGTGAGACTGGACAACAATTGGAAACCAACGTAAGAGAGTTGTCACAATGGAAGCCTCTACACCCAGAAACAGTAAAACGTCGACGTTGTTGGCAGAAAGAAATACAATAGAAGGTAACAAAAAGAAAATATAACCAATAATATGAATAGAGTAGTAATTACAGGTATGGGCATTTGGTCATGCCTCGGTCAGACTCTTGAGGATGTCCGCCAATCTCTTTTTGAAGGAAAAAGCGGTATAATATTTAGTCAGGAGCGTAAAGATGCAGGTTTTCGTTCTGCACTGTGTGCAAACGTTCCAATGCCAAATCTAAAACCTTTTGTCCCACGCAACATGCGCCAGTTTATGCCAGAAGAGGCTCAGTATGCTTACATGGCAACAAAAGACGCGCTTGAGGCAGCAAAGATAGACCAAGATTTTCTTAATGCACATGAGGTTGGCATCATATACGGTAACGACTCTGTAGCAGAAGCCACAATGAAGGCTCTCGACAAGTTCCGTGAATTCAAAGACACATCTGCTTGCGGTAGCGGAGCAATATTCCAGTCTATGAACTCTACCGTAACGATGAATCTTGCATGCCTGTTCAAACTACGTGGCATCAACCTTACATCTTCCGCAGCATGCGCATCAAGTTCATTGGCAATAGGCAATGCATACCTCCTTATCAAGAATGGTTTGCAGGACTGCATCATTGCTGGTGGCGCACAGGAAGCAAATATGTACAGCATAGCATCTTTCGATGGTATTCAGGCATTCTCTACACGCGAGTCTGATCCTACCAAGGCTTCACGTCCATTCGATAAAGACCGTGACGGACTTGTACCTGGTGGTGGTGCTGCAACTGTAATCCTCGAAAGTTATGAGCATGCAGTTAAACGCGGAGCACCAATCCTCGCTGAGGTCATTGGATGGGGATTCTCTGGCAACGGTGACCACATCTCTACTCCTAACGTAGCAGGTCCTGCACGTTCACTGGAATTGGCAATAAAGAACAGTGGAGTAAACATCAAGGAAATAGGTTACATCAATGCCCATGCAACCTCTACACACGCTGGAGACGGTCGTGAGGCTATGGCAATAGCACAGATATTCGGAGACTATAAGGTCCCAGTAACATCTACAAAGTCACAGACTGGTCATGAAATGTGGGCAGCAGGTGCTGCTGAGACAATTTACTCTATGCTCATGATGAAGAATGACTTCATTGCAGGTAACATCAACTTCAATGAACCTGATGAAGAAACAGCTTGCATCAACATCATTCCAGAGACAAAACAGGCTCATTTTGATATGTTCCTTACAAACTCTTTCGGTTTTGGAGGAACAAACTCTACACTTATCATCAAGAATCTGTAATAATACGACAATTTAATAACAAGACATTATAAAACAAGAAAAAACAAATTATGACACGCGAAGACATTATTGCAAAAGTTAACTCAGTACTCGCAGAAGAGTTTGAGGTAGAAGAAAGCGTAATCACTCCAGATGCCATCGTTAAGGACACACTCGCACTCGACAGCCTTAGCCTTGTAGATCTCGTGGCACTCATCCAGTACACATACAAGATTAAGATTCCTGCAGAGGATCTTCCAAAGATCAAGACATTCAACGATCTCTACGATTACATCGAGAGCCACCTCTAAAATGTTATTCACGACACGACATTCACCTATTGCCCTACTCTATTAGTTGTACGTCAACTGCGTGAATATCATGTGTTATGAAAGACAAGAACAAAGAATGGATATAAAGAAACTCATACCGCAACGTTCGCCGATCATTATGGTTGACGAACTGTTGCGTGTAGAAGGTGACGAGGCAGTATGCCAGTTGTGTGTTAGAGAAGACAACTTCTTCATTGATAGTGACCGTCTTATGGCGGAGCCAGGACTCATTGAGCACATTGCACAATCCGCATCAGCCTTTGCTGGCTACAAAGCCATTGCAGATGGAGCCACAGAACCTCCTGTAGGCTACATTGGAGAGGTGAAGAACTTTCACTTATATGCACGTCCAAAGATAGGAGATGTAATAACAACGACTATCACTATGGGCCCAGAAGTTGAAGGCATCACCATCATTCGTGGCGAATCAAAGGTTGGAGAGGCTACAATAGCCGACACTACAATGAAGATTTTTATCAAGGAATAGACTAACAAGCAAAGCAAGAAATGCTATTAGAAAACCGATTCTACAAAACGCTTGGCAAAGAAATTGACGGTCAGTCAGGACATTTTACAGTAGCGATACTGCCCGACTGCAACGTCTATGATGGTCATTTCCCAGGTGACCCCGTTTGCCCTGGCGTATGTAACATAGAAACAATCAAGGAATGTGCCATGATGCTCACAGGCAAACAACTGCGTATCAAGGCAATTAAACAGTGCAGACTGACAGCCATTGCCACTCCTACAGTATGTCCTGAAGTTACCATTGACGTAACAGCGACTCCTTCGGGCGACAGTAATTACACCGTACTGGCAACCATAAAGGACGAGAAACAAACATACATGGAGTACAAAGGCACTATGGTATGTGAGGCATAAATCGTCCACCCTACCATTCCAAGTCAAAATACTGACAACAGCTTACAAACATTAAGCAACAAAATGACAAATCTTTTCATCAAGATATACGAATACTTAAAGTACCATCGTGCAGTCCTTTGGCTCTCGATGGTTTTTCTGTTTATAGTAACAGGCTTCTTCGCTTCACAAATTCATCTTGAGGAAGACCTCAACAAACTCATGCCTTCTTCTAAAAATGAGGACGGTACGACAAAAATGGCTTTTGCCGACCTCCACATTAAAGACAAGACCTTCTTGCTATTTGAGGCTAAGGGCAAGATGAAAACTGGCGATGAAGAAATGACGACATCCCTTGCCAGCGTTTGTGATGAGTTCGTTGACTCGCTAATGGCACGCGACAATGCGAAAGACAGCACACAGAGAGTCATAGGAGACATTTTCTATTCTATACCAGAAGATATAATGTTCGATGGTGTCTCTTACCTCACAGAACACCTTCCTTCATATATTGACACCACGGCATACGCAGCATTTGACACTCTTCTCACCGCAGAGCATATGAGAAAGCAGATGAAGCAGAATGCAGAAGACATGCAAGGCGAATTCGGAGACATGTTCCCAGAACTTCTGGAACTGGACCCTATTGGTATGCGCAATGTGCTTATGCAGCAGATGGCACCAATGATGCAAGCCACAGGAGGCTCATACAAGACCATTGATGGACATATCTTCGTACCAGACTCCACTGTATGTGTTGCATTCATATCACCGAATTTCTCCGCAACCAACACAGGACAAGGCTCTGAACTGTTCCGTAACCTCAATAGCCTTATCGACACCTTTGCCGTAAGCCACCCTGACGTCAAAATCAGTTACCACGGAACACCAGCCAGCGGCTTTAACAACTCATCTACTATCAAGGAGGATCTCACCACTACCATTGCAGGTTCACTGATATTGGTACTCTTGGTACTATTCATCTGCATGCGTAACTGGAACACTATTCCTTTGCTTATACTCCCCGTTGCCTTCGGAACACTGTTCGGACTGACACTGATGTATTTCATTAAAGGCCAGTTCTCGTTACTCGCCCTTGGCATAGGTGCCATAGTATTGGGCGTAGCCATGAGTTACGTGCTACACATTATAACCCATTATAAGTATGTGGCAGACGCACGTAAGGTACTTGAAGACGAGGTAAAACCAGTACTTCTCGGTTGTCTTACGACCGTTGGCTCTTTCATGGGCATTATCTTCATAAAGACAGACCTGTTGCAAGACTTCGGACTCTTTGCCACATTCGCCATAATCGGCACTACAATATTTGCCCTTATCTATCTGCCACATCTGCTCGCTCTTGAAAAGAACCGCGTCAACCATAAGGCGTTCAGCATTATAGACAAGATAAACGCATATCCATTCGACAAGAACAAAACCCTCCTTGCCATCATAGGCGTAGTGACAGTAGTGTGCATAGGTTTTTACCTCTTCAAGGGAACAGAGTTTGATGCAGACATGGGCAACCTGGGTTATCTTGCTGACAATACCGAATACTCCGAGAAACTATTGCGCGACAAGACCTATACCGAGGATAAGACGAAATACTTCGCCTCCCAAGGCAAGACCATGGAGGAAGCACTTGACAACTTTGCTCTCCTTTCCGCAAAACTTGACTCTCTCGAAAAGATTGGTTTGGTAAAAGACTACACCCACACCAACGTAATCTTTGTGCCACTAAAGGAACAGCAAAAGCGCATTGACGCATGGAAGAGATACTGGACTCCGGAACGACTCTCCATGGTTCGTAGCCTTATCAATGCCACTGCTCCGCAAGCAGGTCTTACCTCTAATGCCTTCGATGCTTTCTTTGATGCCGCTACCGCAGACTACACCCCTTCCCCACTCTACAAGGCTGGCATCATACCTCCAGGCTATCAGTCTACACTCATGGAACAGACAATGGCTGGCGACTACCTGTGCTTCACGTCCGTTCGATGTGCTAACGATTCTATAAGAGGTAAGAACACCGACTACAATCGAATCTGTGACGCCATTGCTACACAGCCTAACATGCTTGTACTCGATACCTACTACTACACTACCGACTCCCTAAACGAGTTGAACAGCGACTTCAACGTCCTACAATGGGTCAGCATGGCATTTGTATTCGTGGTACTGTTATTCAGTTTCCACTTCAACATACGCCACACGTTGCTTGGCTTCGCTCCAATATTGCTCAGTTGGCTGATAGTCCTCGGTGCGATGGCGATGTTTGATATGAAGTTCAACCTTATCAACATCATCATCTCCACCTTCATTTTCGGCATAGGTGTAGACTACAGCATCTTCGTAATGAACGGCCTCATCAGCGATGCCTCTGGCAAAGGCAACAGAAACGTATTAGCGTATCACAAGACTGCCATCTTCTTCTCTGCCTTCATTCTTATCGTTACCGTGGCATCCATGCTTGTTGCCAAGCACCCAGCCATTAAGTCTGTAGGCTTTGCCACACTCGTTGGCATGCTCTCGGCTGTGATACTCTCCTATGTGCTGCAGCCAGCACTGTTCAAAACACTAAATAAGAAATAACCCATGAAGCACGACATCATAATAATCGGCTCCGGTCTCGGTGGACTTGAATGCGCTGCCATGCTTAGTAAGCAGGGCTATTCCGTCCTCGTTCTTGAGCGACAGATTCAACCAGGTGGCTGCATGCAGAGTTATCGCCGTGGCGACACCACATTTGACACAGGACTTCACTATATCGGTGGCATCAGTGAAGGTCAACCGTTATACGACACCTTCAAGTCGCTCGGACTGTTAGACCTGCCATGGCAACACCTTGACCCAAACGGTTTTGACCATATTACCATAGGCAGCGAGACTTTCCATTTCCATGAAGGATACGACAACTTCGCTAACTCGTTAGCAGAACGTTTCCCTTCAGAGAAACAGGCACTACAGGACTACATAGACATGTTGCGCAAATCCGACGAGGAACAACTCGCAACGCTCAACAATCCTACCGCTACAGAAGACTCCTTCTCTAATAAAAGTTTCAATACCAACGCCTATGCGTGGCTGAAAGAACATTTCAAGGACGATCTGCTGATAAATGTTCTCTCTGGTGCTTCACTGAAGATGGAGTTACACAAGGACACTCTCCCACTCTTCACCTTCGCCCACGGCAACGGCAGTTTCATTCAGAGCAGTTGGCGACTGAAAGGCGATGGCAACATGCTTGTTGACAGACTCGTCAAGAGCATAAAAGATAATGGTGGACAGATACTGTGCAACACCGAGGTTATGGAACTGGAAGAAAAAGATGGACGCATCTCGGCAGCCATATGTAATAATGGCGAACGATATGAAGCAGACATCTTTATCAGCAACCTTCATCCTGCCACGACATGCGATATAGCACGCAACTGTCCAAGCATCAAGAAAATATACCGTCGCCGCATGGCAAACCTTGCCAACACCTTCGGTATGTTCACCACATCGCTGCGTCTGAAACCTGGCACACTGCCATACATGAACTACAACAAGTTCATATATGCCAAACCAAACGTGTGGGAAATGTCAGAGCCTGGTCACGATGGCTACGGCATACTTGTCAGTTGCCCTTACTCCGCAGATGGCTATGCCCACTCGCTCGACCTCTTAACCCCAATGTTGTGGAACGAAGTAGCGCAATGGGAAAACACCACCGTTGGCCACCGAGGTGATGACTATAGGGCTATGAAGAAGACAAAAGCCGAAGAACTAATTGATATAATAGTACATCATATCCCAGAACTGGAAGATGCAATAGACAGATATTATACCAGCACTCCACTGACATATCGTGATTATAACCACACCCCACAAGGTTCCGCATACGGTATAAGGAAGGATAGTAACAATCCTATCATGACAATACTTACGCCAAGAACCCCAATAAGCAACCTGCTCATGACAGGTCAAAACCTCATGTTACATGGTCTGCACGGAGTTACAATGACGGCATTATACACATGTAAAGTAATACCACAAATAAAATAAACTATGAAGAAACTGTTAACAACACTTTTGATGATGCTCGCATGCAGCATCACATTCGCCCAAAACGCTTACTACCAGAAAGCGGTTGCCAAGTACAAGAACGTATCTTCACTCACAGCATCCGCAACAAAGACAAAGCATAAGGCAGCCGTAGCCAAAGACAACATCACTACGGGAACACTCTATGTAAAAACTCCTAACCGTGTACTCATCACCTTCAACAAGGGCAAAGACGCTCTGCTGATGAACGCCACTAACTTTACCATGACCATCAAGGGGCATAAGTTTAAGACTAACAGCCAGCAGAACGCACAGTTCAAAACATTCCAAGCCGTATTGGAGAGCATCTTTAGCGGTGGCAGCATAGACCTCAGCAAACATAAAGATGTGGCTATCAGCAAGAATGGCAACAACGTAACCCTTACCATCACTCCTGTATTAGACAAAAAAGGAGCCAAGCGCCAACTTTTCACATCATTCGTCGTAACCATTGATAGCAAAGCCTCAGAGCTGCGCACCCTTCGCATGAACGAGAAGAAGGGCAACTACACAGAATATAAGTTCTCTGGTTACCACCTCGGTGCTAACGTTGCCGACTCTCTGTTCAAGTAATCGCAAGTCACAATGGACAAAAAAGAAATCCATGACATCTGTCGCATCCAGGTAAAGTTCAGCGAAATAGACTCCATGCGTCGTGTATGGCACGGCACATACGTAAAGTATTTCGAGGACGGGCGTGAGTCTTTTGGGCGTCATTTTCCCGGTTGCGACTACAAGAAGATGCAGGACACAGGCATCTATGCCCCAATTTACGACATACAGGTTAAATGCCTTGCGCCACTTGAAATGAACGATGTTGCGGTAATCCATACCTACTACGTACCCAAGCGTGGCGCACGCCTCGACTATCGCTATGAGATATACCGCGAGCGCGACAACGTACTGTGCTGCAAAGGATCTACCACGCAGTTGTTCATAGACCGTGACGGCATACAGATGTACGAGTGCCCAGACTTCTACGAAGAGTGGAAAGCAAAATACATGAAATAGAACAAAGTAAACATACCGACATATCTTAAATCCCGACTTCTATAAAAGGATAAGTCGGGATTTTTCTTTTCATACGGTAACTTTACCAATTAGACTCAGTACTTGCACCAAGTACTACAGTAATCTCTACCAAGTACTGAAGTGAAAACAATGCAGGAGTCCTTCAAAAGGCTTATTATTAGATACGAAATTCAGCGATTGCATAACGCCAACAAAACGACTACGCACTCATTAACAGCAAAACAAATTTATTCTATATTCTCACTTTGGCACGTCTTTTGTATCAACCTATATCGAACAAATAAAAAAACGTAAAAATAAAAATATAACAACTATGGCAAAAGGTAATATTGGCGTAACAACCGAAAACATTTTTCCTGTTATCAAAAAGTTCTTGTATTCTGACCACGAGATTTTCTTGCGTGAACTGGTGAGCAACGCTGTTGACGCTACTCAGAAGTTGAAGACTCTGGCAGAGAAGGGTGACTTCACTGGCGAGGCTGGCGATACAGCTGTACGCATATCTATAGATAAGGAGGCAGGCACACTGACTATCTCTGACCACGGCATAGGAATGACTGAGGAAGAGATTGACCGCTACATCAACCAGATTGCATTCTCTGGTGTTACAGACTTCCTCGACAAATACAAGGATAACGCCAACGCTATCATCGGCCATTTCGGCCTCGGCTTCTACTCTGCTTTCATGGTAGCAGATAGAGTTGATATCATTACTAAATCATATAAGGAAGGTGCACAGGCTGTAAAGTGGACCTGCGACGGTAGCCCAGAGTTCGAGATAGAGCCAGCCGAGAGAGCGGAACGTGGTTCTGACATTGTACTCCACATATCTGAAGACTGCAAGGAGTTCCTTGACAAGGCACGTATCTCTCAGTTGCTGAACAAGTACTGCAAGTTCATGGCAGTAAACGTTGTTCTTGGCAAGAAAGAGAAATGGGACGACAAGGAGAAGAAAATGGTTGAGACCGATGAGGACAATGTTATCAACAACGTAGAACCTCTATGGACCAAGCAGCCTTCTACATTGAAGGACGAAGACTATAAGGAGTTCTATCGCACGCTCTACCCTATGCAGGACGAGCCACTGTTCTGGATTCACCTTAACGTTGACTTCCCATTCCACCTTACGGGTATACTATACTTCCCACGTGTAAGTTCTAACATGGACTTGCAACGCAATAAGATTCAGTTGTACTGCAACCAGGTATTCGTAACAGACCAGGTGGAGGGTATTGTGCCTGACTTCCTGACATTGCTGCATGGTGTTATCGACTCTCCAGATATTCCGTTGAACGTTAGCCGTAGTTACCTGCAGAGCGACCAGAACGTGAAGAAAATTGCTACTTACATCACCAAGAAGGTGGCTGACCGCTTGAGTGGCATCTTCAAGAACGACCGTAAGGACTATGAAGAAAAGTGGGACAACCTGAAGGTGTTTATCCACTATGGTATGCTGACCGATGAGGCATTCTATGACCGAGCAAAGGACTTCGCCCTGTTTAAGGACACTGACGGCAAACACTTTACATACGAGGAGTATCGCAACCTTATCAAAGATAACCAGACCGACAAGGACGGTACACTGGTTTACCTCTATGCTAACGACAAGGATGAACAGTACACCTACATCGAGGCTGCAAAGGCTAAAGGCTACTCCGTACTGCTATTTGACGGACAACTTGACACCGCTACGACCTCTATGTTCGAGCAGAAGTTTGAGAAGAGTCGCTTCACACGTGTTGACGGTGACATCATTGACCGCCTTATTCCTAAGGAGGATGAAAAGAAGGTAGAACTAAGCAAGGAGGATACCGACAAATTGACAGAGACGTTCAAGGGTAAGTTGCCTACTATCGACAAGGTGAACTTCAACGTTGAGGTTAAGGCTCTTGGCGAGACTGCCGCCCCTGTTGTGTTCACACAGAGTGAGTATATGCGCCGTATGAAGGATATGTCACGCTATCAGAGCGGTATGGCATTCTACGGTGAGATGCCAGACACATATAGCGTAGTGCTGAACAGCGACAACAAACTCATCAAGGGCGTTCTTGAGGGTAGCGCAAAGGAGGACACCGTACCACAGTTGATAGACCTTGCACTGCTACAGAACGGTATGCTTAAGGGTGAGGCTCTCGACAAGTTCCTCAAAAGAACGCTGAACCAACTCTAAAATATATGGTAACACGGTGCTACCGTGGCTTAAAACTATTTCAATGTCTCGTACATTATATTATATAGCCCTGCTTTTCATCTTGCTGTCTCCAACAGGAGGCGGCAAGTGGGGAGCAGGGCTTTTGTGTGCCCAGCGCCACATCGCCTACACCGACCAGATAGCATCGCTACAGGTAGTGGCAGGAACGCGTTGGCAGCAAATGCCTATCATAAGACTTAACGGCAACGAACCTATAAACATCAGTTTCGACTGGCTGTCGCATTCATACCGAAGGCTATCATACACGGTAACACACTTGGAAGCAGACTTTACACCATCTGACGCGGTCTTTACCAGTGATTATTTAGAAGGGTTTGAAAATGGTCTAACGATTGACGATTATCAGCAATCTATCAATACGTTACAGAATTACACTCACTATCGCCTTCAAATACCTAACGATAAATGTCGTCTGACGATGAGCGGCAACTACAGGCTGGACATTACCGACGACGAAAACGATGGCGAGGTGCTCGCAAGTGTGTTCTTCATGGTCAACGAGGCGAAGGTTACGCCAACCATGGAGATGACTGTTAACACCGACATCGATGTAAGGCACAGTCACCAACAGATAGAACTGGCTGTTGACTACACCACACTTAACGCCACCGATGTACGCAGACAGGTAAAGGGATACATCCTGCAAAACAGACGATGGGACAATGTACGCACACTGCCCGAAGCCTCACGCGTATCTCCCCGACAAATGGAGTGGACACACTGCCGTGACCTAATATTCGATGCTGGCAACGAATACCATAAATTCGAGATTCTTGACATTCACCGAAACTCCATGAACGTAGAGAACAACGTATGGGACGGTAAAGACTGGCACACCATGCTGTGGGCAGACTACAACCGTCCGTCTTACGTATATGATGAAACGGCAAACGGAGCGTTCTACATACGTAACAGCGACAACATTGAGAATGACATTTCGTCAGAATACGTACTGGTTCACTTTACGTTACAGTCTCCCCTACTCCCCAACCGTCTTTTCGTTAACGGTGATTGGACCTACGACCGTTTCCTGCCGCAATACGAGATGCACTACGATAAAGACCGCAAGATGTACGAAGGCATTGTGCCACTGAAATACGGCTACTACTCTTATCAGTACCTCATGCTGAAAGAGGGCCAATATGATGAAGAAGGTACGAACAATACTGCCCCAAGTATTCCTCCAACAGAAGGGTCATTCTATGAAACGCGGAATACCTACAACGCACTAATATACTACCGAGGCACTAACGACAGAGCAGACCGCCTGGTAGGAGTTGCTACAACAAAACAATAATTTGGAAATTATGTAGCCCCAACAAGTTTCCTCGTGCAGTGACGTTTCTACGTCACCGTCATTATTTAGAAATAAACTAAAATGCTACAAATACATACTAAAGAAAACTACAGCACTATCACTGCCGACAATAACCTACGCCTTGCCTTCATAGGCAGAGACATGGTGCTACGCAAAGACGGCAGCACACTGCAACAAGATGACATCATTAACCTCATGAACACTATGCCACACGACATTCTGTTCACAGAGCCAGAATACCGCATAACCGCTCTTGGTATTCCACGCAAAGACGCTGAGGGTAAAGAGATTGCGCCACTCCTGCCAAAGGAATACATTATACGCTCCATCCGTCTGTACAATGCGGAACAGACAGAAGAAACGGTAACACGCATCTCGCGCGCCAAGGGGCTGACGGAATGGTTGCGCAGCACAAAGTTCTGCTCTTGTTGCGGCGCACCGTTAACGCCCCATGCCACGCAGACGGCAATGGAATGTAAGCAATGCGGCAAAATTATCTTCCCTCGCATAGAGCCATGCATCATCGTACTTGTACGTCGTGGTGACGAAATGCTACTGGCACGCCACGCCCAACGTAATCAGGACATCTACGCTTGCATTGCTGGATTCATGGAGGCTGGCGAAACAGCAGAACAGGCTGTAAAGAGAGAAATTATGGAAGAAACAGGACTTACCGTTAAGAACATCAAATACTTCGGTTCTCAGAGTTGGCCATTCCCTGCACAGATGATGATAGCATTCACCGCAGACTATGAAAGCGGTGAACTAAAAATACAAGAGAGTGAAATTCAGCACGCTGCATGGTTCCATAAAGATGAATGTCCTGCCACTCCCCAACCTGGCTCAATAGCATACAGACTTATACATTCTTTCTGATATAAAGTTCTATAATACAGTTTATTTGTTACATAAAACACGAAACACTCGCTTATTAAAGAGAAAAATAGTAACTTTGCATACTTAATGAATTTTTGAACAGAAATAACAAAGAAATAAAATACCTATAAAAGAAAGAAATGATTTATCTTGACAGAAACGAGTTCAACTTCAAGCCTTCGCAGAAGGTTATTGATGCAATAAAGAACTTCGACCCAGAGACCCTTTGCTTCTACACACGTATTTATGATGAAGGCAAGAAGAGTGTCGTTTCCGTAAAACTCAGTGAAATATACGGCGTACCTGAATCACAAGTGCTTATTGGCTACGGTGGTGAGGACATCCTTAAGAATGCTGTTCACTATTACCTCTCTACTGGTGGTAACAACACCATCATGATTCCTGAATTCTCTTGGTGGTACTACAATCGCATTGCTGGAGAATGTGGTGGTACATTCGAGATGTACCCTCTCCACGAGACTGGTGACACTTTTGCTTACGACGTTGACGAGGTAATAGAATACACCAACCGTATTCACCCACGTATGCTCCTTCTCGCCTCTCCGAACAACCCTACAGGCAACTGCCTTTCTTCTGAGGAACTGGGCAAGATAATGGAGAACATACCGTCTGACACCATGGTGCTGGTTGACGAGGCATACGCTTCATTCATTACAAAGGACACTTCTTATGTTGCACCATTGGTAATGAAGTACAACAACCTCATCATCTCACGCACGCTGTCTAAGTTCTACGGTCTGCCAGGACTGCGTATGGGTTTCGGCTTTATCGGTCAAGGACAGGAAGGTTTCTTGAACTATGCTAACAAATACCTTGGCTACAACCGTTTCAGCGAGGCCGTGGCTCTTGCTGCTCTTGATAGCGACGACCACTACCGCAAGGTGGCTGACGACATGGAATGGGATCGCCAACTGTTCAAGAAAGAATTAGGCGACCTGCCAGGATTCAAGGTCTATAAGAGTGTGGCTAACTTTATCCTCGTGAAATATCCTGTTGAGATTAAGGAGAAGTTACAGAAGGAACTTGCTGACCTTGGTTACAAGATAAAGTTTATGGGCGACAAAGGACTTGAGGATTGTCTGCGTATCACCCTCGGACAGCCTGAGCAGATAAAGGTGGTAGTTGATACCATCAAGAAGGCTTATAACGGTTAAGGACATTTTGACACCTAATTATATTATATAATGAAGGCTATTATTCTTGCAGCGGGCATGGCTTCACGCCTTCGCCCGCTGACACTTAATACTCCCAAGTGTTTGCTTAACGTAGGCGAGAGACCTCTGCTACAACGTTCAATGGACGCTATCATACAGAGTGGTGTAAAGGACTTTGTCATCGTGACGGGGTATCTGCACGAAATGATAGAAGACTTCGTAGCGAAGCATTATGGCAACACTATCAATGTAAAGTTTATACACAACAGTGTGTACGACTCTACCAACAATATTTACTCCTTGTGGCTGGCGCGCCCAGAGGCTGACGGAGAAGACTTCTTACTTCTTGACAGTGACCTACTGTACGACCCTCAGATTGTTGCTAAGGTAGTAAACGACAGTAGTGCTAACGTGCTGACACTCATCAAGCACGAACTTGGTGAAGAGGAGATGAAGGTAGTAACGGACAATGAGGGAACAATAAAGGAAATAAGCAAGACTTGTAACCCTGCCGACGCTGCGGGTGAAAGTCTGGGCATTGAGAAAATCGGCAAGGACTACTCTACCGCTCTCTACCATGAACTGGAGACAATGATGAACAAAGAGCATCTCGAAAACAAATTCTATGAACTGGCTTTCGAGAGACTTATACCGCAAGGACATACTTACACCGTACTCAACGTAACGGAGTTCTTCTCATGCGAACTCGACACCGTTGAAGACTTTGAAAACGCTAAGCAGAAGATTCCTGCTGAACTATTTTAGTTGTTTAGTAAATTGGTCGTTTGGTGGTTTGGTAAATTGGTCGTTTGGCGGTTTGGTAAATTAGTCGTTTGGTGGTTTGGTAAATTGGTCGTTTGGTGGTTTGGTAAATTGGTCGTTTGGTAAATTAGTTGTTTAATTGTTTAGTTATTGGGAACATTTTCGTTAAGCCAAATGAGCAGAACGAAGTTTACTTCGGTTTTTGCCATGGCGAGAAAAGGTGCGCGTAAGCGAACATAATCTCACAAACAATCAAACAACGAAACAACAAAACAACCAAACAACAAAACAACCAAACAACAAAACAACAAAACAACTAAACAACAAAACAACCAAACAACGAAACAACAAAACCACCAAACAACAAAACAACAAAACAACCAAACAACAAAACCACCAAACAACAAAACAACGAAACAACAAAACCACCAAACAACCAAACAACAAATCACAATAACAACCCCAACAATGATTGAAGGATTTAAGAAGACCCTCAAGTCGTCAGAGACTGAGGACTGGCTTGACTATCGCTTTGTGCGCCCACTGAGTTACCTGTGGGCTTGCCTTTTCGCGCGCCTCGACATTCACCCCAACACCGTTACAATACTGTCAATGATTATCGGTGCTGCCAGTTGCATATTCTACGCTCACGGCAGTTATTACTACGAAGGCACTTACGGACTGATGATGAACATCATCGCCATACTGCTCCTTATATGGGCAGACATCTACGACTGCACCGATGGACAGTTGGCACGTATGACTGGTAAGAAAAGCCAGATGGGACGTATTCTTGACGGTGCTGCAGGATTCGTATGGTTTGTTCCTATCTATCTCGCACTGGTGTATCGTTTCTATATTCACCACGATTTAGAGTTTTCATGGCTCGGCATTGCAGATACTGAGATGAACACGATGATAGCGACAGGCGTGGTTCTGGTACTGGCACTAATCTCTGGTTTCATGGGAATGGGCGGACAGCAACGACTTGCCGACTACTACATACAGATTCACCTATTCTTCCTCAAGGGAGAGAAAGGCAGCGAACTGGACAACTCTGCCAAACAGCAGGAGATTTACGACAACACGCCTTGGGAAGGTAATAAGATTTGGAAGACGTTTCTGAAATCTTACGTAGGTTACACTCAGAAACAGGAGAAGCAGACGCCACAGTTTCAGAAGTTTATGGCTCTGCTGAAGAAGAAGTATGGCAGCGAAGGCAATATGCCAGCTGAGATAAGAGAGGAATTCCACGGATACTCTAAGTCGCTCATGGGACTTAACGCTATGCTGACATTCAACTTCCGTTCTGGAATGTTCTTCATCTTCTGTTTGGCTGACATTCCTGTAGCAAACTTCCTCTTTGAGATTATCGCTATGCAGTTGCTCACGAACTACATCAACTACCGCCATGAATCATACTGCAAAAAGATGATTGCAAAACTTGAAGCATAAACTAAAAAAGAATTAGAAATTAAAAGTTAAAAATTAAAAATTATGATTACCATTAAAAGTTAAGAATTAAGAATTAAAAATTAAAAATTAAAAATTATGATTACTGTTAATCGCT
>DAIUFT010000021.1:18067-39960 GCA_036844425.1 Prevotella sp. | reverse complement strand
CCGATAATAGCTAACTCTCTGAATATCAGATATAGAGTATAATTGAGTGGGAATAATTACCTTAAAGGGTGGTTATTTATAGAACCACCATACAATAAAAAAAGGCTCACCAACATTACTTGGTGAGCCTTTTTCCTGTATCCTTTGTTAAGTTAGGGGGAAAATTATACCTTGTTGTTTTGTTGTTGTTACTAACGTAAAATAGCGATTGTTATTTGTCGAGTTCCACAAGTTTGTTTACGATTGCGTAGATTGTAAGACCAGCGATAGAGTGTATCTGCAACTTCCTCGCAATGTTACGACGGTGAGTAATGACCGTATTAGGGGCGATGAACAGTTTGTCTGCTATTTCCTTGTTGGTCAATCCCTGAACGACACCAATAACAACGTCCTTTTCACGCTCAGACAATGATTCGCAGTTCGTAACGTTTGACCCGAGCAGAGTGGATAGGGTAGAGGCAGTGTCGGTAGGCTTGTTCTTTTGTTCCAGATTCCTTATGGCAGGAATAAATATGGATTCCTCCACATTTGCATGCAGGGCAAGCCACTCCTCAAGGTTATATATGTCATAAAGTGTTGCTGTCAGCATGTGACCCTGTATCGGGTCGGAAGGCAAGTATTTAATGATAATACTCTTCAACTCCTTCAGTTTCTCACCAGTCTGGTCATGATGTTTAGAGAATGTTTCTATGTCGTATCCCTCCTTGTGTTCACCATTGAGAAGACACTCAACGTAAGGGAAAAGGTGTTGTTCCTCAAACTTCATGTGTTGCGCTATGAAGCGAGCGTATTCATCAAAAATCTTTAAAATGAGGTCACCCAGACGGTCGCCCTTTGTCAGTGCTTCAACAAGTTCCTTGCGCAGGAACGGTAGTTGGAAATCAATGTAATAACGATGTGATGCGCGCAGGTAACGCAACAGTGTGCGTACATCAAGATTATGGACATCATTCTGAGAGTGGTAACCATTAATGGTAAGATTCACTACAGAGAGAAATGTAAATGTGTCAACACCGTGCGCATCGCAAACCTCTTTTACCGTTTTGTTGCCGAATCCCATACCAATGCCGAATGCGCTAAGACTCTGCAGCACGTTGTAGTTGTCGCGTATTAGTGACAGCATTTGGTCTTCTGGCTCGTAAAGTTTCATCTTCTTCATGTCCGGATTGCCTAATGGAATGGTTATTTCAAGTTTATTGTAGTCTGACTATGTTAGTCATCATTTTAATATGCAAAGGTAAAAGTTTTTCTGAAAATACACAATACTTAAAAATGATGATTTATATTGCCATCCTTATGGGTGGCTCTATAAATAAGCACTCTTATATAACTTGTAGTTTTGCAAACTTAAGCAGCAGTTGCTTTGTGCCTGCATTGTCAAACTGTACTGTGGCTTTGGTACTATCACCACTGCCTTCTATGCTGAGCACTATGCCTTTGCCAAATCTGTCATGCTGTACTGTGTTACCAACTGCAGGGCATCCACTCCTTGAGGTATTGCTTGTGCGTTGCGATATAGTAGAACTATGTACGCTTCCAAACGTTTTATGCGTTGTAGCCGCCTTAACAGATGTGAGGTTTCTGCCATATTCTGGCATAGAACCAAAAAGGCTTCTCCTCTCGGTAGAGGTTTGTCTTGATGGTGCGGAGGCGCCAAGGTTATTAATATAGTGCGAATCTATTTCGCGGATGAAGCGGCTTGGCGTACCAAACTCCATGCGTCCGTAGCGATAACGGCTCTTGGCACATGTTAGAGTGCATGCCTTTTCAGCCCTTGTTATTGCAACATACAACAGGCGGCGTTCCTCTTCCAGTCCGCGTGGGTCATCGTAGCACATTTGGCTTGGGAAGATGTTTTCTTCCATTCCCACTACATAGACATTGGGGAATTCCAGTCCCTTCGCGCTATGTACAGTCATTAGCGTAACCTTAGGAAGGTTGTCTTCCTCGGTGTCGCGGTCGCTCAGCAACGCGATGTCGTTAAGAAAATCTGCCAGAGTGTCAGGGTTACCTTCCTCGCGTGCGGTCTCTACGAACTCTTGTACAGATGAAAGGAACTCTTCCAGATTCTCTTGGCGTGCCTTATCCTCAGGTTCGTTGCTTGAGTAGATGTCTTGTGAAATGCCAGAAACCTTAACAAGGTTATTGACTAAAACGAAAGCCTCGTCAGTATTGAGACGTGCTGTGAAGTTTTCTATCATCCCCGTGAACAGCAATAGTTTACTCATGGTGCCACGGTTTACGTTAAGCGGTGTGCCAAGAGGTTCACATATGGTCTGCCACATGCTCTGTTGGTTCTCTTGTGCAGCAGCAGCGATTTTCTGTACAGTAGTGTCTCCGATGCCTTTTGATGGGTATTTTATTGCGCGTCTGAAAGCCTCGTCATCGTCATGGTTTACGAGCAGACGCAGGTATGCAGTAATATCCTTAATTTCCTTGCGCTGGTAGAAACTCATTCCGCCGTAAATGCGGTATGGTATTCCACTCTTAATGAACTGCTCCTCGAATGTGCGGCTTTGTGAGTTAGTACGATAGAGTATGGCGAAGTCAGAGTATTCGTTGCCTTCATGGCGCACCTTTGCTTTGATTTCATTGCCTACGAACAAAGCCTCTTCGCGGTCGCTCGCCAGTATTTTGAGTGAAAGTTTCTCGCCTTCTGCATTGCGGCTGAACACGTTCTTCTCTATCTGCCACCTGTTTTTATGAATCAGGCTGTTGGCAGCCTGCACGATGCATTGCGTAGAACGGTAGTTCTGTTCCAGTTTAAAGAGTTTCGCGCCATCGAAAACCTTCTGGAAGTTAAGGATATTGTCAATGTTCGCTCCACGGAAACTATATATGCTCTGTGCGTCATCGCCCACCACGCATATTCGCTGGTGGCATGATGTAAGTTGTTCTATGATGCGCTGCTGGGCATAGTTAGTGTCTTGATACTCGTCAACAAGAATAAAATGCAGACCGTTAGCATATTTGTTGAGCACCTCCTCGTGTTGTTTAAAGAGGCGATAGGTGTTGAGAAGAAGGTCGTCAAAGTCCATAGCGTTGCTTGTCCTGCACCTCTGCTGATATACCTTATATATATTGGCAATCTCAGGCAGTTTGTCATCCCTATCCCTTGTTGCTACGTATGGGTTGTTGGCGTATTCCTCAGCAGTCATCAGTCGGTTCTTTGCAGCCGAAATGCGATTATAAACATCGGATGGTTTATAAGCCTTGTCGTTCAGTCCAAGTTCCTTGATGATAGTTTTAACGAGCGACTTAGAGTCGTTGTCATCGTAAATGGTATAGTTTGCCGTGAACCCTATCATCTGTGCTTCGCTGCGCAATATGCGGGCGAAGAGAGAGTGGAAGGTACCCATACGTAGGTATCGTGCCGCTTCAGCACCCACTATATTTGCGATACGTTCCTTCATTTCGCGTGCCGCCTTGTTGGTGAAGGTGAGAGCCATTATCTCCCATGGCTTGATGCCAGAGGTCAGCAGGTATGCAATCTTATATGTCAGCACTCGAGTCTTGCCCGAACCTGCTCCTGCAATGACGAGCGAAGGTCCGTCAATATACTCCACAGCCTCACGCTGTGCGTCATTTAGTTCATTGAGAAAATCAAGGTCTTGCATTAAAAACTATCGATCAAAAATTATTTCTGTTCTTTCCATTTAACGAATTTCATCTGCGTCCTTATCTGTCTCTGCCTCTTCTTCATGTAGGGGGACGGGGCTTTACTAGAGAACTTGCGTGGGTTAGGCAGTGTGGCGGCTATTAGTGCGCAATCCTTTTGTGATAAAGTGGCAGCAGTCTTTCCAAAGTTATCCTCCGCCACTGCATCTACACCATAGATACCATTGCCCATTTCAATGGAGTTAAGATATACCTCCATGATGCGTTCCTTACCCCATATCAGTTCTATGAGTGTGGTGAAGTACATCTCCAGTCCCTTTCTTACCCATGAACGTCCTGGCCATAAGAAAACATTTTTCGCAGTTTGTTGGCTGATGGTACTCGCACCATATTTCTTCTTGCCGGCTTTCATGTTGCGCTTAACGGCAGACTGAATGGCGTTGAAGTCGAAACCGTGGTGTATTAAGAAGCGTTGGTCTTCGCTTGCCATAACTGCTAAGGGCATGTCAGGCGTAATTTCTGTCAGTGGTACCCAGCGGTGATGCATCTTTGGCATTTCTCCGTTGCCTATTTGTTGGGCAGAACGTATGAACATCAGTGGGGTGAACCATACTGGGATGACCTTATAAGCCACAACGGCAAGGATAGTGGAGGCGAAAAATGCCGCCACTATCCATTTAATAATTTTCCCTATGAACGGTAATGTAATCTTCATGGTTGAGTGTTGAAAAATGACATGTAAAGTAAAAGGTCCATAATCATACAGACGATAGTATGATAGGGTAGGCCAGTTTACTGTGCCTGCTGCTTAGCCTTGTTTATCATGTCTTGCGAAGCGTAGAGGTAAATCTCCACACGACGGTTCTGCTGTCTGCCGAAGTCTGTTGAATTGTCTGCGATAGGGTTGCTTGATCCGTATCCGTTGACATTCTTCATCTGTGCATACTGTACTCCGTTACCTGTAAGATAGTTTGCAACGGACTGTGCTCTCTTCAGTGATAGCGGGTTGTTGATGGCATCATTACCCGTATTGTCGGTATATCCCTGTACGTCTATGCTGACATCAGAGTTTTGCTTCATAATATTAACAAGGTTGTTCAGTTCGTTTTTGCTTGATGGCGTGAGTTCAGCCTTGTTCGTTGCAAAGAGAATGCCAGAGGTAAATGTAACCTTTACAGCATCGAGACCATTTTTGTCAGTCACCGTTTCAACCTGTGCATTTTTCAGTTGTTCCTGTGCCTGTTTCTTAACCTTATCCATACGGTTACCAATTACGGCACCCGTTCCTGCTCCGACGGCAGTACCAATAGCTGCACCGATACCAGTATTACCAGCAATGGCGCCGATGATAGAACCGAGTGCGGCACCGCCACCAGCACCAACGATAGCGCCTTGACCAGTCTTACTCATATTGTTCCATGTGTTTGCTGCACTGTTGCAACCTGTAAGTGCAACGCATAAGCCCATGCTGAGGGCAACATACTTAATCTGTTTCATAATATATGTTGTTTTGTTGTTTTGTTGTTTCGTTGTTTTGTTGTTTCGTTGTTTAGTCGTTTTGTCGTTGCTCACGTATTAAGTGTGTGTAACGTAAGAATTTTGTAAAATTCATATTGCAAAGTTACGCAAATTTCCTTAATATCATAAATAAATTGAAAACTTATGCGCTTATTTTCATTTTTTTTTGTATTTTTGCAACACAATTCAAGTGGTAATAAAACTACAAGAGAAGGATAATATAAACTCCTAAACTAAAATAATTAGTAAAAGAAAATGGAAAAAAGCGCATTACAGATTGCACGTGCTGCCTATCAGCCAAAGTTGCCAAAGGCTCTGCGTGGTGCTTTGAAGGCTGTGGAAGGTGAACCAACCCAGTCAGTAGCAGATCAGGAAGAGGTACAGAAACTCTTCCCTAACACCTATGGTATGCCATACCTTAAGTTTGAACCTGTAGAGGGCGAGCAGCAGACTGCAGCCATTAACGTTGGTGTAATTCTTTCTGGTGGTCAGGCTCCTGGTGGTCACAATGTTATCTCTGGTCTTTTCGATGGTATCAAAAAACTGAACCCTGCTAACCGTCTCTATGGCTTCATCCTTGGTCCAAGCGGACTTGTAGAACATAATTACATGGAACTTACTGCCGATATTATTGATGAATATCGTAATACTGGTGGTTTCGATATCATTGGTTCTGGACGTACCAAATTGGAGAAGAAAGAGCAGTTTGATAAAGGTCTTGAAATCTTGAAGGCTCTTAATATTAAGGCTCTCGTTATTATCGGTGGTGATGACTCTAATACTAACGCTTGTGTGCTTGCAGAATACTACAAGGCTATCAATGCTGGTGTACAGGTAATAGGTTGTCCTAAGACTATCGACGGTGACCTTAAGAACTCTGAAATCGAGACTTCATTCGGTTTCGATACAGCAACAAAGGTTTATTCAGAGGTTATCGGTAACATTATGCGTGACTGTAACTCTGCTAAGAAGTACTGGCACTTCATCAAGTTGATGGGACGTTCTGCTTCTCACGTAACATTGGAGTGTGCACTCCAGACTCACCCTAATGTAACGCTTATCGGTGAGGAAGTAGAGGCTAAGAACCAGACACTTGATGATGTAGTTACATACATTGCTGAAATCGTAGCTGATCGTGCTAGCCGTGGTATGAACTATGGCGTAGCCCTTGTACCAGAAGGTCTTATCGAGTTTATCCCTGCCATCAAGAAGCTTATCGCAGAACTTAACGATATGCTTGCAGCAAATCAGGCAGACTTTGATATGGTTGCAGATGATAAGAAGATTGACTACGTTCTGCAGCATCTTTCAGCTGAGAATGCAGAGATATTCAAGAGCCTGCCTCTCGCAGTCTCACGTCAGCTTGCCCTTGAGCGTGACCCACACGGAAACGTACAGGTATCTCTTATCGAGACTGAGCAGCTCCTTGCTGAGATGGTTGGTAAGAAGCTTGCACAGTGGAAGAAGGAAGGTCGTTACACTGGTAAGTTCTCAACCCAGCATCACTTCTTTGGTTACGAAGGACGTTGCGCTGCACCTTCTAACTTTGATGCAGACTACTGTTACTCTCTTGGCTTCAATGCTTCAATGCTTATTGCTGCAGGTAAGACAGGTTACATGTCTTCAGTGAAGAATACTTCAAAGCCTGTTGACGAGTGGGTTGCAGGTGGTATACCTATCACCATGATGATGAACATGGAGAAGCGTAACGGTGAGATGAAGCCAGTAATACGCAAGGCTCTCGTAGAACTTGACGGTAAGCCATACCAGTACTTCGTAGCACACCGCACACAGTGGGCACGCGAGACAGAGTTCGTTTACCCTGGTCCTATCCAGTACTTTGGTCCTGCAGAGGTTTGCGACCAGCCAACAAAGACTCTGATGCTCGAACACGAGTAAGAAAAAGCAAGGTGGTAAATAAGTATGAACCCACCATTTGCATATAAAAGATAAGAAAAAGGGTTCTTCTGCTCTCCTAAATCATGGGGAACGGTAGAACCCTCTTTTCGTTTATTAAAATCCAACGTTTTCGTTAAGCCAAATGGGTAAAGCGAAGCTTGATTCAGCTTTACCATGGCGAGAAAACGAAGGATGAAATCCAACGTTTTCGTTAAGCCAAATGAGCAGAAACAAAGTTTACTTACGTTCAGCCATGGCGAGAAAAGGTGCGCATAAGCGAACGTTTTCGTTAAGCCAAATGAGCAGAACAAAGTTTACTTACGTTCAGCCATGGCGAGAAAAGGTGCATGAAGATGCCCATAATTATTACATGTTAAAAAGTTACTTACGAAGATGAAAAGAATAGTAGGAATTCTGGGGATGTGCCTGTTGTTCGGCGTAGCAAATGGAGCACAGGCAGCCGATGAGGCGAAGATGCCTGTACTGAAAATAACAATCAGCGAGCCAATAAAGAAAAACATGGATTATGCCAACGGTACCATGCAACTGACCGATACCGAGGGTAATGTAGTAGAACTGAAGGCGAAGTTCAAGACTCGTGGCGCTACGGCACAGCAGTATTTGATGAAGCCATCGTTGAACATGAAACTGCGAACAGATGACTATTCTGCCAGTCAAGACTCTATGTTGCTCGATATGCGTTCATGTTCGAAATGGATTCTTGATGCCATGGCAATAGATCGCATCTGCATGCGCAACAGAGTAGTTATGGATGTATGGAACGAATATTCGCCATTGCCATACGAAACCGACTTTAACCAGCGCAGCGGTACGGTAGGAAAGTTTGTAGAACTCTATATCAATGGTACGCATTATGGTATATATTGCCTCAGCGACCACATCAACCGTAAACTCCTTAACCTCAAGAAATACGATGAGAAGAAAAACCTTGTGCGTGGAGTGCTCTACAAGAGTGGTACGAGTGATATAGCAGACCAGAACAACCGTAACTTCACTGACGACTATACAGCGGCAACCATCAGTTGGCATAACGCTTGGGAACTAAAGGAGCCAGAAGACTATCCATGCCTTGCTGCATGGCAACCTCTTCTTGACCTTTATGATAACGTGAAGGGGTATGATGAGGTTAAGAAATACTTCTATCTGGATAACCTCGTGGACTACCAGTTAATGATAATGGTATTCTCTGTAGCCGATAACTGGGGAAACAAGAATCGCTTCCTCTCAGTGCGCAACATACAGAAGGATATCAATGACATAGACCCATTGGAAGCAGACCGTCGTAAGTTCGTGGTATCTCCTTGGGACCTCGATACCAGTCTCGGAGGAAGATATGACGGTGCCTATTACGATGGCAATTACTCTACATGGGCTGTGGCAGACGTTGTAAAGAACGGTGGCTTCTTCCCATTCTCTACTTGTCAGGGGCAGGCAGAGTATAAGACAATGCTTAAGAACCGCTGGAGAGAACTTCGTAATGGCAGTCTGTCAGAAAGCGCAATAAACGCTCGTCTTGAAGCATACCGTGACCTATTCATTAACAGTGGCGCATGGAAAAGAATGACAGACACGTTCGATAGTAAAAGTAGTAAGCCATGTTATGTTAACGACCTCGCAAAGGAAGTGTCGTTGATAGAGAATTGGTATGCTGCGCGATGCGTGGAAATGGATAAATATTTCGGTGTGGACACACCAACGGGCGTTGAAGAGATTAACGCTGCAGATGCTACAGTTCCTGCCGACGATGCGATATACGACATGCAGGGCATACGCTATTCCGTTATACCATCAGCACATGGAGTATATATTCAGGGAGGAAAGAAATTCGTAAAATAGTCATTCCGAATATTTATTATCATAATGTAATCCATACCTTTAGTGACGGTGAAAGAACAAATCAGTATCAGATTATTTTTCTCCGTCACTAAATAATGAAATAACGTAACAAATAAACCACCATATAACAAAACAAACAATGTCACCATCAAAGAAGAAATATAACAAACCACGCAAGTCAGGCAGGCAATCACGTCTGCCTGCTTGGTGTTGGTGGGTAGGAGGCATAGGCGTTGCTGTGATATACGTCTTTGTGTTCTATTACTTCTTTGTTGGTCCTACAGGTTTTCGTTGGCGTGCCATATATGGTGACGTCACTTATCCAGAGGGAGAAGGCTTTGAGATACAGGGAATAGACATTAGCCATTATCAAGGTACAATAGACTGGGAGTCGCTGCGCAACGCCATGATACAAAAAGCCCCAGTACGCTTCGTTTTCGTAAAGGCAACAGAGGGGGCAACAATGATAGACGAGAACTTTGAGGATAACTTCTATCAGGCACGTGAGTATGGCTTCATACGCGGTGCATACCATTTCTTCAGTACAAAGTCGGCAGCGAGGAAGCAGGCGTATCACTTCTTGGACAAAGTAAAACTGGAGCCTGGCGACCTACCGCCCGTGTTGGATGTAGAGCATAAGAACCCAGAGATGTCCGAAGAAGAGTTTCAGCAGGAGGTCCTGTTGTGGTTGCATATAGTGGAAGACAAGTATCACGTCAAACCAATAATCTACACATACTATAAGTTTAAGGAGCGTTATCTGTCAGATGCTCGTTTTGATGGTTATCCTTATTGGATAGCCCATTACTATGTAGATAAAATGGAATATAAGGGCGAATGGAAGTTCTGGCAGCATACAGATGCCGGAAGACTGACAGGAATAGAGGGATACGTAGATTTTAATATATATAACGGTTCCTATTATGACCTTAAACAACTGACCATCCCCGAGTCGGAGGATGAGGATGAAGAAGAATAGAAAACAATATAATTTAAAAGATGGGTAGCAAGATAACAACAATGGAACGAGGTATGCAGCGCCGTACGGAATTGCTGTTGGGTAGTGACAACCTCGTAAAGATACAATCTGTGCGTGTGCTTATTTTCGGTTTAGGAGGAGTTGGTTCATGGTGTGCAGAGAGTTTGGTACGTAGCGGGGTGCGCAACATTACGATTGTAGATTCAGATAGAGTATGTGTTACAAACTGTAACAGGCAACTCATGGCTACGGCTACGACAGTAGGGCAGGTTAAGGTCGAAGCATTAAAGAACCGTCTGCTGGACATAAACCCTGATGCCAATATAGAGGCGATACAGAAAATTTATAGTGCAGAGAGTGCAGAGTCGTTCCATATGGAGGACTATGACTATATTATAGATGCCATAGACTCTCTTAAGGATAAGGCCGATTTGATACTTCGTGCTACGGCACTGCCAGAGCGCGTTGTGTTTGTCTCATCAATGGGAGCGGCACTCAGGCGCGATCCCTTTATGGTGCGCCAGGCAGAGTTCTGGAAAGTTAACGGAGACCCATTGGCAAGAGCATTGCGCAAGAAGTTCAAGCACATGAAAGTTAAGCCTTCGCGTAAATTTATGTGCGTGTATAGCGAAGAGAAACCAATGGAGAATATGGGCGTTAACAAGGCCTGTGGTACGGGAGGATGTTTATGCCCGAAAGCAAAACTGCTCAGTGGCGAAAGAGGTACGGACACGGCAGTATATGATGCACCAGGCGATCAGCGTTTGGTGGAACATGAGTGGTGTTCGGTAAAGGCACAGATAAATGGTTCGCTGTGTCATATTACTGCCACATTCGGTATGGGCATAGCGGGTATCATACTGAATCATATTGTTGATTGCAGGTAATAATGCAATAAAAAATTGGGGATGCATCAAGTATGTTACTTAGATGTATCCCCTTTTTTGTAAATCTAAAACTTTATTGTTATGGTTCTGTTGTTGTTGCTGTATGATATTTTGCTATTGCTATAGTTTGTTGTGCCAGTAATATCAATCGGTGTGCCCCGCAATGAGAAAGAACAAATGTATCCACCAGTTACCATCATGTCTCCCTTTCCTCTTATTCCTTTAGGCGTAGCAAGACCTTTTTCGCCAAGAGAGACAATGTTAAGCGTACCGCCACTGACGGTAATATTTCCAGTACTGTTTATGCCCTTGCCGCCTTCGCCTTTACTCAGTAAGGCTATGTCGCCACCTTTCTGAATGAATGCCATGTCGCTCTTAATGCCAGCGCATGATGTAGTGTCGTTGATAGAGGTGTCGATGATAGGTGCACCTGTAGTAATGACTATCAGTCTGCCACTGTTTACAATTACGGAGTCTTCACAGTTTATTCCCTTACCACCGTCAGCGTTGGCCTCAACGTTTACAATGCCACCGTTAATGTATATTCCATCGTTAGCCTTGATGCCCGAACCAGAGGTGCCTTCGTGTTTTGCAACGTTTACATAGATGTCGGTTCCCTTACGTATCCTTACGTAGTCGTCGCTGGCAATGCCGTGTTTGTTATTACCGTAAACGTTGAGAGAACCATTACCGCTGAACACCAGTTGGCCTTCGCTGAAGACAGCACCTTTGTATTGTATGCCGTTTTCTTCTACAGCGTATCCCGTTCCGTCGGTAAGAGTGTTGTTAGTACCATCGTTTACTACCACGTAACATGTCTTCTTGCCTTGGTTATTTATAGCGGGACCAGTAGGGTTGGTGAGCGAAACGCCATTCAGTTCTATAATATATTTATTGTCATTAAATACCTGTAGTCCTCCGTCGGTCGAATTTCCTGTTAAAACAAGTCGCAGTCCTTTCCTGGCGCATACTACCTTAACGTGTGCCCCGTCCTTCGTTATTCTTGTATATGCATTGGCTCCTGTTACCTGTACGTCATCGTCAGTAAAGTTTAACGTGACGGTCATGGCTGTAGCCACGTTTTCTACCTTGTCATCTTCAGTGAAGTCGCCCTCCGTTACGTCGTCCGCCAGTGCAGACCTGTCGAGTTCTATGTTTGCGTATTGTGGGTGTTCCAGGTTGTATATGTAATCGCTGAGGTCGCTGTCGTCCGACTTACAGGCGTTGAGTGTCATGCAGACGGTTGCCAGTGCCAGCAGTCCTGTGCTTAGGTTGTGTTTCATCATGCTTCGTGTGGTTAAAATTTGTAAGTGTATCCTGCACCGATGTAGTGGCAGTTAGGTTCGTTATCGCTCTCCTTGTCGTTAGTAAGTTGCAGGCGATAGAACACGTCGAAAGAGTGGTGCTTGCTGACTTTGATGTCAGTGCCGATGGTAAATCGCACTTTCTCGAGCGACATGGCGTTGTAGAGTTCTGCGTTAGCGTAAGGTTTCAGCGTAGCTTTCTTCTTGTCGTACTCCACTTGCAGTCTTGAGCGCAGCAGATGTTTGTCCTTGCTGCCTACCGTTGTCTCCTCCCATGTCTCATTGTCAAAGTCGTAACGCTCCGTGGTTTTTGCAGGGCGAGATGTGTATTGCCAGCGTTCACGCAGCGAGAGACCTATGTCGCCCAGTTTAACACTGCCCGTCAGCGAGGCGTTGAAACGGTGGGCAACCGACCAGTAACTGGGGCGCCAGTTGTTGTATAGCGTCTCATTGCCGAGCGTATTGTCGTGTGTGGTCAGTTTCTCTTGGCGGTTATAATATAATAAGGTGTACCCAGCGTCAGCCTTTAACCATTTAGTTATTTTGTATGAACCGCTGACGCCAGCGCTCCATCTGTCTGCTGTCTTAAAATCGTTACGCGTTCTGAAACTTGCGTCAATGCCTATTTCAGCTTTCTTGCTTAGTTTCTTCTCGGCGCCAGCAGATAGCCACAGCCCACAGTCATCCCCCTCAGCGTATGTAGCCGTGGCGGCGATGAGCATGATGCTTGTTAATAATATTTTCCTCATAAGTCAAAACAATATTTATTTATCTACGTTAGTCCACTCCTCTCTTGAAATCTTCAGGTGGTCGTCCACCGTGTTAGGCTCTACGGTGTCCGAATGGTAATAAATCTTTAGCATAGCCATGTCGCGCAGGAAGTCAATGCCTCCCACTTCAACCTTCTCTATCTTCAGTCCTGTGCGCTCTTCAAGGTCAGCGATAAGTTCGTTGCGCATCTCTGGTTTTATCAGTGCGATGCGGTCATACTGCACCAGTTTCGTGTTGACGTGGCGCAGCAGTTTATAACTTTCAAAGAACCATGTGGCGAGAAGAAACGCCAGGTTAGTACATACTAACTCCACGTAGCCAATAGTAGTGGCGAGCGCATTGATAACCGAGAGCGAGATGATAGAGAACAGATACGTCATCTCCCTCACGGGCATTGACTCCGTGCGATAACGTATGATGCCGAAGATGGCGAACAGTCCGAGGGCGAAACCAATCTTTAGTTTTACGCCTCCCAGCAAGAAGATAAGGAAAAAGATACTAATGCTAATAAGCATAAAGGTGAAGTAATAATCCCTGCGCCTACTCTTGGGGTAGTAAAGGCAGTGAATCATTATCCATACCACGATGGTGTTAAACGCGAAGCGCAGAGCCATGTTGAGGAAGTCTGTCACCTCTATTAGCGGAGTGCCGAGCATCTCCATGTCTTCTAATTCTTCCATAAAAAAAGTAAGTGATGTATGTGTGATTAGTAAAATATAGTTGCTATGAACGTTCAATAATCTTGTCTATGGCGCGTAGCCTTGCCTTGAATTTATGTAGTGGCAGTTCATGGTTTGTCATGGCTGACCCCATGCAATATTTGCTAAATCCGTTTGGCTTAATGCGTAGTTTGTTGAGCATTGCAGAGATGGGCGAAGGTTCCAGTCCGTCACGTTTAAGTTCAATGATGGCGATGTTGCCCAGACTGCATTCACGCTTTGTGTAGATGTTCTTAAACTGTAGAGCGGTGTCAATGGTTAGCCGTTCCGTCTTGGCATTGTTAACAAGCGTTATGCGTTGGAAGTTGTTCTCGAGAGCAGGCATAAGCCGTTCCGGTGCATATTTTAGCCTTTTAGTAAGGAATTCAAAATATTCCCTCTCTTCATCGTTGCTTTGATAGAACCCTTCCCGGTTGGGTGCGGAGGGGTCAAAGTGTAGCATCGTAACGCGTTTCTTGTTCGTGCGCCCGTGATTGTCTTTAGTTTTAACCTCGAGGAAGTTTAGGTCCGAGTTGACGTATGACCGTATGCGCACCTTCTGTCTGCCGGTATGACCGTGCGAGTGTTCACAATACATATCGAAACTCTCCGTGTCGAAATACAGAGTGTAGTAGGGGATGTTGCGTAGAGCGTTAACCTCCTGTATGCGGTATTCGCTCTGAGCCAAGAGAAGCTGGTCACGCAGTCGGTCCATGGTAGTAACAAACTTCGTGTCCGTCCTGTTCATAAGCCTTATGCCGCTCATCTCATCCAGCGTTATGGGTGTGAAACTATTTAGAATGTCTAACATCATTAAGGTGAGTAGAATGAAAAAGTAAATGTAAATAAAATTCCGTTTTGTAATAATACCCGTAAGATGTTACAAAGTTATTACAATTTTATGTAAAATAAGCATTCGTGTACATAATTTTAAAAGTTTTAACATATTGTATTGTTTGTATGATTTCAAAGAGTTGTTGTGTCTATACATATTAAACTTACGATCTGTAAGAGAAAGAGAAGGCTTTACTTACAGTTTTCGAGTGGTACTTCTCAGAAAGGTAATATGTACCTGATTACCTTGTGATAAGGTACAAATTACCTTGTAATCACTATCTGATTACAAGGTAATAAGATAGCTTTCAGATTGTAAGTTGGTACATATTGCGAGGGCGAAGTTGCAGTATCGCTGTCTTAACACTTTTTAAGGGCGTTCGTGGCTCGCGTAACCATTCAGCGATAGTGTGGTAACGGTACTCTAAGGGTGGTTGTATGCTATATCCTGTCTTAATACCAAAGTTGGAAACTTCGGCTCCATATTCCATCTGCTCGAAATATTTAGCAGTGCTCGACTTCACTGCATGGCTTTAACTGCGCTTGGCTTTGCCACTTGCCTTAGCAAGAAACCAATACTTTGAGTAACCGGGGACGCAGTCTCTGGATATTGATAACAAACGCTGTCTGCTGCCTGGAGGGCAGTACGCTGCAGATAGTGTACAGCCTTCAAGGCTAAATTAGCACTACTCGCAGAATGTTTACCAGAACTTTTATGAATACAAAATTAAGAAAAGTAAAATGTTAGAGCAAAAAAAATCAATGAACAGCCATCTTCTTTCTATAAAAACAAACTATGCATTAATTGTGAATAATAATAAAGAATGTAGATAAAATCCCTTGTATGATTGATATATATCAATAATGATGATACGTAAAGCAAAAAAGATGATAGAAGTTTTGTGGAATCAGAAAAACTTCGTACCTTTGCACTCGCAAAAACGAAATAACAACATCGCGGAGTGGAGCAGTTGGTAGCTCGCCAGGCTCATAACCTGGAGGTCGTTCGTTCGAGTCGAGCCTCCGCAACCAATGAACAAAAGCCCGAAGTTCTCTTGAACTTCGGGCTTTTTCTTGGTTATCACTTTTTAAAAACATTACTTATGGCATTATCCAATATAGAGAAACATTACAACAAACATCCAGAAGACAAGCGTTTGCTTCGCCGACACGGCATAGTGGAGTTCACAACAACAATGCACCACTTGTATAGATTCTTAAAACCAGAAGATCTTGTCTTCGACATCGGAGCCGGCACAGGACGCTATACTTCGGCATTGATGGCAGAGGGGTACAGGGTGAAAGCCGTGGAACTGGTGCGCCGTAACATTGAAGAGTTTTTGAAGCGTGAGCCTACTGCAGATGTGGTGCAGGGTGACGCACGCGATATGCCATTCATACCTACGGCATCCGCTGACGTAACGCTGCTGCTCGGACCGCTCTACCACCTTATTGGTGATGAAGAAAAACTTAAGGCGCTGCGTGAGGCCCAACGAATAACAAAACCGGGTGGGCTGATATTCGTGGCGTATCTAATGAACGAATATAGTATATTGTCATATTGTTTTGATGAAGACCGTATAGGCAGCCTGCTTGAGAAGGGGGTAGTAGATGGCAATTACCACATACAGGCGGAACCCGACGAACTGTATGACTATGTGCGCATTGAAGATATTGACCGTTTGGACCGTGAGAGTGGGCTCGAGCGTGTTACTATTTTCTCGCCCGATGGTGCTGCCGACTATATGCGTACACGCCTAAATCGTATGAGTGAAGAAACCTTTGCGCACTTCCTGGATTATCAAAAGAGTATCTCTGAACGACAGGACCTCATAGGTGCAGGTAGTCATGTGGTAGATGTTGTGAGGGTACCGTAAAGGTGTTTCTCATATATATATAATAGGTATAGGAAACAATACGCCCTGTAAGGGGGAAAGCATAATACGGATGTTTTATACTTTTCCCCTTACAGGGCGCATGGATGGCAAATGACGTTGCTTTGAATGAAAGCCTATAGGGGTGGAGCCGAAGTTTTCAACTTCGGTGTTCCGTTATGTTTTAAGGCTGATTTATGGAGCCGAATATATTTGTTTTATACTTATGCTGTCTTCCTGAATTCAGAGGGCGTCTTGCCCGTCTGTGCCTTGAAGAAGCGTACGAAGTGTTGCGGATATTTAAACCCTAATTGTTGGCTGACTTGTGTTATGCTTAGTGTTTCGTCGTCAAGCAGTAGTCTGGCGGAGCGTAACAGGCGTTCATTGATAAAGTCCTTTGCCGTACGTCCTGTTTCAGTTTTAATGAGTTCTCCGAAGTACTTGGTCGAGTAACAGCATTTGTCGGCAAAGTATGCTACGGTAGGCAACCCTTCATGGCTTGCTTTCTCCTCAATGTATTGATCGAGTAGGGTTGAGAATTTTTTTACTACCGTATGGTTAATCTCTTCACGTGTAACGAACTGTCGGTCGTAGAAACGCAGGCAGTAGTTAAGGAGCAACTCGATATTGCTAACAATCAGTTCGCGCGAGTGCTTGTCTATGCTGCGGTGCAGTTCTTGGGTTATCATGTCGAGCACACCGCGGAATATCTCTATCTCTCCGCAAGAAAGGTGTAGAGCCTCGTTGGAGGTATAGTCAAAGAACTCGTAGCGACTTATGTTCCTGCCCAACTGTGTGCGGTTAAGCAAGTCGGGATGGAAAACCAACGCAGTCCATTTAGGATATTTTATGTTAGGATTAGGCTCTACATGAATTACTTGTCCTGGCGCGAAACTTGTAACGGTCATCTCGTCGAAGTCATATACCGTTCTGCCATACGACAACTTACAGCCCTTATTCTCCTTTAGGAATAAGGCATAGAGGCCATAGTGGTACAGTCCTTCTTTTATGTCTCTTTCTTGGTTAGAGCGAACAACGCTCACTAACGGATGAAATGTCTCAAACCCGTAGTGATCGTTGAACTCCTGTACGCTATTAAAGTATATTTCTTTCATTATTTTATTATGTTCATGATGTCTTCAACAATCTGTTCATCGAGCAGACGGTTGTCGGACAACAGTTGATGTAAGTCGAAACGATCATAAAGACCTTTCTTAACGCCACCAACGAGCACCTTCATGTCTGATGTGCCATAATAAGACGCTATGCGTTCACCGAAGCCACCATCCTTACACCCGTCTTCAAGTGTTACAACGAGTTGGTGGTCTGCCTTCAGAGAATCAAGCGTCTCAGCATCAACAGCGTTAAGATAACGCGGGTTAATCAATGTAGCGTCAATCCCCTTATCGGCAAGCAGGCGCACCACGTTCTCGCCCTTCTGATAGAAAGAACCAGCAGCGATGATTGCAACCTTAGAGCCTTGGTGCATAACCTTGTATTTAGGTTCATAACCATACTCAGTATCAACATCCTCCGAGGTGTGATTAACACCGTTGCTCGGAATGCGTAAGGCAATAGGTTTCTTGTCCTGTTTAATAGCCCAACGCAGCATGGCGAAATATTCCTCGCAAGTAGTAGGAGCAAGGTATGTAAGGTTAGGTATGCTGCAGAGCATAGGAATGTCGAAAAGACAGATGTGCGTAATATCGTTCATGGAACCCGTTCCGCCCCATGCCACGTTGATAACGGCAGGGTTAGAGTTGATGCACAGGTCTTGGGCTATCTGGTCGTACGTACGCTGAATGAAGGTGCTATATACAGTCCATACCGGACGCAGTCCGCCTTTTGCCATACCCGAAATCATTGCTACGGCCTGTTCCTCGGCAATGCCCATGTCGATGTGTTGCTTTCCTGCCTCTTGACGCTTTGCAAGGTTGAAGCCTGCAGCCGCAGGTGTACCTGCTGTTACGGCAATGAGGGTCTTGTCCTGTTTCATTTCGCGTAGCATCCAGTCGCTGTAGAGTTGTTCGTAAGTCTCGCAGGCAGGTGCTTCAGGGCGGCTACCATCCTTAATGTTGAAAGGCATGCCCCAGTGCCATGTCTCCTTGTCCTTAACAGCAGGAGCAAAGCCATGTCCTTTCTCCGTGTGAATATGAACAACGGTAGGCTTGTCCGTTCCCTTTACGCTTTGGAACACCTTGATAAGTTTCTCAATGTCGTTGCCTTCCTCAAGATATTTGTATTCGAAGCCCCACGCCTTAAACCAGTTATGTTCGCATGTGCCGTGGCTCTCGCGAAGTGCACGGAGGTTCTTGTATATGCCACCATGGTTCTCGGCAATAGACATCTCGTTGTCGTTAACCACGATAATGATGCCGGTACCAAGTTCGGAAGCCTCGTCAAGTCCCTCAAAAGCCTCACCGCCAGAGAGCGAACCGTCACCGATGATAGCGATAATGTTCTCGTCAGTACCCTTGATGTCGCGCGCCTTCTGCAGACCAGTGGCGAGACTAATTGAGGTAGAGGTGTGTCCTACCTCAAAGTTGTCATATTCTGGGCATTCCGCTGGAGAGGAGTAACCACTGATGGCGTTCATGTCGTCCACATTGCCAAGGAAGCCTGATGCGCGTCCTGTTAACACCTTGTGAGGGTAACACTGGTGGCTAACATCGAACACGAGTTTGTCTTTAGGCGCATCAAACACATAGTGCAAAGCCACTGTAGCCTCAACGAATCCCAAGTTAGGACCAACGTGGCCACCATGTTTGCTTACGCGGTTCAATACTGCCTGACGTGTCTCGTTGGCTACGGTCTGCAGTTCTTGCAGGTTAAGTTTCTTTAAGTCGGCTGGCGACTGAATTTTTTCTATGTACATGTTTATTGTTCTTTTTATTATTGCTGTTGCAAAGGTAGTGGTTTTATAGTTATTGCTATGTACCTTGATTACGGAAAGCATTACCACTTTTCAGTATTTTAACCAAAGTACGGTTAAACGAAAAAAGGGTATGGACCCAACATGGTTGAGTCTATACCCTTTAAATATAATGTATGGTTCCCCATCGCTTTATTATTTATGGTTTCCGATTTATCCTTCTATCTCGGATAACTCCAGCCATCGCATCTCCTTCTCGTCAAGTTCATCGTTGAGAACGGGAAGCCTCTTGCTGAGTTCTGTTATCTTCTCAACGCTTATCGTGCCAGAACTGAGTTGTTGCTCTATCTGTTCCTTCTCCTCTGTAAGAGCAGCAATGTCCTTTTCTAACTGCTGGAACTCAAGTCGTTCCTTGTAAGTCATGCGGCGACGAGTGTCATTTCGGTATGCGGCAGCCTTGCTCTTGCCTACGTTCACCGTTGCTTGCTTCTGCTGCGCATTGCGTTCCGCCTCCTCTTTTGATTGTAGTTTACTCCATTCGCGATACTGCGTGTAGTTGCCAGGGAAATCCTTTACCTCGCCTTCGCCCTTGAAAACGAGCAGGTGGTCAACAACCTTGTCCATAAAGTAACGGTCGTGACTAACAACTATTACGCAGCCAGGAAAGTCCTGTAAGTATTCTTCCAACACCTGCAGGGTCTTGATGTCGAGGTCGTTGGTAGGCTCGTCAAGCACAAGGAAGTTAGGGTTACGCATCAATACAGTACAAAGGTACAGTTTACGCTTCTCACCACCCGAGAGTTTATAGACGTAGTTGTACTGTTGGTCAGGGGTAAAGAGGAAGTGCTGAAGGAATTGTGATGCGCTATAGTGTCGTCCACCACCGAGGTCTATGTATTCAGCGATGTCGCGAACAACGTCTATCACTTTCTGTTGTTCGTCGAACTGCAGTCCTTCCTGTGAAAAGTAGCCGAACTTTACAGTCTCGCCAATGTCGAACTTGCCAGAGTCTGGTTGCACTAAGCCGAGAAGTAGTTTGATGAATGTAGATTTGCCAGCCCCGTTGTTGCCAACGATGCCCATCTTTTCGTAACGGGCAAAGTTATAGTAGAAGTCTTTAAGAATGACCTTCCCATTGCCTTCGCTACCATCACGTGGCGGAAACTTTTTCGAAACGTACTGACACTCAAATATCTTGGAACCGATATAGACGTTTGATGACTTCAGTCTCACCTGACGTTCCTCAATCCTTTGCTTTGCAACCTTCTCCAATTCATAGAATGCTTCCTCACGGTAGCGAGCCTTATGTCCACGTGCCTGTGGCTGTCGGCGCATCCATTCAAGTTCGCGTCGGTAGAGATTGTTGGCATGCTGTATGTTGGCGATGGTGGCATCAATACGCTGTTGTCTTTTTTCAAGATAATAAGAGTATGAGCCGCGATAGGAATATATAGTCCTGTTGTCAAGTTCTAAGATGACGGAACATACGTTGTCAAGGAAGAAACGGTCGTGAGTCACCATCAGCAGGCTCTTGTTTCCACGCTGCAGGAATCCCTCAAGCCATTCTACCATTTCGAGGTCAAGATGGTTCGTGGGCTCATCGAGAATGAAGAGGTCAGGGTTTGAGATAAGAGTCTGTGCCAATGCCACCCGCTTCTGCTGTCCGCCACTGAGTTCTTTGATAGGTTGCTCCAAGTCAGTTATGCGGAGTTGCGTTAGTATCTGTTTGGCCTTTAGTTGAGCCTCTTCCGCATTCTCCATGCCGTGAAAACAAGCCTCGAGAACTGTTGCACCTTCAGGGAATTTTGGTTCTTGATGAAGATATCCCACCTTAATGTCATTACGGTAAATAATCTGCCCAGAGTCAACAGGTTCATCGCCTGTAAGCATTGAAAGCAGAGTAGATTTTCCTGTGCCGTTCTGCGCAATGAGACCGACACGTTGCCCCTCGGCGATAGAGAAAGAAATATCTTCAAACAAGACTCTCTCGCCGAAGCGTTTGGATATAGATTGTACGTCGAGTAGTGGTGTAGGCATTTGTCGTTAAAGTATAGATTCTATATAGTCAAGTAGTTCATCTCTTCCAAGACGTTTCTCTGAACTCGTAATGAAGTGGGGTGGTAACTCTTCCCAAGTGTCAAGCAGCGTGTTTAGATATTTCTCTGCGTTCATGCGTGCTTTTACAGGACCGAGTTTGTCTGCTTTAGTGAAAACGATAGAGAAGGGAACGCCGTTTTCTCCCAACCATTGCATGAACTCCAGGTCTATCTTCTGTGGGTCGTGGCGCACATCAATGAGAAGGAATACGTTCACGAGTTGTTCGCGGTGCAGGATGTATGACGAAATCATTCTGTTGATATCCTCCTGTACTTTCTTTGACCTCTTGGCAAAACCATAGCCTGGCAGGTCAACTATGTACCACTCGTCGTTAATGTTGAAATGGTTGATAAGAAGCGTTTTACCAGGTGTTGCACTCGTCTTTGCCAATGCTTTGCGCCCAGTAAGCATATTGATGAGGCTTGATTTGCCTACGTTACTTCGTCCAATGAATGCAAACTCAGCCTTGGTGTCATTGGGACACTGTGAGAGTTTTGCTGAACTTATTGTGAATTCTGCTTTCTTTATTTCCATTGTTGTCTATTAATTTACTAATCTACTAATCTACCAAACCACTAAACCACCAATCTACCAAACCACTAAACCACCAATCTACTAAACCACCAATCTACTAAACCACCAATCTACCAAACCACCAATCTACCAAACCACTAAACCACCAATC
>DAIUFT010000021.1:0-17967 GCA_036844425.1 Prevotella sp. | reverse complement strand
CACCAATCTACCAAACCACTAAACCACCAATCTACCAAACCACCAATCTACCAAACCACTAAACCACCAATCTACCAAACCACCAATCTACCAAAACACTAAACCACCAATCTACTAAACCACCAATCTACCAAACCACCAAACAACTACTTGTCGTATGTTGCGAGGAAGGCGTCAGCCTGTTTGTAGCCCAGTGCCTTAGCACGTTTCAGTTCAGCAATGCCAGTAGGTTTGTTGCCAGTGCGGCATAAAGCAAGACCGAGAAGCCCATGACCTTCTGCATATTGCGGTGCTACCTCAATGGCTTTTTGCGCCACTTTTATAGCTTCCTCCGGACGATTCATCTTCATTAGCAGCAGTGCCCTTTCGGAAAGGTACAGCAATTGCTTTGGTGCTACGACGGAAGCACTGTCAAGCATTGCCAGTTGTTGTTCTTTGTCTGCTTTCATTTGCTTCAGACACTGGTATGCATAGTAATACACTTCATCGTTGCGTGGCTCCGTCTTGTTAGACTCAACAAACTCATCATACGCCTCTTTATATTTCTTTTGCGAGAAGAGCACCTGTCCTTTCATTACACGGTAGAGTGGGAGTGGCTGAATAGCAATAGCAGCATCCGCTTCCTGCAAGGCTTTATCGAGTGACCATGCCGTGTAGGTAGAGTCCCCCATAACAATGTTCTTGTTGTATATGAGTTTAGCGTATTGGTAATGTGCATTATCCTTTGATGTGCTTACCTCTATCGCCTTGTTCATAGCGGTTTCTGCAGCAGTAAAATCTTTACGGTCTGTCAGCATCATTGCCTTGTATTCGTAGCCGTCTTCCTTATCAGGGAAAGTGGTTATGAAGTCTTCGATTGTAGCAGGATAATTAATGCTATCGTTGCGTTGTGCGGCAATCATGAGTGCCAATAGGGCTTGATTGTATTCCTGTGGCAATGCAATGCGCACGTTAGTGTAGCGCAAAGTGTTGTCGTTACCAGCGAGAGCCGATGGTTGTAGCGTTAAGGCGTAGCGTGCACTTGCAATGTAAAGGTCCGTGCGAGTATTGCTTGTCTTAATAAGTCCCATTAGGTTGCCTTGTGCATTGAAAACGGGGCTGCCCGCCATGGCGTCAGTAATGCTACCGTTCTCTTGTTCAATGATATAGTATGGAAGGTCAGTCATGAACGTTTCCACCTTTGTTATAGGCAGTTTATTGAACTGCGGTGCCTTAACATCGTAACCGATAAACCATGATTCTGCTCCCATAGTTTGCTGTCCTTGCTCTATTGTAGCGTTGACGATGCGACTTTTGGGCTCCATTTTAACCTTTACTCGTGCCACGTTGTATATGTCGCTTGCACCGTATATGCAGTCTACATCGTATCTCTTGCCTTGTCCATCGATGACAGTAGCCGTTGAAGCTCCCTTGAATGGAGTCCATGCAGTCAATGCAGTTCCATCTTCGTTGACGAAAACGCCGTAGCCTGTAGCGTTAATAGTGCCATCAGCCTTGAATGTAGTTAATTTCAGTACGCTCTTTGCAGCCTTCTTAACTGCAGAAGGTTGCGCCGCCATTGTTAGGGCGATGGCGCATATATATAATAAGGAGAAAAATCTTTTCATTACAGTTCTTTCGGTTTAGGGTGGTAATTTATAGAACCACCTTTTATTCTAAATATCCATTTTCTTTCGCATTACATTTTCAGTAGTGCCCTTGCATTAGTGCGTGCTGCTTCGGTAATGTCTGAGCCGCTAAGCATTTGTGCAATCTCGTCAACACGCTCCTCATCCGTGAGCATGCGCATTACCGATGTTGTTCCCTCCGCCGTCTCGTGTTTCTCCACCTTATAGTGCGTTGTGCCTATGGCAGCAATCTGCGGTAGGTGGGTGATGCTTATAACCTGTCGGTCAGCGTTACCCATTTGCAGCATTATGTCTGCCATCTTCTCTGCCACGCGTCCACTTACGCCAGTGTCAATTTCATCGAATATAATAGTAGGCAGTTTTACAGCCCCACTTATCAAAGCCTTCAGCGACAACATCAGTCGTGCTATCTCACCGCCTGACGCCACTTGTGCTATAGGTCGCAAAGCCATTCCCTTGTTGGCAGAGAAGAGAAATGCTACCCTGTCCTGTCCTTTTGCTGATAACTCGTCTTTCGTTACCTCGATAGAGAATACCACACTTGGCATTCCTAATGCTGCAAGGCTGCCGCATACCGCTTTCTCCACTTTCGTGACAGCCTTTTTTCTTGATTCCGTCAGTTTGTCCGCTTTCTCTTTTGCTGTTTCTAATAGGTTCGCAACTTTAGCCTCCTGTTCTGCCAATGAGTTGTCGCTATTGTCTATGCCGTCAATGGCTCGTTGCAGGTTTTGCTGTTCTTCCAGCAGTTCCGCAACAGAGTCCTTATGAAATTTACGTTGTAGAGAATATATCGTGTCCAGACGTTCGTTGATGTAATTTAACCGTTCAGGGTCAAAGTCAATGCCCTCTGCCGTGTTGTCCGTTTCCTGAGCAATATCCTTCAGTTCTATGTATGTCGATTCAATGCGTCCCGCCAGTTCTTCAATCTTAGGGTAAATCCTTGCCGCGCTCTCCAGTTTCTGGCTTGCCTGGCGCAATGTGGCGAGTGTACCACCGTCGTCATCGTTCAGCAAAGAGTTCGCTTCAAACAATACTGTCTTAATCTCTTCCGTGTGTGTGGCAGCTTCCTGTTCCTGTTCCAGTTCCTCTTGCTCACCGTCTTTCAGTTCTGCGCCAGCCAGTTCGTTCAGTTGAAAACGCATAAACTCCTCGTTCTCCCTTGTTTGCGCAATCTGTTCCTTCAGCGTTTTCAATGCGTTTTCCGCTTCCTTGTATTGCTTGAATGCCTTGGCGTAAACCTCCCTCTGCTTGTTGTTGGCGGCAATGATGTCGAGTACGCTCATCTGGAAGTCCTCCTTCTGCAATAACAAGTTCTGGTGTTGTGAGTGAACATCAACCAGCATCTCGCCCAATTCTCTCATCACCTGTAGTGGTATGGGCGTGTCGTTTATGAAAGCTCGGCTTTTGCCCGTAGCTGTCAGTTCGCGTCTTATGATGCATTCCTCGTCGCAGTCCAGATCGTGCGCCTCGAACCACGGTTCCATGCCGTAGCGCGAGATGTCGAAATGTGCCTCGATGGTACACTTCTGCGTATTTGTCTTTACAGCCTTTGAGTCCGCTCTCTGTCCCAAGAGCAGTCCTATGGCACCGAGAATAATACTCTTTCCTGCGCCCGTCTCACCGGTTATGACCGAGAAGCCCGACATGAAATCGATGTCAAGCACGTCGATCAGCGCATAATTCTTAATGTAAAGATGTTTAAGCATGTTTTCTTTAATCTTATTCTTTTATCTTGTTCCAGGCATTACTTTGCGATGGATTGATAGAGAATAGCACGTTGTACACAGCCTCTTTCTCCTTCTGCGTTCCCTTACCTTTATATATATTGCTCAGTTCGTCCTTCTTATAGTCCGTCCACAGTTGTGGCAGCATGCTCATAGGGCGATCTTTGTGAGCCTTGTCCAGGTTCTGTTCTATAGCAGTAGTAATCTCTGTCCTTCCTCTGTCTGCGTTGTTAGCCATTTCGTCAAGTCCCTTTCTGTAGTAGTTGTACTGCAGCGAGCGAAACGGTTCCATGGCGCCTTCGAGGTAGTCGTTAATTATAGCAAAGCGGTTTTTACTACTATCATATGCGCTCCATCCCGGGTAGTTAAGGTTTTGCGCATTGTTAGTAAGGTTCATGCACCTCTGCAGTATGTCCTCTCCACCTTTAGGCGAGAAAGAGTCAAGGTCCATGCCGATGATAAGGTAGGCATAATAGGCAAAAAGCGCAGTCAACTGATTGTCTATCATGTCAGGGTTAAACTCTATCTGGTCAAACTGGTTGTAGGTAAAGGTAAAGTCAGCATCCTGGTTCTGAAACAATACCGAGGTGTATGAAGCGTTGTAAACCGGTCTGTTGGCTTGCACCATGCATGTGCATCCCCACGTGCCCTCCTCGCGTTTGTATTCCTTTACCGTTATGTTGAAACTGCATGGGATTCGTTCCTGCTCCATGAACTGTAGCGAAGTCCAGTGCTGATTGTTCACGAACTCCTCCAGTTTGTCTTTCAACTCCGTGAAGACCGATTCTTCTGTGCCTTGTATCTGCTGGTGGTTGATGTTCACCTTGGCCATAAGTTCCTGGGCGTAGGAATGTGAAACTGTTGCCCATGGTATGAGAGCCATGAGCAACAGTGAACGGATATGCTTACTAAAAAAGGTCATAAAGTAACTTACATTGTGCTCATCCTTATTCTTGTCAGAGCCTGTTTCGTGTCGAGTGCAAAGTCGCCCGTCATCATCCAACTGAAGTAACCAGGGTCTCTGCGCAGTACGTTCTTCACAGCCCATCCCTTGTACTTGCCAAAGTTGAATACCTCTTGCTTACGTTCTGTACCGTCAGCGTTCAGCAGTGGTTTGCCGTCAGGTCCAGGTATCGGTCCCCAAACAATCTTGCCTGCAAAGTCAACGTTGTCGTTGCGTTTACAGAAAGTGTTGATGACGTCCATGTCGTTAGGCAGTTGTCTCTCTTCCTCCTCCTGTTTGCCGGGGGCATACATGTCCAGTTGTCCTTGCAACACGCGGTATGTAGCCTCCGTGTCCTCATTAGCAAGGTGTGCCTGGAAGTCATCTTCCATCTTTCTGCCACAGTAGAACTTGTAGGCAGCAGCAAGGTTGCGTCGCTCCATTTTCATGAATATGGTGCAAGCGTCAATCATTCGTGACTGTGAGAAGTCGAAAGCGATGCCAACCCTTAGGAATTCCTCTGCCAGCATAGGCACATCAAAGCCATTAGAGTTAAAGCCTGCGAAATCACATCCTGCGAACTCCTCCGCCAGTTTCGGTGCAATCTCCCTAAAGGAAGGAGCGTCCTTAACCATGTCGTCGGTAATGTGCGTCAGTTCCACTACCTCGTGTGGGATAGGTCTGCCAGGGTTAACAAACAGGTTTTGTCTGTCTTCCGTACCGTCAGGCGACACCTTGATGTAACTTATCTGTATGATGCTGTCTTTGGCTATGTCGAGACCTGTTGTCTCAAGGTCAAAGACTATCAGAGGTTTTGTAATATTGAGTTTCATTTTGGTTTAGTTGTTTTGTTGTTTGGTGGTTTAGTCGTTTTGTCGTTTAGTGGTTTAGTTGTTTTGTTGTTTAGTTGTTTTGTTGTTTTGTGGTATGTTGTTAAGGCAGAATAGCTTTTCCATTAACTAAACTACCAAACTACCAAACCACCAAACCACTAAACCACTAAACCACTAAACCACTAAACCACCAAATCACCAAACAACTCGTAGTTAATCATTCAGCAACATCGGCATGATGAGCATCAGCACATCCTCGCCTTCAGGCTGTTCTTCTGGTCTGATAACACCAGCACGACTTGGGTCTGCCAGTTCAATTATTACATTGTCGCTCTCAAGATTGTTGAGAACCTCAAACAGCGTAGAGCCCTTGAAGCCAATGCTCATTGCAGCGCCAGAGTAATCGCACATCACGTCCTCAGAGGCACTGGTAGCAAAGTCCACATCCTCAGAACTCAACTCTATGTTGTTCATGCCCATGCGCAGTTTAATCAACTGTGTGCTCTCACTTGCAAACGGAATGACGCGTCGTAGTGCGCCCATCAGCGCCTTGCGATCTACGGTTATCACGTTAGGGTTATCCGTAGGAATAACAGAAGCGTAGTTTGGGTAACGACCTTCAATGAGTCGGCAAGACATCATGCCGCCATTGAAAGTAATCTCAGCGTTGTTAGCATTAAACTTTATGTTAACGTCTTCTTCACTATCGCTTGAGAGAATGTTTCTCAGCAGTCCAGCAGGCTTCTTTGGCAGAATGAATGCGGCAGGTTCATTAGCGCTACATGACAGAACCACGTTGCGTACCATCTTATGACCATCGCTGGCAACGATGTTGAGGCAGTCCTGCTTTAAGTCAAAGTAAATACCGTTCATTATCATGCGCAACTCATCATTGGCAGTAGCGAACAGGGTGCGCTGAATATTCTTTGATAGGGTACCCTCCTTAATGGTCGTTTCCGTGAACTTTCCAGTCATTACAGGCTGTACAGGATATTCGTCAGCACTCTGGCATGCAATCTTGTAGTTACCGTTTTGGTACACCATGCGTATGTTGTTCGTCGTGGTGTCAACCTCAAAGGTCAATGGCTGCTCTGGCAGTTCCTTAACAGAAGTGAGTATGATACGGTTAGAAATGCAGAAAGCACCATCTCCGTCACATTCGTTAAGTTCAATACTGCATCGCATCATGTTAGCGTTGTCGCTGGCTGTAAGAGTAAGGATACCGTCCTTAACCTCAAAAAGGAAGCAGTCCAGGATAGACAGCGAGTTCTTTGAGTTGATTACTTTTGCAAGAATGCTCAGTCTGGTGCTGAGCGCGGTAGAAGAAAGCGTGAATCTCATTATAGTTATTTTGTTGTTTTGTCGTTTAGTGGTTTGGATGTTTAGTTGTTTTGTTGTTTAGTGGTTTGGTTGTTTTGTTGTTTGAACCATTACACCTTACTATAGCTTTAAACCTTTATTCGTTCGAACATTATAATGCTCCTAACCAAAAACAGCCAAAGATTATGCAAAAATACAAAAAAGTTATGTGGTAAACAAAAAAAACTTGGAAAAGTTTTTCAATACGCCTTTTTTTTAGTAATTTCGCATTTGAAATAAGAAAATAAGTAAAAATACCAAGTATCAACAATGGAATTACAAGGAAGAGTAATCGCCGCACTGCCAGAGCGCAGCGGTACAAGTGCCCGTGGTGAATGGAAGTCACAGGAGTTCGTAATTGAAACCGCAAATACAGCATATCCACGCAAGATGGTCTTCACCGTTTTCGGTGCAGACCGTTTGCAGCGTTTCGGCATACAGGTAGGGCAAGATGTCAACGTATCATTTGATATTGACGCTCATGAGTGGAACGGACGTTGGTTCAACAATATCACAGCGTTCGACGTACGTCAGGTTTCTGCCGTGCAGCCAATGGCTACAGAGCAGCCTGCTTATGCAGCACCACAGCCAGCACCAGCACAACCAGCCGCTCCAGCACAGCCTGCAAGTGATAGTGCAGAAGATCTGCCATTCTAAAAGCCGTAGCGCATATTGTTTAGTCCTCCACCACCTTTCGTGATATCAGTAATGAAAGAATACTCATCATACAAGCAGCAGTTACGCCCTGCTATACTGGCAGAAGCACAACGCAGTTTTGCCCTCTATGGTATTCGTGCAGTCAAGATGGATGATATTGCTCATAATCTTGGCATATCAAAGCGTACAGTCTATGAACTATATGCTACGAAAGAAGATTTGTTGTGCGAGGTGGTGACGTCCCGACAGCAGGAGTACGCAAGGCGTATGGAAGAATTGGTGCGCAATAGCGAGAATACCATGGACGTGTTGACGGGCTTCCTGTGCATGCAGTTAGAGTCTGCTGCAAGTACCAACTTTAACTTCTATAAGGATTTAGTAAAATATCCTAAGGTGGCACAGGTGATGAACGAATATCGTGACCGTCAGCATGCAGCCTCCGCGCAGTTCTTTGCCAAGGGGGTTGAGGAGGGATTCTTTCTGTCGAGCGTTGACTATGCCGTGTTCAACCGTATCGGAAGTGGTGTAATGGACATGCTGTGTGCGGATGATGCATATGAAGACCTAACGTTCCGCGAACTGTTCGGCAGTTATTTGTATGTTATTTTGCGCGGAATATGTACAGCGAAGGGACTGGAGCAGATAGACCGTTTCGTGAAGGAAAGGCAACAGCAATAAATTAGAAATTAACAAATTACCATATAAAAGGGGCTTGATCACAATGTGATTAGGCCCCTTTTGCTATTCTATATGATTCAACTTTCTGATTTAAGTGCGAAGTTGGTTCTCAGAGCCTTCGGCTACTGAGAAATGGTCAAAGGAACACGGATTGCACGAACAAGACGGATTGGTCTTTGCACGAGTCAGGATTCGTGAAAAGACCAATCTGTGCATCTCTGTGTTATCTGTGTTTCTTTGACCCGAGTCCACTCGCCGTAGGCGGTGGACGCTTTGATGAAAAACTTAGAGTTTGTTTATGCATAGCCTCTATTGGGGCTTGAAAAGTTTATTATGAAACCCACAGACAAGGCGATTATGAAAAAATGAAAGTTCTATCCGCAATAATCGTAAAATCTTTATAGAGAAGACGCTGTAACTTTGCAGCAGAAAAATCAAAAAGGATAGAACAAATGAAGAAGATTTTACTTATCGGTATGCTTTTGACGATGTTCTTGGGCATGCAGGCACAGACTGCGAAGAAAATACTCGTCACGTATTTCTCGTGGAGCGGCAGCACAAAGAACCTCGCTGAGGAAATTCAGCGACAAACAAATGCCGACATTTACCGCATCGAGCCACTTGTCCCTTATACGGACGACTATCAGACGTTGGCTTACCAAATCTCAAACAAGGAAAAAGAAGAGAATGCACGTCCAGCCTTGAAGGATACGCTCTCCACACTCAACGATTACGACATCATCTTCGTGGGTTGCCCTGTGTGGTGGTTTGATGCTCCGATGATTATCCACTCGTTCCTTGAATGTAAGGACTACAACTTTGCTGGCAAGACGATTGTTCCTTTCTGCACATACGCCACGGCATCCTACGAGACACTCAACGACATCGTCAACGCCACTCCCAACTCGCAGCATCTCGCAGGTCTTGGCACTCGTGGCTCACAAAGCAGCTACAGCAGGGTTGTGAGCGAATGGCTCGGCCGTATAGGCATAAGCGATATCGTTTCGGGCATAAGCAATGTGACAGTCAATAATGACAATGATACACGAGCCTACACTCTGAGCGGAGTATCAGTAGCAAACATAGATAATGCCGGGCGCAGCGTATATATTGTTGGCGGAAAGAAAATTATTAAACGATAAAAATAACAACACTTAGTATGACAAAGAAAATCATCGTGCTGTGCGCCACATTCTTTGTGCTTTTCGCAGCCACAGCTTTCGCTTTGTGCAATTCTTCAAATAAAGAAAGTATGGAACAACAAAACACCAGGCAGACAGAAAAAATATTGTTTATAAACGGTAGCCCCAACCACGACGGCAATACCGCTGCCCTTGCCAAGGAACTGCTTGAGGGCAAGAAATATGAAACCATCTCCCTCACCGACTATCGCATCAACTTCTATGGTCAGACCTTGGAGGGCGACCAGTTTGACGAGGTTTATAAGAAGATGAAAGAGGCAGACATCGTGGTGATGGGTTCGCCTGTATATTGGCACAACATCTGCGCCTCGATGCGCGTGCTGCTCGAACGTTTCTATGGTCCGATAGAGCCAGGCACATTCAAGGGCAAAAAGCTATTCTTTCTCTACCAAGGAGCCGCCCCAACAAAGATGATGATTGACGATGGCGAATACACCATGAGCCGCTTTGCCGGCATGTACGGCTTCTCTTACGAGGGCATGGCAACGAACAAGAGCCAGGCGAAGGCTCTACGCAGCAAATTGTAAGAAATGCGCATCATAACTTTTTCATAACTATATAATAAGATGATTTTTACTGGTACAGGTTGCATTAGGAGGCATTGGCTGACAATGCAACCTGTATTTATTATTTAGATGTAAAGGGAGACAAAGCGTATGAAAACAACAACCATAATATTGTCATTGGTCTTTGGGTTTATGTCGTGTTCGGCAAGCACAGACGAACAACAGCCGATGCAAGACGGCAATACAGGAAGTGTCAGTCAAACATACTCCAGCCTGATAAGCAAGACCACTGTCTATCCAGTTTCTTATGCCAATGAAGCGGAACACCAAGGACGCATCGAGCGTATTGATTACGATACACGCGATTATGCCGAGGGTACGGGCCGCTCGCGCACCAACACCGCATACATCTATCTGCCGTATGGTTACGACGAGAACAGCGATACACGCTACAACGTCATCTATCTCGTTCACGGACACTATGGCACGGCTTCCACTACTTTCGAGGCAGAGAACGGACTGCAGCGCAAGGTGCTCGACCACATGATGGAGAATGGCGACTGCGCCCCGACCATCGTCGTGTCGCCAAGCTACAACTATGGTCAACCCACGCCCAATTATGTAGATGCCGACCCTTATTGCCGTGCGCTGCCCACAGAGTTGGTGAACGACCTTATCCCTATTGTCGAGACACGCTACCGCACATTTCTCTCTTCGCCCGACCGTGAGGGCATAGAGGCATCGCGCGACCATCGTGCCATTGGCGGTTTCTCCATGGGTGGTGTGACAACATGGTATGCCCTGGCAGAGACGTTCGAGGCCTTCAAGTATTACCTGCCCATGAGTGGCGACTGCTGGTCGCTTGGTGCCTTTGCTGGAATGAACCGCCCACAGCAGACTGCCGATTATCTGGCAGGCGTCATCCGCCAGTCGTCTTATGCTTCAGATTTCTATATCTGGGCGGCAAGTGGTACGAGTGATTCGGCTTACAGCGAGACATTGCTACAAGTGCGTGGCATGGCTGCGCTAGGCGACATCTTCGGCCTCGACCACATGACTTTCCACGAGAAGGACGGTGCACGACATGAGTTCCGCCCCACGGTGGAATATATCTACAACGCTTTGCCCTACTTCTTTCCCTCGCAAAACACGACAGGCATTGGCGAAGTGAAAGATGTAAAGAAAGTAACAACTACCAAGTCCTACGCCATAGATGGAACGCCATCAAATGGTCATGGCATCATAATAGAAAACGGAAAGAAACTTATAAAAAGATAGAAACGTATGAGGAAACTATTAAAAGTATTATTTGTATTATTCGCATTTATGATGACAACAGCAGTATCTGCAACAGAAAAAATAGTCAACGGCATCCCATACGTGCAGCTCAACAACGGCGAGTGGATGCCAAGGTTTGGTATTGGCACTTTCAATGTGCCGGGCGACAGTACAGCCCAAGACGCTGTGGCTTATGCCCTCAAGTGCGGCTACCGCCACATCGACACAGCCCATGCCTACCGTGTGGAGCGCGGCGTGGGCAAGGCTGTCAAGGAGAGTGGCATTCCACGCAACGAGATTTGGATTACGAGCAAACTGTGGCCCAGCGAATATGGCGAGGGCAAGACGATGGAGGCTATCGACAAGATGCTCGAACGCTTGCAGACCGACTATATTGACCTCCTGTATGTCCACCAGCCGATGGGCGACTATCGTGGAGCGTGGCGCGACATGGAGAAGGCTGTAAGGCAGGGCAAGGTGCGTTCGCTCGGCATCAGCAACTTCGATGCTTCAGACTCGCTCTTCAACGACATCATGCAGTTTGCCGAGATAAAACCAGCCGTGATGCAGATAGAATGTCATCCGTATGCGCAGAGAAAGGTATGGCAACAGAAGACTAAAGAAAACAATATTCAGCTCGAGTGTTGGTTCCCGTTGGGCGGTGAGATGTCGAAAGGTGCGCTATTCGACGACCCTACTATTCAGAAGATTGCCAAGGCGCACGGCAAGACACCTGCACAGATTATCATCCGCTGGCACCTGCAGGAAGGCTTTTCGGTCATTCCCGGTGCCACACGCCACGACTACATCAAGGAGAATATCAGCGTGTTCGACTTCTCTCTGACCGATGAGGAGATGGCAGAGATACGCAGCCTCAACAAGGAGAAGCGTTTCTTCAACATGGACTACAAGCAGGCTGAGCAGTTCATGCTCAACTGGAAAATGGACGACTAACTCTATAACTTATATAAGCAACGATTATGAAAAAGATATTTTTCCTTTGTGTGATGGCTCTTGTAGCCATCGGTTTCACCGCTTGTTCAAGCGATGACGACAACAATAGTGGCGATAACAAGGAGACGATGGTTAATCCTGAAACTCCTACAGACGGCAGTAAGATTCTTGTGGCTTACTTCTCTTGGAGCGGTAGTACGCGCGCCGTGGCCAACCGCATAGCCCAACTTACTGGCGGCACGCTCTATGAGATTCAGCCTGCCACTCCTTACACCACCAATTACCAAGAGCTGGCCTATACTGTGGCACGCAACGAACTTAATACTGACGCACGCCCTGCTCTGAAGGAAACCGACGCCGATTTCTCCAACTACGACTATGTGTTCCTCGGTTGTCCCGTATGGTGGCAGACCGCTCCGATGATCATGTCAACGTTCTGCGAGAACTATAGTTTCAATGGCAAGACGGTCATCCCGTTCTGCACCTATGCCTCGGCAGGTCGTGATGCCACGCTTCAGAAACTCAACAGCCTAACTTCCACTGCCAATCATCTCACGGGATTCGGTACGAGCGGCAGCAATACAAGTGGCGTGGAGTCGTGGTTGAAATCAATTAATATGATAAAATAAAGGCTGAAAAACAATTGAGGCACAGATGATGAAAATACATAACGTGGCATATACAATGTTTCTTGCAAGTTGGCTTCTTACAGGTTGCGGTGCCGACCGGTTGGAAACCACTATAAAGGGAGAAACCGTAAAGACCGACAACGCTGCAGGCATATCTGGTGGCAGCACAAACAGTTCAAACGACAAAACAACCTCTGCGCCCTACAACCGCAAGAGTCGCATTGCCGATGTGATGGCAGACCCGGTGTTTGGCAGTTATGGACGGTTGCTCTTTCCCGTGCAGCGTGGCTATTGGAGTGGCGAGACCTTGGAGCAGTTGCGCCTCACCTATTATAATTATATAGACCCCGACGAGACGGTGGCGATAGTGAACTATCTGCATAATCAGGCAGCAGCAGGAAAAACTGTTTTCTACAGCATATATTCAGACGACGAGAAAGCCGCCGACCCACGGAAACAAGACACAGGACTGTTCTTCTTCCGTGGCAACTCGGGAGCACGCTTCGCCGTGTGTAATGCCGGCGGAGCCTTTGCCTACGTCGGGGCGATGCACGACAGTTTTCCTCATGCTCTGGAACTCTCCAAGAAAGGCTATAATGCCTTTGCCTTGATATATCGTCCAGGTGCTCAAACGGCATGTGAGGACTTGGCACGCGCCATCAGTTTCATCTTTGCCCATAAGGATGAACTCGGTGTCGATACCGACTGCTACTCACTTTGGGGCGGTTCGGCAGGTGGGCGCATGGCGGCATGGGTGAGCGGCTACGGCACGGCTGCTTTCGGTGGTGACAATCTGCCCAAAGCTGGTGCAGCCGTCATACAATATACCGGGCTTAGTGATTACTCACGCAACGATGTGCCTACCTACGTCTGTGTGGGCAGCAGCGACGGCATAGCCTCGTGGCGCACCATGAAGGCACGACTCGACGGACTTGCCTCGCTGGGCATACCTACGGAGTTTCATGTATATGAAGGATTGCCCCACGGCTTCGGACTCGGTACGGGGACGGTTGCCGAAGGCTGGATAGATGATGCCGTGAGGTTTTGGGAGAAACAGATGAAGGACGATAACACCACGGGCATAAAGCCTGTCTATAAATAACAGAGAAATGAAAAAGATACTGACATTATTGCTCATGTTCATGTCGATGGTGAACATAATGGCTTGTTCGGCTGACAGCAACGAGCCTTTGGCTGAGGCTCCGTCATCAAGCGGAGGGGCTTACTTCGGTGGCAAGAAAGTGCTCGTAGCATACTTCTCTTGGGGTGGCACCACACGCCGTATGGCGCAGGAGATACAACGCGTCACGGGTGGCGACATCTTCGAGATTGAACCTGCCACGCCTTATCCCACCAACTACACGGAGTGTACGCAGGTGGCTCTGCGTGAGCGTGACAACGATGAGCGCCCTGCCATCAAGAACCGTGTGGAGAATTTCGACGATTATGATGTGGTGTTCGTCGGTTGTCCTGTATGGTGGCACACTGCCCCGATGATTATCTCTACATTCGCCGAGAGTTACGATTTCAAGGGCAAGACGGTTGTGCCGTTCTGCACCTACGCCTCAACTTACCGTGACGAGACGCTGCAGAAGATTGCAGACCTCACGCCCGATGCCGACCATCTGCAAGGCTTGGGCACTACGGGTTCCACATCAGGTGTGCAGACGTGGATTGACCTCATCAACGAGCAATGGAACGAGAACCATTCTGGCGGTTCGGGAAGTGAAGGCGGAGTTGTGAACCCGACGGTTGACGGCGTGGCTCCCATGAGCGGAACGGTAAATCTGTGGTATAGCGGCAGAATCCCTGCCACGACAAAGAACGTAAACAACTCCGATGGTCCCGACTTCATCCCTAATATGGAGGTGTTCACCGTGGCGCAGGACGTAACGCCCAAAGGGGCTGTCGTGATTTGTCCGGGCGGAGCCTTCGCTTTCCGCAGCGTTCAGAACGAGGGCTATGATGTGGCGAACATGCTTACTGCTCTTGGTTACCAATGCTTTGTGGTGAACTACCGCATACAGCCCTACACTATGCAGGAGAGTGCCACCGACCTTCAGCGTGCCATACGCTATGTGCGTGCCCATGCTGCAGACTATCGCATCAACGCCGAGAACATCGCCTTGGTGGGTTTCTCTGCCGGGGGAATATTGAATGGCGAGGTGCTGCTCAACTGGCGCGATACGAAGAGTGCTTCCTCGCTCGACAACAGTTATCAGCCCGACGAACTTGACAATATCCCCGTTTCGGCTTGTGCCGTGGGCATGATCTATTCGTTCTATGGTAGGTTAAGCGTTTCGATGAACAATGTAGAAACATTGCGTGCCGCCAACCTTCCGCCGGCTTTCTATTGCTGGGGAACGAGAGACGGTTTCGCCTCGCAGTTCACACAAAACTCCAATGCCGTGCGTGAGGCTGGCTGTACTGTCGAGACGCACATCCTGCAAAACTATCCTCACGGCTATGGCACAGGCGGCAACGCTTCGGTATGGGGCAACGCCTTCGACGCTTTCCTCACGCCGATTATGCAGCGCAACACCACGGCTGTGAATGCCGTTAAAGCAACCACCGCCAACGGCAAGACGGAATACTATACGTTGGACGGCAAACCAATCTCGTCGCCCGACTCGGTTCGTGGAGTGTATATCCAGAAAACGAATGAAGGCAGCAAAAAGATTGTAAGAAGGTAACAAGAAAATCAGAAAAACATGAAGCCCAAGAAACAGACTATGTGTGGTTGCTGTTTCTTGGGCTTTGTTCGCTTTGCCGTATTTGGATCGGGAACTATACGTTCTTGCCTAACATGTATGCATCCTGCAACTTGCTGTTGCCTTCAATGGTGCGGGGCGCATCCACGCCGCCACAGAACAGGGTGGCGGCAAGGCGGCACTTCGGATAGCAGTCTGTCCAACCGGTGAGTCCTGCCTCGGCTCGTTTCGGCACTTCCGGCTCATCCTCCGCAGCCGTTGTGAGCAGATAGATGTCGCGGAATTTGTAGTCGAGCGAGTACATGGCGTTCATACGGTCGATGAGTGTCTTCATCTGGCCGCTCATCTCATAATAATAAATAGGTGTGGCCCAGCAAACAACGTCGGCTGCAAGCACCTTCTGCATGATGTCGTTCACATCGTCCCTGATTACACACTTGCCAATCTTTTGACAAGCCAGACAGCCTTTGCAGAACGAGATGTCCTTCCCGGCAAGCGCGATTTTCTCCACGTCGTTGCCTGCCGCCTTGGCTCCCTCTATAAATTGATTGGCGAGCATGTCGCTGTTTGAACCAGCACGCAGACTGGTTGATATCACAATAACCTTCTTCATAATGTTTTGTATTTCAGTATAAACAAATTTCTAATGTAATAACACCAATCCTTATTTTACGCTCTGCCCACAAAGATATGTCTTATAGAACTGTTCTATCCTGTCGAAAGGAATGACATCTACCTTGTCATAGAGGTCGCAATGGCTGGCACCTGGGACGATGATGAGTTGTTTGTTGTCGCCCTTCAAAAGTTTGAAGGTATCCTCACCCATGTATCGTGAGTGTGCCTTCTCGTCATGAACGATGAGCACTGCATTGCGTATTTCGTCGGCATATTGTAGTATCTGCGAATTCATGAAGCCAAGGTTGGAAGTAAGGTTCCATCCCTGCCCAGAATTGATGGAACGCTCATGATAACCACGCTTTGTCTTATAGTAGTCGTAGTAGTCTTTCATAAACTGTGGGGCATCTTCTGCAGGTGTCGGATTCATGACCGAACGCTTGTATGAGCCATTGCGATAGTCCTCCGTGCGCTGCTTGTTCAGGTCGACACGCATCTGATAGCGTTGCTCCGCCGTGCCCTTGTCGAAATAGCCGTTGGTGTTGACACGAGTCATGTTGTACATGGTGGAGGCAACCGTCGCCTTGATGCGAGGGTCGTTGGCGGCGGCATTGATGGCAAGACCGCCCCAGCCACAGATGCCCAAGATACCGATGCGCTCGGCATCCACAAGATCGTAGGTAGCGAGATAATCCACGGCGGCGCTGAAATCTTCTGTATTCAAGTCGGGCGATGCCACATTGCGCGGCTCGCCACCGCTCTCGCCAGTGAACGAAGGGTCGAAGGCAATTGTCAGGAAACCTCTCTCGGCAAGGGTCTGCGCATAAAGTCCAGACGACTGCTCCTTTACCGCCCCGAAAGGACCGCTCACGGCAATGGCTGGGAGCTTACCGTCAGCATTTTTCGTGGCAGAGACATCCTTCGGAATGTACATATCAGCGGCAAGTGTGATGCCGAAACGGTTATGGAATGTAACTTTCTTGTGGTCAACCTTGTCGCTCTTGGGAAATGTCTTGTCCCATTTGTCAGTCAGGACCAATTGCTTGTTCTGAACAGCAGAAGCATTGTCTGTTGTTACATTCTGTGCAAGGCAGGTTGCCGTAACCGCCAAGAAGCCCGCAACAATAAATAATCTTGTTTTCATATTCTGCAATGTTTTATTGTTCACACTGCAAAATTACTGCTGTTCTCCGACAATACAGGTAATTTATTTACGGAAGGAATTACCTTGATTACGGATTTTTTTCAATGAAGATTATAACGACCTTACCGATGAGAAAGAATACACTTGTCAGAGAGAGAAATAAACTTTTCTGCGCCAAAAGAAGAGGCTTTTCAGAGTTTTTTATGATTGCTTTTGCAAGTAAATGTGAGATGCTACTTATTTGAACTTTTGCAGTAAAAAGGCAATTCTTTGTTTACTTCATGCCAAGTGTATCTGCACTGAAAACAAGTGGAATATGGAGGCGTTTTCAAGCAAGGCTCCTTTACAATGCAAACAAGGCTTGGTTGTACCGCGAAGAAGGCTTCTTCGGAGCACGAAGAAGCCTTCTTTCAATAGTCCGTTAAATTTTTCCGCAAAGTCATGACATCTGATTGTAATTTGTCGGAAATGTTGCAGGTAAAAGTTAATATAACTAATTGAAAACAAATGATTCAGATAATAACATATAACATGATAAAATCGGCTGTCTCGCTTGTTTTCAGTAATGTTATAGGTTGAAAAAGAAAATAAAGCTTATGCTGATAACCAACTTGATAAGCCGATATTCGTGTAGGGATTGAAGAGCTTGGCGAGATGGATGCAGTTGCTCGATGAGTTGGTGGCAAAGTAGTCGTTGGAGCCGTTGCCGTACTTGCCGCTGATGCCCTTGATGACATCGATAGGTGTGATTAAATACCCCAGTTCGGGATAAGAATAGTTCATAAAAAAGTTGGTAGTCTCACAAATATTTTGTACCTTTATAGGTGATTTACAACAAGTTACAAATATATTTGATATGACTACCGATTACAAAGTTACAGAATTATTTTGTATTATAGACGAGTTTTGCAAACATTTTGATGCAGAAAATGCAGGAAACCTACTTGAAGACAATAGCGGAGTCAAGCGTAGACGTCGTCAAGCGTCGTTGTCCGACAGTGAAATCATGACCATTCTGTTGTATTTTCATTTTGGTACATTCCGCAATTTTAAGCACTACTACCTGTTCTTCATTAAGGGTACAATGAAGTCGTATTTTCCGAAAG
>DAIUFT010000020.1:0-44072 GCA_036844425.1 Prevotella sp. | reverse complement strand
TGAGCGGAAGACGGGGCTCAAACCCGCGACCCCCAGCTTGGAAGGCTAGTGCTCTATCAACTGAGCTACTTCCGCATTCATAAATTCACTTTCTGTTAGTGTTTGACTTTATCCAGTGGGCAGGGACGGATTCGAACCGCCGAAGCCGCAAGGCAACAGATTTACAGTCTGCCCGTTTTAACCACTTACCTACCTACCCAGATAGATTGTCTAACGCTATGAAAGCGTGACTCGCATAGGATTCAAACCTATAACCTTTTGATCCGTAGTCAAATGCTCTATTCAGTTGAGCTAGCGAGCCATTATGATGTGCTTTTTCTTTAATATGTATCTAAATACAATATCATAGTTTGTGGGCGTTGACGGATTCGAACCGCCGACCCTCTGCTTGTAAGGCAGATGCTCTGAACCAGCTGAGCTAAACGCCCTTAATGTTTTTTTCGAATCTTGTGCGGAGAGAGGGGGATTCGAACCCCCGTGGCACTTTTGGCGCCTACACGCTTTCCAGGCGTGCCTCTTAAGCCACTCGAGCATCTCTCCTTTCGTTTAAGTCCCTTTCGCGAATGATGATTGAATGCCCTGTACTGGCTTGTCTCAAATGCGGGTGCAAAGGTAGTTATTTTTTTTGTTATCTGCAAATGTTTCGTAAAAAAAAAGGAAAATAATGATATATTACTTTCTTTTAAGCGTGTAAAAACGTGAAAAAAGTATCAAAGAGAATGATATTATCTTTTTTTTTTATACCTTTGCAAGTAACAAACCTTTAACAGTTATTCGTTATGAATTTAAGAGAGCAATATGTAGCCGCAGCCGACAGATATGCTGCAGAAGGGAAGATGTATCGCCGTTGCGGACGTTCCGGTGTGTTGTTGCCCAAGGTTAGTCTTGGTTTCTGGCATAATTTCGGTTATGACAGTGATTATAATAAGTGTCGCGCCATAACGCATTATGCCTTTGACCATGGTATAACCCATTTTGACCTTGCCAATAACTATGGTCCTCCGTATGGTACTGCAGAATCAACATTTGGCAGATTGATGGTCGAAGATTTTCATCCTTATCGCGATGAGTTGTTTATTGCCACTAAGGCAGGTTATGACATGTGGCAGGGACCTTACGGCAATTGGGGCTCACGCAAATATCTCTTTGCCAGCCTTGACCAGAGTCTTAAGCGCATGAACCTTGATTATGTAGATCTTTTCTATAGTCATCGTTATGACCCTGAGACACCGTTAGAGGAAACTCTTCAGGCTCTTGTTGATATAGTACGTCAGGGCAAGGCTCTTTATGTCGGCATATCACGTTGGCCTTTGGAAGCACTTAAGGTGGCAAAGGAGTATCTTGCTGCCCATGACGTACCATTATTAATATATCAGGGTAGGCTTAATCTTATAGACCGTCAGCCGCAGGAAGATGGAATCCTTGACTATTGTCACGATAATGGCATAGGTTTCATCTCTTTCTCCCCATTGGCGCAAGGCTTGCTGACAGACAAATACCTTAATGGAATACCTGCAGACTCACGCATGATGCATAGCGATTATCTAAAGCCAGACGCCTTGACACCCGAACTCGTAGCAAAACTGCGCAAGATGGCTGATGAAGCCAAGGCAGAAGGTACTACGCTTTCGGATAAGGCGTTACAATGGGTATTAAACCAGAAAGGCATCACGTCCGTGCTGGTAGGTGTCAGTAGGGTAGAGCAGATGGAACGAAACATAGCGGCAGCAATAAAGTGTTAGTAATGAATCTCCCTGAATATGAAAATATAAAATTGCGTATGGCGCAGAACGGCAAGCATGAGGTGCTTGACGTGCTGCGCCAACGCTTCGTTACGCTGACGCCTGAGGAGTGGGTGCGTCAGCATTTTGTACATTTCCTTATTAGTCATCGTGGCTACCCTGCGGCGTTGATGGCAAACGAGGTGGAATTGGCAGTAGGCGATAAACGTCTACGTTGTGACTCCGTGCTGTTCGACCGTGAGCGTCGTCCACGCATGATAATAGAATATAAGGCAGAGAGCGTTCCTGTTACCGAGAAGGTATTACGTCAGGTTGCTACATATAATATGTTGTTGCATGTTGACTATCTCATGGTGAGCAACGGCAATACCCATTTGTGCATGCATTATAACGCTACGGAAGGGAAGTGGCAGTTTCTGTCTGATATCCCTTACTATAAGGACTTGTGATTTTTTTATTCTTTTTGCAGGTCATCAGCTGCAAAAGCAAGCGAGTCATCATTGTTGTCAGGCAACTGATAAAGAGTAGCCCCCGCATTATCTTCCAGGTCCAGTCCTGCCATCTCCAAGTCGGTAATACAAGAGCCTGTGGCAAAGAAGTACATGGTAATAATGATTTTGATAGCAGCGTCCACCTCTTGTTTTGAAGCCGTTGGCGAAATGTGCGACTCGAAATTGCGCCACTCCTTTATCATCGTCAGGTACTGATATAGTTTCTGATACTCTGCGTCTCTGCTATATTTTAGGTTCCATAATGGGCGCACGGCATGTATCACATCCTTCCATGATACGTCCTGTCATTCATATTGAGGTTTCATTTACTTACCCCAGACAGCGTTTCTTTCAAGATGTCTTTCAGGCATGACTTAATCTTTTCTGTGCACGTGTGTGCACGATAAAAAACAAACAGATATGAAGAATCAGTCTGCTAATTTAAGGGAATATCAAACCGAGGATATAGTCCTTATATTCATTGGCGTCAATCTTAGAGCGCATCTTGTTAGCCGATGCCCATATCTTGTTAGCGAGTTGTTGCTTGTTCATATATAGAAAGTCTATTGTCGTTTGTTGGTGGTACAAAGTTAGTATATAACGGTGCAGCCATTCTGCATTTTTGTTAATATATTTTTGAGAATACAGGATCCCTTGTAACTATTCAGTACCGTGTTAGGCGGTGTACAGCCCTCCAGGCTGATGTCTATCGACCTATCAATATCCGGAGACTTCGTCCCCGGTTACTCAAAGTATAGCCTTCCAGGCTAAATAGTTACTAATGGTGATTAGTGTTGTAGAGATTTAGATTCTCCTGTATCTTATCCCTGATTTCGTTGCGTAGCCATTCAGGAGAGATGACTTCCACATCGGGGATAAACGAGAAGATCTGTTGATAGAGTTCTTTGTTGGGTTTAACCCTTATGCTGATGGTGCATGGTTCCTCCTTAACCATTTGCGTATGGTGTATGGGCTTAGAAGCGACATAAGGAAATCTTTTTTCCGAAAACCTCAGAACAATCTCTTCCGTTGCCACGCTCTCATCGTATGGCACAGACACACCTATCACGTCGTCGAAAAAAGTAGAGAAGTCGATTTCGACATTCTTAACAAAAGGTTTGTCAGAGAGGTCGTAATCTTCAATCCTGTCAAGGGCGTAACTCTCAATTCTCTTCCTTGCGTCGTTCCTGCCAAAAAGAAACCAACGCCCATTGTACTGTTTGATATAATACGGGTAAACAAGTATCGACCTTTTGTCCTTCCCGTATGATTGGTAAGACAGTTCAATGGTTTGATGGTTAATGGTAGCGTCTATCAAGCCAGAAAGGTGTTCCAATCCTTTCAGCATATCATTCTGCTCAAAGGAAATCAGATTCTCGGAGTTTGCCTTCACCCCGAAGCGATATTCCAGGTTAGAGATGACCTCTTCCAACCAAGCGTTTGCCGGTAAGCCACGATACCTGCTGAGCATGTCAATGGTAGAGCGCAGATTGCCGACTTCCTCCGTCGTGAGTTCGTTTTTGAAGATGGAGAAGTCGTAGTCGCTGTAATGATAATAGCATTTCTTTCCGTCGTATTGTGTCGCCACGATAGGAGCATAATACGGTCCCATGCGCAGGTTTGCAATATCCTCCCGAATCTGTCGTGGACTAATGTTATATCCTAACTTGTCGCTGACGCATTCTATTAGATTGTCAAAACTGTACCTCTTGTGCTTATTGCTGAAGCATCTGTCCAATATTTGGTATCGCAGGTATGCGTTTTTGTTTACAGGCATGTTATTCTTTGGGTGTGTTGTTATGGTTAGTTATCACGTACAAAGGTAATACTTTTTTTTGAAAATTACGCTAAAAACTGCTGAATAGCTTAAAATAAGCAATTTATGAGTGTTTCACCTCAATATAGGTAATGATTTGGCAATGGTTCTAACTTCTGCATTATACATAAGTTTGTTTGTCAAACAACTCTTTATTTCTCTGTGCAAAGATACTATTTAATTTTGATTTTCCTCTGACTGATATGCTAAATAATAATAAATGTACAACAAAAATAATCTGATTTCAAAAATATTCCATTATCTTTGCGCTGAACGCAATAATAAAGATAAACGATGAAAGATATAAATCGCATAAAAGTCGTGTTGGTAGAAAAGAAGCGAACAAGCAAATGGTTGTCTGAGCAGTTAGGAAAAGATCCTGCAACAATCTCTAAATGGTGTACCAATACCTCACAACCAGATTTAGTAACATTGACAAAGGTAGCATATCTATTGGATGTTGATGTTCGTCAGCTTATCAATAAAACAAAAAGTAATACCGCTGATGATTGAAAATCATTAGCATAAAATGACTAATAATGAATTCTAAAGCAAAACCATTCATCAAATGGGTTGGCGGAAAAGGGCAGCTCATTGAACAACTGGAAGCGAAGCTCCCAGCTGACTTTGATAATTGGGACAATGCGACATACATAGAGCCATTCGTTGGCGGTGGTGCTATGTTGTTCTACATGCTGCAACAGCATCCTAATATCAAACGTGCCGTAATCAACGATATTAACAGTGATTTGATTACTTGTTACAGGACTGTCCGTGACAATGTGGATGAATTAATCCCTGCATTACAGGATATTCAAGCACAATATTACGCTTTGCAAGATATGGATGCCAAGCGTGAGATGTTCATAGCTGTACGCCAACGCTATAATGAAAAGAATCTTGACCCTATAGAGAATACGGTAAAATTCTTCTTTCTCAATCGTACTTGCTTCAATGGCTTGTATCGTGTAAACAAGAAAGGCTTGTTTAATGTTCCTTGCGGAAAGTATATGCAACCACAGATTTACACTAACTAAAAACTAAGGATTATGGCTAAGATAAAAGTTGAAAATACCGAAATATCAGTTGTCAATGTGCAAAACAAGGATTATATCTCTTTGACTGACATGGCACATAGCCAAATGCAAGAGCATATTATTTTCAGATGGATGAGTCTCAAAAGCACAATAGAATATCTTGGTGAATGGGAAATGCTGTATAATCCGAATTTTAATTGTACCGAATTCGATACAATTAGAAATGCAGCAGGAAGCAACAATTTTGTGCTTTCCGTTAAGGCATGGATTCAAAGAACAAGTGCCGTAGGTATTATGGCGAAAGCTGGTCGATATGGTGGAACTTATGCCCATCGCGACATTGCCTATCATTTCGGAATGTGGATTAGTCCTCGTTTTCAACTTTTGCTGGTAAAAGAGTATCAGCGTCTTAAAGCTGACGAGCAGAAACAATTGGCATGGTCTGCCAAACGAGAGTTGTCAAAAATTAACTATCGCATTCACACGGATGCAATTAAAACCAACCTAATACCGTCAGAAGTTACTCGTGAGCAAGCAGCCATGAAATATGCCGATGAAGCGGATGTCTTGAACATTGCAATGTTCGGTATGACAGCAAGGCAATGGCGTGAACAAAATCCCGACAAGAAAGGTAACATTCGTGACTATGCAAGCATCAACGAACTTATCTGTCTCTCGAACATGGAGAATCTCAATGCAGTGTTCATCAACGATGGGATGGCGCAATCCGAACGGCTCATCAAGCTCAATCAGATAGCCATCCAGCAGATGAAAATCCTTGAGGATACAGGTGATAGAAAACTTTTAAAATAAGCAAATATGGACTTACGATTCAACACTTCTTTGGCAGAAGGTTACAAAAGTGCAAGCCAAAAAGCTCGTGTGCTCACGGAAGACTGGCTCGCACATAATATGTATTGCCCTATTTGTGGCTGCATGACTATTCGACACGCAGAACCGAATGCACCTGTCAAGGATTATGTTTGCGATAATTGTAAATCCCAATATGAACTTAAAGGTAAAAAAACAGAAAGTGACAGATTCCAATCAACTGTCGCTGATGGGGTTTACAGAACAATGATTGGTCGCATCACGTCTTTGGATAATCCCAGTTTTTTCTTTATGCATTATGACAGATATGAAGTCAACAATCTGGTTATTGTACCCAAATGTTTCTTTACCCCAAATGTAATAGAGAAACGAAAGGCATTGTCAGAAGATGCACGTAGAGCAGGGTGGGAAGGATGTAATATTTTAATGCGAGAAATACCTGCTACGGCAAAAATTCCGATTATTCTTAATGGTCAGGTTTTGCCAATCGAAAATGTGGTTCCGCAATATAATAGAGTATACAATCTACAGACGCGTTCCGTAGAAAGCAGAGGGTGGTTAATGGATACCTTGCATCTTGTTGAACGATTAGAGGAGACTTTTACGCTCAATCAGATGTACGCTTTTTGTGAAGAATTGAAGATGAAGCATCCGAACAACAATCATATTCAAGACAAAATTAGACAACAACTTCAATTCTTGCGAGACAAAGGCTTTATTGAATTCAAAGGACGAGGAATTTACAAAAAGATATAATATGGAAGATATACCAAAATACATTGTCGTTTTAGACTTTTGTGAAGGGAGAGTTTTGAAAATAAAACTCTCAAAAGAAGAAAAAGAATATGCAGCCCAATGTGATGAATTAGAAGATGTCATGGATATGTTATCAGAAAAACATAGATTCGCATTCTCTAATTGTCAATGGATGGAATTGGAAGAAATGAAAGAAGAAAACATTGGATTTTAGTTTTAACTATGGCAGAATATATTTTTTATACAACGGAAGGCTTTACGCAAGACCCTGAGGGTGAAGATATTGAAAATTGTCAACTTATTGGTAGAGCCTTTGGAGATAACAAGAATGAAGCAAGGAACAATCTTTTGAAAGAGAATCCTTGGATAGTGGAACAAGGCTTTAATGCTGATATGTTTATTAGCAAAGAACTCGCACCATGTGAAAATGCAGATAAAAAGTTGGAATTCTTAACAGCGCTTCTTAATGAAAAGCAACTTTGCATATATGATAATTGGCTCAAGTCTCAAGAATAGAATACTACTTGTTAACGGAGTTTCTCATTCAATGTTTCCGCACAAGTTCAACTATGACTTGATGAAAGAACTGAATGACGGCAAGCAAATGACTGATGTATGGCGAATGCCTGCAATCGGTAGATGGGAAAAAACTTGTGGCAAGCATCCCACACAAAAGCCTTTGCGTCTTCTTGTTCGTATGATACTCGCCTCAACTAATCAAGGTGATTGGGTTCTTGACCCATTTAGTGGAAGTTCTACAACAGGCATTGCTGCTAACTTATGTGGACGGCGATTTGCTGGACTTGAACAAGAAGAAGAATTTTGCAAGCTAAGCAAAGCAAGGCGTGAGGAATTGGAGAATCTTGAAAGTTATGATAATCTGATAAGTCATATTGAAGACTTGCACAAGTTACAAGATTGCTCTATGTTAAATGAAGATATTGGTGGTTATGCGAAAATGCCATTTTAAAATGGCTATATATTTAAAGAATTGAATTGAACATAGAATTATGTCAAAACTTAATATAGACCAAAAGACAGTCAAAGGACTATTTCAAGACAGTAAGTCGGATTTCTTAATACCCGACTATCAACGCCCTTATGCATGGGGCGACGACGAGTGTAAAACACTTTGGGAAGACTTGTTTAGTTTCTCTTTTCCAAATGACAACTCTGACCAGTTCAACGACAACGATGAGTATTTTCTCGGTCCGATTGTTACATTCAAGAATGACGATAGGAAGATGGAAATTATTGATGGGCAGCAGCGTCTAACAACGTTGATGCTGTTACTTCGTGCTTTCTACAACAAATTGGGACATATGCAAGATACTCGTTCGGTAAAGATGAAAGAGGACATTGAAAAATGTATTTGGCGTGCTAATGGTTTCGGCGAATACAACAAGGATGATTTGAAAATAGATTCCGAGGTTGCCACAGACAACGACAAAGACGAGTTTCTTGATATTCTTAAAAATGGTGACACAACAGGGAAACACAGTAAATACGCTTTGAATTTTCGATACTTTGAAAAAGAGATAGACACATTTCTTTCTCACTATCCAAGTTATTTTGCATTTTTCCCTCTTCGTATTCTGAATAACTGCGTACTTCTTCCAATTGAAGCAGAATCGCAAGATACAGCATTGCGTATCTTCTCTACACTCAATGACAGAGGGAAACCGCTTTCCGATGCAGATATATTTAAGGCTCAGTTCTATAAATACTACTCTTCGCTTGGCAAGAAAGACGAATTCATTGCTATTTGGAAAAACTTGGAAGTGATAGCGTCTGAAGTTTTTCACCCAATCAGTGGAACGCCTTTGGACGAACTCTTCACACGTTATATGTACTATGAGCGTGCATTGCAGGGAAACAAATCTTCTACAACGGAATCTTTGCGTAAGTTCTACGAGAAAAACAATTACGAACTGTTCAAGAAAGAAGCTACACTCAAAAATCTTGTTCGCTTAGCTCACTTTTGGCAAGATGTGAACAATCAAGACGAGGAGCGATTCTCAATTCGTATTCTCAAGCGTCTGTTTGTGCTGAACTATGCGCCAAATGGTATGTGGACTTACTTCGTCTCGGTTTATTTTATGCATTTTCATGATAATAACGACGAACTCGAAGAAGAACGTTTCTTCCAGTTTTTGAACCGCATCATTGGATTTATTTTGGCATATGCAATCACAAATCCAGGTGTAAACTCCTTACGTACTCCAGTGTTTGCGGAGATGGTGAATATAGTGAACAATTCAGATGTAAAATTCAATAATTTTCTGTTTGACGAGACAAGATTCAGAGCGCAATTTTCCAATTATGTGTTTTCAAACAACCGAGCCATCACCAAATCAATGATTACTTGGTGGGCGTATACTTTTGACACTCAACCATTGCTGTCTATGGAGAATGCTTTTGATATAGAGCATATATTTCCACGCAATCGCCAGCAGAAAGAAAACAGCTTGAAGAATCCGCATTCATTAGAAATGCTTGGAAACAAATCGTTGTTGGAGCGCCGTATTAATATACGTGCATCTGATTATCGTTTTGTTGACAAAACAAAATATTACATAGGCTTTCAGACATCAAAAGGACAGAAAGAAGGTACAAATATTGCTGAATTGAAAATGTTAGCCAATGAACTTACAGATTATACAGAACAAAATATAACGGAACGTTCAAAGCGCATTCTGGATGGCTTTGTTGAATACCTAAAAACAAATGGTTTAATAAAGAGTTCTCAAGAACCCAATTCTATCAACGTTTAATACACGTGTTTGATGGAGCAATATTCATCACCCATATCTATGCTTTTGCAAGATGTGGGCGATTTGTTGTTGCATATGCATTCGTGTTTCCATTCCCCTAATCTTCGCGCCATAAGATTTAGGCAAGAAAGGATAAACCTATTGGCAGTGAGACTTAGCCCAACAACTTGTGCAATCATCATATAAACAGTTTAAGATTGTTCTTGCTTACCGATAGGTTGGGACAGAAACTCGACTTTGGAGAGGCGTCCGCCGATAGGCAAGTACTTTCGAGAGTAACTCGAAAGGTTTTGAGTAACTCAAAACATACCTTGCTGTGTCTTTATGGACACTATGTTTGGGCAAGAAAAAATCTAATACCATTGAAAACACTGCGGAGGTTCGCCCAGTGACTGGAGGCGCAAAGCCTCCAAGGAACGGCTCATTTTCTTTATGCTAAAGGCAGAAAACGAAAAAATCCCGAAGAATGAGTTTGCCGTGAATATCATTCCTCGGGAAGAACAAAAATGTATTCCTGCATGTCATACGTTTTATATGTCATACGATAAAAATGTAAAACGTATGACATCAAAACATATATGCTTACACGCTTATTTGTATTGATACTTCTTTATCAAATTGTAACTGTACTTCCATACGACAGTGAATCAGTACGTCAATAAGTCAATACAACAACAAATAACCGAAGCGTCAAAGATGCGACCATTCTTTTCAAAAAAAGGTTAGGTGGTGGATAAGTTGTTGTCAAAAAATATTGATAGATTTATTTTTTGACTCAAGTGTAGCGGATTTAGCTTTTCATCAAAGCGTCGTAACTATTCAGCGGTGTTTTCGCCAATCAAAAGTATTAATATTCATGCGCCTTTTCCAGTCATGGCAAACCGAAGGCAGGAAAATGTTATGAGCAGTAGGAATATGGAGCCGAAGTTTTTAACTTCGGTTATACCTGTGACACATTGCTAATGCCGAAGTTGGAAACTTCGGCTCCATATTCCTATTGCGTGAACCTTTCTGCTTGTTCGTTAATGTTATTTTTAGGGATAACCGAAGTTGGAAACTTCGGCTCCATATTCCTATTGCGTGACACCTGCTCCATATTGTTATCGCACTACCGCTGAATAGTTACAAAGCGTCCACCGCCTACGGCGAGTGGACTCGGGTCAAAGTAACACAGATAACACAGAAAAGACCAATCCGTCTTATTGCAATCCGTGTTCCTTTGACCATTTCTCAGTAGCCGAAGGCTCTGAGAACCAACTTCGCACTTAAATCAGAAAGTTGAATTTTTTTATTGTCACATTGTGATAATAGTTTCGGGAATAATAACCGTCTATTACATCATGCGCAAGAAAACGCAATTTTTATGACACTTTGATAAAAACAAAGGTGTTACTTGGAGTGATGAAATAGAAAGAAAATGGCGAAAGAGTAGGGACGAGAATGTTATTTGTACCCTTTTATATTGTAATCACTATGCTTTTACTGTGTAATCACTATGCTTTTACAATGTAATTAGGGCTTGATTACAAGTGGAAAATATATAGAAAAAGCGTTACAAACAGCCGTTTGTAACGCTTAAATGTATGTTTTAACGTTCTAATAACTGCGGTTTAGAACATCGCAAAAATGTAACGTATTGGCAGTCAGGAGAATATCGAAAAGGTGTAATGGTTGCGATATTCCGAAGAAAATATTTCTTCGTGATTTTTATGCGAATTATGGAGCACCGTGAAAAGTCAGAGTGTCACATAAAATGACGAAAAAGTAGCAAAGTGACAGAAAGCCTATTATTCCCCCATCTTATTTCTCGACGAGCGTTGTGACGCTGCGTGGCGCCAGCAATGTAGCTCCGTTGCAGGTGCCTATGGGTGCAAGGTTTTCATTAGGTACATCGCTGGTGCGATATTGCTGCCATTGCTTTAGGGTGCCATTATCGAGTGAGAAGTTAGCAGCCTTAGCGTCGTTAGAATAGTTGATGGCAACGATGACCCACTTCCCGTCAGCGTTCTTGTAGGCAGAGCACATAATGCCGTAAGGGTCGTTGTACCCCTCTTCAATGTCTTTTCCGTCAGGCGACGTGGTAGCGATGTTGTATCGCTGCGCACCAGGGCGGATAAAACGGCTATAATTGCCAAAAGCCCACATCAATTTAGAGTCAACAGCCCTGCCACTCTTCCAGCCATCATCGCTGAATATGCGGATTAGTCCGTCGCGATAGTCGCCACCAGCAGCACGCCACCAACTCCAGCTTTCGGCATTGGCGTACACAAGGTCGTGGTGAATGATACGAGCCACATAGAGAGCCGTCTTCATAGTGAAGTCGTAACCGCCTCCACCGCCAATCTCTTCATCGTTGCTCATGATGCAGGTCTCGGTTTGCCAGAACTTGATACCCATCTCCTTACATGCCTCGCGCATCCTTATCCTAATCTCGCGCATGTAGGGTACGGGGGTGTTAGTCCAGTAACTGTGTCCGCCGATGAGGCGAGGCAGGTGGTTAACATTGCCGAGATAAGTCTCCGTGCTGTCCTTAGTAAAGAATGCTTTAATCTCGTTACCACGCTGCCAGTCGGCAATGTGTGTCTCAAGCATGCAGCGGTAGTCACTCGACTCATTAATAAGAATCTGGGTGTTGAGGTTTTTCCTTGTCAGCGCAGCACTAAGTTCCCTTGCCACCCTCGCAAACTCCCTGTTTGTGGCGGGACTGCCTTCCTGTTTAGGTCCTAACCAGTTCCAGTGGCCATCGGGTTCGTTGATAGGGCTGATGTAGTCAAAATGAATGCCGTCATGTTCCTCAATACCTTTAAGCGACGAGGCGATAAACTCTCCAAACTTGCCATAGCAGTCATCTTTCAGATTAATAGTAGCGTCACGCCCAGTATTAGTGGCAAGACCGTTCTTCGTGTAATATACAGGAGCGGAGTTACAGAAAGCCAAGAAGAAAGGCACGCCACGCTCCTTGGCCAACAGTAGGAATCGGCGTTGACCAATCTGTTTATTCCAGTTGTATGAGCCGTCGGCGTTGAGAAAACACTCCGTGCGTGTGCTTGGCTGAATCTGTGCGTTGTCGCCCTGCTCCTCGCTGCCAGCGCCAAGGTTAAAACGCCATATAGAGAGACCAATGCCCTTAGGCTTGCCAGAGGCATCGTTTTCGGTGCTGAAGAGCCAGTCGGCAATTTTCTCCTGTTCCTTATCCTGCCATAATCCGAGAAACTGCATGCTCCAAGCGTCGCTTGCGCCAAAATGCAGGATGTGCTGTTCGGGTGAAGACGTAAGGATGGTATATTCCGTAACACGTTCGTTAGTCTGTGCTATTGCCACCAACGGCATCAGCAGACAAATGAAAATGAAGAGAGAATTTTTGTTTATCATGTTGGCAAAATTACGAAATTTGCGTGAAATCCATGCGGGGAAACACCAAAAAATGCATGGTTCTTGTGTAGATTCTTTGATTTACTACACAAAAACCATGCAAAGATTATATAAGGGTGGTTCTATAAATTACCACCGTTATTTAAGACTTAAATGATGTAATGACGTTTTGTCATCTTTCGGGTTCTTTTCGGTTCAAAGCGTAAGTGCATTCAGTCGAGTAGCACGCTACACTCCTTCATTTACTTACACTTTGACCTCGAAAATAACCTCGAAATATAACAAAGGTAATTTATAGAATCACCCTTTACAGAAAAGTAAGTTACGATAAATTATTTAGAGTAACCTTCAACATTAATCTCCATTAATCTAACATTAATCTTTCGTAAAAACTTTAGTTGTGTCGCCCTTGCAATACAGTAAACACACCAAGAAAGGATTAATGTCGGATTAACGTTAGATTAACGAAGATTAAAGTTAAAAAAACAATGCAATAGCATTGAAAAACCTTCAACATTAATCTCCATTCTCCGTTTTCTTCTCGTGTCGTGGCGGACGACGCTCGCTGCGCATCTTCTGGTATTTAGCGTACTGTTCCTCGGTAAGAATACCCTTAACCTTCGTCTCCATCTCCGTTCTCTTCTTCTCCATCTCCTCGCGTGATGGACGTTCTCCCTGCTTGCTTGGTCGCATCTCCTTGAACACCTCCTGCATCTTGGCAGCCTGCTCGTCCGTCAGACTCAGTTCCGTCTTCATCTTCTCCATCATATTTCCGCGTGGACCTTTCTGCTCAGGACGCTCACCTTGAGCCATGGCAGTTGCTGCTGAAAGCATAGTCAGAGCAACCATTGTAATGATTTGTTTCTTCATAATATAAATGTTTTAAAAGTGAAAACTTACATATTATTGACACAGAAGACAAGGAAAAGTTTAAAGGGACGTAAGAAAAATATAACTTACAGTTTTTAATTTGTGGCGCGTAAATAATAGGTGAAAGTAACAATATGTAACAAAAAAGCATAAAAAAGTTGGTAGTTACAAAGTAAATGATTAATTTTGCAGTATAAAAAAGAAAACGAATAAAAATGAAACTGAATAACACACGCCGTTATGCCGCCATGCTTTGTTTGGTGGTAGTGCTGAACATTCAAGGATATGCTTTGCCAGCCACCCAGACGGGGGCGGCAAAGGCAAAAACAGAGGTAAAAGCAGAGACTCAGAAAAGCGCGGATGCTCCCGTGGCAGACACTGCGAAGGCGGCAGTAGCAGACACCACAGCAAGCAGCATGCTTGACGATGCCGCACTGGAGATGGCAGACACTACAGCAGTAGATGGAATGGCAGAGGACGGCGTATATACCCAGTTGAAAAACAAGTTCGTGGACGGTGGCGTACTCTTTATGTCGCTCATTGCGCTGACGTTAATCATAGGTCTTGCTTGTTGCATAGAAAGGATAGTTTATCTCAGCATGTCAGAGATAGACGCGAAGAACTTTATGCGCCAGTTGGAGACAAAACTGAAGACAGAAGGCGTGGATGCAGCAAAGGCGTTGTGTAGAGATACACGCGGACCGGTGGCAAGTATATGTTACCAAGGGTTGTTGCGTATAAACGACAGCCTTGGAGAGATAGAACGTTCGGTAAACTCTTACGCCTCAGTGCAGGTGGGAAATATGGAGAAAGGCAGTTCGTGGATAACACTGTTCATAGCCATGGCACCATCATTAGGATTCCTCGGAACGGTGATAGGCATGGTGATGTCGTTCGACAACATAGAGATGGCGGGCGATATAAGTCCTACCATCGTAGCAGGAGGTATGAAGGTGGCGCTTATAACCACAATCTTCGGTATTATCACCGCATTGATACTCCAGTTGTTCTATAACTATGTGCTATCGAAAGTAGATCACCTAACGGCGCAGATGGAGGAAAGTGCCATAACGCTGATGGATATACTGAAAGAGCGTAAGGAAGAGAAGGAGAGCCAGACAAAGTAGAACAAGGTAAAGGTTCTTGACAAATGGATAGCATAATAGCAAACATAATAATCGTCATATCAGTCCTTGCCTTGTTGGCGGCGGTGGTCATAACGGTATATTCCGTGTGGCATTCCGTTCGTGTGGACAAGCGAGAGAAGATGGAAAATGGCATTCCTACACACAATATAATGCTCGGTGTTGTGGCGTTGACGTTGGTAGTGGCGTTGCCAACAATGCTATTCGCTTCGCTGACGGATGCGTGCATAGTTACGTCGCTGGTACTGTTGCTCGTAGCAGCCGCGTTAGTAGTGTGTGGCAGGGTACGTACTCTCAGTAGGATAAGGAGGAAATAAGATGATAGTGATACGCAGACGACATAAGAAAAGCATGGGACTGAACATGACATCGACCTCCGACATCTCGTTCATGTTGCTCATCTTCTTCCTCGTTACGACCTCGATGGATAGCGACAAGGGACTGGGGAGACAACTGCCCCCGTTGAACCCAGACCAGCAGGAAGTGGTGCAGGACGTAAACCGTGACCATGTGCTGACATTGCATCTGATGAAAAACGCAGGTCTGACAGTGGACGAGAAAAGCATGAGCATAGATGACGCTATGCGAAAAGAACTGCGTCACTTCATAATGGCGAAAGGTCGCCGTCATATTATAGAAATACAGGTGGACCGTGATGCCGACTATGACTCCTATTTTCATCTGCAGAACCAAGTGGTGATGGCATACACCGAGTTGCGTAACGCTGCAGCCATGAAACTGTATGGTCGCCTTTATGGTAGATGTAGCGAGGAGCAGCGTAGCGAGATAATGAAGATGTATCCGCAGCGCATACAGGAAGTGTCAAACAACCCAACGACAACGCATACCGACCTATGAGCATACAAATACGAAAAAGAAGGCACCGTAGCGTGCCAACGCTCAATATGGCGTCAATGCCAGACCTTATCTTTACCGTTCTCTTCTTCTTTATGATAGTGACACACATGAGAACGGAGTCGGTGAAGGTACATGTGAACGTGCCAGAGGGACAAGAGTTGAACAAACCAACGAGCAAACGCACGGTGACAAATCTGTATATTGGTACCGACGCAAATGGTGAAACACGCATACAGATAGGCGAGCGCATAGTGTCGCTGGATAGGGTAGGCAGTGCAATACTCGCCATAAGCAACAGTATGAGTGACGAAGACCGCGAACAGTACACCGTAAACATAAAGGCAGACCGCAACACACCGATGGGCATAGTTACTGACGTAAAGCAGGAACTGCGCAAGGTGGGCACGCTGAACATAAGATACAGCGCCGTGGAGAACAATGGCACGATAACCAGTAAAAGATAATCTATCATATATTACAATAATGGCACACTACAAACTTGACGCCCTTGACAAGCGTATCATAGACTTGGTACTGAAGGATGCACGTATACCGTTCCTTGAGGTTGCACGAGCATGCAACGTAAGTGGAGCAGCAATACACCAGCGCATACAGAAACTGACAAATCTCGGAATACTGAAAGGTTCACAATACATGGTGGACCCCGAGAAGATAGGTTATGAGACCTGCGCTTATATAGGATTGTACCTTAAAGACCCAGAACGTTTTGATGAAGTGGTGGAGGCACTAAAGCATATACCAGAAGTGGTGGAATGTCACTATACCACAGGTGGCTTCGATATGTTTATTAAGATTTATGCCTACAATAATCACCACCTCCTCACGGTAATCCATGACAAGTTGCAGCCATTAGGATTATCACGCTCCGAGACAATAATATCGTTCAATGAGGCAATACACCGTCCTATCGCCATACTCGACATGCCTGGCGAAGAGAAAGACGAGGAAGAGGAAAAGTAAAGAAATATATACTGACAGATGAAACAATACTTAGACCTCTTGAACAGAATAATGGCTGAGGGCACGGTGAAGACCGACCGCACAGGTACAGGTACGAAAAGTGTCTTTGGACATCAGATGCGTTTCAACATGGCAGACGGCTTCCCGTTGCTCACCACGAAGAAACTGCACCTGAAATCAATAATATATGAACTGCTGTGGTTCTTGAAAGGCGATACAAACGTAAAATATCTTCAGGAGCATGGCGTAAGAATATGGAACGAGTGGGCTGACGAAAACGGAGAGTTGGGACCCGTATATGGTCACCAGTGGCGTTCATGGCCCGATTATAAGGGTGGAACCATAGACCAGATACAGCAGGTAATAGATACCATAAAGACGCATCCAGACTCACGCCGCATGATGGTGAGTGCATGGAACCCAGCAGAGGTAGATCAGATGGCATTGCCACCATGCCACTGCCTGTTTCAGTTCTATGTGGCAGACGGTAAGTTGTCGCTACAACTGTATCAGCGTTCTGCCGATACATTCCTCGGGGTGCCATTCAACATTGCCTCGTATGCATTACTGCTTCAGATGATGGCGCAGGTTACAGGATTGGAGTGTGGAGACTTTGTGCATACAACAGGCGATACACACCTCTACCTAAACCATTTGGAACAGGCGAAATTACAGTTGACACGCACGCCACGCCCGCTGCCAAAGATGAAGATAAACCCCGATGTAAAGGATTTGTTCTCATTCCAGTATGAAGACTTTGAACTCGTAGATTACGACCCATGGCCACACATAAAGGCAGAGGTGAGCGTGTGAGATAATTCATAATTCATAATGCATAATGCATAATTAGGCTACGCCCTACGCGTAGTAGTTAATGAATTATGAGTCAACTTGAAAAAGTGCCCTCAAAACAGAGGGGTACCTCAAAATGCTTACAGTTTGAAACTAAAAGCATAAGAGGAACCTTTTCGTATGTGATATTTAGCATTTATAAGCCTGTTTTGGGCTTGTTTTTGCTATTTAACTTTCAAATTGATAGTGCTCTGACTTTTCCGAGTGGACTCAATTATGAATTATGAATTATGAATTATGAATTAAATTAAGACTTATGATAAACATTATAGCCGCTATAGCAGAGAATAACGCTATAGGCAACGAAAACAAGTTACTCTATTGGTTGCCCAACGACCTGAAGCGTTTCAAGGCGTTAACAACGGGACATACCATCATTATGGGCAGAAAGACGTTTGATTCGCTGCCAAAAGGAGCACTGCCTAACCGACGCAACGTGGTGCTGTCACGTTCTGTAACAGCCATAGAAGGATGTGACGTGTATGCATCATTAGAAGAAGCCTTGGAACATTGCGCCCCAGAAGAAGACGTATATATTATCGGTGGAGCGTCAGTCTATGAACAAGCACTGCCACTGGCAGATCGCCTTTGCCTCACTTTGGTGCACGATACGCCTGAAAAGGCTGATGCCTTCTTCCCAGACTTCAGTGCATGGCACGAGGCATGGCGTGAAGACCACGATACAGACGAGAAGCACGCGCAGAGATATTCTTTCGTGGACTATACGAAATAAATTACTTATATCTGCGTTATTACTATGTGGGTGATACAAAAATATCACCGCCCATAAACCGAATAATGAACAAGAAAACAATCCAAATACTGGCAATGTCACTATGCTCTCTTACCGCTACGGCGCAAGAGAGCCAGACAGCATTTAACTTTCTGCGTATTCCAGTGAGCGCACATGCAGCAGCATTGGGAGGAGAGAACGTGTCACTCATAGAGGATGACGCGTCGCTCGCATTGTCAAACCCATCGTTACTCAGTTCAGTGTCACACCAGACGGTGTCTTTCGGCTACATGAACTATATGAGCGGAACAAACATGTTTACCGCAAACTATACCCATGTGCTAAACGAAAAGGCGACCATTGGAGGGGCGGTGCAGTACCTTAACTATGGGTCAATGAAGGAAACTGACTATGTGGGTAATGAGACAGGGTCGTTTTCGCCAGCCGACATGACTTTTGAGGGACTGTTTTCATATACCCTTGCCAATAATCTTGTTGGTGGTATAGGTGCTAAGTTCATCTATTCAAAGATAGGAAATTACTCAAGTACCGCTGCTGCCATAGACCTTGGTATCAATTATTATAACCCAGAAATAGACTTCTCTGCAGGCTTGGCGGTAAAGAACCTTGGCGGACAGTTGTCGGCTTACGATGAGGAGTTTGAGAACCTGCCTGTTGATATAATGTTAGGCGTGTCGCAAAGAATACACAACACACCGTTTAGGGTGCATGCCACGTTCTGTGACCTGAACCATTGGGACTATGCTTTTATGCAACATCTAAACCTTGGTGCTGACGTTATAATATTGCCACAGTTCTATGTGGCAGTAGGATATAACCTAAAGCGTGCCCACGACATGAAGATAGAGGCAAACAATCCAGACGATAGTGGTAGCCACGGAGCAGGACTTACCGTAGGTGGCGGACTGTTACTGGAGCGTTTTAAACTCAATATAGCCTATGGTAAATACCATGTGGCATCATCAAGCCTCATGTTCAATGCTGCATTCAATTTTTGATAAACTATTGTAATCCCTAATTACTATCTTAAACGCTATGTTAGAAAAAATCAACGAATACATAAAGAACCTCCCTTTAGAGAAAGAACCAAGAGGATTGTATGAACCGATACGTTACATATTGTCACTTGGTGGCAAGCGCATACGCCCAGTGCTGATGATGATGGCGTATGAACTGTGGTGTGACGATAGCGAGAAGATACTGCCATTGGCGGTGGCTTTGGAGACATTCCATAACTTCACACTGTTGCATGACGACGTGATGGACCATGCGGACGTGCGTCGTGGCATGCCCACCGTGCACAAGAAGTGGGACGAGAACACCGCTATCCTGTCGGGAGACAATATGTTAGTGCTCGCGTTTAGGTGGATGCAGCAATGTCCTGCCGACAAGATGCCAGCGGTATTGAAGGTGTTTACCGACACTGCGATAGAGATAGATGAAGGTCAGCAGTATGACGTTGACTTTGAGAGCCGTGACGATGTGCGCGAAGAGGAGTACATAGAGATGATACGCCTGAAGACGAGTGTACTGCTTGCATGTGCGGTGAAGATAGGAGCGATAATGGCAGGAGCACCAGAAGAAGACGTAGAGAACCTCTATAAGTTTGGCGAAGCCATAGGACTATCGTTCCAGTTGCAGGATGACTACCTCGATGTATATGGCGACCCGAAGGTGTTCGGCAAAGCGATAGGCGGCGACATAACAAGCAATAAGAAGACATATATGCTCATCAATGCCTTCAACAAGGCAGAGGGAGCAGACAAGGAAGAACTGACACGCTGGATAACAGCGAAGGAGTTTGACCGTGAAGAGAAAGTAAAAGCGGTGACAGCCATATACAACAAACTCGGCATAGACCGCATGGCTAAGGCAAAGATGGAGCAGTACTACACGGAAGCCGTAGCATATTTAGAAAAGGTGAATGTCAGCGATGACAAGAAGAAGGCTCTGAAGCAGTATGCTGACATGATGATGAAGAGGGAAAAGTAAGAAAAACATGACATTTATAGATACACATACCCATATAGACGGGGAAGAGTTTAAGGAAGACCTTGACCTCGTAGTTCAGCGCGCCGGTGATGCCGGTGCGCTGAAACTGTTTGTACCCGGCATCAATCTCGACTCAGTAAAAACAGTGAAGGAAGTGTGCGAACGCTTTCCTGGAATCTGTTACGGCATGATAGGGTTGCACCCAGAAGAGGTAAAGGCGGATTATAATGATGTTCTTGACCAAATGGAGGCACACCTTAATGACGGTTGGATAGCAGTAGGAGAGGTAGGACTGGACTACTATTGGTCACGAGAGTTTGAGAAAGAGCAACTGGAGGCGTTTGAAAGACAGGTGCAATGGTCTATTGACACAGGGTTGCCACTGATGATACATTGTCGCAAGGCGCAAAACGAGATGGTGAAGATACTGCGTAAGTATGAAGACCAACTGCCAGGAGGCGTGTTCCATTGCTTTACCGGCAACGAAATAGAGGCAAAGGAACTACTCTCCTTCGAAAAATTCTGTCTTGGCATTGGTGGAGTACTCACCTTCAAGAAAAGCAAACTGCCCGAGACGCTTGCCGCTGCAGTACCACTCGACCGCATAGTGCTTGAGACAGATGCACCTTACATGGCACCAGTGCCACACAGAGGTGATAGAAACGAGAGTGCGTATATCGTTAATGTAATAGAGAAAATGGCAGAGTGCTACGGCGTAAGTGCAGAGACTGTGGCACAGGTTACGACGGATAACGCCAACAGACTGTTCAGAACAGCCCAATAACCCAAAGAGAAATAATGCGAAAGAGACATTTCTTCATAATAACACTGTGTGGCATCGTGGCGCAAATGTTGTCCTCCTGCGGTGCAGACGCTTTCATGCGCAAGGGCGATAAAGCACTGGCGTTAGGCGAATACTATGTGGCTGCGGAGAACTACCGCAAGGCTTACGCCAAGACGCCAGCCTCAGAGCGCGACCTAAGGGGCGAGCGAGCATTGAAGGTGGGCAAGGCTTACGCTGCATTCAATAGCCATTTGAAGGCACTTGCTGGCTATCGCAATGCCGCAAGATATGGTAAAGCCACAGCAGAGGACAGTCTGCAACTGGGACGTCTGCTCCTACGCAACGGAGAATACCGTGCAGCAGAGGCGGTGTTCACGGCATTGCAACAGTCCATGCCCGACAATGTACTGGTAAAGAACGGACTGGAGTCAGCGCGCAAAGCCCCCGAATGGAAACAGGAAGGCTCAAGATATACAGTGAAGAGGGTAGATCTTTTCAACAGCCGTAGGGATGACTACTCACCCGTATTGGCAGGAGAAGACTATAGCAGACTTTACTTTACCTCTACCAGAAACGATGCCTTGGGTGATGAACTGAACGGTGTCACAGGTATGAAGAGTGCCGATATCTTCTTCTCAGAGAAGGATGATAAGGGCAAATGGAGCAAACCAGAAGCCATAGGAACGGGACTAAACACAGAGTATGACGAAGGAGCGTGTTGCATAACGCCAGATGGCGGACAGATGTATCTTACACAGTGCACCTATGACGCGTCGTCACCACGCTACGCAAAGATAGTAGTCTCTAACCGCGCAGATGCCTTATGGGGCGCGCCAAAGGATTATCCACTAACAAATGACACCCTTTCGGCATTTGCACATCCAGCAATATCACCCGACGGAGAGTGGCTTTACTTCGTTAGCGACATGCCAGGAGGAAAGGGAGGACTGGATATTTGGCGCACAAGGATAACCCCCTCAGGACCTATGGGCGTTGAGAATTTGGGAGAACCAATAAACACGCCAGGCAACGAAATGTTTCCTACGTTCCGTCCTAACGGTGACCTGTACTTCTCATCAGACGGTCATCCCGGCATGGGCGGACTGGATATATTTATCGCAACCATAGGAGATGACAACAAATACCACATCTCGCACCCAGGTTACCCGCTGAATTCGCAGGGCGATGATTTCGGTATGACATTTGACGGTTTCCACAATCGTGGTTTCTTCTCCTCAAGTCGTGGCGACGGAAGAGGCAATGATCATATCTATTCATTTGAAAATCCAGAGGTAGTGCAACTGATAAAAGGCTGGGTTTATGAACAAGACGGTTATGAACTGAACAATGCCGAAGTGCGCATCGTGGGCGATGACGGTACAAACGAGCACGTAACGCTGAAGAGCGATGGCTCATTTGAATATGCGGCACAGCCAGGGGTGGAGTACATCATACTCGCAACGTGCCCAGGATACCTTAACCATAAGGAAGAGATAAAAGTACCAGAGGCAAAGGAATCTGAAACATACACCCTGCAATTTGCCCTGCCGAGCATCTCCGCTCCAGTGCTAATAGACAATATCTTCTATGAGTTCGATAAGGCAACGCTGTTAGGAAGTAGCGAAAAAGCCTTGGATTCACTTGTCATGTTGCTCAACGAAAATCCAAATATTACCATAGAACTGGCGGCGCATACCGACTATAAAGGACCAGAGGCGTATAACAAACAACTCTCGCAGCGACGTGCAGAGGAAGTGGTGAAGTACCTTATAAAGAAAGGTATTGCAGCAGATAGGCTGACGCCAGTGGGATATGGAGAGGAAAAGCCAAAGAAAATACGTAAAAAGGTGGCAGAGAACTATCCGTGGTTGAAGGAAGGTGATGTGCTGACGGAGGAGTTTATAAAGAAACTCAAGCCTGCAGAACAGGAGACAGCGAACGCACTAAACCGCCGAACGGAATTCTCAGTACTGAGAACAACATACAACGTGTTTGACAAAGACGGCAATATAAAGAACCTGCCGAAACCCAAGAAGAAAGTAACAGAGGAAGAAAGCGACGAATTCTTCTTTGATTTAGAGTAGTTGTTTGGTGGTTTTGTTGTTTAGTGGTTTAGTGGTTTGGTTATTTAGTTATTAGTTATGGAATCAGACAATAAAAACATCCAAACGACTAACTAACCAAACAACTAAACCACTAAACCACCAAACCACCAAACCACTAAACCACTAAACCACTAAACCACCAAACAACCAAACCACTAAACAACAAATGTCTTTACCAGAAGATTTTACCACATATACCAGTAACCTGTTTGGTGCCGACAGATGGCAGCGGTATCTTGCCGCCTTTGAACAGGCCACACCTGTCAGCATACGAGTAAATCCATTTAAGCATTGTGACCTCACGCACCTGCCGATAGAACGCCAGGTGCCGTGGTGTCGTGACGCTTATTATCTGTCATCACGCCCCGATTTTACACTTGACCCACTGCTTCATGCCGGTGCATATTACGTGCAAGAGGCATCGTCAATGTTCCTCGACAGAGTGATGGAGGAACATTGCCCTAACAGTATGTTTGGCAATGGAGCAATGGCGCTTGACCTATGTGCCGCACCAGGAGGCAAAAGTACGCTGTTGCGTGCCGCATTGCCAGAACATGTAACACTATTCAGTAATGAGCCAGACCGAAGAAGGGCGAACATACTGATGGAGAATATGCAGAAGCAAGGGCATCCTAACGTAATCGTAACAAACAACTATCCGAAGGATTACAATAAAAGCGGATTACAGTTTGACGTGATACTGACGGACGTGCCATGCTCTGGTGAAGGAATGTTCCGCAAGGACGAAGGAGCAATAGGAGAGTGGAGCCTGCAAAACGTGATGAAATGCGCTGCGCTACAGCGTAGTATAGTAGAAGAAATATGGCAATGCCTAAAGCCCGGTGGCATACTTGTCTATAGCACCTGTACGTTCAACACACACGAGAATGAAGAGAACGTGCGCTGGATAACAGAAGAACTCGGAGCAGAACTGCTCCCCGTGGAGTGTGAAAAGGATTGGAACATAACAGGTTCGCTGCTTGACGGTTGGCAACAGGAGGTCTATCGTTTTATACCCGGCACAACAATCGGTGAAGGACTCTTCATGGCGGTGGTGCGCAAACCTACCGATGGTGCACAGCATGTAAGTAAAACAGACATAAAAAAAGCCTTGTCACGCTTACGAATACTAAGTGACGGAAAACCAGTAGGTACAGTAAAAGGCAAGAGCGTTATACCAGCGCACGCAGAGGCGTTGCTGACAAACTTACCAAAGGATAAGTATCCAATGGCGGAGTTGAACAGGGAAGATGCCTTGCATTATCTGCATCATGACGCAATAGTATTGCCAGCGGACGCACCGCGAGGTTTTGTCGTGGTGACATACCAATCCTTGCCACTTGGTTTTGTGAAAAACATAGGCAATAGGGCAAACAACCTCTATCCGCAAGAGTGGAAGATAAAGAAGAATATTTAGGACGCATTAAGGAAAGATTTTTTAGGATAACAAACACAATGAACAAAGGATTACTTGCGCTTGCCTTGGGTACATTTACCCTTGGTATGGCAGAATTTATAATAGAAGGAATACTAACAGACGTGGCGCACGACTTGAGCGTCTCCATTCCGCAAGCGGGACATCTCATTTCAGTCTATGCTCTCGGTGTGTGTGCAGGAGCCTTTTCGCTGATACTGATGCACAAATATCGACCGAAGAAAATACTGTTGTTCCTTGCATCGCTGATAGTTCTTGGTGCGGTTATAGCCACTGTAGCACCAACCTATTGGATGTTGTTGTGCGCTCGTTTCATACAGGGACTGCCACATGGAGCATATTTCGGTACAGGCACGATAGTAGCTGTTAAGATGGCGAAGGAAGGCAAGGGCACGAAAGCGGTGGCAATGATGTGTGCCGGCATGCCTTTCGCTAATCTCATGGGCGTCCCCTTGGGTACATTCCTTAGCCATGCCTTTTCATGGAGGGCACCGTTTGCTATGTCAGTGTTGTTGGGATTGATAACAGTATATATGATATACAGGTGGGTTCCAAATGTTGATGCATTGCCAAACAATGGAATGAAGGCACAATTCCGTTTCCTTCGTAATCCTGCGCCATGGCTTATCATAGCAGCCACGTTCCTTGGAAACGGCGGAATACTGTGTTGGTTCAGTTATATCTCACCACTGTTGCAGGTAAATGGTGGTTTTAGTGCTGCGAGTATCTCTGTGCTTATGGTGCTTGCAGGATTAGGCATGGTTGTAGGCAATCAGGTAAGTGCCTTGCTTGCTGACCGCATTACGCCAGGACGTTTTACCTGTTATTTGCAGTTTATTGCCGCAGTGGCACTGTTGTGTACCTTCTTATTATCCGATTATGGATGGGTATCGGTAGTGATGATGTTCATATCATGTGCTTGCCTCTTTGGTATCGGCTCACCAGAACAATACTTAATAGTAAAACACAGTGAGGGTGGGGAGATGCTTGGCGGCTGTTGCATACAAGGAGCATTTAATCTTGGAAACGCTATAGGGGCCTTCTTGGGCGGAATACCAGTAGCGATGGGCATGGGATATAACTATCCAGCACTTATTGGCGTGCCGATGGCGTTGGCAGGTGCCATGTGTCTGTTAGTGTTCCACAGACGCTATGAGTGAATGTTCGTACCACTTATAATATGTTAAAAATTTGGAAACATCGAAAGTTATTCGTAATTTTGTAAATGAATGCTCTATTGTCCACCAATATGGTTGACAAATTCAATTTGGCTTAAATGAGTGCTTAAAATTATACATTAGCCTGACAAAATGAAAGAACAGAATTATGAAGTGGCGATGAAACAGTTAGAAAACATCGTTGCCAAAATGGAGAGTGGCGAATTGAATGTGGATTCCATGACGGAAGAACTGAAGAAAGCACAGGCTCTCATAAAGCAATGCCGTGATAAATTGCTGAAGACGGATGAAGAGATAAAGAAAATCCTCGCAGATGCCAACGGTAATGCATAAATAATAAGAAACGAAACAAAGACATTGTTTGCGTAATATACAAGCAAAGAAAATGACATTATATCCAAAACTTATAACAGATGCACTGGCTACGGTAACGTACGCTGGTACGAAGAAGAATCTTATAGAGAGCGAGATGCTCGCCGACCAGCCGAAGATTGACGGCATGAAGGTAGAGATTATCCTTGTGTTTCCACGAGAGACCGACCCTTTCTTAAAGTCAACACTGAAGGCTGCTGAGGCTGCCATACACTATCACGTATCGAAAGATGTAAAGGTGACGATAAAGACAGAGTTTAAGTCGGCTCCAAGGCCTGCCGACGACAAGCTCCTTCCTGAAGTGAAGAACATCATAGCCGTTAGCTCTGGCAAGGGCGGAGTGGGCAAGAGCACCGTCAGTGCCAACCTTGCCATCTCACTCGCACGCCTCGGTTACTCCGTAGGATTGCTCGATACCGACATCTTCGGACCATCAATGCCGAAGATGTTCCAAGTAGAAGACGCGCGTCCTTACGCTGTAGAGAAAGACGGCAGACAGTTGATAGAACCTGTAGAGCAGTATGGCGTAAAACTATTGTCAATAGGATTCTTTGTCAATAAAGACACCGCTACGCTGTGGCGTGGTGGTATGGCGTGCAGCGCATTGAAGCAGTTGATAGCCGATGCTGACTGGGGAGCGTTGGATTATCTTATCCTCGACACACCGCCAGGAACGTCAGACATACACCTTTCGCTCCTTCAGACACTCGCCATAACGGGTGCCGTCATCGTTAGCACACCACAACAGGTGGCACTTGCCGATGCACGCAAGGGTATAGATATGTACACCAACGACAAGGTCAACGTGCCAATACTCGGACTTGTGGAGAATATGGCATGGTTTACACCTGCAGAATTGCCAGAGAACAAGTACTACATCTTCGGCAAGGAAGGCTGTAAGAATCTCGCTAAGGAGATGAATGTGCCTCTGCTTGCGCAGATACCAGTGGTGCAGAGCATCTGTGAGAACGGCGATAACGGTACTCCTGCTGCCCTCGACGTAGCGTCTCCTGTAGGACAAGCGTTCCTTGCATTAGCGCAAAGTGTAGTGACGGTAACCAACAGACGCAACGCTGAGCAGGCAAAGACGCAGAGAGTGCAGGTGAAAGAGTAATCTTACGTTGTTACCCTGTAACGTGCTTCGCACTTAGTTTTAACATTAATCCTCGTTAATCGAACGTTAATCTGTCGTTAATACTTGGGTTGTTCTATCTGTTAAAGAACAACCTTGTGGATAATAAAAAGATTAATGAAAAATTAATGTCAGATTAATGATGATTAATGTAAAGCTGAAAAACAAAACTATTAGTGTAGAAATAACGACCACTTTTCAATCAATTCCAATATGCTTCATATCGAAAAGAAATTCCTTTGCGGTGCATTGGCATTGTCACTTGGTACCGCCCCTGTAATGGCAGATCCCTTCAGCGGAATGTGGAAGGAGTATAACACTGCAGTAGAGAAAGATCAACCTCGCACAGCGTTGGCGGTATTGCAACGCATACAGCATAAGGCGGAGCAGCAGAAGAGTTACGGTAACCTCCTCTGCGCATTGCTTGAGGAACGCAATACACTTGGACAACTGTCGCCAGACTCTGTAAATGCGGCAGATAAGCGATTGGAAGAAAGGGTGAAAGGGTGGAAAGAGACCGACGGAGTGATGGCGACGCTGTATCAGACGCTGATGCAGCGTTGGCAGAACGCACCGAAGGTAGATTCGCTTGTGGCGTCAAAAGACGCGGCGGCATATCTGAAGCCTAACGGAGCGGCAGCGTTTAAGCCGCTCGTGCAAGAAGGAATAGACAGTCGTTATTTCCATAATACGTTGCTGGCGGCAATAGCCTGTCACACCAATCAGTGGCGCGCGCTTCATGAATACTACGTATCGAAAGGCGACAGAACAGCCGCTTGTCTCGCTGCGGCAATGTGGTTAGAGATAGAAGGCACCAGACAGTTGGCTGATTCGTTGATAAACAAATACCAAGATCTGCCAGAGTGTGGAGCCTTGGCAGTGCGCAAGTTCGACTATCTGCCGTCAGACAGTGCACAGCAGCGCATAGAGTGGATAGACGAAGCATTGCAACGCTGGCCAAAGTGGAAGGAAAACGACAGGCTGCGTAATGACCGTCAGAGGCTGACACAGCCACAAATAAACGCTGTGATAGATAAGGGCATGGTGACGACAGATACAGACGTAATGTTGAGTCTGCGTGACCTACGCAACATAAAGGGCGTCAACGTGACGCTGAGGCGTGAGAACAAGAAGGCGAAGGGTGGTTACGACATGGAACGTAAGTACAGCAAAGCGATAACGCTTGCTACGGACTATGACGTAACAGACGACTCATTAAGCCTCGGCAGACTGCCCCTTGGACGCTGGCAGTGCATCATTCGCGATACGGATGGGAAGGTAAAGTTAGCCCCAATGTCTTTAGTAGTAACAGACCTTCAGGTGCTTCACATAGAGCAACCTAAGGATAAGGTACGCCTCGTGGTAGTAAACGCTATAACAGGCAAACCACTTCCAGGAGCTATGTTGCACATTAGGAATACCAACAGTGACAAGGAGTGGAAGACAGTGAAGACTGACACTAACGGAGAATGTCTGTGGAAGGAGTCGCAGGAGTGGTTCGCCGTGTATGCAACGAATGGTGATGACAATGCGATGTCGCCATTAGACTTGTACGGACGCTATGCCGAACGTAGGCGGAAAGCAACGCGTACGTATTACGAAGTGTATACGGACAGAGCCATATATCGCCCAGGTAATACGGTGAAGGTGACACTTGCAGCGTTTACTGTCGATGACAATAAAGAAGTAAAGGCTAAGGAGGACGACTCCATAGAGTTCGTCTTGCGCAATGCAGAGTATAAAGTAGTAGAGCGAAAGAAAGCCGTTACCGACCGCTATGGAGCGGCATCGGCAGAGTTTGCATTGCCAACAGAGGCAAAGAACGGACGTTGGAGCGTGGAGGTGGATAATGGTGCCACCAAGTATAGCAGTCACCGCACAACCATTATGGTAGAAAACTACCGCCGACCGCAGTTTGAGGTGACATTAGAAAAGCCCGAAAACGCGTATAAGGCAGGCGACACCCTGACGGTAAAGGGAATGGTACGCACCTATAGTGGGATGCCAGTTGCTGACGCAAAGGTAACGTATAGCGTAAACAGACGCATGAAGTGGTGGCGCATGAGCATTGATGACGCCAACAGAGAACTACTGAAAGATACGCTGACAACAGATGCCAACGGCACGTTTACCGTGCGTATGCCAATGCTGTTGCCAGACAAAGCAAGCAAGGTAGTACCACACTTCTATGACGTAACAGCCACTGTCAACGTGACAAACGCTGCTGGCGAGAGCCATAGCGCGGAACTGTCTATGCCCGTAAGCAACAGAAAGGCGTATCTGGATTGCCGTATGGCAGACCAGATACTTGCCGACTCTGCCATAACCGTAACGGTGTCACGTCGCAACATAGCGGGAACACCGATAGAAGGAAAGGTGGAGATGTTGCTCGATGGAGTAAAGCAGAGTGACGCAGAGGCAAATAAGCCATACGCTCTTGCTCCGAATATAGCGTCAGGAGAGCACTCGCTGATGGCGATATGCGAGGGAGACACAGTGAAGAATACCTTCGTGGCGTTCAGAAGAAGCGATGTCCGCCCCATGAAATACATTCACAAATGGGTGTATCAGTCCGCCAATCAGTTCCCAGAGAGTGGTGATAGCGTGTGGGTACAGATAGGAACGTCAGACAAGGACGTCAATGCCTACTACACTGTTATAGCCAACGACAGCGTGATTGCGCAGGGAGTGACACGCTTAAACAACGAGAACATCACGCGTACCTTATCTTATAAGCCAGAGTATGGCGACGGAATAAGCATCTCTTTGGCATGGGTAAAGGACGGAGTGATGTATGATGACGTGATAAAGATAAAGCGTCCGCTGCCTTCTAACACATTGAAGATGCAGTGGGTGACCTTCCGTGACCGTCTCGTTCCAGGACAAAAGGAGCAGTGGACTGTAAACGTTACCACGCCCGACGGTATGCCAGCGAGAGCGAGAGTGATGGCTGTGCTCTATGACCATGCCCTTGACCAACTGCGAAAGCACGACTGGCAGATGCCAGATATGCGCTATGTCTATACCCCATACGCTGCATGGCGCATGAGAACGCATGGCGGTCTTTATGGCTGGGCGGCGCAAGACATACGCTATGCAACCGTGAAGAACCTTGACTTTACCGACTTCATTGCTAATGGTACGTATTATATTAACAGGGCATACATCGGACGCCCGGAGGTGTTGATAGGAAAACAGACAAAGGACAAGGCTGCTACACGCACCAGAAAGTATAAGAGTGCCAGTGTGGGCTGTGCTCAGATGGAAGCAACCGAACTGTCTTCACTACAGGAAAATCCCGTGATGAAAACGGAAAAAATGTTGGTGGGAAGCATTGCAGGACTCAGTTCGCAAGACGAAGGCGATGACGAAGCGGAGCAGAATGTGCCAGTTCGCAGTGACTTTGCGGACACAGCGATGTTTCTTCCTGCCGTGATGACCGACGAGAAAGGCAACGCCACCATGTCGTTCACACTGCCAGAGAGCGTCACGACATGGCGTTTCATGGCGTTAGCGCATGATGAAGCGATGCGCAACGCAACGCTTACGGCAGAGGCTGTGGCACAGAAAGAACTCATGGTACAACCAAATATGCCACGCTTCTTGCGCTCAGGCGACAACGCTACGGTGCAGGCTACGGTGGCAAACCTGTCTGATAAGGCTGCGGACGTGAATACCGTGATGACCATTCTCGATGCAGCAACAGAGAAAAAACTACTGACTGCTACGCAGAAAGTAAAGGTTGCGGCAGGCGAGTCAGCAGCGGTGACATTCCCAGTTGACGCAAAGAAGTTGGCGGAAGGAACGTATATCTGTCGCATAACGGCACAAGGGGCAGGGCATACCGATGGCGAACAACATTACCTGAATGTGCTATCAGACGAAGAAGAGGTAACAAAGACCGTGGCATACTCATTCCTTGAGCCTACAGACACATTACTTCAGTTTGCTGATATGATGCCGAAGGATGTACAAAAGGCACATTTGAAGGTAAACTATGTAGATAATCCGGCATGGCTTATGATAGAGACTCTGCCGAAGATGGTTAAGGGTTGCAGCAAGAACGCTGTGTCATTGTCAAACGCTATCTATGCAACGAGAGTGGCGCAGAGCATGAAGTGGTCGGAGGAGACTACGGATACCCTCGTCAGTCAGTTGGAAAAACTACAGAATAAGGACGGTTCCTTCTCATGGTGGGAAGGCATGAGCGGCAGCACCTATATGACTTCGGCTGTGATAAAGACCCTCGTCAGACTAAACTGGCTGTGCGGTAAGCAGCAGGACACAAAGCCATTGCTCGACAAGGCGTTTGCATTCATGCAGAAAGAGGTAGATAAAGACGTGGCGAGGATGAAGGAACGCAGTCCGAAAGTGACACCATGGATAGACGATGAATACCTTTCTTGGCTCTATTCGCTTGCCCTTGACGGAAGAAAGGGTGGGGCGTCAGCCGATTATCTCTTGAAGTATCTGGAGCAAAATACAAAGAATGCTGACATGGCAACGAAGGCAGTAGCCGCCATTGTGCTTAACAATAATGGCAAGAAAGCAGCGGCACGCACATTCGTTGAGGCTATAAAGCAGCACACTGTGTACAGGAAAGACGTGGGAAGATACTTTGATTCCTATCGTGCAGAGTACTCATGGTGTGACTATCGCATACCGACACAGACATTGGCAATAGAGGCTCTGCGCATGATAACGCCGCAAGACAAGAAGACTATCGGCGAGATGCAACGCTGGTTGCTGTCAAGTAAGCGTACGCAAGAGTGGGACAATGCCTACAATACGGTAAATGCCGTACACGCATTCTTTGGTGGTGATATGGCGGTATTGACGCCAGACAAAGGCAGTGTGACCCTTGCCGATAAGCAGGTGACACGTAAGGACGCCACGGTAAAAGTGAAGAAGCAGACAGACTGTGAATCATGGGCTGCCGCTTATGTTACGTTCAAGCAGAAAACAAGTAATGTTGAGGCTACGGCAACGGGACTGTCAATAAAGCGTGAACTGCTTGTTAATGATGTGCCTGTGAGCGAAAAGGCTCCAAGAGTGGGCGACCGTGTGCAGGTTCGCTTAACGATTACTGCCGACCGTGACTATGATTTCGTTACGGTAGAGGACAACCGCGCGGCATGCTTGGAACCAGTAGCAACGCTGTCAGGTTATCGTTACGGCTATTATCAAGAGGTTAAGAACACGAAGACATTACTTCACTTCGATAAAATGGCGAAAGGCACACACACGGTGCAGATGGATTACTATGTAGACCGTAGGGGAGACTATCTTGCAGGAACAGCGACAGTAGCCTGTGCATACGCTAATGAGTTCCGCGGAACGACAACAGCGTACAGCGTGAGCATTGAGAATGATTAAGAAAAAGAGATAAAGATGAATAAAAAACATATATTAGTGGCTTTGCTGTGTGGCGTGTTTGCTACGGCATCGGCACAAAGTCTGAAGCCTGTATTCAAGAATGTGGACTGCGGACAGATGTTGTTTCGTAATGCTACCACTGTAACGGTAGAGTTAAGGAATAGTACAGCTCAACCAGTGACGGTGAAAGAGGTAGAGACAGGCTGCGGGTGCACGGTGGCGGAGTATGACAAAGGCGAGATAATGCCAGGCGCATCGGCAAAGATAAAACTGCTGTTCGACTGCAAGCAGTTGGGATATTTCAACAGAACAGTACGTGTAACGGACTCCTCTTCTGATGTTCCTGCTGAGTTTACGGTCAATGGTCAGGTGGTGAAAAAGTTGATAAACTACTCAGGTGAGTACCCAAACAAACTCGGATTGCTGCTTACTGACGTAGACAATATAGAGTTTGATGACGTGAATAGCGGTCAACGACTGTCACAAGAGATAAACATAATGAACCCAACGGGACAAAATATGCGTCCTACAGCGTTGCGTTTGCCCCCGTATCTCTCTGTGACAATGTACCCAGAGGTACTCGGACCTAAACAAAAGGGACTGATGACGGTAACGTTAAAGTCGCGAGAGTTGCGTGATTACGGCTTGAACCAGACCTCGTTCTATCTCGGTTGCAAACCGTCTGACCCCGTAACGCCAGAGAAGGAGATAACGGTGTCTGCCGTGTTGCTGCCGCCTGTAGTCGCAGCAGACTCGCCACAGAGACAGAATGCGCCAGTACTCACCATGTCAGCAGAAGAACTTGACATGACGGCATTGGCTAAGAAGTCGAAGGTAAAAGGGGAGATTGTGATATCAAACACAGGAAAATCAACGTTGGAGATAAGGAAGATGCAGATGTTCACTACGGGCTTGGAGGTAAAACTCGGCAAGGCGGTGCTGCAACCAGGCGAGAGTACGAAACTGAAAGTGACGGCAAGAGCCAAGGAAATGAAAAAGGTGAAACGCCGTCCGCGTATCCTTATGATAACAAACGACCCCGACAAGCAGAAGGTTGTAGTATATATCAAGAAGTAAAAACAATAAGCAAGCGTTACACAAACAATAAACGAGAGTTACTATGGAGCACCCAGAGAACAGCAAAGAGTATAAGGGCTTGACAGTAAATGATGGTGTTGCCCAACCGTCAATAGTCAATCCGTACCTTAACCGTAAGCGTTTTGCACGCCGACAATATACTGTTGACGAGATGGTGGACGGCATATTGAAGGGCAATGTCACCATGCTCTCACAAGCAGTAACGCTTTTTGAGAGTGTTATACCAGAGCATCAGCAGAAGGCGCAGGAAGTGATAGAGAAGTGTTTGCCTTACAGTGGCAAGTCGGTACGCATAGGTATCAGTGGCGTTCCGGGGGCAGGCAAGTCTACATCAATAGACGAATTTGGTCTGCATGTGCTCAACCGCTGTGGCGGAAAACTCGCGGTCTTGGCGATAGACCCCTCTTCTGAACGCTCAAAAGGTTCTATATTGGGCGACAAAACACGCATGGAAAAACTGGCGGTACACCCAGATACCTTCATACGCCCCAGCCCATCAGCGGGTAGTTTGGGCGGTGTGGCGCGCAAAACACGTGAGACGGTCATTCTGTGTGAGGCTGCGGGATTCGACAAAATCTTCATAGAGACAGTGGGAGTGGGGCAGAGTGAGACAGCGTGTCACTCCATGGTGGACTTCTTCTTGCTAATACAAGTGGCAGGAACAGGCGACGAACTGCAGGGCATTAAGCGCGGAATAATGGAGATTTCAGATGGTATCGTCATCAATAAGTGTGACGGTGACAACGTGAAACGCTGTGAGATGGCGGCGCAAAACTTTCGCAATGCCCTTCATTTCTTCCCCATGCCAGAGAGTGGTTGGGACAGGAAAGTATTGACATATTCAGGCTTTTACGGCTACGGTATTAAGGAAGTGTGGGACATGATCTTTGAATACGTGGACTTCGTGAAGCAGAATGGATACTTCGACTACCGCAGAAGGCAGCAGAATAAGTACTGGATGTATGAGACGATAGATAACATTCTGCGTGGAAACTTCTACAATAATCCGACCATTAAGGACGCTCTTAAGGCGATGGAACAGAACGTTCAGCAGGGAGAAAAGACCAGTTTCATGGCTGCACACGACCTGATTGAGATGTACCGAAAACTCGGAGAGTAAGTTGTTGGGCTATTCTCTTGTTTGGCAGTCTTGTTATATATTATGCAAGTTTGAAGAATTTGTAGTAAAAGTAACGGATAATTATGCAACTAAACGACCAAACAACTAAACGACCAGACAACTAAACGACCAAACAACCAACAATGATTATTGAGATAGACCAAGGCTCCGGCTTCTGTTTCGGAGTGACGACAGCGATAGAGAAGGCTGAGGAAACGCTGAAAGAAGGTAGAGAACTCAGTTGCTTAGGAGACATAGTACACAACGGTATGGAGTGTGAACGGCTACGAACAATGGGACTTAACACTATTGGTCATGATGAGTTTGCTACACTTCATGACGCTACCGTACTGTTAAGAGCACATGGTGAGCCACCAGAGACATACGAAGTAGCACGCAAAAACCGAATAAGCATCATTGATGCCACCTGTCCCGTGGTGTTAGCACTGCAGAAACGTATCAAGAGAAGGTATGAGACGATGGACAAAATGAAAGGAACCATCGTCATATTCGGCAAGAATGGGCATGCGGAAGTGCTTGGACTTGTAGGTCAGACGGAAGGTAATGCAATAGTATTAGAGCATGCTGAGGACGCAGCGAAACTGGATTTTACACGTGACATATACCTCTATTCGCAGACAACAAAGTCGCTTGAGGAATTTAACAGAATAATACAGTATTGCAAGGAGCACATAGTACCGGGCGCAACGTTTGAGTCTTTCGATACAATATGCCGACAAGTGGCAAACCGTTTGCCCAATATCTGCAAGTTCGCCACACGACACGACATGATACTCTTTGTGTGCGGCCGTAAGAGTAGCAACGGAAAAATACTGCACGATGCCTGCCTTGAGCACAATGCCAACACCCATTTGATAGAGGGACCAGAAGAGATAGAACCGCAATGGCTGCGGAATATAGGCAGCATAGGCATCTGCGGAGCCACCAGTACACCCAAATGGCTGATGGAAGAGTGCCGCAGAAAGATAACGGAACTGTTAGAAAAAGAGAACGAGTAATAAACCAATGAAGAAGATAACGATAGCAATAGACGGCCACTCATCATGTGGCAAGAGCACAATGGCAAAGGAACTTGCCAAGAAGGTAGGATATATATACGTGGATACAGGAGCAATGTACAGAGCGGTTACACTCTATGTCATGCGCAATAACCTTCTCGATGCAGCAGGAAATGTGCTTACTGACGCTCTGAAGGACGCTATGTCGCAGATAAGTGTATCGTTCCGCCTCAATGAGGAGACTGGAAGACCAGACACGTACCTTAATGGTGAGCGAGTGGAAGACATCATACGCTCCATCGAAGTGTCAAACAACGTGAGCAAGGTTGCTGCTATCCCGTTCGTCAGAGAGGCTATGGTAGAGCAGCAAAGAGCCATGGGCAAGGAGAAAGGAATAGTCATGGACGGCAGAGATATAGGTACAACGGTGTTCCCCGACGCAGAGTTAAAGATATTTGTTACCGCTTCTGCAGAGGTAAGAGCACAGCGCCGCTACGATGAACTGAAAGCAAAAGGGATGCCAGCGGACTATGAGGACATACTGAAAAACGTGCAAGAACGTGACTACATAGACTCACACCGTGAGGTCTCACCACTTCGCAAGGCAGATGACGCATTGTATCTCGACAATAGCAACATGACGATAGCCGAGCAAAACGAGTGGATAATGGATAAATTCAATAAGGCATCAGAGGTTTAACTTTTCTGAAACGTAATGATAGTTTGTATAGCAGAGAAACCGAGTGTGGCGCGTGACATTGCTCATGTCATAGGAGCCACATCGGCAAAGCAAGGCTACATAGAAGGAAACGGTTATCAGGTGACGTGGACTTTCGGTCACTTGTGTACCCTAAAGGAACCTAACGACTACACGGAGATGTGGAAACGTTGGGGCTTAGGGGCTTTACCCATGATACCACAACGCTTCGGTATAAAACTCATTGACCAAGAAAGCGTGAAGAAACAGTTTGCCGTCATCGAAAAATTGATGCAGAATGCCGATGAGATAATAAACTGCGGTGATGCTGGTCAGGAAGGAGAACTGATACAACGATGGGTTATGCAGAAGGCGAAAGCAAAGTGTCCCGTCAAGCGTCTGTGGATTTCCTCGCTGACAGAAGAGTCCATTCGTGAGGGATTCCAGAATCTAAAAGACCAAAAAGAGTATGAACCGCTGTATATGGCGGGACTCTCTCGTGCCATTGGCGATTGGCTTCTCGGTATGAATGCCACACGCCTCTATACGCTGAAATATCGCAATCAGAACAATAGACAGGTGGGGGCGGGGTCCGTTCTCTCCATAGGCAGAGTGCAAACGCCTACGCTCGCAATGATAGTAAACCGTCAGAACGAGATAGACAATTTCAAACCAGAACCCTATTGGGTGCTGTCAACCATCTATCGTGATACTCTCTTCACCGCCACCAAGGGCAAATTCATGAAGAAGGAAGAGGGAGAGGCTGCGTTTGCGGAGATACAAGACAAGCCATTCGAGGTGACATCTGTAAGCAAAAAAAACGGTACGGAGAAACCACCGCAACTGTTTGACCTTACGACACTGCAAGTGGAGTGTAACAAAAAGTTCGCATACAGTGCCGAAATGACCCTCTCTTTGATACAATCGTTGTATGAGAAGAAGGTAACAACATACCCGCGTGTGGACACACAGTTTCTTACTGACGACATATACCCTAAATGTCCAGGCATACTCAACAGTGTCTTTCAGGTGAAAGTGGCAGGAGTGGCGCCATACGCGGATCTGGTTCGCCCACTCGGTGGCAAGGCATTGCTAAAGAGTAAGAAAGTGTTTGACAACTCAAAGGTAACAGATCACCACGCCATTATCCCCACAAACGTCACGCCTATCGGTTTAACAGATGCGGAACGTAATGTATATGACCTTGTGGCACGCCGCTTTATCGCTGTGTTCTACCCCGACTGTAAGTTCTCAACCACAACAGTAGAAGGTAAGGCAGGCGACGTTAAGTTTAAGGTAACGGGCAAAGAGATACTCGATCCTGGCTATCGTGTGGTGTTTGAGAAACAAAAACGCGATGAGCCAGACGAGCAATCAACCGCCAATGACGGTACGAAACAACCATCAGACAACCCAGAACCAACAGAAGGCTTGTTGCCAACGTTCGTAAAAGGCGAGTCAGGTCCACATAAACCAACGCTGACAGAGAAACACACTACGCCGCCTCCTTATTATACAGAGGCTACACTCCTGCGAGCGATGGAAACCGCTGGCAAGTTTGTTGACAACGATGAGTTGCGCGCTGCCATGAAAGAGAACGGCATAGGACGCCCTTCAAGTCGTGCGGCAATCATCGAAACACTCTTCAAACGCCATTATATCCGTCGTGAGCGCAAGCGTATCGTTGCCACCACCACAGGAAAAGAATTGATAGGCTTGATAAGAGAAGACTTGTTGAAGAGCCCAGAACTGACAGGAATATGGGAGAAAAAACTGCGCGACATAGAGCATAAGAAGTATGATGCGGGACAGTTTATCAACGAACTGAAGGCACAGATAACCACAATAGTCAACCAAGTGCTTGCTGATAACAGCAATCGCAAACTGGAATTGACAGAGGAATAAGTTGCGGAAAAATACATAACGGAAACGGTATACAAACGAAAAAAACGTCGTTTGTGTACCGTTTTTTATGCGACTGAAACGTAAATATATACCAAAAACACATTTTTTCCTTCCAAAAATTTGGTAGTTATAAAATAAATACATACATTTGCAGCAGAAAGTTAAAATAAGAAGGGTATCCCGAAAACCTTTAATAGAGTAGGGTGGAACAAACGTAAAGATATAAGGTTATGAAGAAATTACTATCAATGGCAGTTGCTCTTTTTGCGGCAACAACGATGTTCGCTCAGACAGCAGACGGAACATTTACATTACAGCCAAGGGCTGGTATGACAATAGCAAACTCAACCAATGACAATACTTCTGCAAAGGTAGGATTTATTGGTGGTGTTGAGGCTGGATATCAGTTTGACAAGCACTTTGCTTTCACCATGGGCGTAAACTATGCACAGTATGGTTGCAAGATAGAAAATACTGATATCAAGATGAATATGGATTATATTACAGTGCCTATTCTTGCTAACTACTACGTATGTCAAGGACTTGCTATAAAGGCAGGACTTGAACCTGCGTTCAATGTTAGTTCTGAGACGAAATATAACGATAAAACAGCAGACATTAGTGCGTCAAAGGATGTTATTCTTTCTATCCCAGTAGGTGCATCATACGAGTATAAGAATGTAATACTTGATGCACGTTATAACATTGGTGTAACAGATGCAATAGACAATCTGTCTTCTAAGAACAGTGCATTTGTGCTGACTCTCGGTTATAAATTTGCCCTTTAATGTTTAGATTATAAAGAAAATGCAGGAGGATGTATCAGCGATGATTGGCGTGATACATCCTCCTTCTTGTATGAAAACTCCTCTTTTTTATACGAAAAATTAATTTCCCCATAAAAGTTTGGCGGTTACAAGATAAATACATATCTTTGCACATATAAACAGGATTTAAAAACTGTTTAAACTTGTCCAAAGGAACAAAATTATTGTTACGTTGCCTCTAAGGAATAAGTATTAAAAACTAACCCAAGACTATAAGGAGGCGTAGTCAATTAAAACCGAACAACACTATGAAGAAATCTTTATTATTGATGGCATTAGCCCTCGGCTCAACAACGATGGCTAACGCGCAGGCAGAAACTCAGAAGGGTGACTTCGCTGTAGAAGTTGGCTTTATGCCGTTTAAGGATAATGGTGAGACATTCAAGTTGAACGAAGGAATGTTCAAAGTACGCTACTTCCTCTCTGATAAGGACGCTTTACGCGTGAAGTTGAATGTAGGAATAGATAATAATTCAAACACAGAGGACAATTCTTACGATCCTATAGATAAGACTAACGGTTATATCATATCTTCAAGTACGAAAGAAACTAAGACTAAAAAGTCACAGGTTGAGTTCGCTGTAGGTTATGAGCGTCATTTTAAAACTGTAGGAAGAGCGGACTTCTATGTTGGTGCTGAGTTCGGGTATGGCATAACGGCATGCAGCGCAAAGTCTGAAGAAAACGGTGTTACGACAGTTTACGACGCAGGAGGAAAGGTTACAGGTTCAGGAACCACGTATAAGATGACAGAGACTTTCAAGAGTAACGGAAATGACAGAAGTTCACATTACTTCGTTGGTGCCGCCGTTGCGGGAATGGATTTCTATGTTTATAAGCGCCTGTATCTTGGTGCTGAATTAGGCATCAAGTTCAAGTCCGCTACGTCGCCTAACACTTATACAGAGACAAGTTCTGTAGATAAGACGTATAATGCATCGGGGGCGTTGACTGCAAGTACAGAGACATTTACGTCAACCGAGACAGGTATTACCACAACAAAGACGTTCGCAAACTCTACTACACATGAGGCAACTACTAATGTGCCTGTAATATCTAACGAGAGCACCACAACATCGCTAAAGTTCTACGTAGAGCCATCAATCCGTTTGGGATGGAATTTCTAACGCAACGATAAATCATGACATATCAGCCCGCAAGCAATCACGCTTGCGGGCTTTTTCTTTTACATTGTAATCTTTTCCCCTTTTTCCTTGCACAATTGCAATATTATTGCTAATTTTGCATGAGATTAGTAAGAAAGAATGCTAATCCGCAAACTTGACTAACAATTAAAAATACATAAAGATATGGAAAACTTAGATTGGGATAACTTAGGATTCGGTTATCGTAAGACTAATTACAATGTACGTTGTTATTACCGTGACGGAAAATGGGGAGAAATTGAGGTTTGCTCAGAGGAGACAATACCACTCCACATGGCAGCAACTTGTCTGCACTACGGTCAGGAGGCTTTCGAGGGTATGAAGGCATACCGTTGTCCTGACGGCAAGGTACGTGTGTTCCGCACAGACGAAAACGCTGCTCGTTTGCAGTCAACATGCCGTGGCATACTCATGCCAGAGTTGCCAACAGAACGCTTTAACGAGATGGTTGACAAGGTAGTACGTCTCAATCAGGAGTTTATTCCACCATACGAGAGCGGTGCTACGCTATATATACGTCCGCTCCTCATAGGTACAAGTGCGCAGGTAGGCGTACATCCATCTCAAGAATATCTCTTCCTTATATTTGTAACACCTGTAGGTCCATACTTCAAGGGCGGCTTCTTCGCTAACCCTTACGTTATCATTCGTGACCATGACCGCTCTGCTCCGCTCGGAACAGGTATCTATAAGGTAGGTGGTAACTATGCCGCTTCATTGCTCGCAAACCAGAAGGCACATGAACTCGGCTACGCGTGTGAGTTCTATCTCGACGCAAAAGAGAAGAAATATATCGACGAAGCAGGTGCTGCAAACTTCTTCGGTATTAAGAACAATACATACATCACACCACTTTCTACATCTATCTTGCCATCAGTGACCAACAAGTCACTCATGCAGTTGGCAGAAGACATGGGCTTGAAGGTTGAGCGTCGCCAGATACCAGAAGAGGAACTGGAGACAATGGAAGAGGCAGGTGCTTGCGGTACAGCAGCTGTTATATCTCCTATATCTCGTATTGATGATATAGAGACTGGCAAGTCTTATGTCTTTGGCGACAAGCCAGGACCTATCAGTGAGAAACTCTTCAATAAACTCCGTGGCATACAATACGGAACGGAAGAGGATATCCATGGATGGACACGCGTAGTTATAGAATAAATGGGAAAAGGAAAACTCGCTAAGTTTGCGGATATGGAGCGTTATGAGAACGTGTTTCAATATCCGTATAGTGTTGTCGACAATGTACCCTTCGATATGAAGGGGCATTGGCGACAACAATATTTTCATAATGACAATCCGATAGTGCTCGAACTGGGCTGCGGAAAGGGTGAATACACGGTAGAACTTGCAAAACTGTACCCTGAGGTTAACTTTATTGGCGTTGACATAAAGGGTGCGCGTATGTGGACAGGAGCAACAGAGGCCTTAAAGGAAGGGCTAAAGAACGTGGCGTTCCTGCGCACAAGCATAGAGATAATAGACCGTTTCTTCGCCACAGACGAGGTGCAGGAAATATGGCTTACCTTCTCTGATCCACAGATGAAGAATCCACGCAAGCGACTGACCTCTACGTATTTCATGGAGCGTTACCGTAGGTTCCTGGTTGATGGCGGCATCATACACTTGAAGACCGACTCTAACTTCCTCTTCACCTACACCACATATATGGTGGACACCAACCACTTGCCGCTCCTCTTCCGTACCACAGACCTTTATCATCAGGAAGGACTTGACGAGGAAACGCAGCGCATACTGTCCATACAAACCTACTATGAGTCAATGTGGATAGCCCGTGGGCTGAACATAAAGTATCAGAAATTCCGCCTGCCTCATGCTGCAACGTTGGTGGAACCAGACGTAGAGATAGAGTTAGATGACTATCGTTCATATCATCGCGACAAGCGTTCCAGTCTTGAAAAGGCAAAATAAAGAGTATGTCAAAATGTCATAAAAAGAGCGTTTTCTGTGACATTTTGAAAATATTCGACCATCACCCTCTATACACCTAAAAAAATAGAAAAGTGCCATATTAGTGGTGAGAGTAAGCATAAAAAGCCTATTTAGGGGCAAAATAATGTACTCCTCATGTAATCACTATGCTTTTACCAAGTAAAAGCATAGTGATTACTTTGTAATTAGGGCTTGATTACAATGTAATTAGGGCGTGATTGCAGAGGAAAAAAGTAAAGATGCGCATATTTTTGTAACGTACTGATATATAACGAAATAAAAAGAAGCCGTAATTTGCCTGTACGAAGACAAGTTACGGCTTCTTTGTTTTTATGCGAATGGTTGGAGTGGTAGTAAAACCATTGTGACAGAAAAATAAGGGTTATTGTGTCATATGTGTTTCTCTAAAAAGGAATAGATTATAATAACTTCCCTGTAAGTTTAAAAATAAAAACAACTCTAAAAACGTTTCTGTCAATTATTTTATGATTTTATTAGAGTAGATATTGGCTTACAACCAATACAGGATACTATTTAATTATAATTTTATTGATTTTTAGTATTGTTATTCATCCTTACTTTGTTGTGAAACAAGGTAAGGATTATAAAATAAACATTTAATTATGAATGAAATTATAAAAAAAATAGTAACTTTGCAAAAATATAAAATAAATCTACTAACGAATAACTATAATGATATTGTTTTACCCATTTACACAGGTTAGGAATGGGATGGTTTAAATAATGGATTAATATCCACTTTTAAACTTCCTGAAGTAAATGTATTAAGCTCTCCTGGTTGGAAAGCTGCAAAACGTAAAAGAGATTTAGCTAACACAATAAAGCAAGGAAAGGAGGAAGCAAAGAAAAGACTATAGGATGAATCTACATTAAGTAATGATACTATTTAGGTAAATAAGTACTATAGGAAAATTTCTCGTTACAGACAAAAACCCTATCCCCAAATGGAGAATAACAGGTTTTCATAGACCTGGAACAAAAGAGCATCCATACCTTAAAGATGGGAAACCTGCACATTTATAATTTAATAGTTATGATAAAAAGAAAAATACATTTATTGTTATTAATATTAATTGGCTTATTTACAATTTGTTTTACTTACTCCTTTCTTTGTAATCCATCTGTTGATTCTAAAAGAGTAAGTCAAGCTTTGGAGTATTGTAAGAAACACAATATGAATACTCGTGTAATTATATTGTGTGATTTCTCAAAACATTCAGGTTCACGAAGATTTATTGTATATGATACAAAAAAGAAGAAAGTTATTCTTTCCAGTCTTTGTGAACAAGGAAAAGGTAAAGGATTCAGCAATATCTCTGGTAGTTACTGTTCCTCTTTAGGCTTTTATAAAGTTTGTGGTTCACATAAAATGCGTATTGGACTTAATAGCCGCATACTTAAAGGTTTATCTTCTACAAACAGCAATGCACAAGCAAGAGGCATATTAATACATCCTTACTATACAGTGAGTGATATACCAACTTATCCTTTACCAACATTATACAAAGTAAGTAAAGGATGCTTTGTAATAAGTCCATTAAAATATAAAATTCTTGATAGAATTATTAAAAAAAATTGTTATAAACCTATATGTTTATATGCTTATATTTAAA
>DAIUFT010000019.1:0-45409 GCA_036844425.1 Prevotella sp. | reverse complement strand
ATGTACAAAGCATCGGGCGCAACATGGCTGCACCTTATTGGATTAAATAAAATTTGGGATTTGTTCCCCACCGCAGTATCGCTCTGCGCTTGCCGCCACTCGAATGGGGGTGGTTATATATTGTTGGCGTTTATTCCTTTATATACTCCAAGGAGTCCTTGTTTATCTCTATAGTGGCACCACCTATATATTGTATCTCGTTGCCGATGACGGCTTTCTTGCCTTGTATGCGCTGCACGTAAGCGATGCAACCTATTAATTCGCCAGCGATAATGCGCACCTTGTCGCCTTTCTTGAGGGGACGGTCTAACACTACGGCATCGTCGTGCTCCACTATCTTGCGGAAATTACTTAATACGGAGTCGGGGATGATATAAGGGGTGGTAGTGCCTGGCATTGACAACATCTTGTAAACATCGGAACGAAAACGTATTTCATTAAGATGCTTTGCCTCCACCTTCACGAAGATTAGGGTTGCAAGGACGATGTATTCACGGAGATTGCGCTTGCCACGACTGTTGACAACGACACGCTTCTTTACGGGTACCCAGGTTTCCAATGGGAGACCTCTACGGTTGAACACATCTTCTATGGCAAGTTTGATTTTCTTTTCGCAGTTTACTCTTACTACTGCGACATACCAATGCCTCTTGTCTTCACTTCTTTCCACGGCTCCGCCGTCGTCCCCTGCATTAGTGGACGTTACCTTTTGAGCCGCTACTTTATTCTCCATCTTATGTGAATGTAAAGTTTTGTGTCATCCCCCTTTCCTTGCTATATAACAGTTCTAACATGCTTGATACTGTATGTTTAGCTTAGCAAGATGGGTAGTTTTGCAACAAAAATTTCTGTAACTCTTTATAAGAGATATAGAAAATTATGTATGTACTTATATTTTAAGGTATTATATATCTATAACAACATTCCTTGCTAAACACTCATTTAGGAATTGTTGAGCAAATTCCCTTAAAAAGATGAAAAATAAACCCTCATAAGTTGTTCTATTTCAATAAAAATTTGTAACTTTACACCGAAATTCTATATCTCTTATAAAGAATTACGGAAACAGTTTTATAATTTTTCCAAGATACACGCATTTGCCTTGTCAACCTCCGCAGTCTGTATGGATTGTAGGTAAATCTGTGTGGTAAGTTCTGAATCATGTCCCAAAGCCTCGCTGATGATAGAGAGTGAAATATTGTTGTCTCTTGCCACCGTTGCCCATGAATGACGTGCTACATATAGTGTCAGGTTTTGTTTTAATCCCAATGTCTTCGCTATGTTTTTCAGATTGTAACCGATGCGCATCTGCGCGTTGCGGTAGGTGTTACTATTAGGAGCGTCCTCGTCTGATAATATCGGTAATAGATATTCTGAGGTCTCTGCTTTTGATTTGTATTTATCTAAAATCTCCTGCATGACGGGTTCCCACTTAACGCATAGCGACTGACGTGTCTTGCTTCGCGTATAATACAGATAGCCACCACGAATGTCTGTCTTCCGCAGTTTTGCCAAATCGACAAATGAGATACCGCGAAGGCAGAACGACATGATAAACATATCACGCGCAAAACTTTGGGATTGCTTGCCTGTCAAGTCCATTTGCCTGAGCGACTTGATGACATCTATATCTACGGCACGCTTGCGGGTCTTGTCAATGCCTGTATAGATATGACAGAAGGGATGCTGTTGGGCGATAAGGTTCTTCTCTACCGCACGGTTATATACGGCACGGAGAATACGCATATAGAAAGAACTTGTGTTACGGCAAATGCCTTGACTCTTCAGCCATGCCTCGTAAGACTGTATTACAGTGGCGTCAATCATGTCAAGTGGCAAGTCCTCTCCGCCACGGAAACGCATGAAACTGCTGAGTGTCGATTTATAATTGCGTGCCGTGCAATGCTGATGGTTTTGCCATAGTTGGTTGATGATGTTTTTCATAAATGCCGACAGCGTGTTTTCTTTTGCCGTCAACCTATATTCGTTGATAATACTATCAGCGGAATACGCCTCCGCTTTCTTTTCAAGAGACAATATTATACGGCACAGTAGTCTGTATTCACTGTCTAACTTTCGTGATATGTCGGCAAGATAGCGATGTCTGTCGGTATTTTGTTCTACGTTTTCTACCAATATGCGTTGTGTAACGTTGTCCCATTCTGAAGCCTTTATATGATAAGGTGTAGCCCACTGGCGCACCACACGCTTGTGAATGACCTGAAAGTAAACCACACCTTCACTCTTATGAATCGTGGATGCACGAAATTTTATCTTGATACTTGCCATTTTTTATTACTTGATTTGTTCGACGTATTATGACGTATTATAATATAAGGTGTAAGCATAAGCGTGATTTTTATTACCTGTGCTTCGCACTGTTCGTTTTTAGCATTAATCACCGTTAATCTAACATTAATCTTTCATTAAATCCGTGGACTTCGCCCACAGTTACTCAAGGTATTGCCTTCCAGGCTAATCCCCCATCAATACTTAGCACTTAATCTCCCTTAAATCGCCGCTGAATAGTTACTTTTATTTAAGGGTGGTTCTATAAATTACCACCGTTAACATCTCATCAGAGATTGATTAATGAAAGATTAACGTGAAATTCGCCTCAACACAAATTAACATTTCCCAAATTTACCATTTTCACTTACCGCACACAGCATAAATGTATATATCTATTTTTCAACAAGTTATGACATTGCATTATGATATATGCCTTTTTACACTGTAATCACTATGCTTTTACAGTGTAATCACTATCTTTTTACACGGTAAAAGCATAGTGATTACAACGCAATTAGGTAGCTTTTACGTGATTTCCCAAATTTACCATTTTTGAGGGTACAGACTCTGACTGCCGGAACGGGTCTCTGTTACTGTGTAGCGAAACAACTAAAAAACGTTATTTTACTTAATTTGCTTGCATGAGGTGGAAAAAATGTGTAACTTTGCGTTTACTAAGAATACAAACAAAAAAAGTATATTACGCAATGGACATAAGGGAACTGAATGCTCTGATAGAACAGAACAGTAATTTTGTTACAAACCTCACGGCTGGCATGGACCGCGTTATCGTTGGTCAGAAACACCTTGTGGAGTCTCTGCTCATTGGTTTGCTTAGCGACGGACACATTCTGCTGGAGGGCGTGCCTGGTCTTGCTAAGACTCTCGCCATCAAGACGCTATCGACCTTGATAGACGGTGACTTCAGCCGAATACAGTTCACACCTGACCTCTTGCCTGCCGACGTGGTGGGCACCATGATATATTCACAAAAAGACGAGACGTTCCAGGTGAAGAAAGGTCCTGTGTTCGCTAACTTCGTATTGGCGGACGAGATTAACCGTGCTCCTGCCAAGGTGCAGTCGGCACTGCTCGAGGCTATGCAGGAACACCAGGTTACGATTGGCGACAATACGTTTGCGCTACCTAAGCCGTTCCTCGTTATGGCTACGCAGAACCCAGTGGAGCAAGAGGGCACCTACCCTCTTCCTGAGGCTCAGATGGACCGTTTCATGCTGAAGGTGGTTATTGGCTATCCTACCATTGAGGAGGAGAAGCGCATCATGCGTGAGAACCTTGCCGGTGCTCTGCCCGAGGTGACGGCAGTAAGTTCGGCTGAGGAGATTCTGAAGGCTCGCGAGGTGGTAAGAGAGGTGTACATTGACGAGAAGATTGAGCAATACATCGCCGACATTGTGTTCGCCACTCGTTACCCTGACCAGTATGGACTGGCAGAACTGAAGGACATGATAACGTTCGGTGGCAGTCCGCGTGCGTCTATCAACCTTGCCAAGGCCGCCAGGGCGTATGCTTTCATAAAGCGCAGGGGCTACGTAGTGCCTGAAGACGTTAGGGCTGTTGCCCACGACGTGTTGCGCCACCGCATAGGCCTGTCGTACGAGGCAGAGGCAAGCAACGTTACGGCGGAGGAGATTGTTAGCAGGATAATAAATAAGGTAGAGGTTCCATGATTAAAAAAGAGGGCGACATATTCAGTAAAGTAAGACGCATAGAGATTAAGTCGCGCGGACTAAGCAACGCTATGTTCGCGGGACAGTATCATTCTGCCTTTAAAGGCAGGGGTATGGCGTTTGCCGAAGTGAGGGAATATCAGTTCGGTGACGATATACGCGACATTGACTGGAACGTCACCGCACGCTTTCACCGACCATACGTGAAGGTGTTTGAGGAGGAAAGGGAACTGACCGTCATGCTGCTCGTTGACGTATCGGGCTCTCTGAACTTCGGAACGAGGACGCAGAAGAAGAGCGAGATGGCTACGCTGATAGCCGCTACCCTTGCGTTCAGCGCCATACAGAACAACGACAAAATTGGCGTTATCTTCTTCTCGGACCGCATAGAGAAATACATACCCCCGAAGAAGGGCAGAAAGCATATCCTTTACATAATAAGGGAGATGCTGGACTTTCGCCCTACATCGAAGAAGACAGACGTGGGCATGGCGCTGGAGTTCCTCGGAAGGACACAGAAGAGGCGGTGTACGGCTTTCGTCATGAGCGATTTCTATGACCGTAAGGATTTTGACAAACCGCTGCAGATATGCCGTTCACGCCACGATGTGGTGGGAATTCAACTCTATGACCCTCTGCTGAAACAACTGCCTGACGTGGGATTGTTGCGCATCTGCGATGCCGAGACGGGTCACGAGATGTACATCGATACATCGAGCAGGGCGGTACGCAGGGAGCACGAACGGTATTGGCGCGAAAGAATGGAGAGTCTGCAACATGTATTCACAAAGAATGCGGTGGACTATGTGTCTGTGGCAACCGACGGTGATTTCGTAAAAGCGTTAAGACAAATGTTTGAGAGAAGAGGATAAGGAATTATGGCACGCGTATTGACACTATTATATTCATTACTGTTATGGTCTGCCATGGGCTATGCTCAGGTTGCGGTGGAGGCTATGATTGACTCAACCCAGATACTCGTTGGCGAACAGACGCAACTGCACGTTTCGGCAAGCATAAAGAAGGGGCAGAGCGTTAGGTTCAGACAGTGGAGACCATTGCAACAGGTATCACCCGGAGTGGAGGTGGTGGAGGCTCCTACCGTTGACACTACCGACACGAACGACGGATACCTGAAGGTGACACAACACATAACGCTCACGGCTTTTGAGGATTCGCTGTACTACATTCCTGCGCAAAAGGTTAAAGTAGATGGTAAGGTATATGAATCGAAAAGTCTGGCACTGAAGGTTTTAACAATTCCCGTTGATACTTTAAAGCAGGACAACTACTATGGTCCGGAGGACGTACAGGGCAATCCTTACGAATGGAGCGAATGGGAAACACCGCTATGGCTGAGCATTATCGCCATGTTGTTGTACGTGCTGTGCATCACGGCGTGGCTGAGACTGAAATCTGGTAAGCCTATACATCTAAAGGTAAGGATTATTAAGAAGGTTCCACCACACCAGAAGGCACTGACTTCCATCGACAATATTAAGAAACACGTAACGACCGTTGACGACAAAACGTACTACACGCAACTTACTGACGCACTACGTAAATACATAGAGGAGCGTTTCGGCTTCAACGCTATGGAGATGACGAGTGCGGAGATTATAGCGAAACTGAAGGAGGTGGGCAACGAGGAGAAGATGCAGGAACTGAAGATGCTCTTTGAGACCGCTGACCTGGTGAAGTTCGCTAAGCATAAGGCTGACATGAACGAGAACGACCGCAACCTTGTGTCGGCGGTGGACTTTATCAACGAAACGAAACAGGAGAATGTGCCTACGGAGGAGAAGGTGGTGCCTAAGGCCACGGAACAGGAGAAGCAGACCATGCGAATGAGACTGTCGCTGAAGTGGGCTATCACCATCATGGTCATCATAGCGACGGCACTGATAACTTACGTTGCATGGCAGTTGTATGACCTTAGGTATTAATAATGTTAAAGATAGAAAATGGAATTTGCAGAACCGATATATTTCCTGTTGCTGCTGTTACTGTTGCCATACGTAATATGGTATGTACAGTTTCGCAACAGGGGAAAGAGAAAAATGGAGGCATCGATGACCGTCAGCGATGCCTTCGCCTACAGACACGCACGCATGAGTTGGCGAGTAAGACTGATACACTTGCCAATGCTTTTGCGCTGCGTGGCTTTCACTTTTTTGGTTATCGCCATGGCACGCCCACAGACGCATAACGCATGGGACGAAAGAAGCGTGGAGGGAATAGACATTATGTTGGCCATGGATATCTCTACCAGTATGCTGGCGGAGGACCTGTCGCCTAACAGAATAGAGGCTGCGAAACAGGTGGCTGCGGAGTTTATTGCCGACAGACCTAACGACAACATCGGTCTGACAATATTCGCAGGAGAGGCTTTCACACAATGCCCTATGACTACGGACCATACCTCGTTGCTAAACCTGCTGAAGAACGTAAGGACTGATTTCGTTAGCCGAGGACTGATGAGCGACGGTACTGCCATCGGCATGGGACTGGCTAACGCTGTATCGCGCCTGAAAGACTCAAAGGCTAAGAGCAAGGTGGTCATTCTGTTGACGGACGGCTCAAACAACATGGGCGACATCTCGCCTATGACAGCAGCGCAGATAGCGAAGAGTCTCGGCATAAGGGTCTATACCATTGGCGTCGGTACCAACAAGGTGGCACGCTACCCTATGCCCGTGGCAGGAGGAGTGCAGTACGTCAACATACCTGTAGAAATTGACTCAAAGACTCTCGCAAGCATTGCAGCCACGAGCGATGGTAACTTCTATAGGGCTACAAACAACAAGGAACTGAGAAGAATATACAAGGACATTGACCAACTGGAGAAGACGAAACTTAACGTGAAGAAATTCTCGAAGAGGTATGAGGCTTATCAACCGTTTGCCCTGATGGCGCTACTGGCTATGGTTATTGAATTGGTTTTGCGCCTTACGGTGCTAAGAAGAAATTAGGGAGGTTCTATAAACCACACATTAATAAGGCTGAATAGACTTACAGAAACATGAGATTTGACAGTACTATATATTTATGGCTTCTCGCTATCATCCCCATTATGACATTGCTTATGGCATGGGCTGAATGGAGGAGAAAGATGATGGTACGCAGACTGGGCGACAAGCAACTTATAAGGGCGCTCATGCCTAACGCTTCCGCCAAACGCAGATGGATAAAGTTCGCATTGACACAGGTCATACTGGTCATCATTATTCTTATGGCGGCACGTCCACAAATGGGGACAAAGGTGTCACACGAGAAGCGTAACGGCATTGAGGCTATTATTGCACTCGACATTTCGAACTCTATGCTGGCGCAGGACGTGGCACCAAGCAGACTGCAAAAGAGTAAGATGCTGATAGAAAACCTTGTAGATAACTTTACTAAAGATAAGGTGGGAATGGTTGTCTTTGCTGGCGATGCGTTTATTCAATTGCCTATAACGAGTGACTACGTGTCGGCAAAGATGTTTCTGCAGAATATTGACCCTTCACTGATACAGACTCAGGGTACTGACATTGCCGCTGCCATAAACCTTGCGGCAAACAGTTTTACGCAACAGAAGAATATTGGCAAGGCGATTATCGTTATTACCGATGGCGAAGACCACGAAGGTGGAGCTATGGAGGCTGCTAAGGCTGCCAAAGAAAAAGGATACAAGGTATTCATACTCGGCATAGGCAATACATCGGGAGCACCTATACCGACTGGCGATGGCGGATACATGAAAGATAATACGGGCAACACCGTTATGACAGCACTCAACGAACAGATGTGTCGAGACATTGCAGCAGCGGGTAGCGGAACATACATCCACGTGGACAACACTTCTGCCGCACAGGAGAAACTTAACGATGAGATTTCAAAAATGCAGAAAGGGGATATGGAATCAATCGTATATTCTGAATATGATGAACAATTTCAGGCTTTCGGCATACTGGCGATACTGTTCATCATCATAGAAGTGTGCATTAGCGAGGCTATTAATCCTTATTTCAAGAAGATACGTTTGTTTAAGAGACGTGGCGTTTCCGTATTACTTCTGTTGATTGTCGGCACCATGATGGTGAGCGCACAGACCGACAGAAGGTTCATACGCTCTGGCAACAGAGACTATCGCGGTGGGGCGGAAGGTGCTCCAGCGAAGGCGGAGGTAAAATATCGCAAGGCTTTATCGGCTAACGCTAATAATGCACAAGCCATGTATAACTTAGGGTGTGCACTCACAGCGCAGAAGAAGGACTCTGCCGCTATGGAAATGTTCTCTAAAGCTGCAAGCATTGAGACGAATAAGACGAGAAAGGCTATGTGTTACCACAACATGGGCGTGCTCTTACAGTCGCACAGACAGTATGCGCAAGCCATTGAACAATACAAACAGTCATTGAGACTTAGACCGAACGACAACGAAACGAGATATAACCTTGTGCTTTGTCAGAAACTAAAGAAGAATGACCCCAACCAAAACAACGGGGGAAACAACAATAATAAGGACAATAACAAGGACAAGAATAAAGACAAAAAGAATAATAAAGACAACAAAAACAATAACAATCAAGACCAAAAAGATAAGAAAGATAATAAGCAGGACAACAAGCAGCAACAGCAGCAACAAGAGAAACAAATGAGCCGAGAGAACGCAGAACAACTGCTTAATGCTGCCATGCAAAACGAAAAGGCTACTCAGCAAAGGATTAAGAAAGCCATGAGCCAGCCGAATAGACGTAACCTGCAAAAGAACTGGTAAACATAAAAAAGACAAGAACACGATAAGATATCACTATGAAATATGTAAAAAACATATTCTCTGTTACGCTAACTGCACTGCTCTTGATATGTTGCACCGTGGCAATGGCGGCACCTATTACTGTGCAAGGACCTACACAGGTGGCAACAGGAGAACAGTTCTACCTTAAATATACTGTTAACACCACCGACGTGAGTGGCTTCAGACTGGGTAATGTGCCTGAGGCTTTCGAGGTACTTATGGGACCAAGCACAAGCACGCAGCAGAGTTTCTCGATGGTAAACGGTAAGACTACCCATACGGCTTCTGTTACTTACACCTATGTATTGATGGCAAACAAGAACGGTGTATTCACTATACCGTCCGCACGTGCTACAGTTGACGGTAAGAGCGCAGTATCACAGGCTATACGCATCAATGTTACGGGCAAAGCAAGGGCTAACTCACAACAACAACAGCAGCAAAGCCGTGGAGGAAGAATGGACCGTGCAGGGGCACCAATACGTGGCAATGACCTGTTTATAAAGGTGACAGCAAACAAAAAACGCGTTTATGAGCAGGAACCAATACTGCTTACATACAAGGTGTACACGCAGGTAGAACTAACCCAATTGGAAGGTAAAATGCCTGACCTTAACGGTTTCCATACACAAGAGGTGCAATTGCCTCAACAAAAGTCTTTCCATGTGGAGAAGATTAACGGCAAAGCATACAACTGTGTTACGTGGAGTCAGTATGTTATGTTCCCACAGTTAACTGGTAAGTTGGAAATACCAAGCATTACATTCAAAGGTATTGTGGTACAACAGGACCCTAACGTTGACCCGTTTGAGGCTTTCTTTAACGGTGGCGCAGGATACATAGAGGTTAAAAAGGAGATTAAGGCTCCAGCGGTAAGCATTATGGTGGACGCTTTGCCTACGAAGCCAGCCAATTTCTCTGGCGGTGTGGGCACATTCTCTATCTCTGCTGCTATTGACAAGAACACGGTTAAAGCGGGAGACCCTGTGAATGTTAGAGTTACGGTTAACGGTACTGGTAACATGAAACTACTGAGACAGCCAGAACTGCAGTTGCCGAAAGACTTTGACAAATATGACGCAAAGGTTACGGACAGGACGAAACTGAATACTAACGGTGTTACTGGCAGCATGATATACGACATACTCATCGTGCCACGCAACATGGGCAAGTACACTATACCTGCCATACCGTTCGTATATTTCGACACACAAAGCCGAACATATAAGACGCTCACCACTAAGCCTATGCTGCTGAACGTTGAAAAAGGAAACGGTAACGGGGGCAATGTTACAGACTATTCACTTCAGGAGGACAATGATATTCATGACATAATGACGAAGAAGGTCGTGACGGACAATATAAAAGACACTGTGTTCGGTTCTACGGCATACGTCATTGTCAATATTGTTATCTTCATTATATTCGTCATCCTTGTTGTAGTATTCCACAAAAGGGCAATGATGATGGCTGATAGCATTGCGTTGCGCGAGAAGAAAGCAAACAAGGTTGCTACGAAACGACTGAAGAAGGCAGCAAAACTACTTGCCCAACGAAAAGACAACGAGTTCTACGATGAAGTAATGCGAGCCCTGTGGGGATACGTTGGAGATAAGTTTGCCATGCCAACCGAACAACTGTCTCGTGAAAACATTGCTGAAAAGTTCAACGAACACAACGTGGCGGAGAATATAACAAACAGTTTCATCGAAGCCATTGACGAATGTGAGTATGCAAGGTTTGCTCCTGGCGACCCAACAGGAAACATGCAAAAGACATACAACAAGGCATCAGAAGCCATAACGACAATAGAAAACAATATACGATAATAACAGAATGAGTAAAGTATTATATACATTACTGATACTATGCTTCTGCATTACGGCATCTGCCACAGTGCAAGATGATGTGGCAGCAGCAAATAACGCATACCGTAACGCTGACTACCACAAGGCAATACATTTGTATAATGGGGTATTGAAGGACAATATCTCAGCAGAAGTGTATTACAATCTTGGCAATGCCTACTATCGCACGGACAACATTGCCAAGGCATTACTCTATTACGAAAAGGCTGCTAAGATGTATCCTATGAACAAGGACATTCAGCATAACATAGAGATTGCGCAAGGCAAGACTATAGACAAGTTACCACTGGATACAAGTATGTTCTTCGTTAAATGGTATCGCAACCTACAGAGTTGGCAAACAGTGAATGGTTGGGCATATATCGCAACGGTATCACTTATCATGGCCCTGTTACTGTTCCTCGGTTATCTGTTTATGAACAACATACAAATACGCCGAATAGCCTTCTATCTATCAGCGTTACTACTGATTATGTTTGTCTTCAGCAATGTCTTTGCATGGCAACGTTACAATACTATCAACGAACATGACGCTGCAATAGTAATGAAGGGTGCCGCAATGATAAAGACATCACCCACGGCAAAGGCTACGAACGCATGCGTAGTACATGAAGGAACAAAAGTTAGAATTACAGACAACGACATAAAAGGATGGTATGGCATTCAACTGTCTGACGGTCGCGAGGGATGGATACAACAAAAGGACGTAGAAGATATATAAGAAAAGGTTATGGAACCATTGTAACAAGGAATTATATCGTAAAGATAAAGCAGATTCAACAGACATAATAAGAGACTGTAATGGTAGAATTAATAGACAATTTCGGAATACAATACCTAATGGGAAGCAACAGCGCAATACTTGATCATATTGCCCTGATGCTTACTAACGCCTGGACTTGGCTTCCGTTGTATATTTCACTGTTAATACTAATAATAAAGAACAACGACAATATGCAACAGATTGCCGTTTGTTTTGCCTTTGCTATATTAGGCATTGCAATGGCTTCCATAATGGCAAACGTTGTTGCTAAACCTTTAGTAGAAAGAGTAAGACCATGTAATGACCCAGCGATAATGTACATGTTTCAGGTGGCAGGAGACTTACACGACAAGGATTATAGTTTCTTTTCATCCCATGCTGCAAACACAATGGCCTTGACGGTGTTCTTCATTCTATTGGTAAAGAGTTATGCTTTGTCCATAACTTTAATAACGTGGTCATTGATAAACTGTTGGACAAGGCTGTATCTCGGTCAACATTACCTTACAGACATCCTTGTTGGACTAATATGGGGTGCGGTATCGGGTATTATCGCCTATTACCTATTTCACAAAACCTACAGCAGGATAGCCCCGTCAACACACTTCGTTTCTACACAATACACCTCAAGCGGATACTCACAACTGAACGTTGATACCGTAATATCAGTATTCATTATAACAGTAGCGTGCTCATTAATACCTAACTTTTAAATCATCGTAACCGTAGCACGCTAATCAATACCAAACTTAAAAAAGACTATGACAGAGAATAATCCAAAAGAAATAAGAATACAAGAATATAATTACAACCTGCCAGAGGAACGCATCGCGAAGTTCCCTATGGCAAAACGTGACGAAAGCAAACTGCTTATATATAATAAAGGTAATATCTCACACGATATATTCAAGAACATCGCCTCTCACCTGCCACAAGGTGACCTGCTAATATACAATAACACAAGAGTTATTCAGGCTCGTCTGCACTTCCGCAAGCCTACAGGAGCACTGATAGAGGTGTTTCTCCTTGAACCATACCTACCCCACGATTACGAACAGATATTCCAAACACGCGAACACTGTGCATGGGTCTGCATGATTGGTAATCTAAAGAAATGGCGTTCTGCAGCATCTGTAGATGGAGAATCAAAAGGAAAGGGAGCATTAAGTCGCACCATTAAGGTTGGAGATACAGACATAACGCTTTCTGTTACCCTTGGCGCAGAGGAGCACACTGGTCATATTGTAAACTTTGATTGGGACAATGCCAACGTAACATTCGCCGAAATACTTGAGGCTGTAGGCGAACTGCCAATACCGCCATATCTTAATAGAGAGACCGAGGAAAGCGATAAGACAACTTACCAAACTGTGTATTCACGCATAAAAGGTTCTGTTGCCGCTCCTACGGCAGGACTACACTTTACTGATGCTGTACTAAAAGACGTTGATGCTCACGGCATAGAGCGTGAAGAGGTAACGCTTCATGTAGGTGCAGGAACATTCAAACCTGTGAAATCCGAGAGAATAGAGGGGCACGAGATGCACCAGGAATACATCTCCGTAAGACGTTCTACCATTGAACGTATCATAGCCCACGGCGGAAAGGCTATTGCCGTTGGCACAACAAGTGTGCGTACATTGGAAAGCCTGTATTATATAGGATGCAGACTGCACCGTAACCCTTCACTGAACGAAGACCAACTGTGCATAGAACAATGGGAGCCATACGACACACCATGTGATATTCCTGCGGTAGAAGCACTGCAATGCATAATAAACTGGCTTGATACGAACGGACTTTCTACACTCCACTCTGCGACAAAGATTATCATTGCACCTGGGTATAAGTACCATATCGTTAAAATGTTGATAACAAATTTCCATCAACCACAATCAACATTATTACTACTTGTCAGCGCATTGATAGGTGATGATTGGCATAAAGTTTACGATTACGCCATGAACAACGGTTTCCGTTTCCTCAGTTACGGTGACTCTTCATTGCTAATACCAAATACATAAAGCATCAGGGGGACAAGGTTTATAAACTAACACAGTTATCAAGTCATTTGTATTTCATTTGACATATGTGTTTCACTTGCCAATAGTAATTTATAGAACTGCCCCCTAAATAACACATTACTGAACTCCAAATCTACAAAAACAGAAAAGACTATGAACTACGGATATATAAAGGTGGCGACCGCTATACCAAGAGTAAAAGTTGGTGACTGTCAGTTTAACCTACAGGAAACAGAACAAATGATAGCGCGTGCTGAGGGTCAGGGAGTAGAAATCATAGTATTCCCAGAACTTACGCTAACAGGATATACATGCCAAGACCTCTTCCGCCAACAGTTACTGCTTGACGTTGCCGAGCAATCTATTCTTATGCTCTTGGACTTTACTCGACAGTTGGACATCATTTCCATTGTAGGTGTACCTGTTCAGGTAGGTAGCATACTGTTAAACTGTGCCGCAGTAATACAGAAAGGAGAGATTCTCGCCATCATTCCAAAGACATATCTGCCTAACTACAGCGAGTTCTACGAGAAAAGATGGTTTGCTTCCGCACAAGACCTGCATCCAACAGAAATAATATACGCTGGCAGCAAAACACTTGTTACTGCACAGCCAACTATTTTCCGCACATACACAGGAGCCACATTCGGTGTAGAACTATGTGAGGACGTATGGGCACCAGAACCACCATCCACATTCCTCACACTGGCAGGCGCTGACTTGATATTCAATCTGTCAGCCTCTGACGAACTTATTGGCAAACACGCCTACCTTAAGCAGTTACTGTCACAGCAAAGCGCACGCACCATGGGCGGCTACGTCTATGCAAGCAGTGGCTTCGGTGAAAGCACACAGGACGTCGTTTACGGTGGCAACGCGCTGATATACGAGAACGGCAAATGTATCGCTGAGAGCGAACGCTTCTCCTTTGAACCTCAGATGGTAGTATCACAGATAGACTATGAGAAACTACGTGCGGAACGCAGAAACAACAGTACATTCGTCAATGCGCAAAGAGTAAGACACGAAAACGGCATCAGATTTATTGACTGTCATTCTATTACGCCTGATGACTTCACACTTATGCGTGATATCAACCCTACCCCATTCATCCCTACCAATGAAAACATGGCGGATTCGTGTGAAGAGATATTCAACATCCAGGTGGCAGGATTGGCAAAACGCCTTGTACACACAAACTGTAAGACTGTTGTCATAGGCATCAGTGGTGGACTGGATTCTACACTTGCTCTTCTCGTGTGCATAAAGACATTCGACAAACTAAAACTGCCACGCACAGGAATCATCGGTGTTACTATGCCAGGCTTTGGAACAACAGACCGCACATACACTAATGCCATGACCCTAATGCAGTCACTTGGCGTTACGATTAAGGAGATATCTATCAAGAAGTCCTGCCTACAACACTTTGAAGACATTGGTCACGACCCTTCTGTTCACGATGTAACATACGAAAATGGACAGGCACGAGAGAGGACACAGATACTGATGGACCTCAGCAATAAGTACAACGGCATGGTAATCGGTACTGGCGACCTGTCGGAACTGGCTCTGGGCTGGGCAACATATAATGGTGACCACATGTCTATGTACGGCGTAAACGTGTCAATACCTAAAACTCTTATACGCTATCTCGTAGAGTACGTGGCACATACTGGCGTTGACGAGACATCACGTACCACGCTACTTGATATCATTGACACACCTATTTCGCCAGAACTTATCCCTGCAGACGAAAACGGTAACATAGCGCAAAAGACCGAAGACCTTGTCGGACCATACATCCTTCATGATTTCTTCCTTTACTATATGTTACGTTGTGGCTTCCGCCCTTCAAAGATATATATGTTGGCTTGCCACGCTTTCTGCAACGGAACAGAGCACCGTTACGACGAAGAAACTATTAAGAAATGGCTTAACACATTCCTGCGTCGCTTCTTCTCGCAACAGTTTAAGCGCTCGTGCCTACCCGATGGTCCAAAGGTAGGTTCCGTTTCTCTTTCTCCTCGCGGCGACTGGCGCATGCCAAGCGACGCATGTAGCAACATGTGGCTAAAAGAGAATATGTAAGTTTTTGAAATATAATCACCACTTGATAGATGAACCACATCTCACCCTGCGCAAAGATAAACCTCGGTCTGAACGTTACAGAAAAGAGGAGCGATGGCTACCATAATATAGAGACAGTATTTCTTCCTGTTCCTATCTATGATGCCATAGAAATACATACGATGTCAAACGACTTTCCCGTCACCACAGCATGCAGCCTAAAGGTAACAGGAACCCAAGAACTGTGTGATGAACAGAAAAACCTCGTTGTAAAAGCATACAACCTGCTTGCCAAGGACCATGCACTACCACGAATCTTCGTTCATCTGCATAAAGGGATTCCGTCACAAGCAGGCATGGGAGGCGGTTCAAGTGATGCGGCATTCATGATACGCCTACTCAACGAACGTTTCTCCCTTGGACTGTCTGTCAATGAAATGAGGGAATACGCTGCTCGTCTCGGTGCCGACTGCGCTTTCTTCATTACTGCCGACGCCAACACTCCACAACCATTATATGCTACTGGCATAGGCGACATTCTGGAGCCTTTTAATGAAGAATGGAACATGCTTAAAGGTAAATGGATGGTGCTTGTCAAACCTAACGTCGCAGTATCGACCAAGGAAGCATACGAAGGCATTACTCCTACGAAGCCAAGGATAAACTGTCGTGACGCCGTAATGCAACCAATAGAAACATGGCGCGACAACCTTATCAACGATTTTGAGCAAAGCATATTCCAGAAATTACCGGTACTTAAAGACATGAAGCAACGTCTTTACGACAATGGTGCCATCTACGCAGCAATGTCGGGTAGTGGAAGCACGATCTTTGGAATATTTGACGAGAAGCCCAACATGTCATTCTCTGATTGGAATACCATTGTTAAGTTTTAGACTTTAAAACATATTCTCTATGCCACCACGCAAAAGACAAACACAGCAACAGATAGACACCACATTGGGGCACATGCCACCACAGGCAACTGAAATAGAAAAGGTTGTGCTCGGTGCTCTGATGATCGACACGGACGCATTCTCCGTAGTCTCAGAACTATTACATCCTGAGACTTTCTATGAGCCACGCCACCAAAAGATATACCGCGCCATACAGACACTTAATATCAACGAACAGCCCGTTGATATGATGACGGTTTGCGAAGAACTGAAACACGAGGGTACTTTTGAAGAAGTTGGAGCGCCTACATACATCATAGACCTCACTCAACTCGTTGCATCGTCAGCAAATATTGAGTATCATGCGCGTATCCTCACTCAGAAACACATTGCCCGACAACTTATTTCATACGCCTCAGACGTAGAGACGAAGGCATTCGACGAGGCACAAGACATAGATGAACTGATGCAACAAGCTGAGGGTTCACTATTCGAAATATCGCAGAAGAACATGCGTCAGGACTACACGCAAATTGCGCCTGTAGTACTGCAGGCACGCGAACTGATACAGAAAGCATTCAACAACTCTGGTGGTATTACCGGTGTGCCAACGGGCTATACTGATTTCGACAAGGTGACATCTGGTTGGCAGGCATCCGACCTTATTATCATCGCTGGTCGTCCTGCCATGGGTAAGACATCTTTCGCCCTCTCGCTTGCCAAGAATATTGCCATAGACAACCAGGACCCCGTAGCCTTCTTCTCTTTGGAAATGAACAACGTGCAACTCGTTAACCGTCTTATCTCCAACGTCTGCTCTATCCCTGGCAGCAAGATACTTAACGGTCAATTGTCTGACGATGAGTGGATACGCTTTGACAAGAATATCGATAAACTAAAGAATGCCCCTCTTTACGTTGACGATACCCCTGGTCTTTCCGTATTCGAACTCCGTACCAAAGCACGCCGCCTTGTTCGTGAGAAAGGCGTTAAACTGATAATGATTGACTACCTACAACTCATGAACGCCAATGGCATGAAGTTCAACAGCCGTCAGGAAGAGGTATCAACAATATCACGTTCGCTAAAGGGACTGGCAAAGGAACTGGACATTCCTATCATTGCCCTGTCACAGTTGTCGCGTGCCGTAGAACAACGACCTGGCGAAGAAGGCAAACGCCCTCAACTCTCTGACCTTCGTGAATCTGGTGCCATAGAGCAGGATGCCGATATGGTTATTTTCGTTCACCGTCCTGAGTATTATCACATCTATCAAGACGCTAATGGCAACGACCTCCGCGGCATGGCACAAATCTGTATTGCTAAGCACCGTAAGGGTGCTACGAAAGATGTCACCCTTCGCTTCCGTGGTGAATACACACGTTTCGCAAATCCTGACGAGGTTGATATCTATGCCAATGGCGATGACGGAGAAAGCACTGGCACACATTTCAGTTCTGGACTTAACGCTGACGATATGCTCGGTGGTGGTCCTATATCTAATGATGACGAAGTACCATTCTAAACTACACCTTCCACATTGTGCGGTGAAACACCGCACCCACCACGTTTTTCGACCGTACAGTTTGATGAATACATAGGATTAACACCCCTATAAATAATAATAAAGAACCCTGACACTATGGTTATACGTTTATAAACGGTAACCATATTGTCAGGGTTTATTTTTTATTAGGTTCGTTTGCTAAGATATAATTTTATATTTTAGTTTAAAAGCACAAGAAGGATAGCATTACAATAAAGAGACTACTGTTAAAATATACATTCTTTACGATTATTATTTTGTCGATACAAATTTAAATATAAAAGCAATACAAAGCAAAAAATACATACCTCAAATATAGTCAAAATGCCTCTCAAGCCTGCATTTTATACCTCAAAAAAACTTTTTCTGCTAATTTTTGTGTACCTTTGCAGTGTTCGACAAATGTCTATAACATAAAAAGCACTTACGACATGGACTTCAGAAACAACTGCATTTACAGATTTATACATAATATAGGTCAGGAACATAAGAGCAGAGAAAAGGGATTTATCAACCACCAACGCCAGTCTATACTATTATATTATGCAATAGCGATGATAGTGGCAACGACGTCAAACCTCATTGGTTTTTCAGGCTCTTTCTGTCTTTTCTATACTGTCAGTAATAGCATTATGCTTACATCGTTCATACTGTTTACTATACTTTACACAATAAGACGGTTGGACATAGTACGCTTCGCTGCCTGCATGACCATTTCTACCCACCTCTTTATTTCTATGGACTGCATATATGCCGCCCTCACACCTACCCTTCCCCACTACACCATGGTCATTCTGGTCAACATGCTGATATTGCTGGGCAACAGTATCATCATTCTTGCTACATACCTTACACGCACAGCACAATGGACCACCCTGCTTTCCACTGCCACCTACGTAGCATGCACGGTTATTACAGGCAGTCAGGCCTTGCTTGACTATCTCTTTATGATTATGATAATCTTCTGCTTTACCAGTTACATTGGGTTCAGAATAACAAAAACTGTTGAAAGATTACAAATGGAGAATCAGACGCTAAGACGTGACGAGGAAGAACTTATGCGCATTCTACGACTTGACAAGGAACAAATCAAGGCATACATCAATCTTGCAAAGCAACAACACTCTACGGAAGAAACAAGTACACTGCTCAGCATACTTGGCAAAACTACCCAAATGACGCTTATCAAAAACGTTACTGCATATATCAAGGCGAACGAATCGGACGAGGCTTTAATAGAGAAAAGGTTTCCGGATTTCACACCATCCGAAATTCAGATATGCCAGTTAATCTTGCGAGATAAGAAACTAAGCGAAATATGCTCCATCCTAGGAAAGACGGAATCAAACATCAGTACGCAGCGTGCCAACATAAGGAAAAAACTCGGATTGCAACCTGCTGATAATTTAAGAAAAGTGTTAGTAGAAATGATGAAAATTTGATAATGTCTCCTCTAACCCGATTTCCCCAATTTACCATTTTTCCAATTGCTGCAATAGCGAAAAAAAAGACCATTCCTTCATAGTATGCCTACACTATGAAGGAATGGTCACTTACCCTACATAGAGTAACTGAAGCCAAGGCTTAGGTACTCCTTAAACTGCCAATAACTATCTTCATCCTTACGTTTTACGCTATCATCAAAACGCGGATACAGGAAGAGGTTGGCAGAGATATATCGGTTGAACTTAAAGGTTAACGTATTCTCACACTCCAATTGGAACTTCTCATACGTAGTGTAAGCATAGAGTCGTGTATGCCATTTAAACATAGCACCAGGCTCCCAATCTAATTCTGCCAGCAACTGCGAACCGTAGTCATGCAGGGTATGCTTGTCTTTCTCCAATCCGAAACTCGTAGAAAGATCCAGACGATCCACATACTTTAAGTTATATGCTAAAGGAGCTAAATGCACATTACCCCTAAGTTTATTATTATTCGTTTTAACGGTATAATCCATACCAAGAGATACGTTAAGGTTAAAAGGGGACATAAAGTCAGAATACACCTTACGTTGGTTGTTCTTCCTGCCTTGCGCAAACTGTGTGTTTGCTATAACCTGCGCTGTGTAATACCAGTTCTTATGCGCCTGCAATCCAAAATTTGATGTTAGACGAATAAGGTCGTCAACAGCCTTGAAATTGTTTACGGTATCCGACTCTGAATTTTGGAAGCCAAGCCTCATCTCTAACTTGTTATTCCATTTTACCTTCTGCTTGTTATTATAGTTATACTGCAGCGTCACCGTACCTAACATGGAATAATTGTTAGAACCACCTTTATACCAATTCTCCGTAACATAGTTCTGTAGGAACTGCAGGTAATAATCTCCAGAGAATGTCCAGAAATTTGGTTTTGCTACAAAGAGGTCTATAGGCTTCTTGTTTATCTCCTCCATCTCCTTGCTCGCAGCGTCCATTCTCACCACCTGACTCTTCATGTCAAAGTATTTAGGCTTCAGGTTCTCTTCTACATCATTGTTTCCCAGCCCTTCTGCCTCACGCTTACTCAACTCCTTATCCGTGTACCTTACCACGTCAGGGCGCTTCATGTATATATTCATCAGCGTGCTATTGATGGTTGAGTCCTGAACGCCTGACAAGAACTTATATGAAGAAGCGTCATGATAAAAGTTTAACGGAGCGAAAAGTCGAAAATATCTGCCGTCAACAGGCTTTTCTTGAACAGCATTCAGAGAGTCATTGACAGCCATCAGCGAGTCTGCCTTAGCCTTATACAGTGCCAAGGAGTCAGCATAAGCCTTAACTACAGTTTCAGAATATGGCGTCAACTGACGCTTTGTTTTCTTTACCGGTGCCGCGAACACTGTGACAGCGAATGCCAGCAATGCCGCAAGAACAAAAATATTACGCGATTTATAGTTCATGTTTTCAATATGCATTTGGACTGCAAAGTTACACATTTTTTTCATCATGCCATTGACCAACGTTAAAAAAAGATGATTATGGGCATAAAATTCAAGAAAACAGATGTGTTATGCTTTTCTTTTAAGAAAAAAATTGTAATTTTGCATTTTATTGGAAGGCATAAAAACATACCTCCATACACATTAATACACACACAACACAAAAAAACATAACATCATGGCACAAACAAAGTACATCTTCGTTACGGGCGGAGTAGTTTCCTCATTGGGTAAAGGTATCATCTCTGCCTCTATAGGCAAGTTGCTTCAGGCAAGGGGTTACAACATCACAATTCAAAAGTTCGACCCTTACATCAATATCGACCCTGGCACTCTTAACCCTTACGAGCACGGAGAATGTTATGTTACTGTCGATGGCATGGAGACCGACCTTGACCTTGGTCACTACGAACGCTTTACTGGCATTCAGACCACTCGTGCCAACTCCATGACCACAGGACGCATATACAAAAGCGTTATCGACAAGGAACGTCACGGTGACTATCTTGGAAAGACCATCCAAGTAGTGCCGCATATCACTGACGAGATTAAGAGATGCATAAAATATCTCGGTCAGAAATGCCACTATGACTTTGTAATAACAGAGATTGGCGGTACCATTGGCGACATTGAGAGCGCACCATTCCTTGAGGCTATACGCCAGATGAGATGGGAACTCGGCAAGAACGCCATCAATGTACACCTGACGTACGTGCCATATCTGAAGGCTGCCGGTGAACTAAAGACTAAGCCTACGCAGCACTCTGTTAAGGAGTTGCAGTCTGTCGGCATACAGCCAGACATTCTCGTGTTGCGCACAGAAAAGCACCTCTCCGACAGTATGCGCATGAAGGTAGCGTCATTCTGTAACGTTGACCTTGAGTGTGTAGTACAGAGCGAGGACATGCCATCTATATATGAGGTGCCTGTCAGCATGCAGCAGCAGGGACTTGACGCTGCTATACTGCGCAAGCTCGACATTCCTGTAGGCGAGACTCCTGCTCTCGGACCTTGGCGTAACTACCTGGAACGCAGAAGAAACGCGACAAAAGAGGTTCACATCGGACTCGTTGGAAAATACGATTTGCAGGATGCCTATAAGTCAATACGTGAGTCACTGCTCCATGCAGGCGTTTACAACGACCGCAAGACCGTGATACAGTTCATCAATTCAGAACACATAACGAAAGAGAATGTGGCAGAAATGCTCGCTGGACAGGATGGAATCCTGATATGTCCAGGCTTCGGTCACCGTGGCATTGAGGGCAAGATAATTGCTGCACAATACACGAGGGAGCACAACATACCTACATTCGGCATTTGTCTCGGTATGCAGATGATGGTCATTGAGTTTGCACGCAATGTGCTGAAATATGCCGATGCCAACTCAAGGGAGATGGACGAGAAGACGCCTCACAACGTCATCGACATCATGGAAGACCAGAAGAACATCTCTAACATGGGCGGAACGATGCGTCTTGGCGCATACGAGTGCAAGTTAAAGGAAGGCTCTCGCACCGCTGCCATATACGGTGAAGAGGTCATTAAGGAACGTCACCGCCACCGTTACGAGTTCAACAACTCATTTATCAAGGAATACGAAGACAACGGAATGATGTGTGTCGGCGAGAACCCAGAAAGCAACCTCGTCGAGATAGTAGAGATACCTACTCACAAATGGTACATAGGAACACAGTTCCACCCAGAATATCAGAGCACGGTATTGAAGCCTCACCCATTGTTCCTCGACTTTATAAAGACAGCAATAAAAGAATAACAAAATAGAAATAAACAAAATTTAATCGTGGACAAAAACACCATCATTGGCTTTGCACTCATTGCAGCAGTGCTATTTGGATTCACATGGTTCGGACAACCATCCGCTGAGGAAGTGGAGAACCAGCGAATTAAAGACTCTATTGAAAACGTTACAAAACAGAAAGCGGAAGAACAAAAGAAGATAGCCGACATACAGCGTCAAGCGAAGGCAATGGAAGCCGCTATGAACGACACTACCGCCTTGTTACATTCTGCTATGAGCGGAGAGGCTAAACAGGTGGTATTGCAGAACAACAGCATTGCTCTTACATTCTCTACAAAGGGTGCTGTGGTTGAAAAGGCTGTAATAAAGAACTTCAAGGACAATAATGGCAACAAAGACGTTACTCTCTTTGACAAAAATACCCAGAAGTTAAACTTCATCCTTGCTGCCAAAGACGCTAACATATCTACCGCTGACCTTTACTTTAACGATTACACTGTAAGCGGTAACACGCTGACTTTCATCGCTGGAGACAAGAACGGTAAGAATATTACTGTAACCTATACTCTCGGTAAGGACTACCTCCTAAGTTGCTCTATCCGCGCCAATGGCATGGCAGGCAACTTCTCGCCTAACACCAACACGATGGACATCAACTGGCAGGAGAATTGTCGCCAACTGGAGAAGGGCTTTACCTTCGAGAATCGTTACGCTACCCTCACCTACCACTTCAAGGATGGCGGTACAGACTACCTTAACGAGACAAGCGAGAAAGTTGACGAACCTGTGGAGGAAACAACAGACTGGGTAGCATTCAAAAACCAGTTCTTCTCTGCTGTCATGATAGCGAAAGACGACTTTGCCGCTAACAGCGCAATGACAAGCAGACCAATGGAGAAAGGTAGCGGATTCCTGAAGTTCTATGAAGCAAAACTTAAAACAGCCTTCGACCCTAAAGGTGCTACGCCAACAGAACTTGAATTCTACTACGGTCCTAATGACTTCCGCTTGCTGCAGAGCGTAGAAGACGAGTCTAACTTCGGCAAAGACCTGGAATTGGAGCGTCTTGTTTACCTTGGTTGGCCTCTGTTCCGTTACATCAACCGTTGGTTCACACTCTACATCTTCGACTTCCTTCGCGCCATGTCAATACCTATGGGTATCATACTTATCATCATTACGCTGATACTCAAGGCCATTACCTATCCTATGGTGAAGAAGAGTTACATGTCGAGTGCAAAGATGCGTGTGCTTCGTCCGAAACTTGACGCTGCCACAAAGCAATACGACAAGCCTGAAGACGCTATGCAGAAGCAGCAGGCCATGATGCAACTCTATTCAGAATACGGCGTATCACCGCTCTCTGGCTGTCTGCCTATGTTGATACAGATGCCTATCTGGATTGCGATGTTCAACTTTGTGCCTAACGCCATACAACTTCGTGGTGAGTCATTCCTTTGGATAAAGGACCTCTCTACATACGATCCTATCATAGAGTGGAACACCAACCTATGGCTTATAGGCGACCACCTGTCATTGACCTGTATCCTCTTCTGCGTAGCCAACCTACTCTATTCATGGCTCACCATGCGCCAGCAACGTGACCAGATGGTAGGACAGCAGGCAGAACAAATGAAAATGATGCAGTGGATGATGCTTCTTATGCCGCTGATGTTCTTCTTCATGTTCAACGACTACTCTGCAGGTCTTAACTTCTATTACTTCATCTCTCTGTTCTTCTCTGCAGCCATCATGTGGCTTCTCCGCAAGACTACCAACGATGAGAAGTTGCTTGCCATACTCGAGGCAAAGCGCGAAGCTAACAAGAACAACCCTAACAAGAAAATGTCAGGACTTGCCGCACGCCTTCAAGCTATGCAGAAGCAGCAGGAAGCATTGCAAAAGCAACGCGAAGAACTAAGACGCAAGAATGAGGAACTAAGAAGATAATTCACTTCAAATTAGAAATTAAAAGTTAATAATTAAAAGTTATGATTACTGTACAGATGCAGCAAGGTCATCAAACTGAGTTCGACAGTAAAGGAACTCTGAGTAATCATAATTTTTAATTATTAACTTTTAATTTTTAATTCAAACATATCACTTATGCTTCAAGGACACCCTAAAGGACTATACCTGCTGTTTCTAACGGAAATGGCTGAACGCTTCTCTTACTACGGTATGAGGGCTTTGTTCGTTTTATACCTCGTTGCCGCCTTTTACACTCCCAACGAAGCGAGTCAGATATACGGTTCCTACACAGGATTGGTATATCTCACTCCCCTTATCGGTGGTTATGTAGCAGACCGTTACTGGGGCAACAGGCGCAGTATCATCTTCGGTGGCATTGTTATGGCGATAGGACAATTCCTTATGTTCGCCTCCGCCTGCACCGTATCACAGAGTATTTTCTCACCAAGAGGAGCGATAGACGCAAGTGTTGATAATAGTCTAAGCCTGTTTCTTATGTTTGCAGGCCTCACCGCCCTCATCATAGGCAATGGCTTTTTCAAACCAACCATTTCCACAATGGTAGGCGATTTATATGAACCCACAGACTCTCGAAAGGACTCTGCGTTCACCATCTTCTATATGGGCATTAACCTTGGCGCATTGATAGCCCCCATCCTGTGTGGCTATTTCGGTACAGGCAACTGGCAAAATCCTGATGATTTCAAGTGGGGATTCTTTACCGCTGGGTGCAGTATGTTGATATCACTCGCTATATTCTCTTTTTTCGAAAACAAAGATCTCGTTACCCCAGATGGACTATCTATAGGAATAAAGCCCTCTGAAAGCGAATTGGTACATCAGAAAACTCATGTAACCCACAAGAAGAACTCGCCACTGCGCACCATCGCTTGCGTAGCACTCATGGCAGTACTCCTCTTCGTGTTCTCTATGTCTGCCAAGAACTTCAATGATTGGATTTCCGCTGTAATATATGCGTTCTCTATTGCGTTACCGTTGTTCATCATAACCGACCGTAACCTTACCAAGACCGACAAACTGCACATCTGCGTTATCTACATCATCGCTGTGTTTGTCATATTCTTCTGGAGTGCCTTTGAGCAGGCAGGCTCTTCCCTCACCCTCTTTGCTGAGTACCAATGCGACCGCACTATCGGTTCATGGGAAATGCCAACGACATGGTTTCAGAGTATCAACCCTATCGTTGTTGTTGTCTTCGCTCCTGTCATGGCAACACTATGGGAGACCCTTAACAAGCACAAGAAGGAACCATCGTCACCCGCCAAGCAAGCAATCGGACTAATGCTGCTTGCCATTGGCTATATTATCATTGCTTACGCCACATACGGCGTCGACTCTACGACCAAGGTTTCCATGTGGTGGCTTGTGTCGCTTTACTTCATTCATACTCTCGGTGAGTTGTCACTCTCTCCTATCGGACTGTCGATGGTCAGCAAACTCGCCCCTGCTCACCTTGCATCACTGCTTATGGGCGTATGGTTTATGAGTAATGCCGCATCAAACATTTTCGCTGGACAGTTGGCAACCCTGCTCCCCATAGAGGGCAAAGAGCCGAGCAAACTCTTCGGAATATTTGAAGTTGTCACACTATCCGACTTCTTCATCATCTTTGCAGTCATGGCAGGCATTGCCTCTGTAGTACTGTTCATGCTATGTCCTGTTATTAAAAAGATGTCTAAGGGAGTACTTTAGAACACTTATACTTACGAATTATGCAAACAGACAAAGAACGTTCACTTGCCTCGCTCATGAGCGCAATGATAGAATATGACGGTGGCGATGTACCACGCATACAGCATTTTGTGAAGGTTCACAACTTCGCGCGAATTATTGCTGTCAGCGAAAAGATGGATGAAGAGCAACTCTTCGTACTTGAAGCCGCTGCCATATTGCACGATGTTGGTATACATGCTTCAGAAAAGAAATATGGTAACAGTGGCGGCAAGCACCAAGAGGAGTTAGGACCTGATGAAGCAAGGAAGGTATTGGAGAGGGTTGAAGGCTTCAACGCCGTGCAGACTGAAAGAATATGTTGGCTTATCGCTCACCACCATACATACTCTAACGTTACTACCTTAGACCACCGCATACTGCTTGAGGCTGACTTCCTCGTCAATTCCTACGAGGATAACGTGACAAAGGAAGGTATCGTCGCATTCCGCAAAAACGTCTTCCGGTCACCATCAGCAATAAAGATGCTTAATGCCATGTGGAATCTTGACTGACACATATATTGAGCAATATTATCTCAGTTTACACACTGTGTGCTTCACATTAAACAACGGGAATTAAACAAGCACGCTTTTATATATACATTATTATCTTGGACAATCTTATCTTTTCCACCACAATTCTATGGTAGAAAAGATAAGATTGTCTTTTTTCTTCGCCATTTATCAAAAAAAAATACTAACTTTGCAGAGGGTCAACATGGGCAATACACACCTATGTTTTAATAATAAGATATAAAGTGACTCTTAACTATAATTTTGGGAAACTTATGGCACCAAGTTTATTAGGACCTAATAACAGTGAGATAATGCCCTTATAAAACGTAGTTAACAAAGTACTTTCAAAATATAACTTGATACAATTATGAACTACCATTTACTAACTACCTTTCTTGCTGCCATTGCTATCAATACAGCAACGGCACAGACTTTCTCTTTCGGGACAAAGAATAATCCGAAAGGAGAAACCTTTACAGTAGACTCTAAAGGCTTCATTGTCAATGGAAAATATGTTCTCCCCGTAATGGGCGAAATACACTACAGTCGTGTACCAGAGAAGGACTGGCGCAGGGAAATACGCAAAATGAAAGCAGGAGGCATCACTATCCTCTCTACATACTGCTTCTGGATTCACCATGAGCCAAACGAAGGACAATGGAACTGGAGTGGCAACCTCAACCTGCACCGCTTTCTTGAAATTTGTAAGGAGGAGAATATGCCTGTAGTTCTGCGCATAGGACCTTTCTGTCATGGTGAGGTATATCAGGGAGGATTCCCTACATGGATAGTAAAGAAAGCGCAGGCAGATCCAAAGAACTACAAACTACGATCAAAAGCACCAGGCTTCATTGCTGCCACACAGCGTCTTTATAGCAACATCTACGCACAAGCAAGCGATATGTTATGGAAACACGGAGGACCGATAGTGGGCATACAGATAGAAAACGAATGTCGCGGACCATGGGACTATTACATGACTCTGAAGAACATGGCTGTCTCCATCGGTTTCGACACTCCTTTCTACACTCGCACAGGCTGGCCGAAACTTAACGGTAAAGAGGAGTTCGGCAAACTGTTACCACTATACGGCGACTATGCCGACGGCTTCTGGGACCGCACATTGACTGACATGCCAGGAGATTATCCTAAGGCTTTCATTATGAAAAGCACTCGTCTCAGCAGTGTTATCGCTACGGAAGCATTGGGTAACAACCAAAGTACTACAATGGAACAGGGCGCAACAGCATACCCTTATCTTACATGCGAACTTGGAGGCGGAATGATGCCTGCATACCACCGACGCATAAACATGAGCGGTAACGAAGCGATGCCAATGGCTATCTGTAAACTTGGTTCTGGGTCTAACCTACCAGGCTACTACATGTATCACGGAGGAAGTAACCCATACAACGCAGAACACACCATGGGAGAGACTCAGGCATCTGATGTAACGAACTACAACGATATGCCTCTCATCTCCTACGACTTCCAAAGTCCACTGGGAGAGATGGGACAGCCTAACCAGAACGCCTTCCAACAGACGAGAATTCTACACCAGTTCCTTGCCGACTGGGGGGAGCAACTTGTACCGATGGGGATAGATTCTCTATCTGAACATTATGCAAAGCGTGGTTGTTTCGAGTTCTACAACGACTATGTGAGAATTCTGAACGAAGGCGGTCGGTCTTATGTTCGACCTATCAACATGCCATGGAAGGGACATACCATCACGGCAGACGCACAACCCTTCTGTTACGTGAACGACACCATATTCTTTATTCCTATCAAAGACATGAAACCGTCTGTAACCATTGATGGCAAAAGGTACAACGCACGGCTGGACAAACGTACTTCTATTAAGAAGGGTGACATAACCTTCTGCGTGATGAACGAGACCACAGCACGACGCGCCTACAAGATTGATGGCACACTGCATTATGCTAAACACAATGGAGGAATACTGTACAAGGATGGTGACAAGATAACGGAGGAATATTGGCAAGAAACGGCTGACATTACATCTGCTGCTACAATAATACATAAGGCAGACGCTCCACGTAAGGTAACGCTCGGCAAACAAAAGGTTGCGGCAATGCCTACGGACGATGACTTTAAGAAAGCACAGTCTTATGACATAACTTTAAGCAACTGCACAGCGGAAGACTTCATACAGATTGACTATTACGGTGACTGTGCCCGTGTCTATGCCGATGGCGTTTTGGTGGAAGACAACTTCTGGAACGGCAAGCCTATGCTCGTGCGTGCCTCTGCCTTAATGGGCAAGGAAGTAACGCTCCGCATACTGCCGCTACGTAAGGATGCACCTATCTATCTGCAGAAGGAACAAAAGGAGATTTTGAATAATACGAAAGGCGATAGCCTGCTTAAACTAAACTCGATAAAAGTGATAAAATCAATACATTAAGCAACCACCAAGTTAATTTACATTAATAGTACAAAATGAAGAGTTTTTATATATTAGCATTATTGTTCATACAGTCTGTAGCGACTATTGCTCAACCTGTTATCGACATTAAGGGCACATGGCAATTCCGCATTGACCGTGAGAATAAAGGCGAAACGGAAGGATGGTATAACGATGCAGTCCGCTTTGACGATACTATTCTTCTACCAGGCTCTATGCCTGAACGTCTTAAGGGTGATGACATTAGCGTAAAGACGCAATGGATTGGCGCACTATATGACTCAAGTTATTTCCATAATCCATTCATGGCACCATATAGAAGACCTGGAAAAGATATGAAACTTCCTTTCTTCCTCACCCCAGCGAAACACTATGTGGGCAAGGCGTGGTATAAAAAAACGGTGAACATTCCTGAAGGTAGCAACATACTTTACCGTCTGTTTCTTGAGCGTCCACACATAGCCACAACGGTATGGGTGAATGGTAAGAAGATTAAAACTGACGACAAGGCAGTGTCGGCATATGAATATAGCCGTAACTCGCTGTCAATTCCTCACATATATTATCTTGGCGATGCACTGAAGGCTGGCGACAATACCATAGCCATCTGCGTTGACAATGACCCGAAAGTGGCTAACGTGGGCAACGACTCACACTCCGTTACCGACCAGACGCAGGGCGACTGGAACGGCATCGTGGGCAGGATGGAGTTGCAACAATGCTCACCCGTGGTGGCTATAAGGGTGTTTCCCGATATTGACAAAAGAAAAGCCGTTGTGAAACTGACCATGAACGACTTTTCGCCAAAACAAACCATCACGTTAGAATTGAGTGCAGAGTCGTTCAACACAGCGAAACGCCACATCATTGCCAACAATCCCGTAAAGGTAAAGGGCGGCACAACGGAACTGGAACTAACCCTCGACATGGGCGATGAGATGTTGCTATGGGACGAATTTTGCCCACAGATGTATCGCCTCAACGTTGATACAAAACTGAACGGCAAAGAGTGTCACGACGAAACGTACTTCGGCATGCGCAAGGTGGAGGTACGCGGCAGAGACATATACGTCAACAACCGCCAGATACAACTGCGCGGTATGGTAGAAAACTGTTGTTTCCCTAACACGGGTTACCCTCCTACCGACCTCGTCTCATGGCTTAAGGTGTTCGAGAAATGTAAGCAATGGGGACTGAACCATGTGCGTTTCCACTCTTATTGCCCACCAGAGAATGCCTTTCTCGCTGCCGACCTTGTGGGCATATACATTCAGCCCGAAGGACCTTCATGGCCTAACCACGGTGTGAAACTGGGCAGAGGGGAATATATTGACAAATACCTAATTGACGAGAGTATTCGCATAACTGACGAATATGGTAACCACCCGTCTTTCTGCCTCTTCGCCTTCGGCAACGAGCCTGCTGGCAACTGGGTGAAATGGTGTAACGACAAGATGCCCATTATGCAGCAACACGACCCACGCCACATCTATTGCGGATTCTCTGTTGGTGGTGGTTGGGCATGGCAACCTATGACCGAGGCCGTTGTAAAAGCTGGGGCGAGAGGGTTGGCGTCATGGGGCAATAAGGCTCCTGAGAGCACAGTGAACTTTACCGAGAATATTACTACATATAAAGGTAAGGACATGCCTGGCACGCCTATCACCAAACCGTTCATCAGTCACGAGACAGGACAGTGGTGCTCATTCCCAAAACTCTCTGACACTATCAGCTACACAGGGGTCAACAAAGCCCGTAACTTCGAGATATTCGATGCCCTGCTGAAGGCTAATGGTATGGCAGGACGAGCAGAGAAGTTCACTATGGCATCAGGAAAACTGCAAAGTCTGTGCTACAAATATGAGATAGAGCGCCATCTGCGCACCCCGCACTACACAGGCTTCCAACTGCTTGGCATCAATGATTACAGCGGACAAGGTTCAGCTATTGTCGGTGTGACTGACGTGTTCTATAATGATAAGGGCTACATCACGGCTCCTGAGTTCCGCGAATTCTGCTCCCCCATCGTGCCTTTGGCAAAGATTGCGAAATTCACTTATACCACTTCGGAGAATTTCAATGCTGACATAGAGTTGTCACAATTCTCTGATAGCGACATTGACACTACTGCTCCGCACTGGACTATCACACGTAATGATGATGCCACCGCTACATCACAGGTCTATGCGCAAGGTGAATTGCCGAAACGCTCACTGCCTATAGGTCAGAACATTGAGTTAGGAAGCATCAGCGTTCCGCTCAACAACATCGACAAGGCTGGTAAATATACGCTGACTGTAACCATACCTCATACCGATGCAAAGAACCATTGGGACTTCTGGGTATATCCTGACGTTCAACCTGCAACGGCAAAGATAAAGAAGGCGAAGCGCACGGAAGCGGTGTTCATTGACGACATTCTCGTTACGGACACTCTTGACCGCCAGGCACAGAAGACTCTGCGCAAAGGCGGTAAGGTGCTGTTGCTCGCAGCAGGAAAGGTGACATACGGTAAGGAGGTGAAGCAAACCTTCACACCTGTGTTCTGGAACACATCTTGGTTTAAGATGCGTCCGCCACACACAACGGGTATATATGTAGAGAAGGAACACCCTATCTTCCATGACTTCCCTACTGACGACCATAGCGACCTTCAGTGGTGGGAACTGGTAAACAAGGCACAGGTAATGCAGTTCACTGACTTCCCTACTGATTTTCAACCGCTTGTGCAGAGCATCGACACATGGTTCGTATCACGAAAGATTGGTATGCTCTTTGAGGCTAATATCGGCAAGGGACGTCTTGTCATGACCACCATGGACTTAAAGAAAGACTTGGACAAACGACACGTAGCACATCAGATGCGACAATCTATCCTTAACTATATGCATTCTGACAAGTTCCACCCACAGTGGTCACTACCAGTAGAACGCATTACAGACCTCTTTACAAAGGTTGCTGGTGAGGTTAACATGTTTACTAATGATTCTCCGGATGAGCTGAAACCGAAACTGAAATAGGAACATACGAATATGCGATAGCCGACTCACATTCAATGAGTCGGCTTTTTAAATTCATTTATTTTAAGGGCGGTTCTATAAATTACCACCGTTATGCAAAATAAGTAGTTACCCTTTGCATTTTTAAAAGTTTTTTCTTAACTTTGCAATCAGATGAACAAGAAGGAAAAAACTGACACTAACAGGAACGCCATAGTAATGGGGGCAACCTCTGGTATAGGTATGGAGGTAGCTCTGTTGTTGGCGAAAAAGGGGTGGCACGTAGGCATAGCAGGACGCAGAACTGAACGCCTCTCTGACGTAATGCAACGTAACACTAACATCATTGCAAAACGAACGATTGACGTCAACTCGGAATATGCTACGACAACCTTATACGATATGATACGCGAAATGGGCGGACTGGACCTCTACGTACATAGTTCGGGCATTGGATGGCACAACTATGACCTTGACCAAGAGAAGGAGTTAATGACTGCCAACACTAATATCTTGGGCTTTACGAGAATGGTATCGACCGTCTTCAACTATATGGCAGAGCGTGGTACGGGAGGGCACATAACATGTGTGACATCTATTGCCGGCACGAAAGGTCTGGGGGCAGCACCCTCCTACTCCGCTACGAAACGTTATCAGGCTCACTATCTGGAATGCCTTGCACAACTGTCGAATTTGCGTAACCTCCATATCACCATTACTGACATACGCCCAGGGTTCGTTGATACGGCTCTGATTGAAGGGAGTAAATACCCACTGAAACTACCTGTAGCAGCTGTCGCAAAAGATATCGTTAAGGCAATAGACCGCAAAGCAAGTGTTCGCATCATTGACTGGCGATACAAGTTACTGGTATGCATCTGGAAATTGATTCCACGATGGATGTGGGTAAGGATGAACATTAAATAACAACAATCATGGAACTTATAATATCACTCATCGCTACTGTCATGGCTATCGCTTTCGGATTATACGCCATGCGTAATAAGAAAGAAGACAATAGTCAACAATACCTCAATACAATCGCTGACAATAAAGCGCAGATTGCACGTCTGACTAAAGAGGTTGAGATGAAGAATGAACATGAGGCAGAATTAAAAACCTCCTACGAGAAGAGAGTTAATGAAATAAAAACGGAACGTGATGCCGCTGTTTCTGATAAAGAACTGCTGCAGACTACCCACACCAACACTGTGGCAAGACTGACTGCTACACAGAAACTGCTGGAGGAAACAAAACTACAATCACAGAAGGACGAACAGAAACGCGAAGAGGCATTTAATAAAACGCTCGAACTGACAAAGGAACAAATGCGTGCCCAGTTTGAGAAGGAGATGGCGGAACGTACCGAAGCTCTAAAAAAAGAGGCAAAGGAACGTATGGACGACCTAACGAAGAAGAACTCAGAACAGATGGAACTGATTGTGGGTCCACTGAAAAAGGAACTGGAACTGCTGCGACAACTCGTTGACAAAAGCCATGAGGAGCAAACAAAGAATACCACCTCGCTGGAAGCCAGCATTAAAGCGGTGTTTGAACACGACAAGGAACGCGACAAAACAACGCAAAACCTTGCAGAGGCTTTGAAGAACCGTGGTAAAGTACAAGGCGACTGGGGCGAAATGGTTCTGGAGAACATACTGCGCGACAGCGGACTGCGCGAAGGTACAGAGTATGTAAAGCAGTATAACGTTAAGTCACAGGATGGAGCCAACGAACGTCCTGACATCATTGTGAATGGTGCTGACGGCTCTCGCATTATTGTTGACTCTAAGGTTTCGCTGACTGCATATACAGACTACGTGGGAGCTGAAACGGACGAGGAAAGAAATGTTGCGGTAAAGGCTAACTACGACTCTATATGGAAACACGTATGCGAACTGGCTGACATGTCATACCATAAGGATGTAGAGAAGGCTATGCCTATAGTGCTGATGTTTGTGCCAAACGAAGGTAGTTACATTCTTGCCATGAACAAAGACCCACAACTCGGCACGAAGGCTTACAAGAAAGGTGTGCTTATCATTAACCCGACTAACCTCATGGTGGTGTTGCGACTGATGTTCCTTACTTGGCAAAATACACGTCAGGAAAAGAACAACCGTGACATACTCCTTGCAGCAGGAAAGATATACGAGAAATATACCACTTTCGCAGAAGGGTATGTAACACTCGGCAATCAGTTGAACACAGCACGCAACACCTATGACAAGGGTATGGGACAGTTACGCGAAGGTCGTGGTAACCTTTCTAAACAACTACAGGAACTGCTGAAATACGGCGTTACGCCATCAAAGCAAATACCTGAGGAGGCTAAATCTTTAGAGGCGGAGTAAACGAACCCACCCCTGTATTCCCTCCCCAAGGAGGAGAAAGAATACCACATATAGTATATACCATTGGTATTTATTATACATAAGAAATTAACAACCCTATAAAATAAATGCTCCATAACCTTTTCCTGTATCTTCTCTCCTCCATGGGGAGTGGACAAAAGGGACGGGGTTCTTATTTACAACTATGAACACAACATTCTACTATGATGACGATGCAGAGACTCTGTTCTCTGTAGGACGTCGATTCTTAACAGGCAATGGGCTTGAGAAGAACGTTGCCAAGGCTATTGAAATGCTGACGCAAGCAGCGAAGATGGGACACCAACAAGCAAGAGAACTGATTAAGACCATAGAACCTATAGAGAAAGAAGAAAACATTACCACCGATGGTTCTTTGAGTAAGGAGATGCAAGAGATGCTGGAATACAACAAACAGTTTGTTGCTACTAAGGCATACGAGAAATATGTTACCAGCAAATTCCCTGACAAGAAGATTGCTATCGTTACATGCATGGATACTCGTTTAGTAAAACTCTTACCTGCTGCACTTGGTTTGAAGAATGGTGACGTAAAGATTATACGTAATGCTGGTGCTACTATTACTAATCCTTTCGACTCTACCATGCGCTCACTACTGGTTGCTATATATGAACTGGGCGTAAAGGAAGTAATGATTATAGGACACACTGGCTGTGGCGTACAGGGCATGGACAGTCAAGAGATGCTCCACATGATGAGGGAACGCGGCATTGACGATGAACACATTTCGCTGATGAAGCATTGTGGCATTGACCTCGACTCATGGCTACACGGCTTTGACGACACCGAAGCGGCTATACTTGAGACGGTAGACTTGGTAAAGAACCACCCTCTGATGCCTAAGGATATTACAGTAAAAGGTTATATTATGGACTCTACCACAGGAGAACTTAATAGTATATAATCCTAATAGTTACACTACAATATCCTTATACCCCCTATTCTATCACTTTCATAAAAATTCCCATCAACTCCTTTATAGTATTTCCTCCCTGGGGAGGGGATTAAGGGGTGGGGTTACCAACCATGTTACTTGACATAATTAAGAACAGATATAGTTGTCGTGCTTACACAGAAGAGCCTGTTAGCAATGAACAACTCAACTACATAACAGAGTGCGTGCGACTTGCACCATCTGCGGTAAACAAACAGCCATGGCACTTCAGAGTTATTACATCTAACGAAGGCAAAGAGAAAGTCAGACAATGTTACGACCGAGAGTGGTTCAACACCGCTCCCATGTATATTATAGCATCTGTTATGCACAATGAGGAATGGGTGCGTGCCGATGGTAAGGCTCATGGCAATATTGACATTGCCATCGCCGTGGAACATCTCTGTCTTGCCGCAACGGAGCAAGGACTTGGCACTTGTTGGGTATGTAACTTCGACCCACAAAAACTTCATACATTATTTAATATTCCAGAAGAGGAAGAACCTGCCGTTATAATACCCTTAGGACATCCTGCTAAGGACATCACTCCAAAGAAACGTAAGGGAACGGATGATATTTTCTTTTATCAGTAAGAGCTAATGATTACACTTAGAGACGGAAAGAAAGAAGATGCCCCATTCATTGCCAAAATGATTATGGCTGCACTGCATATTGATTTTAACAAGGAAGAGAAGATGTATCAACACGTTATCAAAGCGGTTGAAGACGAGAACACTCTTTATTCCTGGAACAGATGCGTTGTTGCCATTGACGATGAGGAATGCGTTGGACTATGTCTTGCATACAATGCCAAAGACTATCACGAACGTAGAATACACACATTCACCATGCCTTTTGACGATGGCAAGTCTTTTGCCGATAACGACCCTACCCTATTGGAACAAGAGGACGAAGCAAGCGAGGGGGAATACTATATTGACTCGCTTGCCGTTACAACCAATCATCGCAAACAAGGCATCGGAAAGACATTACTGCAACACGCAATCATAAAAGGAAAGGAACTCCGTTTAACTCCTACTCTACTTGTTGACCCAAACAACATTAATGCTGTAAAACTTTATTCTTCATTAGGTTTTCATTACGAACGTGATATCTTTGCTTTTGGACAAACATATCACAAATATAGATGGAAAAGTACATAAACAAGAGATTAATTACGTCCACAAAACACAAAAAAGTTACGAAAAAGATACTTTTTTAATAGGAAAACTGTAGAATTTTATGTATTACGTTGCATAATCCAACGTTTTTTATTACTTTTGCAGCAGTTATAACTAAACTATTACATTAACATGAAAGAATTAATTGAAAAAATCGCAGTTGCATACGAGGCATTCCAGAAGGATGCTAATGCACAGGCAGAGTCTGGTAACAAGGCAGCAGGTGCAAGAGCACGTAAGTCTTCACTCGAAATCGAGAAGATGATGAAGGAATTCCGTAAGGCAAGCCTTGAGGCATCTAAGCAGTAATTTATTACCTTACACATTACAACAATGAGGGATTAAGAACACATATTCTTAATCCCTCATTCGCTTTTATAGTGTAGAGTATATTAAACGGACTGTGTCATGCAGCATTGTCCATTATCAGCCAAAGAAACTTATGGAGGAAAATCCAAAACTTATTTTTCTTAGATTTTCCCTATTTTCCAGCCTCTTGTTCCAATACTATTCGCAGTCCCACCAACTGTGATTTTTCTTTTGGCATATATGACTCGCGTGATGCCGTGCGACATTTATTCATCTTATATGCAAAGCAACCTCCACGCACCACATGGGCAAGAGTGTCCGATGTCGTGACACATGGATCTACCTGAGTACTGTCCTTATACTTATCGAAATTGTCCATCACCCATTCCGCCACATTACCACTCATGTCGTATGTCTTTATTTCGTTAGGGCGGAACTGACCTACTGGATGCACCACTCCCTCACTGGTCTGCTTAAAACATCCTACTTGGTCTAAGTACAACGAGCCACTATACTGATGACCAAATGACTTTGACGCACCACGAGCGGCATACTCCCATTCCGCCTCTGTAGGAAGACGGAACGTATATCCTGACTGTTCCGAGAGTTTCTTTACGAAGGTCTGTGCTTCCACCCACGTAACGTTCGTTACTGGCAGTTGTTTGTCCACCTTTCCGTTATACCCTTTTTGTGCAGACGGGTTTTTACCCATTATTGCTTCCCACTGCGCCTGTGTCACCTCTGTCGCACCAATAAAGTATCCCTTGGTCAGTTTTACCTTGTGTACAGGCTGTTCTGTAAAATTATCTATACCCTCCTGCTCTGGTGTACCTCCCATTGTGAAAGTACCAGGAGCAACATATACCATTTGGAAAGTAGCATTCCCCACTTCCACACTGACTTCTTCTCCTTCCTTAGGATTAGAAGGAATGCTGTTGCCACATGAGTTAAACATTATGGCGGAACATGCCACCAAAGATAATACGGTGAATTTTCTCAATTTCATTGTCCAAAATGTTTAAGTTAGATTTCTATTTTAGTAATGATGTCTTATTCCATTTTTCAACATTACGTAAGGGTATTATCTGCATTACCCTAAGAAGCAAAAAGGTGCAGATACTGCTTGTTTCATACAGTATTTGCACCTTTTATTTAAATATATCCTTTACTACAAGCGTACTCTCACGCTTACCTTATTCTATCCGCAGAACGTATGAGTTCCTCATCATGTTTGATGCCCATTCTCGCCATTCTGAACATTACGTACGTCACGACTGGTAAACATAACTCAAACTGCATCGGACTTGTTGCACTTTTCATCACGCAGTGTACTATACCATAATACACAACCCACGCCAATGCCAGCAACTGTCCGCCCATGCACATTTTGCTTTGAAGAGGTCTGTTACCATACAGGAAGATTGTTACAGCGGAAAAGAGCGCAATTACTCCACTTGCTATTTGTAATACTACCTCCTTTGCCATGAATGCTGCAATGACCATAAGGAACACTGCAAGCACAAGATATATGGTTTGTTTACGCTGCCACATATTCGTCAGTCTGCTTAAAAGTCGTCTTCCTCGTCATGGCGTACATCCTTTGCAGGATCATGCCAGTATATCTCTCCGTCAAGGAATTCCTCGGTAGCGATAAGAGTAGGCTTTGGTAGTTTCTCATAGAAACGGCTTATCTCTATCTGCTCACGATTCTCAAAAACCTCCTCGAGGCTGTCGTTGTAGTTAGCGAATTCCGCCAACTTTTTGCTCAACTCCTGCTTAATGTCCGCTGCTATCTGGTTGCTACGCTTACCGATAATGGCTACAGACTCATAGATATTGCCTGTGCTTTCACACAGTTCCATGATGTTGCGGGTAACAGTGTTTGTTGGAGCTTTTGATTTCTTGTAATCCATTGTATTTATTTATATTGACTAATTTGTTTATTTCTGTACTACTCTTCTACTTTCTGTCCTGAAGTATATCGCTTGCAACGCTCTATATATTTCTCTGCGGTTTCTTTCTCCTTAGACTCTGGATATTCGTTGATAAAACCGTAGCATTCGTCTTCTGCGTCCTGAAAACGTTCTACTTGTTTTTCCTTTACGCTATGAACCGCCAACTCGTACTTGCTTTTCATTATCAGCGCAGCGAAATCCTCACGCAGAGCCGTGAAAGGATAATCCTTCAAGGCATTCTCGGCCGTCACGATACAAGCCTCATAATTATTGCCACCTCCTTCTGAGCCTGTACAATTTCCGAAATATGTTCCGAGGTTATAATAGAGTCTTGCGTTTATCAGTTCCTTATAGACCAGTTTATCCTGCAACTCATAGAGTTTGCGCTCCGCCTCGTCTTTGTGGCTGCTTGTCGGGAATACGTCCATAAAATCCTGATATGCCTTTATTGCCTGATATGTAGGAGCCTGATCTAATCGGGCTTCAGGGACAGTGGCATAAAGACATTCTCCCACGTTAAACGACGATAGTTCGGCATATGTTCCCTTGGGGTATGAGGAATAATACTTTTTGAAAATATCTGCCGCTGACTCATAATCCTTGTTCTTGTATGTAGCGACACCATAGAGGTACAAACTCTCCTCGCCTATCTCCGTACCCTTCAGTACTGTTATCATATCGCCTAACAACAATGAAGCACGCGAATAATTACCAAGAGCATATTGTTCTTTGGCATATTCATAACGGTATAAATAGTCCGTAGATTTATATACAGCGTTAAATTCCTTTGCACAACTGCTCAACAAAAGCAACGCAAGGAACAACAGTAAAAGCGGGTTATTTCTACTCATCATTTTCTTATGGTGTAGTATTATAGTCATATACAGAGTGCAAAGTTACTCATTATTATTCTAATAGCAAAGTCGTTTTGCGTTTTTTTCGTAAAAAAAGATGGTTTTATAACATTTATTACATCGAAATTATTTAATTTTGCACCCAAAACTGTAATATAACATCATGCAATCATTCCAACTGACTTCTAAATACAAACCAACAGGTGACCAACCTGAGGCTATCAAGCAGCTCGTCGATGGCATTCGCCGTGGGGAGAAGGCACAGGTTCTGCTGGGTGTTACGGGCTCTGGAAAAACATTCACCATGGCCAACGTCATTCAGCAGATTAACCGCCCTACTCTTATCCTCAGCCATAACAAAACTCTTGCTGCTCAGTTGTACGAGGAAATGAAGGCGTTCTTTCCTAACAATGCCGTGGAATATTACGTCTCATATTATGACTATTACCAACCTGAGTCATACCTGCCTACTACTGACACTTACATAGAGAAAGACCTCGCCATCAACGAAGACATCGACCGACTGCGTCTCTCTGCTGTCTCTGCCCTACTCTCTGGCAGGCAGGATGTTGTGGTCGTTTCTTCCGTTTCGTGCATATACGGTATGGGAGGTCCTACAGCTATGCAGGGAAGCATCATTAGCATTCATTGCGGACAAAAGATTGAACGTAATGACTTTCTGCGTAAGTTGGTTGACGCCTTATACGTCAGGAACGACATCGAACTAAACCGTGGAGAATTTCGTGTGAAGGGAGACACTATCGACATCGCTATGGCGTATAGCGAGAATATTCTGCGCGTCAACTTCTGGGACGATGAAATTGATTCCATTGATGAAGTTGATAGCATTACTATGCGCAGAAAGGAGAGTTTCGATGAATATCAGATTTTCCCTGCTACCCTTTTTGTCACTACCAAAGACCAACAGGAAAGAGCGGTGCGCATGATTCAAGACGACCTAACAGCCCAAATAGAATACTTTAATTCTATAGGCGATACCATTAAGGCTCAACGCATTAAGGAGCGTGTTGAATACGACCTTGAAATGATTAAGGAACTCGGGCATTGCTCTGGCATAGAAAATTACTCACGCTATTTTGATGGTCGCCAACCAGGCGAAAGACCTTACTGTTTGTTCGATTTCTTTCCTAAAGATTTCCTTATGCTTATAGACGAGAGTCATGTCAGCATCCCACAAATCAGGGCTATGTATGGCGGTGACCGTTCCCGAAAACAGAATCTTGTTGAATATGGTTTCCGCCTTCCTGCAGCTTTTGACAACAGACCGCTACGCTTTGAGGAGTTTGAACAAATGCTGAACCAAACGATATATGTTTCTGCCACACCGGCTGAGTATGAACTGCAGGCTGCGGAGGGTGTTGTCGTTGAACAGGTTATTAGACCTACGGGACTGCTCGATCCTCCTATAGAGGTGCGGCCAACGGCTAACCAAATTGACGACCTTCTGGAAGAAATACACAAGCGAGAGGAAAAACACGAAAGGGTGCTCGTTACCACGTTAACGAAAAGAATGGCTGAAGAACTAACGGAATATCTTCTTAATAATGGGGTAAAAACCAGTTACATACACTCTGACGTCAGCACTCTTGACAGGGTTCAGATTCTTAACGACCTCCGCGCTGGAAACTATGACGTTCTTGTAGGTATCAATCTGCTTCGCGAAGGTCTTGATTTGCCCGAGGTTTCTCTGGTGGCTATTCTCGATGCTGACAAGGAGGGCTTCCTGCGTTCACACAGGAGTTTGACCCAGACTGCGGGCAGAGCGGCGCGTAACGTTGACGGCAAGGTCATTATGTATGCTGACACAATTACCGAGAGCATGCAGATGACCATCGACGAGACGGAGCGAAGAAGGGCTAAGCAGATGGCGTATAACGAAGAACACGGCATTGTACCTCAACAGATTAAGAAGGACATTAAACGTGAAACGATAGCAAAGGTTATTAAGTCAGAGGAAACACTCGACAAACTCAAAATGGACGGACGTCCTGTTGGCGTACTTGGCACGGCTTCGCCTGCTGGTAGCAACCGAGCTACAGGCTCAGCAACTAAGCCTACTGCTTATATAGAACCTGACTTTGGCACTATGATGGCTGCTGAACCTATTATTGAACACATGAGCAAGGAGCAACTGGAGAAGGCCATTGCCACTGCAACGGAAAGAATGAAAGAGGCGGCAAAGGCACTGGACTTCATGCAGGCGGCTAAATATCGTGACGAGATTGTTGACCTACAGAAGAGATTAGAAAACAAATAACTTCCTCATTTTCATGTCAAATACCTACTTTAAGTTCAAGCAATTTACTGTTCATCACGACAGGTGTGCCATGAAGGTGGGCACGGATGGTGTGTTGCTCGGTGCCACGGCTTATGGTGGCAAGTGCATCCTTGATATTGGTACTGGCACAGGACTTGTGGCTCTGATGATGGCGCAACGCTTCCCACTGGCAAGGGTCACGGCTATCGATATTGACAATATGGCTGTTGAGCAAGCAAGAGAGAACATCGCAGCATCTCCTTTCCACGACAGGATAGACATTATCAATGGTGATATTTCTGATTATAAGAAAGAATGTGAATTTGACTGCATCGTTTGCAACCCTCCTTTCTTTGAAGATTCACTTCGTTGCCCTGACGCTGGGCGCGCTACGGCTCGACACACCGAAACGCTGCCCTTCCATGTACTGATTGACAGCATTGCCAATCTGCTCTCCGAGGATGGTGTCGCAACTATCATCATCCCGACAGATAGCATGACGCGGATAGAGAGTGAATGTGCCTATGCTAATCTTTTTATAAAACGTAAGATGTTTATTCGTACCGTGGAGAGAAAAATGCCTAAAAGGGTACTGATATCTTTCGGCAAGCATAGCTCCGAAACTGAAGTCTGTACGCAATGCCTTATGGAACATGGCGAACGTAGCGCATGGTACGTGGACGTTTGCAAGGATTTCTATCTATAGTATTGTTCTACATTTTTTATAAGGATGGTTCTATAAAGAGTACGCCTGGCCACTTACAAAAAAAAATCGCTGTATAGAAACAAATAATCTATACAGCGATTTTTATGTTACAACCTGCTCACTACAGTTTGTTCGTTTTCATCAACAAGTAATGGTCAAGTATTGTCATTGCTGCCATAGCCTCCACTATGGGCACCGCTCTTGGCAATACACATGGGTCATGCCTGCCACGCGCCTTCAACGTTACGGTGTTTCCATGACAGTCTATGGTAGTTTGTTCCTTTAACTGAGTTGCTACCGGCTTAAAGGCTACACGGAAATAGATGTCTTCGCCATTTGATATGCCGCCCTGTATGCCACCGCTATTGTTTGTCGTAACGCCAGCACGTTTCTTTCCGTCTTCTGTCACTACCGCACCCGTATCGTCTCTCTCCGCTGTTAGGTCAAACTGATCGTTCTGTTCCGAACCTCTCATGCCTAAACCAGAGAAGCCAAGACCGTATTCAAAACCTTTCACAGCATTGATAGAAAGCATGGCGGCACCTAAATCCTGATGTAACTTACCGAACTCTGGTTCGCCAAGTCCTGTTGGACAGCCTTTAACGACGCAGGTTATTGTGCCACCTATGGTATCGCCATCCGCCTTTACCTCTTCTATTAGGGTCTGCATCTCGCGGGCTTTCTCTTCGTCAGGACAACGAACAGCATTATCCTCTACCTTCGACAGGTCATACTGCTTATAGTCTGACGACAGAGCGATGTTGCCTACCTGCGACGTATAAGCCTGCACGGAGATACCAAGTTGGCGTAACGCTAACTTTGCCAAGGCACCTGCCACACATCTGCCTATCGTGATACGCGCTGAGGAACGACCGCCTCCACGATGGTCTCTTATGGAATACTTCTGATAATACGTAAAGTCCGCATGCGAAGGGCGGAAGACATTGCGCATATTCTCATAGTCAGAAGAGTGCTGGTTGGTGTTATGTACAAGAAATCCTATTGGGCATCCAGTAGTATATCCCTCGAAAACACCCGACAGGAACTCTACCTTGTCTGCCTCATTGCGACTAGTCGTTATTTTGCTTTGCCCCGGTCTTCTGCGGTTCATCTCCGACTGTATAAAGTCTTCATCAACGAGTATGCCAGCTGGCACACCATCAATGACGCCTCCTACTGCCGCTCCATGACTTTCGCCAAACGTCGTTACCGTATAAATTTTTCCAAAAGTATTCATGTATCCGCTTTTTATGTTTTCTTAGTTATTGCAGCCGCCCGAGCATTGCTCACCACAGTCTCCACCGCAGCAGCCACCTTCGTCGCCACCACTATGACAGCCACCGTGGCAACTGCCACAGCCACCACCACAACCTCCTGAGAGGCTATTGATCAACTTCTGTATCTCGTCCATCGTTGCCTCACGACACTCCAGTACCTTACCGACGAAGTTCAGGTCGCATCCAGCCAATGGATGGTTAAGATCTACCTTTACCTTAGTGTCGGTTACGTCAAGCACCTGACCCATGAAGCGAACGCCATCCTCGTTCTGAAGCGGAATGATAGCGTCTTTATGAACACTGTTAGAGTCGAACTTACCGTTTATCTCGAAGATGTGTTTGTCTAATTCTATTACTCGCTCGTCAACATACTCACCGTATGCGTCACCTTTCTCTATAACGAAATCGAACTCCTGACCTTTCTCAAGGTTTTCTATATTCTTTTCAAACCCAGGAATGGTAGTTCCGAAACCCGAGATAAAGACGAAAGGCTCTGAGGCTGGTGCCTCTTCTGTTAAATCACGTACACCGTCTTCTATAGTGTACAACTTATAAGTTATTGCGTAATACTTGTTCATATAATATTATAATGACTTAATTATTATGCAAATTTAGGCATTTTTTTCCGAATTACGAGTATGTTAAACAAAAAACTTCTATCTTTTCCATCTATTTATGAAAAATTGTTTCTTACTTTGGCTCACATGTCCCTCTATATTAGTAAAGATGGTTGCCATAATCTTTACGCAAGAAGATGCTCTCTATTGATATTCATGGAACAGATTTTATGATTTAGACTTTAAACTCAAGCGGTATAAATACAAAATGAATATCCGAAATGAGATAAATTAATTATGCATTGTGAATTATGAATTATGAATGTAACTATTCAGCTGTAATTTAAGGGAGATTACGTACAAAGTATAGATTGGGGATTAGCCTGGAAGGCAGTACAGTGTTAGGCGGTGTACAGCCCTCCAGGCTGATGTCTACCGACCTATCAAATCCGGAGACTACGTCCCCGGTTACTCAAAGTATTGGCTTCCAGCCAATGCATGCGGTGAAACAAACGCAGTCAAAGAATGTCAAACATCGTCATGGAGAGAAAGCGTGCATGTAAGTGAAGGCTTTTGTTTACATAATCATCGCTGAATAGTTACTTATGCATTATGAATTATGAATTGTGAATTGTGCATTATGAATTATGCATTAACGAAAAACCCCTCAGAAATCTTTCGACTTCTGAGGGGTTCG